>JAFNAV010000012.1 GCA_017860345.1 Bacteroidota bacterium | reverse complement strand
TACTTCTGTAGCTTTGTATACACCCGCATTTGCCGACTTATACTCAAAAGAGCTTGTTGAGCTCCTCACCACCATATAAGCTTCTTTTTTAAGCGAATCGGGTATAAGAAACACAGCATATTCAGGCTTCACTTCGGCCGCTTTTAAAACCGTAAACATCGAGAGCGTAAACAAAAGCAGTATTTGTTTTCTTATTTTCATACGTAATAATTGTTTTTTTAAAGGTCGTATGGAACTCGCATATTAAATTTTCACTGTCTTTGGTGAATACTCGTATTCATGCTCGTTTCATGCGTTCTTTTTTTTTAAAAATTAGTTGCCATGTGGAACTCACATGACAGATTTTCACCCTCTTTGGTGAACCGTCATGTTCTTACTCGTTTAGCAATTTTATATTTTTTTTAAAACTATCATTTCCTGATTTTTAGTAGCTAACTGGCCAAAGTATGCTTTCAGATGCTCGTAGTCAGACACCGGAAAAATAATTTGATTCATTTCGTATTTATAGTTTACCGAAATCTGATTGCCGTTTTGCGTAATGTAATACGTTAATTTACAATTGTCGTTCAACGTAATTCTTGTAGATTTGGGTAACTCGGCCACCTGATAATTTTCAGGTATTTTTATATTGGAAGATATTATTAAAGTTACCGGATATTCAAATTCTACCGGAAGCTTTCTATCAACCTGCGTAAATAAGTTTTCGTTGATATGACTAACAATAAGAGGATTTAAGTAAATAAAGTCGGTGGAGCCGTCGTTGGTTTTGGTAAACGTAAAATTCTCTTTTACCGAATTCGACATCGGTTCGCGACCCTCAGTTTTAAATTCGTTGATTGTAAGATGCTCCATTTCCTGAAGCTTTTCCACAAACTCGGTTGAATCTTTGGCTTTCCTAAACTTTTCTTTATACTTATAAGCATTCTGGTACGTGTACATCGAAGTTACGCTTCCGCTCAGGTTGCCATCTTTATCTAAATCGGTAGAGATATTGTAAATTTGCTGACTGCGGGATAATGCACTAAGATTTACCCATTTTTCGGACTCATTATCATCAAAAACCCGAGCACGGTCCACCAATAAATCAACAGGAAGCATATTCAGTCCGCCATCTACCGCCGAGCCATCCATGTAGTACGTTTTACCGTCCGAGGTACGCGCCGCTACTACAAAGGTATTTAGCATCTCGTACGACGGAAAGGTGTAAGGTAAACGTCCCCGGCTACGACGACTCACAAAAACCGGAAATGCCTTGATGCCAGCGTCCTTCAGCATGCTGAGCAGTACGATATTTATCTGCCCGTTGTCGCCTGTGCGATTTTTAACCGCTTCCTTAGCCTTATTTCCTGAAAAAGAATAACTTTCGTTCCAGTTAATGTTCTTTTTCACAAAACTATATATACTTTCAATTTTCTGCTTTTCGTCAGTCAAACCGGCAAGCAAAGCTTTTGTTTCATCTTTGTAGGGGTTCGACATCTTAATATTGGAACCAAAATCAGTATCGTTTTTGATAGTTTTTTCTAAATCGTCCCAGGTCTGACTGTAAGGCTTATAGAACTGGTTTGGAAAGTTTGTGGCTTTTAATTCGAAGCGAACGGCCGAAAGAAAATCAGAAACACACCATACAAATTTTTCGTCCTTCAGGGCAGGAACATCTTTAGCCGTAAATTTGAGCCTGCGGCATGTACAATTTATAACATTAGGAGCTCCTGAGCTTGAAACTCCAAGGTTAAAACTCTGATTATCCGGCACCTCTGCCACATCTACATGTTCATATCCTCTGGTCTCGATATTAAACTGAAGATATTCAGGAATTTTCACCTCATAAGTACTGGTTATAACCGGTATGTCGCCCTGAATGCCCCAGTTATCGAGACTGTAAACCTGACTGCTTCCTTTACGAAATTTTACCTCTATCACACTTCCTGCTTTTACATTTGGAATCGAGAATTTGATTCTGTGCGTTCGGCTGTTATACTCTTCGTCGAAGATGTTTTTCTTTTCAAGCTTGGTTTTCACCACCTTGCCGTTTTCAAGATTATAAGATACAGCCTCAATGCCCGAAATATTATCGCGCTCTGAAGGTGATTTGTAATAATACGGAATTGTGATGTTAGCCTCATCAACCCCTTCCTGTTTCAATATCTTTATTTTTTTTGAATAATCAGTATTTAAAACTAACGAGCCATTCAAAACATCATACGCTGTGTAACCATCGTCGTAAATAACTACAGCCACAGCGCTCGTGTCTTTTGCATACTGTTTAAGGTTTAGTTCATCATTAGTGATTTTTCCATACTTATTGCTGAATTCCTGAGCAAAAACTCCAGCTAATGCGAAAAAGCACAAAAAAAAGGAAATGCAGTTCCGTTTCATACTAAAATACATTTAAAGGTTAATTAAGCAGTTTTTATAAAGCACTGAATTGGAAAGAACAGAACCTGCTTTTCTGTTTTTTATGCATTCAGAATCTTTTATTATTATTTTGATAATCTAAATACAAAAATATAATTTTTTACTTTGTAAATGCACTTTTCTGCAAATTTATTTTATAAATAATAAAATTAAACTAATATCCCCTTAAATCGTTTTTACAATATTACATTAAGCCCATGTCCACCTACATTTTAAGAAATAAAACCCGGAATGATAATCTTACTCAATGGCTATTAAAATATAACTACTATGGCAGTTAATTTTTATTCAATTTAACCGAAAAGGATAAGCAAAAAAGATACATAAAGCACAGTTTTTTAGTGCAGAATGTTACGTTTCTCGTAAAAAAATGCTTTTTACGCGTGGCTTCAAATTACGCAAAAAAAAATGAGGAAGACCGTTGGACAGACTTCCTCACTTACTCATAATAAGATATTTTTGGGGGGCTAATGAAATACCGATAAAAAACTACGGGGTACTGCCGTTTCAAATTTCACTTCCTTACGTGACTCAGGATGGATAAAGGCCAAAATACGGGCATGCAGCCCTACCCTTCCCAATGTCAAATCGTCCGAACCATACTTTCTGTCGCCTACTATCGGATGATCAATGCCTTGCATGTGAACGCGTATTTGATTCTTTCGACCGGTTTCGAGCTCAATTTCGAGCAGAGAATATTTGTCGTTGGCTTTCACACGCCGGTAATGCGTAACTGCCTGCTGACCACCGTTATCTACACTACTTGAATGTATCTTGAGCGACTTTTCATTTTCGGTAAGCCACGATACAATCGTATCCGATTCTTTTTCTACCATTCCCTCTACCAGAGCTACGTAAACACGTTTGGTTACAATACGATGCCAGTTTTCCTGAAGAAAAAGCTGTACATCACGCGACTTGGCAAACATGATAACACCCGAAGTTTCGCGATCGAGCCGGTGAACTACATAAATGCGATTCCGGGGAGAACTCTTCTTCACATGTGTTTTCAGAATGGAGAATGCTGTTGTTTCGTCGTTTTTACCAGTGCTAACTGTAAGCAAACCTTCCTTTTTTTCTACTACAATCAGGTACTGATCTTCGTAAATAATCTTTAGCCTCGGGTGAACCAGTTCGGTATTACCCCGGGCACTGCTTACTGTTATTATATCGTTGGGCTTCAGCTCTAAGTTGAAAAGCGTTTCAATTTTTCCATTCACGTACACCTGTCGGTGCGCGAGCAGCGATTTCACCGAGCTACGGCTCATCCCTCCCATTTTAGACAAAAGAAAATCCATCAGTTCTGAACGTTCTTTTACTTTTAGTTTTGTATCGCCGCCTGTTTTTGGCGGAAGTCCTTTTTTATTTCTCATTCAATTGAATATTTTTTTTGATAGTTACAAGAAAAGATAGTGATATAACAGCCTGCAAATCAACCTTGGTAGTTATTGTCAAAATTTCAAACCTAAGGCTTTAGATGTCCGTTATTATTTGTTTGTTGTCAAGTAAACCTACTCTGCAAGAAGCATTTTGGCTACTGCTACCGCAGCATTTTCGCCATCGATGGCCGATGATGTGATACCGCCTGAGTATCCTGAACCCTCGCCTGCCGGAAACAGTCCATGTATATCAACATGCTGATTTGTTTCGGGGTCGCGGGGAATACGTACGGCCGACGAAGAGCGGGTTTCCACACCTACTACTACTGCCTCGTTGGTCAGGTATCCTTTCATCTTTCTGTCAAACTGTTTAAATGCTTCGCGCAGTCGCGATGAAATAATTTCGGGCAGCCAGAAATGCATGGGCGAGGATATGATGCCCGGCATATACGAGCATTCAGGAAGATCGGCCGACAAGCGTCCGCGAACAAAGTCGACCAAGCGCTGAGCCGGTGCTGTTTGTCCACGACCACCATTGTTCTTATAAGCCAGATTCTCAAGATACTGCTGAAAACGAAGTCCGGCCAGCACGCCATATTCTCTAAACTCTTCGGGAATATCCTGCGGTTGAATTTCGACCACGATACCTGAATTGGCAAAAGGAGAATTTCGTTTAGAGGCCGACATACCGTTTACAACTATCTCATTATCCGACGTTCCTGCCGGAACAATGCGCCCGCCGGGACACATACAGAAAGAGTAAACGCCACGATCATTTACCTGCTCCACCAGACTATAACTGGCTGCAGGCAGATATTCGTTACGCTCCCTGCTATGGTACTGAATACTATCAATCAGCGATTGCGGATGCTCAGCGCGTACTCCCATCGCAAATCCTTTAGCTTCAAGCGCTATGCCCTGCGAATGCAGCAACTCAAATATATCGTGAGCCGAATGACCAGTAGCCAATATCAATGCATCGGCCTGATAAGTATTTCCTAAATGGGTTTTACATCCTTTTACGGCATTGTTCTCAATAATAATTTCGGTAAGTTTTTCCTCAAAATGGATTTCGCCTCCACAGCTTGTTATGGTATTGCTTATATTACCTACAATCTCGGGCAGTTTGTCCGACCCAATATGCGGATGCGCTTCGTACAATATTTCGTCGGCGGCTCCATGGTAATGAAATATTTCATAAACCCGTTGTACATTGCCCTTTTTTTTGGAACGGGAGTATAACTTACCGTCCGAAAAAGTTCCGGCTCCTCCCTCACCAAAACAATAGTTGGATTCCGGATTAAATGATTTTTGCAGGTTAAGTTGCGCTATGTCGCTTTTGCGCTCCTGTGCTTTTTTACCGCGCTCTATCACTATAGGCCTTAGTCCCAACTCTATAAGCTTAAGTGCGGCAAACAAACCTGATGGGCCTGCACCAATAACCAGTACCGGCTTTTTATCGGCTACCGATTGGTAATTAAATGGTTCGTAATGAGAAACTGCCGGTGCTTTTTCATCGACATAAACCGATAGGGTAATATTTATTTTGGGCTGAAACGAGCGCGCATCAATCGACTTTTTTAGCGTCTGTATAAGGGTTATCCGTTCGGCGCCAACATTTAGCTTATCGGCAACCGCCCTGAGCAAAAGATCTTTTTTTTCGGCTTGCTCCGGTGTAAGTATTAACTGAATTTGTGTATGCATATGGTTATAAGAAAGTTTGCAAAGATACAAAAATCAACCGGTTATTTCAACTGAATTTTCAGCGTCACTTTTTCTCCGGTTTTAGTCCACAAGGGCGAACTGCTTATCAAACGTAAAAACTCCGCTTCAAGTTCTTCGCAATCACATTTTATTATTCTTATATTGATAGGCTTGCCGCTTGGGTCTATCTCAAACATAGCCCTAACGGTAGCCTCATTACCATCGCACAAGTATCGTAATCTATTATCGTTGAAGTATTTTCTAAATTCTTTTTCGCCAAATTCATTTTTCATTTTCATACCCACACCCACAGCTGCATCCTTTTTACGTACAGCGCCTGTAAGCCCTGATTTTTTCTGCACTCCGTAACCTATCACCACTACTTCGTTCAGTGCCAAATCATTGGGAACAAGCTTTACCACAGTACTATCGGCGGCTACTGCAACTTCCTTTTGCTGATAGCCAATGTACGAAAACTGAATTTTCTCTTCCTTTTCCTTAGGAGCTGGCAATACAAAATTTCCTTCCAGATCAGTGGTTGCGCTCTGGTACTCATTTTTGTACTTTACACTCACTCCTATGAGCGGCATACCACTTTCGTCGAGCACCCGGCCGAATATCTTATTGCTTTTCAACTGCGGGTTTTCTGCCGCCAGCAACCTTGTATTACTGATGGTCGTTGTTTCGGGCTTTTCCATAGATTGCAGGCTCAGACCAGGTACTACTGTAGTAATTGCTGATGAAGCCTGTTGCGACAAAGATTCGGGAACTGCATATTGCTTATCGCTCATTGCGGCGGGCAACTCAATATGGTCGGCCACTGCAACATTTAGTTCCTCCGCTACCTTCGGTTGACTATCGGGCACTCTTGCCTGCGCAATAACAGCCGGCGGCACATGCGTAACAGGCTGTTGTTGCACACTGTCCGTTTTATTTTGTTGCCCTATTGAATCCGCCATTACGCTGTTGTCAATACTGCTTTGAGTAATTGGCTGCACCCAATCACTGTGGGGCTTATACAATACCGAAATGCCGATAAGCAACGCCACCGAAGCTGCCGCTGCTATATACCATATTCTGGCTGAGGGTTTACGGCCTGCTATTTTTTTCCCGATCCGTTGTTCAAGTTGTTCGATTACAGGCAAATGATTCCCCTGAACGCTATCAAAACCATCTATAGCATCCTGTAGAAAAGGGTCGTTCATGGCCTCACGCTCCAGTTTGTGAGCATCCCTGCCATGTCTTTTGCCTTGTATGTAATCTTTTAACGACATAAATCTAAATCTTAATTCCTTATCCGCCTCCGATTCTTCTTCCTTAAAAAAAACTTACCCCTTCTGTAACACTTTCAGCACGCAAATCCGAAGATTTCTTTTGCCGTTCTGAATATAGCTTTTAACCTTACTCAGCTGATAACCTGTAGTTTCAACAATATCGGCATAAGATTGTTCTTCGTAAAAAAACAAGCGTATACTCTGGCGTTGCTCATCGGGCAATGTACCCATACAATATTCCAGAGCATTCAATTCTTCTTCAGGCTTCTGCTTATCTGTTAGAGTAAAGAGCTCATCGTTTTCCACAAAAGCATCTTCTATTTTAACAAACTTTGTTTGATTCTCTTTCCTGATCAACTGCAAACAATGATTTTTAGCCACGGAATAAAGCCATGTTCCAAAATTTTCCACTTCGTACTGTTGCACCGTAGTGGTAAGTTTCTGAAAAATATCCATCACAGCATCCTGCGCTTTTTCTTTTTCTTCCAGATATTTCAGGCAAAGTCCGTATGTTTTAGGCACATAGCGTTTATACAATTCACCAAAATACAGCATATCATTACTTTCGGAAAAAATCCGGAGTAATTCCTCATCAGTAAGCAACGATATTTTATGTCTGTATTTCAAATACTTATTTTTTCGGCATTGATAATCTTCACAAAAGTAGAAAAAAAAATCCGTGTTTATGGAATTTTGTTTCCTATTGCATCTAACAGATAAACATTAAAAAGTAATAAATATGAAAGCATCAGGATTATTAATGGCTTTATGCCTAATTGTGAGCCAAACTTGGGCGGCCAACAGTGAAAAACTTACTGTAACAGGAACAGTTACCGACGAAAACAATCAGGTATTAGTTGGGGTATCAGTATCAGAAAAAGGCAGTAGCAATAGTACTTTTACAGATATGTACGGGAAATACAAGATTGAAACCACAAAAGGGAAGACATTGGTATTCAGCTACATTGGGTGCATTACGCAGAAGATAAAAATTACAGGAAGTGTACTTAACGTAAAATTAGCTGAAAATGAGCAAACATTGGAAGAAATGGTAGTTATAGGCTATGGGGTACAAGACAAATGTGTGATGGTTGGTGCATCGCCAAAGATGAACACAATGGTAAGTGGTGTGATGGTAAACCATACAAATAATTATCCGGTGAACAGACACGTGTATTTGCAGGATACCGATAATGAGGAATATACGTCCATGAAAGAAAATCGTTTTATTTCGGTAAGCAGTGAAGCGCTCTCCACTTTTTCTTTAGATGTGGATGCGGCTTCGTACAGTAATGTACGCCGTATGATTAATCAGGGACAAATGCCCAACAAAGAGGCGGTGCGTATTGAAGAAATGATGAACTACTTCAGCTATAATTATCCCGAACCTACAGCTAATCATCCTGTAAATATGGTAGCCGAAACAGCCCAATGTCCGTGGAACAACAAACACCTGCTGGTGCGCATTGGCGTTAAGGCCAAAGAAATTCCGTCCGATGAGCTTCCGGCAGCCAATCTGGTGTTTTTAATTGATGTATCGGGTTCAATGGAAAGCGCCAACAAACTGGGATTGGTAAAATCGTCGATGAAGCTGCTTGCAAACAACCTGCGCGACAAAGACCGGGTGTCGGTGGTGGTATATGCCGGCAATGCCGGAGAAGTGCTGCCATCCACACCGGGTTCCGACCGCCAGAAAATTCGCGAAGCTTTAGACAAGCTTACTGCCGGAGGATCTACAGCCGGAGGTGCGGGTATAGAACTGGCCTACAAAATAGCCGAAAAAAATCTGATAAAAGGTGGTAACAATCGCATTATATTGTGTACCGATGGCGATTTTAATGTTGGCGTTTCGTCGGTAACGGAGCTCGAAGACCTGATAGAATCCAAACGTAAAACAGGTATTTATCTTACTGCTTTGGGATATGGTATGGGCAACTATAAGGATAATAAATTACAGACTCTGGCCGAAAAAGGAAATGGAAATCATGCTTACATTGATAATATTCAGGAAGCTAATAAAGTGTTGGTTAATGAGTTTGGCAGCACCATGTACACCGTAGCTAAAGATGTAAAAATTCAGGTAGAATTTAACCCTGCCTATGTAAATGCTTACAGACTTGTAGGATACGAAAGCAGACTGCTTAACAAAGAAGACTTCAACGACGATACGAAAGATGCCGGCGAACTGGGTGCCGGACATACTGTTACGGCTCTTTACGAAATTATCCCGGCTGGCGTTGAAAACAAATATGGCGGTGTGGATAAATTAAAATATCAGACTACAGAAAACGAAAAACCTGAGTTGAAGAAAAGCATAAGCAATGAATTGCTCAATGTAAAATTACGCTACAAGAAGCCTGAGAGCGATACAAGTCTTAAGCTTGAAATGCCGGTAGTGGCGTCGGACGTAAAAAAGACGTTAACAGGCGATTTCAGCTTTGTGGCGGCTGTAGCCATGTTTGGACAACTGCTACGCGACTCCGACTTTAAAGGTAATGCTTCGTACCGGCAAGTTATTGACTTAGCCAAATCGGGCATGGATAATGACGAGCATGGTTACCGCAGAGAGTTTATCAGATTAGTTGAAGCAGCCAATCAGATGGAAAAATAAGCGTAATGAAATTAGTATTTTCAGTGCAGGAAGTATTCAATAATAACAACCCCCGGTATGCTAATTGCAACCGGGGGTTGTTCAAAATATATTTATACTGACCGTATCTTTTAGAAATGCAGACTTTTACAGTCAATCAAAAAACCGTTACAGTAAGTTTTAATTCAGTTTATTATTTAGTAGCTCTTTCAAGTCTTTTCATCATACTGAAAATAAATGTTGCGGAGATAAGACAACAAACAAAGAATAATCCCCATAACAAATATAAGTCGATACGTCCCCAAAGCAAACTACCAATAAACAACAATTTGTTACCAACAGCGGTAGCCAATAACCAACCGCCCTGCATCAGCCCCTGGAAGCGCGGTGGTGCTACCTTGGAAACAAACGACAGACCCATTGGGCTCAGGAACAATTCGGCTACAGTCAGTATCAGATAGCTGCTCATAAGCCAGTAAGGCGATACGCGCGAAGAGTCAGGAACCGTATTGCCACCCAATAAATATGGCGACACCACATCCAACGATGCTATCAGTACAACCAGAAAACCCAACGCAGCTATTATCATACCAAAGCCAATCTTTTTGGGCGTGGATGGTTCGATATTTCTATTATTCAGATATGTGAAAAAGCCCATCACCAAAGGTGTTAACGCCACAATAAACAATGGGTTGAACGATTGGAAAATTTCGGGTGCAATAGGATTGTTTTCGCCATAAGTAGTCAGGAAATAATAACTGAGGGCACCAGCTGCTACAGTCATCACACCTCCTGTTACTCTGCTTTGAATTTTAGATTTGCTTCGGAAAACAAGCAACAAACCGGCTACTGTAGTAATTACGCTCAAAATTGAATTGAGGTTAAAGAATAAGTTGGTAAATGGTCCTACTTCTTTTACGGTATAATCTCTGGCAAAGAATGTTAATGTAAGCCCGTTTTGATGGAACGACATCCAAAAGAAAATAACTACCACAAATACAAAAATGAGGGAGGTTACACGAGGGCGCTCTTCCTTGGTCGAAATCTGGAAAATGTATGAAATAAATGCTACGAAAAGCCCTATGGCCATACCAAATTTAAAATCGATGCCGGGAATAAACTGGATAAGAACAGCGGTAGCTCCCATCAGTAATATTGAGATGGCTAAAGCCAAACCATTTCCACCAAACTTGCTTTTGCCCGGCTCTTCAATTTTTTTCTCAACTTTTACAACAGATTTATTAGGTAATGTTTTATTAAATAAAATATATACCAGTAACGAAACTATCATGGCTCCGGCTGCTATTGCAAATGCCCAGTTGTAACCTCTTGAGAACACATCAATATACTGCTGGGCAAATACTGTAAGATTAGCCACCGGCTCCTGACTAATGGTAGCATTATTGGCTAATTCGGCAAACTTGGCAGTATCGGTTAGTGTACCATTGAGCATTTGATGACAAAGAGCCGGCAAACTACCGTCGTGCAAAAAACCATTGGTCTGAAGCCACCAGTTACGAATACCTGTAGCCACAAAAGGTGCAAAGAAGGCTCCTACATTGATACCCATGTAAAAAATCATAAATGCCGAATCGCGGAATTTTGAATAACGTTCGTCGTCGTATAACTGGCCAACTACTGCTTGCAAATTACCTTTAAAGAAACCATTGCCTAACGAAATTATTAGCAATGCAGCCAACGAACCATATAATGACATGCCCGGCAATGCTATTAATACGTATCCGGCAAACATAATAATCTGGCCCAAAAGAATAATGAGCTTATACTGTTTTTTCCAGTCGGCAAGCATACCGCCTACCAGCGCTAAGGCGTAAATGGCAAAGTAAAACCAACTGTAATAGTCGCCGGCAACTTCCTCGCTTAAACCGTATTTAACCTGAAGAAATAACACCAAAATGGCCATCATGGTGTAAAACCCAAAACGCTCACCCATGTTGGTGAAAAATGCAACCAAAAGTCCTTTAGGATGATTCTTTAACATAATAATTTCTGTGTTTTATTAGAGTATAATGAATGAATTTATAAAGCTGACACAAATATAATAAATAAGTTTGAAAATTTATAAATATTCAATTAGGCTGAAAAAACAGAATTAACTGTTTGTAGCGGGCTTTAATATCACACCACAATTTTTGCGACCATCTACTTTTACCACTACTGCTTGTTCAAAGCGTACATGGCGCAGGTATTCCGTCTCATATTCGGCAGCTGCGTTATCCAAATAACTTACGTCGTAATTGCCATCGTGCATATAGGGGTTTATTGTAAAATAAGCTACCCCCAACGAGGTAAGGTTCTGAAAAAAGTGAGTTCCCTGACTGGGATCAACCCGGTACTTATCTAAACCCGACTCCACAATAACGCGTGCATTGGATATCTGAGGCCATTTTACAGGTATACCCAGCCAGGGATCGGCCGAGCCCCACCTGCCGGGCCCGATAAGCACATACGGCCGCCCGGAGGCTATCAGTTTTTTATTAAGCTGCTCAAGTTCAGTTGCTATCAGCTGGTTATTAGCGGCATTAAATGCCTCGGGCCTTACGTATACAACATCAAAAATATCGTTGGTTATGCCATGACCGAGCGCGTTTTTACTGCTGATAATAGTTTGGTGAATATCGATAGCGCCAATATCTTCGTGTATCATTTCTTTGCTATCAACTATGGGGCGTATCTGTAACAGATAAAAAACATGCTGACGGGCATCACTATAGTCCAGATTTACAGCAAATTCAATTTCTACCGGTCTTCCCATTTCGTTTTGTGCCACATGCAATACCTCTTTCAGAATAGTGGCAAGCGGAAATACATCGTGTTTCAGGATATTGGCAAAGGTGACGATTTTTCGCCCTTCGTACAAACCATCAATCATGGTTTCGTTGCGCATATCGTAAGTAGACGCTAAGTATTTGAGCGTACCATCCTGCATGGCATCCTGCACAGGTATTTTTTTCAGATTAAAGCCATCATCCACTTGCGGCACAAAGCCGGTGCGGCACAAATCGAGTGCATTGAACCAGGTTTGGGTCTCGCGCAAGGCCAACTCGGGCGTACTCGTTTGCAGCACATGGGCAGGATACGCAGGCGAAAACCGCAGCGACTGCCCTCCGTCCACAATAAGCTTACCCAGCCCCAAAGCCACATTGGCTATACCATCTTCGGGCTGCTCGGCGCCTATGGGGTAGTAGTTGAGCGAGCGCGCCACCCCCGAAAACGAAGGATAGTATCTGTCGCCATAAGCTTTGCCGCATATTTCCTGTAGCACTATAGCCATTTTTTCTTCGTCGATAACATTCTTGGTAGCCGTCATATAAGCTTTGCTATCTTTGTAAAATACAGAGGCGTACACCGCTTTAATGGCTTCGGTTACCATCATCAGCATATGGGTGCGACTTTCGGCAGTATAGGGCACCATATAGGTAGCGTATATCCCGGCAAAAGGCTGATAATGCGAATCTTCGAGCAAACTTGACGAGCGCACAGCTATAGGAGAATTAATAGCTCCCAAAAACACATTGAGGTCGGCAATCAGCTCCTGCGGCAACCGTGCCTTCAGGAAATGCTGTAGTATTTCCTGATCGGGCATTTCGGACAAAGCAATAGGATAAAGCTTATTTTCCTCCATAAAACCGGTAAACATATCGGTACAGAGCACGAGTGTTTTGGGTATGGTTATCTGCGTATCGACAAATTGTTCAAACTTTTCGTTTCGCTTAATCATGGCATCAATAAAAGCCAGTCCGCGTCCCTTACCACCCAGCGACCCCTCGCCTATGCGGGCAAAGTTTGAATACTGGTCGAACCTGTCACGCTGAAAAACAGCCACCACACCTTTGTTTTTTACTTTGCGGTATTGCACTATGGCCTCGAAAATAATTTCGCGCACACGCTGCATATCCAGATTCTCGACATTCTCTACGCTGATATTTTTAAGAAACTCAGCCAGAGGAAACATAGCGCGCGAGTACAACCAACGGGAGATATTGTTGCGCGAAACATGATAAAAGAGTGATTTATCGCTGATAGAAAAAATAGTTTCCTGCAAACCTTTCAGGTTATGTACCCGGGCTTCTTCGCGGCCTGTGTCGGGATTGATAAAAACAAAGTCGCCGAAACCAAAGTTGTCGGTAATTCTTTCCCGGAGTTCAAAATGAAATGTTTTTGAGTTTTTGTTCAGAAAAGCTGCTTTTACCTCATCGGCACCAGCCTGATTTTCTTCTTCGGTCGACTCTACCACAAGGGGTATCAGTCGGTCTTTCTGTCGGATATGTTTGCATAAGTCTATACCGGCATGCCGGTTTTTAACCCCATTGCTGGGAAAACTCACATCGGTTATCACGCCCAGCATGTTGTTTTTATATTTTTCGTACAAGCCTATAGCCTCCTCGTAGTTACGGGCAAGCAATATCTTGGGACGCCCCCGCATACGCAGCATTTGCTCATGCTCGTTAAGCGCTTCGGTCATAAACGAGCGCGACTGTTTAAACACAAATTTGTACAACTGGGGCACTATGGATGAATAAAACCGGATAGAATCTTCTACAAAAAGCACTACCTGCACACCTACCGACTGTACATCCTCATCCACATTCATTTTATCTTCTATCAGTTTGATGATAGCAAGCAGAATCTCGGCATTGCCCAGCCAGCTGAACACATAATCCACAGCGCTCAAATCTTCGTTGGAAATACGCTGCGACACCGATCTGGAGAACGGCGTAAGTACCACAATAGGAATATCAGGGAACTGCATTTTCACCCCCTTGGCCCATTCAAAAGGATTAATACTATCGCCGCTGGGCATAGATATAATCAGTTCAAAAGTACGCTCACACAACAAAGCATTAGCCTCCTCCTCGTCCGACACTAAAGTAAACCGGGGAGGATAGCGCAGATTCAGAGCAGTATATTCATTAAATATCTGCTCATCCACTCTCCCATCCTCTTCCAACACAAAAGCATCGTATTTACTGGCGTACAACAGTACATTATAAATGCGATGCCGCATTAGGTTAGCAAAAGTTGTATCCTTAAAATACAGTTTTTTTATATTTGTACTATTCATTTTCTGATGTAAATATTTCCGACTGTAAATATATTCCTAAATATCCGAAAAAACAACGACTGAAAAATTCTAATAAACCAAAACTGTAATTTAGGAGTGAGAAGCGGGTAGCGGGTAGAAGAATCATCATAGCTAAAGAAAAAGGAGCGCTCCTTTGAATAAAAAGGGGCGTTCCTTTTGCCTGAAAGGGGCGCTCCTTTTCTCCAAAAGGAATGCCCCTTTAAATCCCTTTGCCGTGGTGGAGAACTTAATAATACAACGCGAGAAGCGGTGAGGTTAATTGCTGTCAGAGTTAAATGTTTTGAACGCGAAGTCGCCAAGCCGCGAAGACACAAAAAATTGAAAAATGAAATCGTAGGTCTAAAGTCATAGGTCAAAAGTCGTAGGTCTTAAGAGCGCAACGCAAGTAGCATCTGGTATATCAT
This sequence comes from Bacteroidota bacterium, assembly GCA_017860345.1. GTDB lineage: Bacteria > Bacteroidota > Bacteroidia > Bacteroidales > Paludibacteraceae > Paludibacter. The sequence continues at coordinate 42,708 of JAFNAV010000012.1, read as the reverse complement.
TTATCATTCATCACTTATCATTTTCTTTCGAGGGGCATCGCCCCGATTTCTTTGTAGCAAAAAAGAATACCCCCGCCCACCCATAGTATTTTTAAACACAAATGGAACATGCCGATTTATCGGTAGCCACAAAAACACAAAAAAACACCCACCCCACAAACTCCCACGCTGCTCTCTCCAAGTCATCCGCCGCGGCGGAGGGATTTAGGGGGGCTAAAAAACTATGTGGCACTATGTGTCCCCAAAAACCACCAGACATCGCAAAGCCTCCTCTTTGGGGAGGTTGGAAAGGCTTCAAATCTTAAAATAAACAATAAAGTCATAAATCATTGCAAATAACGGGTGCGGGGTATTTGGGCAAAAAAATTTGTAATAACTTTGCGGTGAAAAACAAACCCTTACAGGTTTTATGAACATGATAGCTCATGGCTAATTAAGTTTGTCTGTCATCAGAACACAATCCGTAACTTATTGAATTAAAACAACCTATACCGTTCCGGAAAAACCTGTAATAAAAAAACACTTCATGAAGCGTACAATTATTTTTGCCCTGTTTATTGTCTCCATACTACCTGCCGAGGCTCAGTTGTTATGGAAAATAAGTGGAAACGGACTGAAAAAAGATTCTTATCTTTTTGTTTCGCATCCGCTTATTCCTGTAGCATTTCTTGACAGTGTGCCCGGACTTTACAAAGCTTATAACAGCTGCGGAACTGTAATCAGCGAAATTAATATAAATACAATCGATGCGTCAGCCAAACTCCGCCGGGCTGCTTCGATACCTGACTACAAAACTGTAGCCGACTATGTGAGCGTCGACACATTTAATCTGGTTGACAAAGAATTGCGTGAGCTATTGAAAATAGGGCTTAAAGAAATGTCGGCTATGCGACCCGAAATTATCCTGGACTTTTACAAGGCAGAACTGTTTAAGCAACTTACAGGTATATCGGATGATGCGCAGTCCGATTCATATTTTCAGATGGCAGCCGTGGAGATGGGCAAAAAAGTAATAGGACTTGAAGATATTGACAAGCATATAAGCACGCTGACCAACCAGAAAAACATAAAAGATGACACCAAAATACTTGTAAGCAACGTATTGCACAAAGACAGTTTATCTAAAGAACTACTTAACCTGAGCAGGCTTTACAGAAAGGGGAAAATCAATGATTTGCATCTACTGTTGCAGCCCCATACAAACAATGCGGAACAGAACAACAACACTGATATGATTAACAACCGCGTATCGGACTGGCTGAAAAAGCTGCCTCCTGTTATTTATAATAAATCATGCTTTATCACGGTAGATTTGAAATATGCGGCAGGAAGTAACGGACTTATTGAAGGCTTGCAAAAAGCCGGCTTTAAGGTAAAAGCAGTAGAGAAATTATAACAAAAAAATATGTCCGGGATTGTAAGTTTATAATTTACAATCCCGGACATGCTCTTTTTATTTAGATATTTTCTTCTATCAAATTAATTTTCTGTTCAATGAGTTTGCACTCTTCTTTCAGAGCCTCAATTTTGCGTTCCATTTCTTTGATTAATCCACCTCCTTTTTTAGACGAAGATGTAAAGAAACCGATGTTGTTTTCGTAAGTGGCAATTTCAGATTTCAGATGCTCGTAAGCTCTCACAAGCTTTTCGCGTTCACGATAAAGCTTGTTCTCGCCTTTGGACGACATATCTTTCAGATTAGTTTTGAAATTGTCCAAACGGCGCTGCGAAGCATCAATATTCAGCACTTCAAACTGTTTGTCGACAGCCGCACGGTACTCTTTATATATTTTATCCTTTTCCTTGAACGGCACAAAACCGATAGTGTTCCACTCGGCCATAAGCGTACGCAAGCGCGCATGTGCTTCGGAGGTATTGCCTTCGGTTGTAAGGTTGTTTATTTCCTCAATCAGGGCTTTTTTCTTAGCCAGATTTTCGGCTTCCACAGATTTTTGTCCGCTCTGGTTCTTATTCTTTTGTTCAAAGAAATAATCGCAAGCCGAGATAAATCTTTTCCACAATTCGTCAGAAGCCTTGCGGGCAACCGGGCCTACAGTTTTCCATTCTTTCTGTAACGACACCAGCTTTTCAGTAGTTTCTTTCCAGTCAACACTATCTTTAAGCGCTTCGGCCTGCTCACACAAAGCTTTTTTCTTTTCAAAATTCTGTACAAACTGGTTTTTTATTTCTTTGTAAAAAGCAGCTTTGGCCGAAAAGAAATCATCGCACACCTTGCGGTAACGCTCGTAAAGTTTCTGGTTTACTTTGCGTGGAGCAAAACCTATGGCTCTCCACTCATCCTGCCAGCCAATGATAGTTTGAGTGGCCTCTTCCCAGGCTTTGTATGTTTTCAGTTCGCTGTAATCGAAGCTTTCCATTTTTTCGCAAAGCAACGTTTTTTTCTCCTGATTATCATCTTCGAGTTTTCTTATCGACTCAAAATGAATCTGGTGCTTTTTGTTTATAGCAGTTGAGGCAGCTTTAAATCGGTTCCATATTTCTTCGCGCAACTCACGACTAACAGGGCCCAAATCGTGCCATTCCTCGTGAAGTTTCTGCAATTGTTGAAAAGCCGATACCACATCAGTCTCGCTATCTAATCTTTCGGCAGCTTCGCAAAGTAAAGTTTTGGCTTCGAGGTTCTTTTTGAAATCGTATTCCCGAAGCTCATTGTTTATCTTTATTAAATCCCAAAAAGCTTCCTGATAATTATTGTACAGTTTCCAGATGTCGGTAGCCACCTGAGTAGGAACTTGTCCGGTTGCTTTCCATTTAGCCTGCAGGGCTTTAAACTCGTTGATATGAGTTGCTACATCATCGTTGCTTTCAACCAGAATTTTCATTTGTTCAAGAATATGCTGTTTCTGCAGCAAATTATTCTCTTTTTCTTTCTCTATCTGTGCACTAAACGCAGCTTTCTTGGCTTTATATTCATTCAAGGTAGCTTTCAGTACTTCTTCAAGCTCATCTTTTACTATTGCAAATTCAGCATCATCGCCCCCATCGTCCAAAAATTGTTTGCGGGCCTCTTCCTGCTCTGTATTCAGTTTCTTATAAAAAACCTGTTTGATTAATTCAACCTCTTCTCTTACTTCATCTACCTCTTTGGTTATCAATACTTTTAAAGCATCAACAAGTTCATTTTTTGTAAACTGATTATAATCCGTACGCTTAGGTTCGGCAACAGGTTCAGGCACAACAGCTACTTCCACAGTTTGCCCGGCATCATTCTGTTCATTTTCAGGTTGTTCGGCAGCTACTGCATCTACTGTGTTTTCAAGCTCTACAGGCACAACTTCGGTTGGCTCATTGGAGAGGATTTCAGGTTCCTTGTTTGATTCAAGTGGGTTCATTTTCAGCAATATTGTGTGATTTAGCATTTAACTACAATCTGTTTTAAATGCAAAATCTGTTTTTAGTCTGACAAATATAGAATATATTTTTTAATTATTTAATTTTTTTATGACAAAAGTATCCATATCAAAATAAAATAAAGTTTTTTTATGTTATTTTAATTTGTAAAATCTAATCTCTGAAAACAACTGACGTGCTTGCCTGCTGCCTGGGATTTAGCTGTACATCGTTGATACTTACATGGTCCGGGCGGGTGACAATAAATTCGAGCACATCGGCTATATCTTCGGCATTGAGAGGGACTAAACCTTTGTAAACGGCTTTTGCCTTATCTTCGTCGCCATGGTAGCGAACAACCGAAAATTCGGTTTCGACCATACCCGGCGAAATAGAGCTTACCTTGATGCCATGTTTCACAAGGTCGACCCTCAAACCCTTGGTAATAGCGTTTACAGCGTGCTTGGTAGCACAATATACGCTTCCGTTGGGATAAACCTCGATACCTGCAATAGATGAGATATTTACGATATGTCCTGCTTTTTTTTCAATCATGCGGGGAACAAGCAGCTTGGTGATATAAAGCAGTCCTTTTATATTGGTGTCGATCATCCGCTCAAAGTCATCTACATCAGTCTCGTCGAACGGGGCAGCGCCGGCAGCCAAACCGGCATTATTTACCAGCAAATCTACTTGCGAAAACTCAGCCGGCATACCCGCTATGGCCAACCGGCAAGCCTCCTGATTGCGCACATCAAAACAAAGCGGCAATACATCAACGCCATAGTTCCTGATCAGCAAAGCGGCAAGAGCCGTCAAACGATCCTCTCTCCTACCCGTTATGACAAGACGATAACCAAGTTGAGCAAGTCTGAGCGCAAAGGCTTTTCCAAAACCGGAGGTAACACCGGTTATAAAGGCTGTTTTCATTTTTTAGCATTAAAATAACGGAGCATTAGCATGTCTCCAAACAAATTTCACAAGCAATTAACCTGATGTTTTATAATGTGATGTATGCAATACAACTCACTACCTGAAAAAACTCCCCTTACTTTGAATACCGAAGGTTATGTCCCATGCGCTCCTTTTTGGTATGCATATAAAACTCGTTGTATTGATTCGGCACCACTTCGATAGGAACGTTTTCAACTATAGATAAGCCATAAGCCTCAAGTCCAATGCGCTTTACCGGATTGTTGGACATCAGCCTGATTTTGGAGACACCCAGTTCCCGCAGTATCTGTGCACCCACACCATAGTCGCGCTCATCGGCATCAAAGCCCAGATGCAGATTAGCTTCTACAGTATCAAGTCCTTCTTCCTGAAGCTTATACGCCTTAATTTTATTCATCAACCCTATTCCACGCCCTTCCTGATTCATATATACAATAGCTCCCTTTCCTTCTTTTTCAATCATTTCCATGGCTTTGTGAAGTTGCTCGCCACATTCGCAGCGCATAGAACCAAAAATATCGCCCGTAACACACGACGAATGTACGCGTACAAGCACAGGCTCGTCGGGTTCCCACTCGCCTTTGATAAGCGCTACGTGCTCCATACCGTTGGATAGTTGCTTGAAAGGTATGAGTTTAAAATGACCGTATGCAGTAGGCATATTTACTTTTTCACCTTTCTCAACAAGCGATTCTGTTTTGAGCCGATAAGCAATAAGATCTTCGATAGAGATGATTTTCAGACCAAATTTATCAGCCATTTCCATCAGCTGAGGTAAGCGGGCCATCGTACCATCTTCGTTCATAATTTCGATAAGCGCTCCTGCCGGGTAAAGCCCCGCCAAACGTGCCAAATCTACAGCCGCTTCGGTGTGTCCTGCTCTGCGCAGAACTCCTTTGGCTTTAGCTCTGAGTGGAAAAATATGCCCCGGACGGCCAAAAGTTTCGGGAACTGAGGTTGGGTCGGCAAGCGCTTTGAAGGTAGCAGCTCTGTCGGCCACCGAAACTCCGGTAGTGCACCCCTCAAGCTTATCCACACTTACTGTAAATGGCGTGGAGTGAATTGATGTATTGCGCTCTACCTGCATCTCAAGATCGAGTTCATCGCAACGCTCTTCGATAAGCGGAGCGCAAAGTACCCCGCGACCATGCGTAATCATAAAATTCACCATTTCAGGCGTCATCTTTTCGGCAGCACAAATAAAATCACCCTCATTCTCTCTGTCTTCATCGTCAACTACAATCACAAATTTGCCCTGCTTTATATCTTCAATGGCTTCCTCTATTTTGTTCAAAGTTTTGTTCATATCTCAGTGTATTTTCAGTTTTTTATTTCCGGATTAAGTTTCGTTTTATTTTGCCAGTATTAACAATTCTATTCAGGTATTGTTTAATATTATCCCAGATTTTTGCATATTGTTCCGGATTAAACAGTACTGCATCCACAGCAGCTTTGTAAGTAAGAAAAATTCCCACCGGCAACAACACCGACGAACTCAGCCACATACCCTGCAGCGCCGTCCAGAAGCCTTCGCGAGCCATTTTATATCCCGTATTATCAATAATATAATAAATAATAAACATGATAACCGAAATTACCACGGGAGCTCCCAACCCGCCCTTGCGAATAATGGCTCCGAGTGGCGCACCTATAAAGAAAAATATCAGGCAGGCAAACGACAAGGTAAACTTGCGGTGCCATTCAATCCGATGCCGGGTTACGTATTTTTGAGGTTCGCCTAAGGTGATGGAGTTGTACTCAACCTGATTTTTCATGTCGTTGGCTTTTTGTAAAGCTACCGAGGCAGCCATTTCCATTTCCGACTGGGGCATGCGCATAAAAAGGCTGTCGGGGTTATAGTCTTTGATTTTTATGTTTTTACCAATATCGAGCGACCGGTTATTATACAATTCGCGACCAAAATACCTCCTCTGCACAATTTCATCAGATTGCTCTTTGGCACGCACTTTCAGAATTTTGCCTACCGAATCGATAGATTGCGAAAGCTGGTTGATATTTTTAGCTACATTATGATCCTGCAGAACCGACTCATCAAAACGATTAAAACCCGAATCAAAATCAATCAAAATTTCCTTCTCGGCAAAAGTTTCGCGCCGGTAAGGTATATTGGCCGATGCGAGTCCCAAACGTTGTTTCTTCAGGTTCTCGAAACTTTCGCCACTGTACAGGGTAAGCAGAAGGTACTTTTTATCTTCGGTAAACTGCACTTTACCCGAATCGGCCACTGTAACCGACGCATTTTCAAAACCACCTGAGAAGTCGTAAATCATCATGTCCTTCAGCAGTCCGTTTTCCTTGCCGCGTACATATAAATTTATACCGTCAATGCCGTTGTAGAACTCACCGGTAGGAATATCCAGTTCGGGCGATTTTTGCCGCAGCGACAAGATAAGCGTATATAACTTGGATTGAGAAATGGGCAATACATTATTGGAGAAATAAAAAGCTCCCACACAAACCAGCGATATAAATAATATGAGCGGACGAATAATCCTGAAAAGAGAAATTCCGGCCGATTTCATAGCCGTCAGCTCAAAGTTTTCGCCCATATTCCCGAAAGTCATCAGGGAAGCAAGCAATATGGCTAATGGCAAAGCCAGCGGTACTATTGTAGCCGTAGCATAGAGAAAAAACTCAGCTAATACATCATATCCAATACCTTTGCCTACCAAATCGGCAAAATGTTTCCATAAAAACTGCATCAGTAGTATAAAAATGCAGATCAGGAAGGTCATAATAAACAGCGTAATAAAGCGCTTGAAGATGTATATATCTATTTTCTTGATTATGAACATGTGCTTTTTATAAAGAACTGCAAAATTACTGCAAAAAGTTCAATATCCAATTTTTAGAAGTGCGAAATATCGTTAAACAGAGGTAGGATGAAAAAGCCGGAACAATCTGAGCATCGGAATCCTCTGATAAAAAACACACAAATAAATTATGGGATACTATGCCGATTAGGAGTTGTAAGGCTATGAAAGATATAGTTATCATCTTCATAAAAAGAAGGAATTATTGCAAAGTCTCCGCTAATATCTCTATACACGCACTTCGACCAACAGATTGCCCAACCAATGTTACGGGGCCGCCACCTTCTCCCGGTTATTTGTTGCCAAATTTTTGGGTTTAAAAATAATGATTGTCAGAACACCCCAAACCGTTATCAGAAATCCCATATAATTCATGATATTTTTGTCGGCAAGGTCAGCCATAAAGGCGATGTCGATGGTTGAATGAAAAACGGCACAAATCAGAACACTTGCTTTGGATGAGTTGTAAAGCCAGGTCAATAATACACTTCCCGTTAGCAAGCTAAATATCCAGCCGAATATCCCGGCCAACTCCATTGAAGCCAACCCCGGCCTGTAAAAGAAAAGTGGCCAATGCCAAATAGCCCAAAACACCGTCAGGATAATACTTGAAGTCAAGGCATTAAATTTGTTCTGCAACCTTGGCAAGGCAAAACCACGCCAACCAACCTCTTCGCCAAAACCAAAAAAAATTAAGTTGTAGACGAAGAATGTAAATAAATTGAATTGAGGAAACTCTTTACTAACAAAAAGTCCCGAAAGATTAATTGGCGTTTTGCTAACGAAGAAATTTATAATTGTAGCAATGAAGGCAAGTAAGAAAGGGCTTAATAATGCAATTATCAAATAAAGTATTGGTCGTGGCTGCAAACATTTTTTGATTAGGAGCTTTACTCCTTTGTTCCTTTGATATATCCAGGTAGTAAGAAACGAAGCGATTAAGGGACCAAGTCCACCAAATCCGTGATGATAAGGCAAAACAGGCAAATTGGTCAATCCAAAAACAGGTCCATGCAACGGGAGCCAAATTACCCAACTGATTAAATATGCAAGTCCGAAATATGTTATTAGCTGTCTCATTTTTTTAAGCCGGCATTGTCATTTACAGTAATCCATAACATATAAACATGTACATCTTCGTTCATTTGGCATCATTATATCTACAATTATCGTATTTCTTAAAGCATACAACAATTTTATTCTATATTAGCTTAGCTTGATACGTTCTTTGTTTTTTCGTACAGTATGCTACATTTCAGTTACATTCCTGTTTTACGCCTGAGTTCTTCTATCTGATGAGTCCAAAGAAGTTTCATGTCTTCAACCTCATCAGGCTCAGCAAAATCGGTCACTACCAAAACAAGCTCTCCGGTGAGCTCCACCGTCTGTATTTTTATCTCGAAATAGGCGTCGGTTCCTTCGTCTTCAATCCACCTGAACCGAATAAAGCTCAGAGGTTTTACTTGCAGTAATTCAGCCACTTGCTCATGTTTTTCCCAAACAAAAGTGTACTCGTTATTATCTACAGTCACTCCATCGGCAAACCATTCCGAGAGTCCGAGCGGTGTACCTACGGAGTTCCACAAAACCGGCAGGGAGGACGTCTTTAACTGATATTCAATATTAAAAGGCAATTTTCTCATACGCTGATGAGTTATTTTTAATAACAAATTGATATAAAATTTTTCTAAACGGTTGGCAATTTACGTCTTTTTCTCCACTTATTCAAACAAACTGACAAAAAGATTTCAACAATCAGAATCAGCGGTTTAAACTGCTTTTTTCAAAACACAGAGGCAATAATTGTTTGACGTTAGTCAATTCATAGGTTTTTTCGGTTCCATGGAGCAGTACGGTTATATCTTTATCGAAGCGGGTTTCTGTTTCGAGAAGCACCTGCCTGCACGAGCCACAAGGCGTTACCGGGTCCGACAAAAACCCGCCATTGGTATAAGCGGTAATAGCTAAAGCCTCAACCGGCACATCGGGATATTGAGCATTCGCATAAAACATGGCCACACGCTCAGCACAAAGCCCCGAGGGATAAGCAGAGTTTTCCTGATTGCTACCTGCAAAAATCTGACCATTGCTCAACAGAACCGCTGCACCTACATGAAAGCCTGAATAAGGCGCATAGGCTTTGTTTACCTGCTCTTTGGCTTTTTCTATTAATTGCTGGTGAGCTGCTGATAGCTCGTCGAATTTATATACATTTACTTTAGTTTCTATTATTTTTTCTGTCATATTGTTGGGTTGATAATATATGTTGGTTTATTAATTCTGTTGGTTAATGGCGGTAAGCGCCTCAATAATATAATCACAAAAATATAAAATTATCCTTTCCCATTCGCGTTATTTTACTTTTAAGTTATATTTTTGTATCTAAATAAGCTTTTTTTACTTTATGAAACTTATCAGAACATTTTTCACTGTATGGCTGTTGGGCATGGTGGTTATTGGAAATATCAGTGCCCAAAACAAAAGTCAGGCGTATATCAAATATATCGAAAACTACTATAAAATAGCCGTTATACAGCAAACCGAGCATGGTATACCTGCCAGCATAACGCTTGCGCAGGGCTTACTGGAATCGGGTGCCGGACAGAGCGAATTTGTAAAAAACTCCAACAATCACTTCGGCATTAAATGTCACAACTGGACAGGCGAAACCACCTACCACGATGACGATGCCAAAGGCGAATGTTTCAGAAAATATAAAGATGCGCTTGAGTCGTACGAAGACCACTCGCTGTTTCTGAAACAAAAACCGCGCTATTCTTTTTTGTTTGAGCTGAGCCCAACCGATTACGAAAGCTGGGCGCACGGATTGAAAAAAGCCGGATATGCTACCGACCCTTCGTACGCTTACAAGCTGATTTCGATTATCGAAAACTACGAACTGCATCAATACGACCTGATGAAAGATGTTCATCATAAAAAAAATAAAAGTGTAGCGAAAAACGAACCTGAAAATAATGTAACACAAAACAAAGGTTCGATGGGTAAACTGGATGCTGTAAGCGGGCACGAGGTTTATCGTAACAACCATGTAAAATTTGTGGTGGCCAAACCGGGCGACAGTTACGCCTCCATAGCCGATGAGTTTGAAATGAGTGAAAAAAGCATTCGGGCTTATAATGAAATTAATGCTGAAGTTCAACTCGCTCCGGGTACCCAGGTATATATCCAGAAGAAAAAGACCAAAGCCGCCAGAGGCAATACCACCCACATTGTACGCAACGGAGATTCCATGTACATCATAGCTCAGCTGTACGCCATCAGACTTGAAAAACTTTACAACCTGAACGAAATGCCTTATAATCAGGGAGCCCGGTTAGGACAGGTATTAAAACTAAGATAAAAACCATGCGAAAAAAGAATACTGAAACCCTGCGCGATATTATAGGTCAGGTACTTAAAGCCAACCACCTTGATAAACAGCTGAACGAAAAGAGACTGATTGACGCATGGCCTAAAGTACTGGGAAGCAACATTATGCAATACACCTCGGATTTAAAAATACAGAACCGTACGCTTTATGTCAGCCTTTCGTCATCGGTATTGAGGCACGATTTATTTATTTCGCGTCAGGAAATTGTAGAGTCGCTTAATAAACATGTAGGAGCCGATGTAATCAGGGAAATTATTTTTAGATAACTACAAACACCTTTAGCTAAAGTTCAGGGCATGGATTATTTTGAACAACTAAAAAACCCCGCTTCGTTAAGATACATAGATAGTATTGTATCACATGTTATTGACCATCCCGGAGAATTTGAAACCCTGTATGATTTGATATTTGACAGGGATAATGATGTGGCATGGAGAGCTGCCTGGGCTTGCCAAAAGATAAGCTGCAAACGTAAATCATGGTTCGACGAAAAAAAACACATCCAACTTTGCAATCATATCCTTACCACAAATCACGGCGGTATCAGGCGGGGATGTGTGTCGATACTGATTAATACCGAAATGCCCGACCACATATCCGTAGAAATGATTAATTTTTGCTTCGACAGCATGCTCTCGCCCAAATCACCTATCTCGGTACAGGCCTTGTCAATGAAATTTTTGCTGCGTGTGTGCGAAAAAGAACCTGATTTTGCTGCCGAACTATACGCTTGTTTGGAAAATGCCGACAGCAGCATGTACACCCCCGGCTTCAGCTCCACCCGGCGCAATACACTTAAAGTACTGAGCAGCAAATATCTTAAAAACATTCAAAGCAAGTAGTCCCCGACTTTTGCACACTTTAACAATAAAAGTGTTACTTTTGCAGCTGAATATATTTCAGCCGGATAACTTCCGGTTCAAAAATCACTTTAAGTTTAATCAAAAAAAAGTATTATGACTTTAAAGAAAAACATTCTGGCATTACGACAAAAGAAAGCCATTGTGGAAAAAGGCGGTGGCGATAAAGCCATTGAGAAACAAGTAGCTATGGGCAAAATGACTGCCCGCGATCGTATCCTTGCTTTGTTGGATGCTGGTTCATTCCACGAATACGACCTCTTTGTAGAACACGAAGAACGAAACTTCGGAATGGACGGAAAAGAACTTCCCGGCGACGGTGTGATTACCGGTACCGGTACCATCAATGGTGCTCCTATCTGCATTTATGCTCAGGACTTCACCGTAATGGGGGGCTCGTTAGGATTGAAACATGCCCGCAAAATCACTAAAATTATGGATCACGCCCTAAAAATGAAAATGCCATGTATTGGTATTAACGACTCAGGGGGTGCACGTATTCAGGAAGGTATCGGAGCTTTGGCCGGTTATGGCGAAATCTTTTACCGCAACACGATGGCTTCGGGAGTTATTCCGCAGATTTCGGTTATTCTTGGCCCTTGTGCCGGTGGCGCTGTATATTCGCCTGCTCTTACCGACTTTGTTTTCGTAGTTGAAAATATATCTAAAATGTTTATCACCGGCCCTAACGTAATTGAAACCGTTTTGGGCGAAAAAATATCTCAGGAAGATCTTGGTGGTGCTCGCGTACATGCCGAAATTACGGGTAACGCTCATTTCTACGCTCTTAGCGAAATGGAATGTCTTGACCAGATTAAAGAACTGATTTCACTTATTCCACACAGCAACCAGTTCAAAGCTGTGAAAGTAGAACCTAAAGAACCATCGTTCCCCAAAAGCATCGAAAACATTATTCCTGCCGACCCAAAACAACCTTATGATGTACGTGAGGTTATCTACGCATTGGCCGACGACTCAAAATTCCTCGAAGTACAGGAGCTATGGGCGCCCAATATCGTTATCGGTTTCGGACGCATGAATGGCGACACCGTAGGTTTTGTTGCCAATCAGCCTATGTATCTGGCAGGTGTGCTCGACTGCGATGCTTCTGACAAAGCGGCGCGCTTCATACGCTATTGCGATGCTTTCAACATTCCTATCATTACGCTTGAAGACATGCCCGGCTATCTGCCTGGTGTAGATCAGGAACATGCCGGAGTAATCCGCCATGGCGCTAAAATGCTATATGCGTATTCCGAAGCTACTGTAGCTAAGGTTACTGTAATCCTGCGTAAAGCTTATGGTGGTGGTTACATTGCCATGAACTCGCGCCACCTGGGTGCCGACTTTATGTTTGCATGGCCGGGAGCCGAAATTGCTGTAATGGGTCCGGAAGGAGCTGCCAATATCATTTTCCGCAAAGAAATTATGGAAGCTGAAGACGAAGATGCTATGCGTCAGCAAAAAGTTCAGGAATATATCGAAAAATTTGCCAACCCGTATGTTGCTGCTTCTAAAGGCTATATCGACGCGGTAATTGAACCTCTCGAAACACGTGAACTTCTGCTTCATGCTTTGGAAGTATCGAAAAACAAAGACGATTATCGTCCGGCTAAAAAACACGGAATTCCTCCTTTTTAATCACCGGTTATTTCATCATGCTGACAAATAATACCGGGATTTTTATCCAATCTGTTTTTTGTCAGAGAAATTAAGAAATAATTCAAAAATTTAAAAAGAAAAGTATGACACAAGAAACTCAAGAATACGTAGACTTTGCTGTTACGGCCAGGAAGTATAAAACACTTCTGACCAAAAAATATATCAACCGCAAAGTATGGAATGAACCGAGTCCGTACGAGATTCAGTCCTTTATCCCGGGAACCATCATTCAGATTTCGGTACAGGAAGGACAAATCGTGAAAGAGGGCGAGCCTCTGCTGATTCTCGAAGCCATGAAAATGCTGAACCGCATTGAAATGCCTTTTACAGCCAAAATCAAAAAAATCAATGTAAAAGTGGGCGATAGACTCCCCAAAGAAACTTTGATGATTGAGCTTGAGCCTGTTGATGAATAAAAGAACACAAGGCTAAATATATGAACAAGAGCTAACTCCGACACAGGAATTAGCTCTTGTTCTTTTATGCACCTGCATAAAAAAAACAACAAGCTAAAAAATCAACGTTCAACAGGCAAAAAACCTTTATCTGCAAGCATTGCCAGTTCGTTTTCAAAATTTGGCGTAAAAACATCTTTACCCAAATTAGCTCTTATTTCGGATATACTCCAGAATCGCCCCTCGGAAATCTCAACCGGATCAGGAGTTAATACCCCATCGTAGATTGTATAAAAACTATTTACAAGCTCCTTTTCCTGCTTCGACGTAAATACATACCTGAACATAAATACCGGTTCAAAATCTTTTATACCAAGTTCTTCGTACACCTCACGCGTCAGCGCATTCAGGGTTTCTTCACCATAATCCACATGTCCACCCACCGAAGTATCCCACTTACCGGGCTGAATATCTTTGGTTTCGGAACGCTTTTGCAGGTAAAGTTCGCCCTGCGAATTAAATACATGAAGATGTACCACCGGGTGTAACCAAAAAGTACCCGAGTGACATTCACTACGGGTGGCTTTGCCCGTTACCACCCCATCTTCGTCGACCAAAGGGAAAAATTCCATAAAAAATCAATTTATTATTTCCTGATGCAAAGTAAATATTTTTATCCGGCAAAACAAGTACCCCATTGATAAGTAGTGGTTTTATCTCGTTTTTATTCGTATAATCACGGTAATTAAGAATGATTATTGTATCTTTGCGAACAATAAAAACGTTAATTTTACATTGTAATATAGTATAGTGAACATTATGTCAAAATCAGGTTCAATGTCGGACATCAAAATCGCAATTATTGGCTTAGGCTACGTTGGCTTACCGCTTGCGATTGAATTTGGAAAAAAATATAAAGTATTAGGGTATGACATCAATTGCAATCGTGTAGAGGAACTAAACTCGGGTATCGACCACACGCTCGAAGCCGATTTGGAAGAGATGAAAAACGCCATGGAGCTATCAAAAACCACCCCCGACAAAGGACTATCGTTTTCGGCTACCGAAGAGGACTTAAAAGCGTATAATGTGTATATCGTTACAGTACCTACGCCAATAAATAACTTCAATATGCCTGATTTAATGCCCCTTATCAGCGCATCGCAAATGATAGGGCGTGTTGTTTCAAAAGGTGATATCGTTATTTACGAATCAACCACTTATCCGGGTTGCACCGAAGAAGATTGCGTGCCGGTGATAGAAAAAACTTCGGGTCTCAGGTTCAATGTTGATTTTTACGCCGGTTATAGCCCCGAAAGAATAAATCCGGGCGATAAAGTAAATACGCTTACCCGGATTAAGAAAGTAACCTCGGGGTCGACCCCCGAAATTGCCGATATTGTTGACGGCCTTTACGCCTCAATTATCACCGCCGGAACGCACAAAGCACCAAGCATAAAAGTGGCCGAAGCTTCAAAAATTATTGAAAATGCCCAGCGCGATGTGAATATTTCGTTTGTAAACGAGCTGGCGCTTATTTTTGATAAGGTAGGAATTGACACTACCGATGTACTTGAAGCTGCCGGAACCAAATGGAACTTTCTGAAATATCGTCCGGGGTTAGTGGGCGGACACTGCATCAGCGTTGACCCCTATTACCTGGCCAGCAAAGCCGAGTCGCTTGGCTACGTTCCGCAGGTTATCCTGTCCGGGCGCCATGTAAACAACAGCATAGCTCCGTTTATAGCCAACAAGGTGCTTAAACTGATGATACAAAAAGGACAAACTATAAAAGGCGCTAATATACTGATACTTGGAGTGACGTTTAAAGAAAACTGCCCCGATATACGCAACACCAAAGTAATTGACATATATGAAGAACTTCAGGAATTTGGCACCCGTGTAGACATTTACGACCCCTGGGCTATAGCCGATGAGGTAAAACATGAATACGGAGTAGAAATAACCAAAAAACTGGACACAGACAAAAAATATCAAGCAATATTGCTCGCTGTGGCACACGAAGAATTCAGTACCTTCGACTTTGAAAAATACTATAACGCAGGCGCTGTAATATTCGATGCAAAAGCCGTGGTAGATCGTAAATGGGTAGACGGAAGATTGTAGTAATTTTAGTAATTACACAAAGTCAATAATTGTTTTTTTAATGAATGATGTTATAAAGAGAGGAGTGTCAGTACTCAATAACAATAAAAAAGTAATGGAGAACTACTTTTTTATGACAGCTCTCCAAGTATTAAATTCCCTGTTTTATCTGATTATATATCCATTTCTGATACGCACTCTGAGTGCCGACAGTTACGGTTTGTATGTGTTTGCATTATCTATAACCAACTATTTTATCACATTAGTGTCGTTTGGTTTTGATTTACCTGCGGCTAAAGCTATTGCTCAGAACCCGGATAATAAAACCATTAAATCCAACACTTTATCTGCTGTTTTTACGGCCAAAATCTATCTTGAAATAATTTCGTTGGTAATTTTCAGTATCTTAGTATTCACAATCCCTACCTTAACCCGAAACTGGCTTGTATTATTCATAATTTTCGCACAAACAGCCATCAATATATTTTTGCCTCAGTGGTATTTTCAGGGCATTCAGAATATGCGTATAGTAACTTACATACAACTGGCTTTTAAACTTTTATCGCTACCATTTATATTTATTTTTGTACACCATTCTGCCGACTTAATTATTTTTGCCATTATCAGTTCTGTATCCGGCATTTTAGGGGCATTTACAGCTACATATATTATTGTATATAAACATAAAATAGCTTTAACCTTCAAACCTGTTCGGGAGATAAAAATATGGATCAAAGATTCGTTTCCGTTTTTCAGCACTTATGCCCTTACAGCCATCAAACAACAAAGTATCTCAGTAATTATTGGCGCCTTTTTCTCCATGTCCGAAGTAGCATTATACGATTTGGGGTATAAGATATTTTCGATACCACAAGTTTTATTTTCAAATATAAATGGAGCATTATTTCCAAAAATTGCCATAAATGCAAAAAAAGAGAATATAAAGAAGATATTTTTGTTTGAAACTCTTGCTGGCTTTTCAGTGGTTTTATTTGTAGCTATTTTTGGCAAGTTTATTGTTTTATTTTTAGGAGGTGAAACCATGTTAGGAGCCTATCCTATAGCCATAATTCTGAGCTTCGGAGCATTAACCTCTCTGTTGGTAAGTGGTTATATTAGTTTTATTTTTGTACCAAACAATAAATATTATTTTGTTATAAAAAATCAGATTTTCTCGTTTATCGCGTTCTGTATAATAATTGTAATTGGATTACTGAGCTGGAAAAGCATTATAACCATTGCCATTGCCTGGACTTTGTCCGGACTTTTAGAGATTTTATATTGCAAAATATTGATAAAAAAACATAAGTTGATGTAGAAGCAAATCAATAATTTATAGAATATATATTTAAAAGATTAAATTAGACTATTTTAGTAAAATTATATTTAATAGCATCTAAAACACCGGTAATGATATTTATACAATAATTATACAGAACACATATAATTGAATTATTTTTGTATAATTAGTTGATAATTATTTTTAATAAAAAAATAGTGATGACATAAGAAACATCGAAATAATATTTGAGTACATATGATAAAATTTATAAATATATTATTCTTTATTTTTTCTTTAATATTATATGTAAGTTCACCCGCAAGCTACAACTACATTTTTTGCCTTACCATACTGATTTTCTTCGTACTACAAAACATTATATATTTTGTTTTAACCAAGAGAAGTTTGGTATCATTTGAATTCTTTTTTATGTTTGCATTTGCCGGCGTAAATCTGATTTATCCGGTTTTTTATTTCCCTACAAATCCGACCTTTAATGTTTTTGAACTTTATTTCAATTATGATATTATCAGCAAAGCTACATCAATTGCATATCTTGGATATTCTTGCTATATGTTAGGATTAAGCTTGAAGTTTGAATATCAGGACGACACAATAGAGATTTCACATAATATACTCTCAAACAATTTTTTTCGTAATACCCTAATAGTATTTTTAACTCTTTCTATTAGTTACATTGCAAGCGTTGGTTCAGATTTTTTTAACGGATACAGTTGGTATGTTGATGAACAAAACCATAGCCCTATTACTTCGTTTATGGAGTTTTCAGCGATATTATTCACTATGTTCATTTTTCGCAATAAGAGTAAAATTAAACAATATATATATGTGTTTATAATTCTTAGCTTTACGGCTATATATTTACTCTCCGGAAGTAGGAATATTCCAGTAGAGTTACTTATTATTCTTTTTGTGTCGTATAATATAAACGTAAAAAAAATATCGAATTCTGTCTTTCTTTTGTTTATTATTATTGGCTTATTCACATTGTCAGTGATTACAATTATTCGATCTGAAGGTATCCTTAATTACCTTCTGGAAGGCCAGAGTATACAAGTGGAATCGAATAGTAATAT
This sequence comes from Bacteroidota bacterium, assembly GCA_017860345.1. Classification (GTDB taxonomy): domain Bacteria; phylum Bacteroidota; class Bacteroidia; order Bacteroidales; family Paludibacteraceae; genus Paludibacter. The sequence goes on along the minus strand of JAFNAV010000012.1, from coordinate 24,776 downwards.
GCTTGACTTTGCTGCTGACCTAATCATAAACAACCGAAACTTATATGTATTGGTTGATTATGCAGATACAAATGGTATAACATATGGAGTAACTATGTTGTCCGGTGTTTTAGGGCTTGTTCCATACCTAGGTAGTTTTGTTTCTGAAAAATTCAATATTCCGTTGGATCTAATGTTCACTCCTGGATTCAACACATATCTTGAATTTGGTCATGGTTCTCAATATGGGTTGGGAGGAAATATGGTTGCAGATGTTTATTTGTCATTTGGGATATTTGGAGTAGTAATTGCTTTTTTTGCTTTTGGATTATTTGCATCATTTATAATTTCGAGATACAAGTATAACGTTAAAGCTTACATTATATATTTTATTCTGGCTGGAACATCTGTTTATATTAATCGAGAATCTTATCTTCTACCGTTTAGAACTATTGTATACACGCTTATTATGTTTTGGCTTTTAAACACTTTATCCAAAAAAATAGGTAATGAAGCTGATGAAAACCAGTATAATAATATAGACGAACCCAACTTAGATAAATAATAAAAAATCTCCAATAAATATGTTTGTTTTTTTTGTTTGCATAGTTATTGTACTTTCGCTTTTATATTACTTTAATATATCCAGGGAGTCTCCTTTTTTAAATATCCAGAGTGTTGCTTTAGCAGTGATACTCTTTTTGGTGTTGTTTCTGGAGGTTACCAAAAACAACGATTGGATAAACTATACCAGTGTATTTAACCAAAAAATTGAATCAAGTGATTATCTGTTTGGTATTTTATCGCATTTTTTACGTGATTACGGATATAGTTTTTCATTTTTATATAAGATACACATCATAATCATGGCTGTACTATTTGTGTACTTTGCAAGTAGATTCAGAAAAAGTGACACTTTTATAATTATCTGTATTTATGCGATTTTACAGTTTGTGCCTTTATCTAATCAAATCCGCTTTTATGTGGCTTTTGCATTATTCCTGACAGCCAGTTATGAGCTGATAGTGGCCAAGAACAAGATTATTTTCGGTATATTTACCTGTTTTTCAGTTATGTCACATCTTACTATTATTTTGATGTTTCCGTTTATTTTCATGTTCTACAGGTACAATACAGAGGTTTACTTAAAGCGTATCTTACTATGGTGTGTGGGCTTTTCAGTAGTTTTTTGGGCTTCCTACAAAATACTGATAGCTTTGGTTCCCCAATATACAAGCTATTTTGACCCGAAGATGATTTCGTCGTTTGGTGGTGGTTTATTTAATAATTTTATCTGGATATTTTGGTTTTTGTTTGTAATAAGAACTCATCTGGATTTGAAAAAAGAAAATTCAGAAAAACTGGATGCCGACCTAAAATATAATTTTTTGTATAAACTTTCTTTGTATTCAATCATTGTTTTACCTGTAAGTACTTTTATACAGATATTTTGCCACAGATATATTATTTCTTCAATCATTGTTTGGGTGGCTTACCTTACATACGCGAACAATTACAAAAACAACCGAGTTGAACGTATAAAGAGCTTTTCATTTCTGATTATTTTATTTGAAGGAACATTTATTTTCCTGTACTTGCTACCCGACTTTATTTTAGGAGTATCAGGTTTCAGAGCTGCTCTCGAAATTTTAAAATCAAATGCACTTATTTTTCCATGATAAAGAAAAAACTTTCCATAATCATTGTAACTCACAATTCAGAAAAACATATCTTCGATTGTCTGGAGTCATTATTGAAATATAACGACATAGGTGATTTGCTCGAAATCATTGTAGTAGACAATTGTAGTACCGAAAGAGATAATCTTTTTGAAAAAATTCGGGAAAAATTCGGCGATGCGATAACTTTAATTGCCAGTCCTGTCAACGGCGGTTATGGACATGGTAATAATCAGGGAATTATAAATGCCTCGGCACCCCTTGTTGCTGTGATGAACCCTGATATAAGAATCTTATCGCCCGTGTTTGAAAAAATCATAGGTAAATTCAAACAACACCCCGGTATTGGTATGTTAGGCGTATCGTTTACTGATAGTACGCGTAGTTTATACTTTAAGCCTGAACACAGCAACTTAGCCAATATGCTATTTGACAACCTGTTAATAAAACTGGGATTGTACAAACTTGAAAAAATGTTTTTTTCGGGTAGTTTTTTGGTTTTCGATAAGCAAACAATATTTGAAGCCGGACTATTTGACGAAAATATTTTCCTTTTTCACGAAGAGGCCGACATATCAAATCGCATATTAAAACTGAACAAGGATGTTGTACTGGCTAATGACATTCAGGTTAAGCATCTGGCTCATGGGCGCGAAGTAAATCAGTGGCTACTTAAGGTTGGAAACGAATCCAGAAACTATTATTTCGACAAATACAATGCTGATATAAAAAAATATTACAAGAATTTACTGGTTATGTACCGGATAAAATATGTGCTGGCCCTTATAACGGGGAATAAACTAAAAGCAGCTGAATTTAAAGCATGGATAGATATTTGTATAAATAGATAAAGATCGATTAATTATTTTAAACGAGCATCCTGATAGAATTAGGGACTGTTATAAACCAAAGACCATGTCCCGATAGCTATCGGGATGCGAGTTCCATGTGACAACTAATTACAAAATATAAATGAACGGCATGAAAAAAAACATCGATATCCTGATTATCAATAACTGCCCCTCGTTTTACAAAATAAATCTGTACAACGAACTAAGTAAGCGTTGTAGAATACATGTGGTATTTATAGCTCTCACCAATCAGGTGGTAATTGACAAAGATTTTAACGGCCATTCACTATTCTCATATGAACTGATTTCAAACATCCAAATAGAAAAAAGAAAAAAACTGAGGTCAGTTCTTCGCTTAATAAAAATTTGTAGGTCATATAATTTTTCCAAAATTATTTACGGAGGTTACATTGATATTGAAGAGCAAATGCTTATTTGGTTAACAGCTAAGCAAAAAAACTGCCTGCAGTTTGAGTCGTCGATAAAAGAAAGTAAAACTACAGGAATACACCGGATTATAAAAAAGATAATTTTAAGCCGATTTTCGTCAGCATTGCCTCCGGGAAAACTACAGACAGCTGTAATTGAAGCTCTTAACTACAAAGGTTCTATCATTGAAACCAAAGGGGTAGGTTTATTTAACAGAAGTGTGGCAAGAAGACTGAATGTTACAAAAAATGAAGAAATCAAATACTTGTTTGTTGGCAGGCTTATTCCTTTAAAAAACATTGAACTCCTTATTGATGTGTTTAACAGGAATGGAAAACAACTCACGATTGTGGGTACAGGAGAGTTGGAACAAAGCTTGAAAGAAAAATCGGGAGCAAACATCTTTTTTCGGGGATTTATTGATAATGAAAAAATTCATGAAATATACCAATTACACGAAGTATTTATACTACCTTCGTTGTCTGAAACGTGGGGTTTGGTGGTAGAAGAGGCCATATACCACGGGCTTCCGGTTTTGGTAAGCAATGCGGTTGGCTGTCAGTTCGATATGGTATTGAAGCCCGAAACAGGCTTGATTTTTGATCCCTATTCTGCCAAAAGTTTGGAACAAGCAATTGATGAAATAGAAAACCGATATGCCTTTTTCAAAAAAAACTGTTCTGATTTTGACTTCGACAAAAGGGATAACGAACAACTGAAAAGTTATCTAAATTTGGTTTAAATATGAATGTTTTATATTGTGTACCCGCTTTGTTCAACCCCGGAGGAATGGAACGTATCTTAACTGAAAAGGCAAATTATCTGGCCTTGATTCCGGGATATGAGGTAACCATAGTCACTACCGACCAAATGGGTAGACCAACCTACTTTGAACTAAACAGCAAAATAAAAATCGTACATCTTGATTTGGATTTTGACTCTCACTTTACCGACCGCTTACTTAAAAAATATATTTCGCATAAGCTTAAAATACGAAGATATAGGAAAGCATTGCTGCATATCATTAATGAAAGAAAGATCGACATCTGCTTGTCGCTCTGTGGAAAAGAAATTGATTTTTTAGCTACATTGCCTGTAAATTGTAAAAAAATTGCTGAAATTCATTTCTCTATGAATTTCAGAAAACAGTTTTTGGAAGCCCGAAAAAAAGGCTTAGTCTGGAAACTGCTCGGACAAATACGCACCATTCAACTCAAACGAAGTGTAAAGCTATTGGATAAACTGATAGTACTTACAGAAAAAGATATGCTGCAATGGAAAAAAACGCATAGCAACATCGTCAACATACCCAATTTCAGCTTTTTCGACAACCCAAAACTGTCGAATTCAGACACTAAAACTGTTATTACAGTTGGTAAGTTAGATGCTCAGAAAGGCTATGATATGCTTGTAGAGGCATGGGCTATTGTTGCCAAAAAACATCCTGACTGGACTCTGAACATATTTGGTACTGGAGAATGGAACGAAAAAATCGGGAACAGAATTAGTGACCTAAACATGCTCGACCAAATTAAATTACGTGGAGTTACGAACGATGTATTATCTGAATATTCCAAAAGCGCATTTTATGTAATGAGTTCGCGTTATGAGGGATTACCGATGGTGCTTATCGAGGCCATGACGTGCGGACTACCGGTAGTGTCGTTCGATTGTGAATATGGACCCAGTGAAATAATTACAAACAATCTGGATGGTTTTTTGGTAGAAAATGGAAATATCGTGCAACTTGCTGAGAAAATTTGCATCTTGATAGAAGATGATGCCCTCAGAAAAAAGATGGGTGAGTTAGCTTTACAAAAAGTAAAGAACTTCAGCAAAGAGCCTATTATGGCACAATGGACTGAATTATTCAAATCCTTAACGGCCAAATGAAGTAACGACATAAAGCATGCCCCGAAAAAAAAACATAATATTTATGGGACCGGTTGTACCACCTTATAATGGACAGTCGGTAGCATTTACAATGGTATTTGAGTCCTTAAAAAACACTCACAATATCACTTTACTCAATATCTCTAACCGAAATTCCATCATATCGAGTCTGATGTTATTTGTAAAAATACTTGTAGCTGTTTTTACAAAAAAAACTGATTTGATTTATTTCACATGTAGCAGAAGTTTTAGGGGCTCGTTTCGGGATATTATATTGCTTTACAGTGCTAAAATAAAAAAAATCAAGGTGATAAATCATCTCCATGGTTCCGATTTTATGTCATTCTATCAAAACCTCCCTGCTTTTTATCAAAAGCTTGTTTACCATGCATACTCCTTTATCCATACCAGTATTGTATTAATTGATGGTATGGAGGAACAGTTTGATATTTTCCCATCCATGAAAAAAGTTGTGGTTGAAAATTGCTACAACAACAGTTTAGATACTCTACCTGCTCAAAAACAAAACCATGAGGGTATCAATATACTCTATCTGTCAAACGTAATGAAAAGCAAAGGAATCATTGATCTTTTGACTGCGAGCAAAGAAATACTAAATAAGTACGACAAGATTAACATCAATATAGCCGGCGATATTCAGGGCGATTCCTACGCTTCTTCTAACGAAATTGAGACTGAGTTTTATAGTCATCTGAATGCCCTGCAAAGCGAATTTCCCGAAAGAATCAATTATCTTGGGATATGCAAAGGAGAAGAAAAGAAGGAATTGTTATGGAAATCAGATATATTCGTTCTACCAACTTACTATGTAACTGAAGCATTTCCTATTTCAATATTAGAAGCAATGCGAGCCGGAAATTATATTATTAGTACCAATTATAAATATATTCCGAAAATAGTTTTGCCCGAAAATGGAAAATTAGTTACACCATTATCGTCCCGGGAAATTGTAAATGCAATTGACAGTGTGGTCAACAACCCAATGCACCTACTCTCGGTACAGAATCATAATATTCAATGGGTATCGAATAATTTTACTGAAAAAAGAACGTTAGATAAAATTAAAAACGTGCTTGTATCCTAAAAAATGAAAATAAGTATTGTTACTGTTACATACAACAGCGCTTCAACCATCAGGGACACTCTGGAGTCGGTACTAAACCAGACTTACTCCAACATTGAGTATATAGTGGTTGACGGAAAATCCGATGACTCTACTATAAACATAGTACAGGATTATGAGCCTAAATTTGGTAACCGAATAAAGTGGATTAGCGAACCTGACAGTGGCCTGTATGACGCTATGAATAAAGGCATTGGCATGGCAACGGGTGATATAATCGGGATAATCAATTCTGATGATTTTTACCATCAGACAGACATAATTTCAAAAATAGTTAAGGCTTTTGAAGATAATCCGGATGCAGAGGCTACAATGGCAGATATCAGGTTTGTAAAGCCCTCTAATCTTGATAAAACGGTTAGGTATTATTCTTCAAAAAAATTCAAACCGGGATTATTCAGATACGGTTTTATGCCTGCGCATCCGTCATTTTTCACTTATAAACATAATTTTACCAGATATGGTTTATATAAAACTGATTATAAAATTGCAGCTGATTATGAGCTTTTAATCCGGTTTTTATACAAAATGAAAATTAAATGCGTTTATATACCAATTGATGTTATGAAAATGCGAACAGGTGGAACAAGCCAATTTTCTTTACGAAATACCTATTTGCTTAATAAAGAAATAATAAGAGCGTGTAAAGAAAATGGAATTTATACAAACCTGATTATACTTTATTTAAAATACATTATAAAATTGCGGGAATTTATCTTTACTAATAAATGAATATTCTTATCACTGGCGTAAACGGGTTTGTAGGTTCAAACCTTGTAAAAGACTTTAAACTGAAACATAATATCTATGGCTTAGATATTGTTACTTCTGCTGTAGGAGGTATTATTGAAACTTATAGCTGGGACAACCTGGACGTTTTACCAGCTGTTGATGTGGTAATTCATCTGGCAGGTATGGCACACGACACTAAAAACCTAACTCATAGCGAAAAATATTTTGATATTAACACCGGACTAACTCAAAAAATATTCGACTGGTTTTTACAATCCGAGGCGAAAAAGTTCATACATTTCAGTTCGGTTAAAGCGGTAGCAGACAAAGTATTGGCTGACAAACTCACCGAGGATGTTATCCCTAATCCTGTTGGCCCTTATGGCATGAGTAAGCTCGCTGCCGAAAAATACATTTTGGATGCAAAAGCTGATAAACTGGTGTACATATTGAGACCCTGTATGATACACGGACCTGGTAACAAAGGAAATTTAAATCTTTTGTATAACTTTGTTCTGAAAGGTATTCCTTACCCTCTGGGTAAGTTTGAAAACAAAAGGTCTTTTACTTCAATAGACAATCTTAGTTATATTGTCGAACGCTTAATTGAGAATAATATTCAATCAGGAGTTTACAATATAGCTGATGATGAAGCCATATCTACTAACGAACTGATAACCCTTATAGCCAACACCGCAAATAAACCTGTGAGGATTTGGAAATTTTCTCCTTGGCTTATCCGCTTTGCAGCTAATACCGGAGCATGTCTGCACTTTACTAAAAACAAAGACCGGATAGATAAACTTACGGCTAATTTTATCGTTTCGAATAAGAAGATAAAAGATGCTTTGAAGATAGATAAAATGCCGGTCGACCCGGTTGATGGACTTAAGAAAACAATACTTAGTTTTAACCATAAATGATTTACTTCATTATCGCAATTGTACTCTTCGGCCTTCAGCTTTTCTATTTCAGACTTGCCGATAGGTTTAATATCATCGACAAACCTAATGAGCGGAGTTCGCATACCCGTATTACCTTGCGGGGAGGTGGTATTATTTTTTATCCGGCAGTACTGATTTTTTTTGTTACAAGCGGATTCCTGTATCCCTGGTTCTGGGTTGGACTTAGCCTTATATCGATCATCAGTTTTGCCGACGACATAAAGCCTCAATCCTCAAAACTAAGATTATCTATACACTTTGTAGCTATACTTCTGTTATTCATGCAATGGGGCTTGTTTAACTTTCCATGGTATTACTGGATATTTGCTCTTGTTTTATGTACGGGAATTGTAAACGCTTACAACTTTATGGATGGCATTAATGGTATCACCGGAGCTTATAGTATGGCTGGTATTATTTGTTTATGGTATATTAATAATTATGTAAGCACATTTACCGACAACAGGCTTATCTATCTCACAATCATAGCCTTACTTGTGTTTTGTTTTTTTAATTTCAGAAAAAAAGCCAGGTGTTTTGCCGGCGATGTTGGTTCTGTTTCTATGGCTTTCATCGTTGTATTCTTACTTGGACAACTGATTATCTCCTCCGGAAACTTTTCGTACATCATGCTCCTGAGCGTTTATGGTGTCGATGCTGTGCTTACAATCGCTCACAGAATAACGCTACGCGAAAACATCTTTAAGCCCCACCGGAAACACCTCTATCAGCTTTTGGCCAACGAACTGAAAGTTCCTCACCTGATTGTATCCGGTGCTTATGCGGTTTTGCAGCTTATTATCTCTATGGGTTTATTGCTGTCAGGAACTCATCATGTTATTTATAGCTTATTAGTTATCACAGGTTTATGTACAACGTATGTTTGTATTAAAAAAAAATACTTTTTCCTGCATACAGCAAATCGGCAATAAATACTTGTATTTAATAGAATTATTGGTTAATTTCGCACCTCATTCAAATATAAAAGCAGATGACTAAAAAGGTTTTTGTAAGCGGTTGTTACGATATGCTGCATAGCGGGCATGTGGCGTTTTTTGAAGAGGCAGCAGGCTATGGTGATTTGTATGTAGGCATTGGCTCCGATAAAACTATATATGAACTAAAAGCCCGAAAAACCATAAACTCTGATGCTGAGAGGCTATATATGGTAAAATCGTTGAAATCGGTAAAAGATGCCTGGATAAACTCTGGCAGCGGACTAATCGATTTTTTAGACGAACTTAAAACCCTGAAACCGGATATTTTCTTTGTAAATGCCGACGGGCATACTGCTGCCAAAGAAGCTTTATGCAAAGAGCTTGGCATTGAATACGTTGTAAGTCAGCGCATACCGCATGGCAACCTTCCTACCCGCTCAACCACTGCTTTGCGCAAAGAATGCCGCATACCCTACAGAATTGATTTAGCCGGCGGCTGGCTCGACCAGCCTTATGTGAGCAAATATGCAAGCGGCGCTGTTATCACCATTTGCATCGAACCCGATTATGAGTTCAACGACCGAAGCGGCATGTCTACAAGCAGCCGGAAAAAAGCCATTGAACTATGGCAAACTGATATACCCGATGGCGATAAAGAAAAATTAGCTAAAACACTGTTTTGCTTTGAAAATCCTCCGGGTACAAAGTACGTAAGCGGCTCGCAGGATTCGCTGGGGATTACCATGCCCGGGCTTAACCGTTTTTCGTACGACGGCGACTACTGGCCTGTGGCCATGGAAAGTAACTGCAACGATGATTTGCTGCAATGGATAGAAGACAGGATATGGATGATACCGCTATACCCGCGCATCGATTCGTACGATGTGCTGGCCAATACCTGCATTAACGAAGATGGAGCTGTGGCTTTGAGCAAAGCTGCGGAAAATTGCTGGAATGCACTCCTGACAAAGAATGCTGAACTTACCGGAAAGGCTATGATTGATAGTTTCAATGCTCAGATTAAAATGTTTCCGGATATGGTGAATAATGACATAATGAGTCAGATTGAAGTATTTAAGCCTGATGTTCTGGGCTGGAAAGTGAGTGGAGCCGGCGGAGGTGGATACCTTATTTTCTTTAGCGAAAAACCTCTGAAAAATGCTATCCAGATAAGAATCAGAAGAAATTAAAGAAAATCCGGTTATCGTATTCATTTCTTTAGCCCCGGCATTTTCTGTTCACTGACTTTTAAAATTATGAAAATTATAAATAACGATTTATTGAACCAGATTTCTGCTGAAGCAGCTGCGAGCTCTCGCTTGCGTAAAAATTATAACCTGCATGCCTCGCTCGAAGAACCGGTTCAAAGGTTGCTGAATGCCCTGGAGCCCGAAACCGAAATTCCGGTGCACAGACATAAGCATATCGGCGAAACTTTTATCATACTGAGAGGCAGCCTGTTTGTAAACTTTTATGACGGAAATAAGAACCGGTTACGACAACTGCTTCTAAGCCCTACCCAGGGTGAGTATGGCATTACGATTCCTGCCGGCGTATGGCACAACATTGAAGTATTGGAAAAAGGAACAGTCATTTTTGAAGTTAAAGAGGGGCCTTACGCACCCATCAGCAGTGAGGATGTATTGAAATAATCTACATCCCTTTCTGAGTCTGCCCCATTTTTCGTGTACACTTTTATCGGTTACCTGCCACTGTAAAACATATCAAGCAAGTCTCTGGCTGCAATGAAAGAGCTAAGTTCGTTGGACAAAACCTTTTGTTCAAAAACATTGAGCTGCTCTTTAATGTGCATATTTTGATAAAAATGATTCTTCAGATATTCGTTGATTGATTCGTACATCCAGTACTTCGATTGCGAATTGCGCTTATAGTCGAAATATCCGTTTAGTTTTACAAAATCTACATATTTCACCACCATCTCCCACACTTCGGTTATGCCGGTATTTTCAACAGCCGAACAGGTAATCACCTGCGGAGTCCAGCCCGATTCGTGTGCAGGAAACAGGTGCAGTGCATTTTGGTACTGTGTACGGGCAACCCGGGCTTTGTCTACATTACTCCCATCGCACTTATTAATGGCAATGCCGTCGGCCATTTCCATAATTCCGCGCTTTATTCCCTGTAGCTCGTCGCCGGTACCTGCCAACTGAATAAGCAGAAAAAAATCGACCATGGAATGAACCGCAATTTCGGACTGCCCTACTCCTACTGTCTCTACAAAAATTGTATCGAATCCGGCAGCTTCGCACAATACTATGCTTTCGCGCGTTTTGCGAGCCACCCCTCCTAATGATCCGGCCGAAGGTGAAGGACGAATAAACGCATTGCTTGCTACCGACAGCTCTTCCATACGGGTTTTATCGCCCAGGATACTGCCTTTGGAGCGTTCGCTGCTTGGGTCGATGGCAAGTACAGCCAACTTATGTGCGGAGCGTACCAGGTGCATTCCTAAAGCCTCAATAAAAGTACTTTTTCCGGCACCGGGAACACCTGTTATTCCCAAACGAACTGATTTACCCGAGTAAGGCAAACATTTTTCAATAACCTCCTGAGCCAACTGCTGATGCTCAGGCAACGAACTTTCTACCAGCGTAACGGCCTGACTCAACATAGACACATCGCCCTTCAAAATGCCTTCGACAAACTCGGCAGGAGTAAATTTACGGGCCTTGCGTTTAGGACGATTATACGGATTTACCGTAGGTACGGATTCAACGCCTTCGTTTACCGTCAGGCCTTTATAATCCGGGTCATTTTCGGGGTGATGATGTTTATAATGCACAATAAAATTGTTTTTTTTAGTTTACAGAATAAGATTTAACTATTTAAAAAGCAAAAGCCAAGACAAATCCCGGCTTTTGATATAAAATTATTATATTACAATACTGTTTTATTTCTTCACCTTCCAACTAAGTACAAACATGACGTACGAGTTATCCGGGTCGTTGGTTTGTACGGTAATAGATTTTTTATAATCGCCCTCTGGTAGCGCACTTGCATCCAAAGCTACATCCAAAGCGCTGACACGCCCTCCGGCTATTGAGAGCTTATTTTGATTCACAGCGAGTTCTTTGTTGTTATTAATCACTCTCCTTATCTCCAAAGCGCTTACTCCCTTGTTACTAATCTTTACCTTGGTAGTTTTCTTTAAACCCGGCTTTACTACTCCCAAATCAATGGTACGGGTAGGTGAATCAAAAATAGGAGCCTTCCTTTTCTGATCAAGCGTTAGCTTACTGAAGTCCTCTACAATATTAGAAATCACTTTGATTTGATAATCATCAGTGAAGCTTTTTTGTCCGTTCAGAGTTACATAAACATCGTTAGCCAAAGGTCCCCATTGCGAACAGAGCGCCGAACTGAGCGTAAAAATAATTTTACCAGATTCATTGGGTTCCAGCACCTGAGGTACAACTCTCGCAATCAAATATTTAGGCATATTTTCAATACCTACTTTAATATTCGATTTTCCGCTGTTTAAAATTTCCAGTTCTCTCACCTGAGTTTTTCCTTTATCCACATTATTCATCTGAACTATTTTGGACTTGAGCCGTAAAGTTCCCCCCATCAGTACTGGCAGCGATTGAGCTGATGATGACAGAGAAGATGATTTAGGAACTACCTCTCCTTTAATGATTAGAACAGCCTGATTATCGGTAGCATTACTGTAAACAGTTATCGACTTGGTAAATGCACCCGGACGATTGACGGTGCTGTACACAACTGTAACTGTTCCTTTTTTACCGGGCTCAATCGGTTCTTTAGTCCATGTAGGGGTAGTACATCCACACGAAGCCTGAACTCTGTTGATAACCAATGGTGAATTTCCTGTGTTTATAAAATTGAAAACATGTATTGCCTTTTCGTCTTCTTCGGCCACCTTACCAAAATCATAACTTTTTGATTCAAACGAAATAACCGGTTTTTGTGAGAAAGCATTGAATGCCAAAGCAAAACCAAGTAAAAGCAAACTAATCTTTTTCATGCGTTCCTTTTTATTTTTTATGATTATCGTATAAAAACCACATTAAAACCCGATTTTGAGGGGCTAAATGCTCGTTTTATACTGATATCTATCTATGGTAAAATATTTTTTTAGTTGGCAGCAACTGTTTTGGGAGTTACCTCACCCTTAATCATAAGCACAACCTGCTCTTCTGCCGCATTACTGTAAACTGTAATTGATTTGGTAAATGCACCCGGACGATTAGCTGTACTGTATACAACAGTCACTGTACCTTTTTTCCCGGGTTCAATCGGTTCTTTGGTCCATGTAGGTGTAGTACATCCGCACGAAGCCTGAACTCTGTTGATAACCAAAGGAGCTTTGCCCGTGTTGGTAAAACTAAATACATATGTTGCTTTTTCAGCTTCTTCCTTTACTACTCCAAAATCGTGAGTTTTGGTTTCAAAAGTGATAACCGGCTGTTGAGCAAACGATGCAAGGGTTACAAATAAACCAAACAATAGTAAATTAACCTTTTTCATGTTTTTTATTTTGAAATTAAATAGTTAGTGATTTGACATGCAAAATTAGAAAAATTTGTGTGTTACTACACTTATTTATAGAATTATCTGTTATAAAATTAGTTAAATCACTTATATTTAAACCAATTTTAAGCAGATGTTTTGAAATAAAAAGTTATTATTTGATGCTTCAAACAACTAATTAGCTCAAAAATACTAATTTTGCGGTAGGAAGCATTGATTTCCTGTTATATTTCCATAACAGTATAACGACCCAATAGTTTTTTACGCTGAATGAAAAATAAAATAAAAGAACTTACCCAACAATATAAAGGTGATGTAATAGCGTATTACAGGCACTTTCATGCACATCCTGAGCTTTCGTTCGAAGAATATGAAACTGCCCGTTTTATATGCGCTGAACTGCAAAACATGAAAATACCTTACCGCTCGGGCATAGGTGGAAACGGTATCTTAGCACGCATTGAAGGCCTTAATCCGCTAAAAAAAGTGATTGCCCTCAGAGCCGATATGGATGCTCTGCCTGTATGCGAAGCCAATGAACTACCCTGGAAATCCGAAAATGAAAACGTAATGCATGCCTGTGGACACGATGCCCATACTGCATGCTTGCTTGGCGCTGCTAAAGTTCTGAATTGCCTTAAAGATAGCTTCGAGGGTACAATTTTACTGATATTTCAGCCGGGCGAAGAAAAAGCTCCGGGTGGAGCCCGCCTGATGCTCGAAGATGGAATTTTTCAGGACATTGAACCTGAATTGATTATAGCTCAGCATGTTTCGGTAGATTATCCTACTGGTACAATGGCCTTTTTGCCGGGCAAAATAATGGCCTCGGCCGACGAAATTCATGTAAAAATAAAAGGTAAGGGCGGACATGGAGCTTTGCCTCACCTGACCAACGACACCGTACTGGCAGGCGCTCAAACGTTGGTTTCGCTCCAGCAGGTACGCAGCCGCCTTTGCCATCCGCTTACGCCCATGGTACTTACTTTTGGTAGATTTTTGGCTGGAGGTGCACAAAACATTATTCCGCATGAAGTGCAGCTATCAGGTACTTTCCGCACAGTGGACGAAACCTGGCGCGCCGAGGCTATCAGGCATATTCGCCGCATTATTGATGAAACAAGCAAAGCTTACGGATGCACAGCCGAAATTGATATTCCCGATGGATATCCCTGTGTAATCAATGATGCCGAAGTCACCCGAAAAGCCCGTGAATTTGCAGAGGAATGGATTGGGAAAGAGCATGTTGCATCACTCGAAATGCGCATGACATCTGAAGATTTTGCTTTTTTCACTCAGCAATATCCCTGTACTTTCTACAGATTTGGGGTTAAAGGAGCTTCCAATACCAACACCAGAGGACTGCACAGTGCCACTTTTCACATTGACGAGGCTGCTCTGGAAACAGGTTTTGGAGGTATGGCCTGGTTGGCCTGGAGTTTTTTAAACCGATGAGCGTAACGGGACTTATGTTTTTTTGAATTATAGAACTTTGTTATGATTCATAGCGAAGTGAAAATCTAAATAATGATCATCTCACAAACACAGGTATCGAATATTCTGTTGTATTTACTCAAAAGCATCATTTATTCTTGAAATTAAAAATGAATTATACAACATTACTTATTTCCTGTTACCCAACAAACTGATTTATAAATAAAAATGAGAAAATATGAGAATCAGACATTTATTTCCAACTATTTTTTTATTGCTTACTATGCAGGCATGTAATTCTTCGCTAAAAATTAAGTACCCGGATACGTCCAAAGAGGATATCAGCGACAGCTATTTTGGAATAAAGGTGGCCGAACCGTATCGCTGGCTCGAAAACGATACATCGCGTGCTACCGAAACATGGGTGAAAGCTCAAAATCAGGTGACTTATACATATCTGAACAAAATCCCTTTCAGGCAGGCTTTAAAAGAACATCTAACCGAGCTAACAAACTACCCGAAATACAACGCACCCGTTAAGCATAAGGGTAAATACTATTTTTATAAAAATGACGGACTGCAAAACCAAAGCGTGTTTTACAGACAAAACAGTCTGGATAGCCAACCCGAGGAACTGCTCAACCCGAATAAATTATCGGCCGACGGAACTGTGGCTATTTCGCAAATAGAGTTTTCGGCTGACGGTAAATACATGGCTTACAGTATAGCGCGTAGCGGTTCGGACTGGAATGAGATATACATTATGAATCTCGAAACCAAAGAATTATTGTCGGATGTGATTAAATGGGTGAAGTTTTCGGGCATAGCCTGGAAAGGTAACGGATTCTATTACAGCGCTTACGATGAACCTGTGGCCGGAAAGGAATTTTCTAACAAGAATGAATATCACAAGATATTTTACCATCAAATAGGTGATAATCAGAAGCAGGATAAACTTGTGTTTGAAAACCGCGAGCACCCGCTTAGGAACTGTAGCGCTGGCGTATCGGGCGACGAAAAATATTTGTTCATAACCGAAACGGAGTCTACCTCGGGAAACTCTTTGTATTTCAAAGATTTGACCACTGAAGATGCACCACTTGTAACACTCGAAAATGGTTTTGATAATGACTACGCCGTAGTAGATTACATACAGGGGAAAATATACGTACTTACCAACTGGAAAGCATCCAACCAGCAACTCATAGAGATAGATCCGGCAAAACCATCGCGCGAAAACTGGAAAACCGTCATTCCTGAAACTAAGAATGTGCTTACAGGCGTATCGGTTATGGGTGGAAAATTTATTGTACAATATGAAAAAGATGCGGCCAGTCATGCTTATGCCTTTGATTATAACGGCAACGAGCTTTACGAAGTAAAATTACCCGGCTTAGGTAGTATAACGGCATTTACAGGCAATAAAGACGATAATGAAGCATTTTACACCTTTACATCGTACACCATACCTCAAAGCATTTACCTGTTTGACGTAAAAGAGAACCAGTCCCGTAAGTTTAACCAGATAGAAACCAAGTTTAAACAGGATGACTACACCACTGTACAACAGTTTTATACAAGCAAAGATGGAACAAAAATTCCGATGTTTATAACCTACAAAAAAGGGATGCAACTCAACGGAAAAAACCCTCTGATGCTTTACGGATATGGTGGTTTTAATATCAGTATGAATCCTTCGTTCAACATGGGTCGGATACCATTTCTGGAACAAGGTGGTATATATGTGGTAGCCAATATACGTGGTGGTGGCGAATATGGCGAAAAATGGCATAAGGCCGGCACCAAAATGCAGAAACAAAACGTATTTGATGATTTTATTGCTGCTGCCGAATATCTGATTCAGGAAAAATACACCTCGAAAGAAAAACTGGCTATCGACGGTGGCTCTAACGGTGGGCTGCTCATAGGTGCGTGCCTCACACAACGTCCCGATTTATTTGCTGTGGCCATACCCGAAGTTGGCGTGCTGGATATGCTCCGCTACCATAAATTCACCATTGGATGGGCTTGGGCTACCGATTATGGAACCAGTGAAGATAGCCGCGAGATGTTTGAATACCTGAAAGCTTACTCACCGCTACACAACGTAAAAGAGGGTACGAAATATCCGGCTGTTATGGTTATGACCGGCGATCACGACGACCGCGTGGTACCGGCACACTCATTCAAATTTGCAGCTACCCTGCAAGCCCGGGCCAGCAAGAAAAACCCGGCGCTAATCAGAATAGATACCAATGCCGGACATGGCGCCGGAAAGCCTGTTAGCAAAATTATTGATGCTCAAACGGATATGTGGTCGTTTGTAATGTACCATTTGGGTATGAAACCGGATTTCGGTAAATAAAACAACTGACATCAGACTGCAATACTGCCCGTTATGTGAAGAAACAAAACCTCGGCTACATTGTCAGGTTAAAATATAAATCTCAGAAAGTCCGGCTCAAAAATGCTGGTTTTAAATACTTGCTTATATTATCGTAAGTATAGAAAACATCAGCGCTTTTGAGCCGGTTTTTATATCATAAAAAGCGCTGCATGCAATCGTTCATATTGCTTAGGCTGTTATGTTTCAGAAATTTATATTTAAACTATTGGTCAGGGCTTATTATTCTTGATATTTTTCGACTCAATAATTTGTCAATTATCCGAAAATAACTATCTTTGCACTCGCTTTTCAGGAAAATGGCGGGATAGCTCAGTTGGTTAGAGCGTCGGATTCATAACCCGGAGGTCACGAGTTCAATTCTCGTTCCCGCTACAAGTAAAAAAGGACTTTTCACTATCAGTGAAAAGTCCTTTTTTTATTGACCCTGAATATAATATCAAATAAGTTGCTGTAAAAACTCGTCGAGCTGCCACGGCACACGACTGCTATCGCCGGTATCGAGGACAAAATCGGCCCTGATAATTTTTTCGCTCTCGGGCATCTGACTGCTTATACGCGCCAACACCTGCTCGCGCGATATACCGTCGCGCTTCATCACCCTATCTATACGAATGTATTCCGGCGATGTTACAAGCAGTACTTTATCAGAGTATTTATCTAATCCCGACTCATAAAGCAGGGCACTCTCTATGAACAACAGCTCCTGCTTTTCAAACCGGTTTGCCCACAAAGTAATTTCTTTCTCCACTGCCGGATGCACAATTGCATTCAGCTTTTTAAGCATTTCGGGTTCAGCAAATACAATTTCAGATATGTGCTTTCTGTTTAACTCTCCCTGTGTATAAGCTTCGTCACCAAAAAGCTTTATTATCTGTTCTTTTATCCCGGGAACTTCGTTTTGCAGTTTGCGTGCCTCTTTATCCGTGTCGTAAATCTGATATCCTTTGCCACGAAGCATCTCCGACACAGTGGACTTTCCACCACCTATACCACCTGTAATTCCTATTATCATAACTAATCTTTATTTTTTTTAAAAACCAAAACTTAAGCCCGCACTGAGCGTTACATTTTTTCCTTGCAGAAATGCCGGAGTAAAATAGTTCAACGTTTCGGCGGCAGTCATACGGCGCTCACCGAAAACAGCTGCCCCCGACGGCTCGTAACTCTGAATATTGCTATACTCTGCCTGTAAAACGGCATATACATTATTGAAAACCTCATAGGTGCCCGAAAAATTTAATGTCTTATTGGTCCAGATTACATCTCCCAGCGATGGCTGTTTTATAATATCACTTACTGTACCCGTGATACCATTGTATGTTCCGCGCCGCAGGTAATCATATTCATTGCCTTTCTGCGCATCGGTGTACGACAGCTTTAAATCAATCCCTCTGAAGGGTTTATACTGTAGTGCCAAATATAATTCCTGAGCATTATCGCCCATGTAATGACCTAAATTATAGCCATTGGAGCTATAGCTTATTGCAGCTATTGAATGCTTATAGTTCAGGATATTGGTGCGGGTAAACTCTACTGTAAACGACAAATTATCAACCGGAAGATTACTTACATTTGCACCAAGCTTGTACGAAATCGGATTGGCTTCGGCATTGCCGGGTTTCAACCTGTCAAAATTAAACTCATCCACATAAACCGAGGCATACAAATGCAGGTGTTTAATATTTCGGGAACTTATATTCATAAACATCTGAGAGTTTTGATTCTCGGTGCCAATACCTTTTGTAAGTGTATGATCCATCGACTTATAAAAAGCTATTGGAATCAGGTAAGCTGCCTGTACATTTCTTTCGGCATAGATAATTGAATTTCCTACCGAAATTTTTAACCGGGGTACGGGAGTGAATGTAAACATATTGGCGGCCATATACTTATTGGTTTGCCTGTACCATATCCTCGTATCGTTTTCGATGTATGAATAGGTGCTGTCTACCACATTTGAAACCAACCATGCGTGAAAATAATTGAGTTCAAACCACTTGACAGGTTGCAGATGCAAAGTAATCATTGGAAACGAAGGCGCCCTGCCCGACAGAATATTGGAACCATGAAAATTATCGCCCCACACCACATTATCTTTTACCAAACCTATCGAGCCCCAGCTGTTGCTAAGCTTAATTCCTCCGCGCGAATCGCTGTAGTCGCCACCGTAAGTTGCTTCTTTATATTCGTATCCGGGTTGTAAGTTCAGATATTTATAGCTCGATAGGGTATCACCATTGTTAGAAATATCGCGCAAACTACCGTATACCGACAAATGTTTGCCTATCATTGCCTGAAACTCAGCTCCTATCCAGCGTTTTATAATACGTCCGTTGCTGTTAACCGATACATTCATACCCAGTATGGGGGTAACTCTGGCTCTGAACAGAGAATCCTGATAATGAAATGCCGGCTGCAACAAAGCTAACTTTAGTTTTTCGTTTTTTAATAAGGTAATTTTCGAATCAGGTAAATGGTTGTTTTCCAGCGCATACTCGTTCAGAAAAAAATCAAGTTCTTTTCGCTGACGATAGTTCAACTTATCACTCTGCCACAAAGCCTCATTCAACCGCCCCGCTATAAAAGTCCGGCTATAAGGTTTTATCGCTGAGTTTAGCTCTATGATATTATCAGTTGCCAACTCGTCCAGAAATTCATATATCCTTGTATATGAAATATGCTGCGGAATATCCTGGGCAAAACCGCACAAAGATACTACCACAAGTAAAACAAAAATAGTTAGTTTTCTCATGTTTATAAAGAATAATATATATAATATACTTAAGTTAAAACGTCTTCTCCTCTGAAAAGAACTTTATAAATGTTCGTATGTTACGGGAATATCCGTTAAGCACTTCGGGCTCTATTAAAAAAAATATTCTTCAAAATAAGGAAAAAATATTTTATATCTGTTCTAAAAACTCCTTTATTTTCGCATTCGGTCAGATACTTCATTTCCGAAGCCTGAATTTCTTCGATTGATTTAGGCATATCTACATAGAAAGGTGGCAGTAAACCAGGCTTGAATTTCACTCTTTTTTCCTGCAATTCTTTATCGTAAAGATTAAAATACTGAACACTCAGCGGGCGCACACCAACAACTTTCATATCTCCTTTTAGCAGATTAAAAATCATAGGCAATTCATCGAGCCAGTATTTACGCATCAACCTACCCAGCGTGGTTACCCGTATGTCTCTTTTGAACTTTCCTCCGTCATCTAATTTATTGCGCTCGTATATATAGGCCTGAATGTATTCAGAGTAAGGGTGCATGGTTCTCATTTTGTAAACATCAAAAATTTCGCCATGCTTACCCGTACGGCGCAAACGTATTAGCGGTCCGTAGTTTCGTTTTAGCTGCGATTCGGGCTGTTTTTTTCGTCTGGCGTAAAAATAATTCAAATCGCCTATTTTCTTTTCTTTGATTACCTCAAATCCGCTGTAATACAGTCGGCCGAGTACTTCGGTTTTCGAAAGAATACGTCTTTTGCCCTTAGTGATGTCGTAATATAGCCTGCGGGTAATAAAAATTTTGGGCAATAAGCGCCTGAAGGTATAATTGACAAGGTAAAATATATAGTTGATGCCCGAAGGATATCTGTTAAGTATCTTCTTCTTCCGTGTGCTTTTGGACTCAAAGCAACACACCAAAAATCCTTTATCGGGTAATTTTTGATTGACTATCCGAAACAATTTATTAATTCCCCGATGACTGTTAAGTCTGGGTAAATGAATAATGGTATCGTAAGCATAGTTTTCAACCGATTCAATATCCTGATAATCTGATGTCAAATGCACAAAGGTATTTCCACTGCCCAAATCTATGGATTTTTTCAACATGACAAGCGACGTATTGCCTGCAAAATGAGCTATCATCTTATATCGCTCTTTTAACTCATCATCGCTCAAGCGCGGAGCAGGTACCACTACAGCATTTTCCCTGACCTCATCAGCCGTTTCTATTTCTTCGTCATAGTCTACCGCATACAACAAGGCAAAATATAACGAGATAAATGAAATATTGATTACAAAAAGTACCGTGCTATACGTAAAAATTACATACTGAGAGTAGTAACTATTAAAAAACGCGTAGGATACGTAGGACAGTAAAAAGGTATTAAGTACAATGATATACAACAGCTTAAACGAAGCCGGCAAATAAGTCTGAAAATGAAGGGGTTTGTATCGTCCCAATAAATAAGAAAACAGCACCCACAAAACGGCATATACCAATGCTGCTTCATCGTATTTTCCGTACGGATTCCGGGTTGTGAGCGGAAACCAGTTAAGCACAACAATCAGTGCCAGCAACAATATCATCAAATCAATGACAATACTGATTACTGAGGGACGATATATATTCTTACGGATATTTTTTAAAAACATCTTTTATTACGAGTGCGGATAAAATATACCTATATACCCTTTTGAAAAATGCAAAATAGCGCTTAACCGACACAAAGATAATAAATACATTAAGATTTAATATTCAAAATAAGGAATAAAAGCCGTGTTTGTAGTAATTTTTTTAAATAAAAATTGCTTAACTGTACAAACAAAGTACCCGACTAAATACAAGCAGGCCGAAACTTGCGCTATGGAGATGCTCTTTTTCTACTTCATCTTCATTTTTTTAGAAATTCAAAAGAATCACCTGTTTTTAGCAGATTTTTATTTAAGTTTGCATTGTAAGTGATAAGAAAAAAATATCATTACTGACCAACAGAAAAATCATTTGTTTCTTCTTTTATTTCTAAAAAAACATAATAAATGCACAAAATACTGCTCGTTACACCACCTCTTACTCAACTAAATACTCCTTACCCTGCCACCATGCAGCTTACCGGATTTCTGAAACTGCATGGCATAAATGCCGTACAGGCCGATATGAGTATTGAGTTGGCTACCGCGCTTTTCACCCGGGAAAAATTAGCTGATATTTTCAAGCTTTGCGAAGATAAAAAACTGACTAAACAGCACAGAAATATGCTGATGCAAAAGGAGTTTTACATCCACAACATCGAACCTGTGATGCGGTTTTTGAGTGGGCGCGACTCTTCGCTGGCTATGCGGTTTGCCAACCCTGATTTCTGGCCCGCAAGTAAGCGAAAACCGTCGGAGGACGACCTTGAATGGGCATTCGGGCTTATTGGCAACTATGATAAAGCTATTCATTTGTGTACCATTTTTATGCGGGATTTAACGGATTTTATCCGGCAAAATATCGACCCTCACTTTGAACTGATACGCTATGCCGAGTCGCTTTGTATACGCCTGCCTGAGTTTGAGCCTCTGCAACGCGAACTGGAAAAGCCACTTTCGTTTATCGACGAAATTCTGCTGCAACTGTTTGCCGAAAGAATAGCCCTGGAAATGCCTCAATATGTTGGGTTTACCGTACCTTTCCCGGGTAATCTGTACAGCGCATTGCGTTGCGCGCAATGGCTGCGCAGCCACAGGCCCGACATAAAAATAGTTATGGGTGGCGGATATGTAAATACGGAACTGAGGCAACTGTCGGATACCGGAATTTTCGACTATGTGGATTATATCACCTTTGACGATGGCGAACTGCCGCTGCTCAGGTTACTTACCGGGGGCGAACTGATCCGAACAGTGTACAGGAGTAAATCAGGTGAGCTTGTGTACGAGAATTTTGAGAATCAGGAAAACATAAGTTTTGCCAACCTTGGCACTCCCGACTACGAAGGGTTGCTTGACAACCATTACATCAATCTGATAGAACTTACCAACCCTATGCACGCCCTGTGGAGCAATGGCCGGTGGAACAAAATGACTCTGGCACACGGATGCTACTGGGGTAAATGTGCTTTTTGCGACGGCACACTGGACTATATCAAACGCTACGAAAAAGCTCCTGTTGCCACCTTAGTGGATCGGATGGAAGCCATAATGAACCAAACAGGAATTTCGGGATTTCATTTTACCGACGAGGCTGCTCCTCCGGCCGTGCTCAGGCAGTTGGCCGAGGAAATTATACGCCGAAAAATTACGGTTAGTTACTGGACCAATATTCGTTTCGAGAAATCTTTTACGCCTGAACTTTGTTATATATTGGCAAAGTCGGGCTGTATAGCCGTATCGGGTGGTCTTGAGGTGGCTTCGCCGCGCGTACTAAAGCTAATTAACAAGGGAATCACCATAGAAACAGCCAGCGAAAGTATGAAAAATCTGACCGAAGCAGGTATTATGTCGCATGCTTACCTGATGTATGGATTTCCTACCGAAACAGCTACGGAAACCACCGAATCGCTCGAAGTGGTGAGGGATTTGTTTGCAAAGGGCTGGTTACAGTCGGCATTCTGGCATCGCTATGCCATGACTATTCACAGTCCGTCGGGTAAGCAGCCTGAAAGCGTAGGGGCTCAATCATTGCAAAGAAAACCTAACTCATTTGCAAACAACGAAATACCTTTTACCACCGGAAAAGAAATAGATTTGGACTTTTACGGAAAAGGACTTAATCTGGCTACGTACAATTTTATGAATGGAACCGGATTTGATGTGGATATTAAAACATGGTTTGGAAAAAAATGAATGCCAATATTATAGATAGCCTGGAAAATGCCGGAGTAAAAGCTACTCCTATGCGGATGCTGGTGCTGGAGCAAATGTTGCTGCAGCACCGCAACCTTACACTGAGCGAGATAGAAAACCTGCTGTCGCCGGCCGACCGAATCACCATTTATCGTACGTTGCAAACTTTTGTAAAAAGCGGTATTGCTCACGTTATCGAAAATGCAGGAACGGTGGCTGTTTACGCCTTATGCGCCGGCGGTTGCTCACATCAATCGCACACCGACAGCCACCCGCACTTTATATGCGAACAATGCGGAAATGTAACCTGCTGTACCGACTTTGTTTACACCTTACGGCAAAAGCCCCATACCCCTGAATACATGATTCATAAAGTAGAAATGACCATAAAAGGTGTTTGTGCTGAATGTGTGGCCGGGCTAAATCGCTGAAACTGGTGTTACATCTTGCCTATTACTCAACAGTTCTAACTTGCCTGGAAGGCAATATTTTTCATAACCGCAATGCCATCGGCTTGCGGTGGGCAATCCCGCCTACCTGCTGCTTGTAAGGCAGGATGCGGTTATGAATCCCGATAGCTATCGGGAGGCTTTTCAAGCCACTGTACTATGCAGGGCTGATTATAGAATCTTTCTACTGCTGGTTTGCGGATGCAATAGGCACGCGGATTGACGCGGATATGACGGATTTGAAATACGGATTTTATTTACTTCGTAAATGGCGGATTCCCGGAAACTCGGAGCTGCACAGGCGCAATCCGCTGACTTCACTTGTTGAAGTCGGTATCCGTAACAACAATCAGTGTAACTGTTTTTTATCCGCGGTTATCTGCTATAACCGCGTTTATCCGCGTTCTATTTACTTGCAAAAAAACACAAGATTATATCTTGTTTGCGGCTGCAATAGGTACGCGGACGAACGCGGATATGGCGGATTTGAAATACGGATTTTATTTACTTCGTAAATGGCGGATTCCCGGAAACTCGGGGGCTGCACAGGCGCAATCCGCTGACTTCAATTGTTGAAGTCGGTATCCGTAACAACAATCAGTGTAACTGTTTTTTATCCGCGTTTATCTGCTATAACCGCGTTTATCCGCGTTCTATTTTCTTGCAAAAAACACAAGATTATATCTTGTTTGCAACTACAATAGGTACGCGGACGAACGCGGATATGACGGATCTGAAATACGGATTTTATTTACTTCGTAAATGGCGGATTCCCGGAAACTCAGGGCTGCACAGGCGCAATCCGCTGACTTCACTTGTTGAAGTCG
>JAFNAV010000068.1 GCA_017860345.1 Bacteroidota bacterium | reverse complement strand
GCTACTAACCAACTGAGCTATGGGTCCAATTTATTGTCAATATTTCTCTTTTTTTGACCCCCTGTCCCGATAGCTATCGGGAGAGTCAGGTGCTACTAAGCAACTGAGCTATGTGGGCCGGCGTTTGCGACATTTTTTGTATCTTTGCAAAGCGAATGCAAAAGTAATAAAATTTGCCATTCTACAAAAATTATATTTCAAATTTTTTACCCTGAATGAAAGAAATTTCTACAATAAATACCCTCATTTTTGATTTTGGAGGTGTTATTATTAATCTTGATTTACCGCAATGTATCGAAAATATTCAGAAATTAGGTTTTAAAGATGTTGATAATTACCTGAGTAACTTTGGTCAATCTGATTTTTTTCTGAAATTTGAGAAAGGTGAAATTGATACGGTGCAGTTTCGCAGCGAACTGAGAAAAAATGTTAGCAATAATGTCACCGACAATCAGATTGATGAGGCATGGTGTTCTTTCTTATGCGATATTCCGATGGAGAAAATTGAATTATTGATTGAACTTAAGAAAAAATACAGGTTATTGTTGCTGAGCAACTCCAATCCTTTGCACATTGATGTGTGTGCTGCCCGCGAATTTGCTAAAGCTGGAAAGACAATTCATGATTTCTTTGATCAATGTTTCTTTTCGTATAAGATGGGACTGACGAAACCCGATAAGGCTATTTTCGAATCTTTGGCGGAGCAGGCCGGAGTAATTCCCGAAGAGTGTCTTTTTTTAGACGATGGAGCTAAAAATATTGATATGGCTCGCTCATTAGGTTTTCATACTTATCTGGTAAAACCGCATGAAAATCTAAGTTTTTTATTAAATGCTGATTTTTTCAAACTTATCTGATTGCATTTTTATGAAAGTATTTGACAATACCGATTTCCTGGAAGACGGTACTGAATATGTTGCTACCATAGGTTTCTTTGATGGAGTTCATCTTGGACATCAGTATCTTATCGAAAATCTGAAAACGATTGCAGCGCAACAGGGACGCCAAAGTATGGTAATTACTTTTACGGTTCATCCACGGGTTGTATTGCATTCGGATTTTACTCCGGCCTTACTTACTACGAACGACGAAAAACTAAAGCACTTGGTTGAATCGGGTGTTAGTGCCTGTGTAATGTTGGATTTTAGTCTGGAGATGTCATTACTCAGTGCCCAGGAGTTTATAAGAGATATTTTATTTGAAAGGTATAAGGTGCGAACGCTACTGATTGGATATGATCATCGCTTTGGCCACAATCGGTCTGAGGGTTTTCATGATTATGTACGTTATGGTGAGCAAATTGGTGTCAGTGTGATTGAAGCTGCGCAGTTTAGCTTGCCCCATAATGTCCACATTAGCTCGTCGCAGATACGTATGGTTCTTCAGCAAGGCCATGTTTCAAAGGCTGCATCCATGTTGGGGTACTCTTACTCATTACAAGGTCTGGTGGAAGGTGGGTTCAAAGTGGGGCGTAAAATTGGATTTCCTACGGCTAATATCCGTCCCTTGCATCCTGATAAGTTGATACCAGCAATGGCTGTATATGCGGTTGTTGTTAATCTTGATGGCAAATTTTACAAAGGTATGATGAATATAGGTGTGCGTCCTACTCTGGGGAATGGGGCTGAGACAAGTCTTGAAGTAAATATCTTTGATTTTGCCGAAGATATTTATAATCAGGAGATTGAGGTTTGTTTTATTGACCGCATCAGGAGCGAACAAAAGTTTGATTCGCTGGAGGCACTAACTGCTCAATTAGCACAAGATAAAGCCATGGCTATCAGAATTCTTGATGATGCCTTGTCTGAAAAATAATCTCCCTATTCTGTTTTTCCTTTGAATGTTGCGTAAATGGCCATGGCATGACCATGTCCGAGTCCGAATTCTTCTTTAAGCCAGGTGGTAATTTCGGTTGCTTTATTTTCAGGATTTATTTGCCCGTTAAGGATAAAACCTTTGGATTCGGCTAATTTTCTGAAATCGTCCGGCGATTTTCCAGTTTTTGTTTTAATATTGTCGATATAGGCCTGAAATGACATAATTCGTTTATTTTTAGGTGTATAAATAATAAAGCTGACCCTGTGCAATTACAAAGTCAGCTTTAATTCATTGTTTTATTTGTTCTTCAGCAATTATTTTTCTGACAAATAGCTTGAAATACCATCCTGTGTTGGTTTCAGGGCTTTGTCACCTTTTTTCCAGTTGGCAGGACATACTTCGCCGTACTCTTCGGTAAATTGCAATGCATCAATAAGACGGAGTACTTCGTCTACGTTACGACCCAGCGGCATGTCGTTCACTACCTGATGACGTACAACACCAGCTTTATCAATAAGGAACAATCCTCTGTAAGCTTTAGCATCGCCTACGAAAGCATCATTGCCATTTTCGTCATAAATTTCCTCGCCCGCAAGTACATCATAAGCTTTAGAAATTTGCAAAGTCTGATCTACTACAATCGGATATGTAACTCCCTGTATTCCACCCTGATTTTGTGGCGTTTGCAGCCATTTCCAGTGCGAGAATTCAGAGTCGGTTGAGGCTCCGATTACAACGGTGTTGCGAGCTGCAAATTCATCTGCTTTATCCTGAAATGCAATTAATTCTGTGGGGCAAACAAATGTAAAGTCGGCCGGATAAAAGAAAAATACTACATATTTTTCGCCTTCAAATTGTTTCAACGAAAAATTTTCAACGATTTCAGAACCGTTAACTACTGCTTTTGTGTTAAACACAGGGGCTTGTTTTCCTACTAATACTGACATAATATTCTATATTTTAAAAGTTGATTAATTTCTGAAACAAAGGTATAAATTATAACTTTAAAATCAATACAAATTTGGATAGAATATATATATTGTGAAATAGGTTTTGTCTATGATAAGTTAATGCCCGGTTTTGTAGATAAGTACAGAGGCATAAGCAGCCATCCCTTCCTGTCGTCCCACAAAGCCTACTTTCTCCGACGTGGTGGCTTTAATGGATATGTTTTCAGCATCAGTTTCTATTACCCCGGCCAAACAGTTTTGCATGGTTGGTATATGTGGGTTAAGCTTGGGAGCTTCGGCGCATACAGTGCAGTCGGCATTACCAAATTCATAGCCTTTTGCTCTGATTATGGCCATGGTTTGTTTCAGAAGTATTTTGCTGTCAATGTTTTTAAACTCTTGACTGTTGTCAGGGAAATGAAATCCGATATCTCTCATATTAGCTGCGCCAAGCAGTGCATCACACAAAGCGTGTATTAGCACATCAGCGTCAGAATGCCCAAGTAGTCCTTCGGTATGTTCAATTTTTATACCGCCGAGCCAAAGTTCGCGTCCTTCTGTAAGTATATGTACGTCGTATCCAAAGCCAACTCTAATGTTAGTCATCGTTTTTTTTTGTTTTATGGTGATGTTTTAAAATAAAAAAGCGGTTGCAACGACCTGAATAAAGGCGTTCGCAACCGCAGTAAGATTTTTGCTAAGTCAGCCTTTTTTTACTGAGCCAGACTTTTCAGTCCGAAAATATCAAATGTAAGCGAAAGTCTCAAAGTTCTGTCTAACGGATTGCTTTGCGCTGTAGATATTACATATCCGGCATCTAACTGCAATACGTTCAGTTTAAAACCTGCACCTACGGTAAAGTATTTTCTGTTGCCTTTATTCTGATTTTCATTAAAATATCCGGCACGAACAAAGAACTGATTGTTGTAAGCATATTCGGCACCAAGCGACCACATTACTTCCTGCAACTCTTCGCTAAATCCGCCGGGAGCATCGCCAAATGATTTGAATACTCCTGACAACATGGATACTTCATTGAAGTCGGTTGTTCCGTCGGGTGTAGGAACCAATAGTTTATTGATATCACCGCTGAACGAAATTTTCTGAAATTTATCAATAGGATAATCAAAAGAAGTTCCCAGACGCATGTTGGTAGGGATAAATCCATTGGTTGTACCTTTGTCATAAGAGATTTTTGCTCCTAAATTTGAGATATTAGCTCCAAATGCCCATAAGGCTTCGTTTTCACCAACACTGACCGGAAGTCTGTAGTAGGCAGATACATCGGCTGCTACTGAAAATCCGGGAAACATTTCACTGCCTCCGTCACCGTTAACACCATTGTTCAGGTCTGAGTAAATAAAACGTAGGGCTACAGAAGCCGAAAATCTTTCGGAAAGCATTTGCGAGTATGCAAAATCAAGCGCAAGTTCCAAAGGATGAACAGATCCTTGAGGCATACCTAATTGATCCATAAGTTGTAAATCGCCCAAAGAAAAATATCTGAAAGAGCTACTGATAGCCTGTCTGTCAGAAAACTTGTAGTAACCGGCAAGATAAGCTAAATCGATATCCGGAACAATGCTTCTCAACCAGGGAGTATACGACATTGAAACACCTGCCTCGCTCTCCATAAAAACATATTTGGACGGATTCCAGTATTGTGAGTTTACATCCGGTGAGGTTGCAGCTCCCAAATCACCCATTCCTCCACCTCTTGCATCAGGAGTGATTGTTAATGAAGGTACAACAGTAGAAATAGGATTAGGCTCAGTAGCCATCAAAAATAGTGGTAACGAAAATAAAATGCTGGCTGTTAAAATATACTTTTTCATTCGATTTTTATTTGAGATTGCAATATTACAACATTTATTGGACAAGCTAAATTAAATAACGGTAAAGATAAAAATTTATTATTGAATTACTAATAATTTATTTGTTTTGGAAAAAATATCACTAACTTTAGTTTTTATGCTTACACGGTAAAGGTAAATTCCCGGTTTTACTCTTGTGCCATTACTGCCAATTAAGTCCCAGGATATTTCATCGGCATTGGGTTGCTTAAAGCTCCATACCAAGCGTCCCGATAGGTCAAAAATATCTACGGTAGTACTTAAAACAGTTTCGGGCCTGTCATGTTCAATTTCGATGGTAGTTGAGCCTGTTTTAACCGGATTCGGATAATTTTTTATTGAGAAAATGACAGGTGTAAGCCCTTTTACAACAACGAAGTCAAGCGATGCCGAACTCGAATTATTGAGTAAATCCCAGGCTTTAAACTTGAGTGTATGCTTTCCGTTTTCAAGTTCGTTTAGCTTGTATTTTATTGTACCGGCAGTGTACGAATTGGCTTCGGACTCAAAATAATCATTCAGTACATAAGCTTGCTTTGGGTCGTTATCAATGGTTATGGTCAGGTCGTGCCCTATGCCGCTACCTGAACGATTAATGCCGTTCGGGTCATTTAGTTTAGCTATAAAAAGCGGGGTTTCATTTACTTTACCGCCGCTAACAAACTCTGTTGAGTTCAGATAAATTTGTATTTCGGGGCCAATGGTATCGGTAGAGTTTACCTCACTTGTACCGCCAACAATAAAGCTTTCGTTGTATCCTTGCCCTTCAAGTCCGGTTGACGAGTCGGAGGCATAATAATTGATTCGTCCGGTTCCGTAATTAAACTTGATGTCTTTAGGCATCATAAAAGAGAAATCAAACTCGCCATCAACCACAGTAGCTTTACCTGCGAAAAGTATATTCGGGCGGTTTTTGTATGTAAAAGCACCTTCATTGTGATTGTTCAATGTGGTAATTTTCTGCATTTTATCATACACCACTGCGTTTAAAGTTCCATTAAAATCAGTGGCTTTATTCCCGCTGTTGTCGGCCACTATACCTTTTACATTTACTATTGAAAGGGCTTTTAATGTATCGGTAGATAAATCAGTATTGCCGTTGATAGCTGTGGTGCTGATGTTATAGTCGGTAGGGTAATTGAGTCTTACCGCGGGATCGCCCATATAAATATAGGTGAGCTTGTTTATTTCGGCACTGATTGAATTTTTCGACATTCTTACAATATCTCCTATTCTATAATGTTCGTTGCTGAACATATTGTCGGAAACGAAACGGTTCATCGAAAAATTCTTATTGGCATATACAGGGCGTGCTGCCGATAGAACACCGATACCACCTCCCTGTTCGTTGAGCAGAACCTGCTCGCCTGCCGACAGCGCCTTGGTGTCGAACTGCAAAAAGTCGCAGGTGGCAGCCATCCATAAAGGCAACTGTTTGTTGCTCAGGTTGTAAATGTCGTTGGTGGTAAGGATGGACTCATTAGCCCATCCGGTAATGCCGGCATGCCCGGTATAGTTTAGCAGGAATAATCCTTTTTGAAGTTTATCCAGAAATTGTTTTCGGGCTTCGGGATACGCTTCGCCGGTAGCGGTTATTTCCTGCGTGTAGGAGTCGAGATAGATTTTGCTTACCTGATAGGCCGGATACTTACGGGCAATCATCGAGGCAATACTATCCGCATCGCTCATGTGTAGCGAGTAGTCGCCGTCGTCGGCCACAAAACACAATTGGTTTTTCCATGCGCCTTTGGTCTCATTTTTCATATACCGAATGGTTTTGTTTACTACTTGTGTAGCCTGTTCGGAGTTCTGCACCGGAAACCGCCCTATACCAATATCAAGCAGATGCGATGTAACATTGGTTCCTTCATTATCGTCGAGATATCCAAAATAATCATCGGTTACATAAGAATCTGTTATGATGAGTGATTGCTCGGCCTGATAGGTAAGGATCAGGTTATCGCCCGATGATGAAATTACCTTGCGGTTGTCGTAAGTCCCGCGCCCAAAAAGAAGCAGGTATTTGGGCATGTCGTCAGAGTTTCCGGAGGCGATGGCTCTATCGTAAAGCATTTTCATTATCCAGCGATAGGCTGTGGCATCGGGTGCACCCGACGAAAATTCGTTGTAAACCTGTTCGGTAGTTACTACTGCCACCGATAGGTTGTCGATTTCGCGATGGGCCTGAGCCAGCGTTTCAGCTTGCGATACAAAATCAGGATGAGTCAGTATGACCATATCGATAGCCGACAGGGCATGCAGGTTTTGGTTAGGAACCACACCTACAATCTCAGGTTTTGAAAATGAACCAGCCGAAGTAGGATCGATAGCTAAATAGGTTTTAGGTAGCGTGCCATTGTCGGTGAATGCTAATTTTCCGTTGGAGTTTGTTGTGGCAATCTGATAAATATGTTGTGTATCAGTAATATCCCAAATCTGAACGTTGGCGTTGGCGTCGCTCAACAGAAATTGATTGAACTTACCGGTATTCAGATTGCCCGGATATTGAAACTGCATGGCAGAGCCACTCATTTTCAAACTACGACGGACATTAACCACTACATAATTCAGGTATCCTTTGGCTGAGGAATTTGAGTTTGCGTAACTCAGGGCGAAATTCAGGTCATCGCCAGAGTAAGTATAGTTAAAAGTAGAAGTTACGCTTTTGCCTTTTTCGTAAGCATCGGTTTCCGATTTTTTGCTTACATACATTGTTTTGTTCTGCTCGTTGTTCAGTGTGAGCGAGAATGTAGACATGGCTAAAGCCGATGCCGCTACCTCAGTTTTCAGCTTAACGGTACTTGAGGGAATTGTGTTGGGGAAATTAAAAGGAATTGATAACGAAGAACCGGGATAAAACAAATTTCCATAAAATACTTTGCCGCTTTCGGCAATATTAAAAGCTTCTTTTTCGTAAACTGCATAGTCGGTAAACTCCTCTACCTGTGCAACGGTAGCGCCGGAGGGAATGTCGATTTGGGCAGATTCAATTTTTTTTCCGCTTCCCGCATCCGAAGTTACGAAATAGTATCCATAATTTGAATAAGTATTAATCGTGTTGGTGTATAAAGCTTCGGTTGTACTATAATTCCACTTGTTAACACCATTGCCATAAAACAAAATGTAGTCGCCGGCATTAAACATTCCATCGCTACCCTTATTCATATAAATGGCTACTTCGGGCAGATCGTCAATTTTAGCATTCATGAAATTCTGATCCAGTACATGACCTCCGTATCCAAATATCCGGACATTGGCCGGGTTGATGCCCATGGAGTTTAAATCTTCATAGGTGAGTTTGTATACTCCAGAGTTAACTATCCTTATTTTTGTAAATCTACCTTCGGCAAGTACCGAATTTTGGGCATAGCTATGCAGTCCGGCTTTGCTTACTTTCAGTGGCTGACTGTTTTTCTTGATGGTAAGTTCAAACGATTTAACTTTCAGAATTTGATTGTTTTTCAGAACAAAAGGAAATAAGCTGATGTCGGCATATTGGTTGGTTCGGTCAGATAATATTGCATAATTCAATACAGGCGATTCAGTCAGTAACTCTCTGTTAATAAGTTCGATTTCGTCGCTACCGGCAGCTATGTACTCATATTGCTTGGCCGAAATTTCGTAGTTGTATTGGGCGTCAACCGGTATTTTTTTATTGAAATAGGGAAGGTAATCGCCCGTAGGATAAACGGCGTCTTGAAACGAGATAATACTTTTGGATTGAGCGTTCGCATGCCATTTTTCCACCCCAAGCCAATTGATAACTTCTTGAGTGGTAATGGTGTTGTTATTGTTTTGTGAGTAAGCAATAAACGTTGTAGCTAAGAGTAGTAAAACAAGCGTATTTCTTATTTTCATCCAAAATTATTAAAAAAATTAATGGTAGGCTGTAGTAGGTTTGCATATACATCCTACATGTTTTTAGCCTTAAGAATTATGCGGGT
This sequence comes from Bacteroidota bacterium, assembly GCA_017860345.1. Lineage (GTDB taxonomy): Bacteria > Bacteroidota > Bacteroidia > Bacteroidales > Paludibacteraceae > Paludibacter. The sequence continues at coordinate 4,705 of JAFNAV010000068.1, read as the reverse complement.
TTCAATAGTTGCCTGCGCATAACTTATCCGCTATAAAAACGTGAAAGCAGGGCATTTATTGCTTAACGAGCCTCTGGTTTAGGCTTTATTTAATCTTGAAATCAAACAATTTATGGTCGGAGATATAGCCTTCGAGGTGATCGCCCGGCGAAACTTTGCCAACCCCTGCCGGAGTTCCTGTAAAAAGAATGTCGCCAATCTTCAGAGTAAAATAACGACTCACGTGAGCGATTAGTTCACTTACGGGGAAAATCATATCTGCCGAATGTCCGTTTTGTACAGTTTGCCCGTTAAGGTCGAGCCTGAAGCGTATGTCCTGCACATCAGGAAACTGTTCGATAGGTAAAAAATTGCCAATCACCGCAGAGTTGTCAAATGCTTTGCATATTTCCCAGGGCTTGCCGGCTTCTTTTTGTTGGCGCTGAATGTCGCGGGCTGTAAAATCGACCCCAAGTCCTATTTCCGAATAGTATCTGTGAGCAAATTTTGAAGAAATATTTTTCCCAATTCGGTTAAAACGAATGATAAGCTCGGTTTCGTAATGAATCTCGTTACTGAAGTCAGGTATATAAAAAGGCTTATTGTTTTTAAGCATAGCCGTGTCGGGCTTCATAAATACAACAGGCTCAGTGGGGTGTTTTGAATTCAGTTCTTTGTTGTGCTCAACATAATTTTGGCCGATAGCAAATATCTTCATTTTTGAAACAAGGAGGATTGTTATTTTTTATTGTTCTTTTCGCTCTCTTTAATGGCGTTCAGTCTGTTGAACATCACAGCCAGATGTGCGTAGATAGAGGTGTTTTGTACCACCACATTTTCGGGTACCCGTATGCGGTAGGGCGTGAAGTTCCAGATGGCTTGAATGCCGCCTTCTACCATAGTTTCGGCCACAGCCTGAGCTTTATCCACGGGTACAGTAAGTATACCGATGTTGATACCTGTTTGTTCCTGAAGCTCCACAAAGCGATCGATGTGATGGATAGGGATGTGATTGATGCTTGTGCCTGATAATTCATACTTTACATCGAATCCGGCTACAATTTCGAGTCCGAACTGAGCCAGCCCGTTATCGTGCATCAGGGCGCCACCCAAACTGCCGACTCCAAACAGGAACGCGTTGTGCGAATTGGTGAATCCAAGAAAGTTTTCGAGCACATCCACCAGTTCTTTAACGTCATAGCCAACCCTTGTGCGGCCTGAAATATGAACGTATGACAAATCTTTGGCAACCATAGAGGCATCTACAGCTATGTTTTTTGCAATTTGAGTGGAGGATAAAAAAGATTCTCCATCTTTTAAAACAAGTTGAGCGTAAGCCAGATACCAGGGTAGGCGGCGCAAAGTAGGCTCAGGCACTTTGAAAAAAAGATTCTGTTCAAATTGAGGCATCTTCCATATTTTTATATTGATTTGATTTACAAAAATAATCATTTTTTTTGTTTACACTGATTTCGGCTAAACTAAAAATGCAGGTAGATGAATTTTAGTGATTCTCAACGGGTTTTTCGGATAAATTGTGTAATTTTGTGTGTCAATGCAAAATCTGACATTTTATTTATAAATTATTGAATAACAGACATTAAATTACTACGATGGAGTATAGTTTCAGAGAGATAGAGCAGAAATGGCAAGCATTTTGGAAAGAAAATAACATCTATAAAGCCAATATAAACCCGGAAAAGCCCAAATACTACGTGCTGGACATGTTTCCTTATCCATCAGGAGCCGGTTTGCATGTGGGACATCCGCTTGGATATATTGCCTCTGATATATACAGTCGGTACAAACGGCTGAAAGGGTTTAATGTACTTCACCCCATGGGTTACGATGCTTACGGACTGCCGGCCGAGCAGTATGCGATACAAACCGGACAGCACCCGGCTGTTACTACCAGTAAAAACATAGCCCGTTACCGGGAGCAATTAGATAAAATCGGATTTTGTTACGATTGGAGCCGGGAGATACGCACCTGCGAACCTGATTATTATAAATGGACGCAGTGGGCTTTTATTCAGATGTTTAATTCTTATTATTGTAATGATGAGCACCAGGCTCGTCCTGTGACCGAACTTGTTGAAGCTTTTTCTGAGCAAGGTACCGAAGGGCTGAACGCTGCTTGTAGCGAAGAGCTAAAATTTACGGCTGCGGAGTGGAATGCGAAATCGGAAAAAGAACAACAGAAAATTTTGCTTAATTACCGCATAGCTTATCTGGCCGATTTGAAGGTAAACTGGTGTCCGGCTCTTGGAACAGTGCTTGCCAACGATGAAGTTAGCGAAGGGGTATCGGTTCGGGGCGGTCATCCGGTGGAACAACGAGTGATGCGCCAGTGGAGTTTGCGCGTATCGGCATATGCGCAGCGCTTGTTGGAGGGGCTGGATACAATAGATTGGACCGACTCGCTGAAAGAAACGCAGCGTAACTGGATAGGACGTAGCGAAGGAGCTGAAATGAGCTTCAAAGTTAAAGATGAAGATCTGGAATTTACGATATTTACCACCAGAGCCGATACGGTTTTTGGGGTTACTTTTATGGTTTTGGCTCCCGAGAGTGAATTGGTAGAGCAACTGACCACCGCAGATCAAAAGCAAGCGGTAGAAGCTTACATAGCAGCTACCAAAAAACGCACTGAGCGTGAACGCATTGCCGATAAGCGAGTCTCAGGGGTGTTTTCAGGATCGTATGCGGTGAATCCGCTAACCGACGAGGCTATACCTGTGTGGATAAGCGACTATGTGCTGGCTGGTTATGGTACCGGTGCCATTATGGCTGTACCGGCTCACGATAGCCGAGATTATGCTTTTGCTAAACATTTTAATTTACCAATAGTACCGCTTATCGAAGGTTGCGATGTAAGTGAAGAAAGTTTTGATGCTAAAGAAGGCATTGTGACCAACTCGCCCAAAACAGGGGCTGAGCGTCGGGGAGGATTGGTACTTAACGGCCTTACAGTGAAAGAAGCTATTGCTAAAACCAAATTATATATTGCAGAAAAAGGTTTGGGGCGCGTTAAGGTTAATTATCGCCTTCGCGATGCTATTTTTAGTCGCCAGCGCTATTGGGGTGAGCCGTTCCCGGTCTATTACAAAGACGGAATGCCTTACATGATCGACGAAAGTAAATTGCCTCTTGAATTACCCGAGATAGATAAGTTTTTACCTACCGAACAGGGCGAACCGCCTTTGGGACGTGCCAAAGCTTGGGAAATTGATGGATATCCGCTTGAGCTATGTACCATGCCGGGCTTTGCAGGTTCGTCGGCTTATTACCTGCGCTATATGGATCCTCAAAACGATAAGGCGCTGGTAAGTACCGAAGCTAATGAGTATTGGCGAAACGTGGATTTGTACATCGGTGGAACCGAACACGCTACCGGGCATTTGATATACAGCCGTTTCTGGAATAAATTTTTGTTCGATCTCGGGGTGGTTTGCGAAGAAGAACCTTTCAAAAAACTGATAAATCAGGGAATGATTCAGGGAAGAAGCAATTTTGTGTATCGTATTAAAGACACAAATACTTTTGTATCGCTGAATCTGAAGGAACAGTATGATACAACCCCCATCCATGTGGATGTTAATATTGTTTCAAATGATATACTGGACGTTGAAAAATTCAGAAACTGGAATCCTGAATACAAAAATGCAGAGTTTATCCTCGAAGACGGCAAGTACATCTGCGGCTGGGCGGTAGAAAAAATGTCGAAATCGATGTTCAACGTAGTAAACCCCGATGATATTGTAGAAAAATATGGCGCTGATACATTGCGTTTATACGAAATGTTTTTGGGCCCAATTGAGCAGTCGAAGCCCTGGGATACGAATGGTATTGACGGTGTTCATCGTTTTCTGAAACGCCTGTGGAGTCTGTTTTACAAAGGCGACGAGTTTATCGTAACCCGTGATGAACCATCGGCCGAAGAGTTAAAAATCCTTCATAAAACAATTAAAAAAATAACCTACGATATTGAGAATTTCTCTTACAATACCTCCGTATCGGCATTTATGATATGTGTAAACGAGTTGTTTGCACTTAAAAGTAGTAAGCAGGCTGTTCTGGAGCCTTTGGTGATTTTGCTGGCGCCATTTGCACCGCATGTGGCCGAGGAGCTTTACCACCTGCTTGGTAATCAGGGTACGGTTTGCGATGCCCGGTTCCCGGTGTGTAACGATGCTTATTTGGTTGAGAATACGGTAAAATATCCGATATCGTTCAACGGTAAAGTGCGTTTTACACTTGAACTACCGGCTGATATGAGTAAGGAAGAGGTAGAGAGAACAGCAATGTCAAACGACCAAACCGCAAAACAGCTCAACGGTTCAGCTCCGAAAAAAGTAATTGTGGTTCCCGGAAAAATTGTCAATATTGTTTTTTAAAAACAACTACTAAATGAGCCTAAAATCATTAACAAGGGAAACCTGGCGGAATATCCGGGAGTATATTATCATAGCTTTTGGGCTGTTGCTGTACGCAGGAGCCTGGAAAGCTTTTTTGCTGCCTCAGCAGATAGTGGGTGGCGGTGTTACCGGTATCGGGGCTTTGGTGTATTATGCCTCGGGGATACCTATTTCGTTAACGTATTTTGCAATCAATGCTGTGTTGCTGCTTATCTCCATAAAAACCGTAGGGCTTAAGTTCAGCTTACGAACTATTTACGGGGTGGCTATTATGACTGTTTTCTTCTCGGTACTGCCGCAGGCCGAAG
>JAFNAV010000038.1 GCA_017860345.1 Bacteroidota bacterium | reverse complement strand
GAAGTCAAAATCATTACCGAACTTAACCTGGAAGAAACCGACAATTAACATATCGGTTAACACATAAAGAAACAGTCATTTTTGATGTTTTAATTACTCCAAAGCTTTAGTAGCAAAGGACTCAATAATAAGTACATCTAACTTTGATTAGCTATTTTCTAACTCATTTATTTGAAGAAATTTTTATATGCTTACAATTGCTGTAGATTTTGATGGAACCATAGTTACGCATGAATATCCACGTATTGGTCGCGACATTCCTTTTGCCATAGATACGCTGAAACGTATACAGTCTGACTTTCAGACTTGCCTGATACTCTGGACTGTACGCGAAGGAAAGGAATTACGCGAAGCAGTAGAATACTGTCGCGAGCGCGGACTGGAATTTTATGCTGTAAACAGCAACTATCCTGAAGAAAAGCCCGAAAGTAAAGAACCACGCAAACTGAAAGCCGACTTATTTATCGACGATCGTAATCTGGGAGGTATCCCCGACTGGGGTATCATTTACCAAATGATTTCTTCGGGTAAATACCTGCAACCCATCCCTACCGACATTCAACCTGATTACCCTAAACCCCGAAGAGGTGGATTGATGGGTTTATTTGGCGGAAAATAACTTAATAACAGAGACGTAGTGAACTCAAAACATGGAAATATACGTTTGCGAGCTGTAGAACCTCAGGATTTGGAGTTGCTATATCTTTGGGAAAATGATCCGGCTTTATGGGAAACCGGCAATACGCGCCAGCCATATTCACGCTATGCGCTTAAAGAGTATATTAACCAGCAATTGGTCAATGATATTTACGAAAATCTCCAGTTGAGATTGATGATTACAGAATCTAAAGATGAGGTGACTATAGGTACGGTAGATCTGTTCGACTTTGATATACATAACAGTCGCATTGCTTTGGGGCTTTATATCGATACCAATTACCGTGGCAAAGGTTACGCACGCGAAGCCTTGCATTTGGTAGAAGAATATGTATTCGGTTTTCTGAAAATCAACCAATTATATTGTCATATAGCCTCGGGCAACACTGCAAGCCGCACCATGTTCGAGAAAGAGCAATATCAGTCTGGTGGCATACTCCGAAACTGGATAAAAACTCAGGGCGGGTTTGAAGATGTTATTGTATTTCAGAGATTTATAAAATAACAAGAACGGGTATCCAAAATAATTTGAGATACCCGTTTTCAGTATAATACCCTGATAATTTTTAAAATTTGCTATCTAACTTTTCATTGACTTTATCTTGTAAGCATAAACTTGAAGCTCATCCCGAAATTGGTTGATGATACCGGAAATGAGGTAGATACAAGGGGCGTACTCGACTGGCGATCGTAAAACAGCTGAACATTGACTTTGGAACTGAACACATAATCGGCCATAATTTTGAGCGTGTATAGTTTGTTACCGGTAGATGCCTGTGTAAGCCCTTCTTCTATTTTGCGCAATAGCGTTTTTACATCTTTGTATGTAAGGTCGGCGCTTATCTTCAAATCATTTTTAATTTTTGATTGCTTGTCATTTTTGAGTCTTAATATCACATCAAAGTCCTTTATAAGGTATCCTATCCCTACTACAATGTTATCAGAGCTGGTTTCAATAAGCTGAGTACTCGACAAGTTCAAAGCCAGTGTTCTTTCTTTTTGATATTCCAAACGAGTAGTCATACTGTTTTTCAAAGCCAGATTTAATCCTATAAGCGGACTAAAACGTTCGGTGATTGAAACCGTAGAAATATCGTAAGGTGACGAAGGTATAGGATTATCTGTCTGAATATCGCGTACATAACCCAGTGCATCGTTATCGTCGCTCATGGCTACCCAAGTGGAGTAAGACGAATAACTTCCGATACCGTAACGACAGGTGTAAGCATGCGTAATGTTTACAGATTTAAAGTGTTCTTTCACCCAGGGAATTCTCGAAAGACCATCGTATGTTAATCGCCAGTTGGGCAAAAGATTAAGTAACGATATAAACGGACTGGTATCAATATTTTTAGCATCGCTACCAGTATAGGCTGCAATAAATGCAGGGATAAGTACATCGCTTGAATTTCGGGAGTATTTACCCAAAGTTGAGTTATAATCTTTTCCGGCAATATTGGGGTTTTCTTTAAAAAAGCCTGTAGTTGGATATTTGGTATTTATATAACGGGAATTTAACCTATCAGCAATAATGTCGCGATTGGCCAAAAACTGATCATAAACCTCCGATGAGTAATTATCGTTTACTGTTCCTGTTTTCTTAAATGCAGTTTTCAGACCCACCATCGTCATATTAAAGCTACCATTCATCGTAGTAGGCATATCTTCGTACATATACCAGGTATTGCTATTTTTGGAAGTATAGCGTTTGGCATTGAGCTCAATTTTCATACCGGGCAAAGGCTCAAGGCTGGCTTTGATATCCAAGTCTGATGTAAACGCAGTTACAGCCGGATTAATAATCGTATCATTGCCTACATTCAACCAGTTACTTTTCACAGCATTTTCAATGGTATTGTCGTCAAAAAAACCAAAAGTAAACCCTACACCCGGTGCAAACACGCCATCCTTATCGCGTTTTTGTCCCATAAATCCGGGTTCGTACATAAATCCGGGAAGCGTCATACTGTTGGTCTGTCGGTACGAAATCGTAGCATTGCGGGTCATCATCAGTAAGCGTGCAGCAAAATCAGTTATCTGACGTGGTACACTCAAATCATTCGGGTCAACGGTTACGATATTAACAGAAACGCTATCAGCATCAAACTTAGGTGTGATTTCGAGCGTGGTGGCATTGATAGATTTATAGTTTACCGATAAAGCTTTACCGTTTTTGTCTGTTGCCCAAAAATTAAATTTTTCGCTACCTAATCTGTGTGCTACCGTTAGTTTTTTGCCTTTTTCGAACTTAAAAACCCTTTTGAATGTACGCGACTGGAACTTCTGATTGGTGGTGGTGGGCTGTGCTGCAAACCTACGATTCACCTCTTTCAGATATTTTGATTTGTTGTACAGGTTTACAAAATTTAGCTGCGCATCGCCTGAGATAGCACCCATGCTGATGGCAACATTGCCGGCATCTGACGAAGCCGAACGATTCCAGCTATAGGTAGAATTATAGTTTGCTGTGGCTGTTATCCAGTCCAGCATCGGTAGTTTATTGATTGGCAATGTCCAGGAAGCATTGAATACCTGCTGGTAACTGTAGGGCGTACCCAATTTACGGATACTGGCCCAAACCGTATCGCGCCATTGTTCATAATACTCTTTACCTATTTCGGGAGTAAAATGATATTCTTCAATATTGGCGTTCATGGCCGTCTGCAATGATAAATGCAGTGTACGGGTGAGGTCAAACTTAATATCAAAATTACGATTCCACATAAAATCTTTGCTGAAATCCAGATCAAAATCGGTTAACGATGAAGAACTTTGAGTCAGATCCCGTACTTTAACCTGAGAGAAAATACGGTTCATATCGCTATTGTAGCTGATTGACGAAGGCAAATAGTTGAAATTAAAATCTTTGATAATTTTAAACACCGGATTATCTAAGGCTTTTACTGTTTTAAATGGCTCAACAGGATTAGGACTGAATGAAAAATTATAATTCAGAGCTGCTCTTTCCTGCTTGTCCAGATTTTTTTCTATTTCGGCACTTGTTTGATTGCGCTCGCTGTACGAATACGTAAATGTGAGGTTAGCCGGATCGTAAAACTGCGGCTTTTTGCTGCGCAGATTCACTCTGGCCGAAGTAATATTGAAACTTTTTGAAGTATTTACAGATTGTGAAACTGCAAGTAACGAATCCCGCTCTGCTGATGTATTTAGAATACTTAAAGCGTCTTCCAGTTCAATATCTTCATCGAGCGGATTATATTTGGGCTTCACAGTTTCGTTCGTATACGAGAAATAAGCCGGCAACTGAATTTTAGCTTTTTCGGGTAAGAAACGGCCAAGATCCATGCTGGTAGAGAAATTCATCTGGTAAAGATCGTCGGTGCGACGGTCAAGCACATTGCTTTCAATACTTCCATATCCGGCAGTTTCTACCCTACCCGACAAATTCACCGTTCCAATATCGGATAATCCAACGGCCAGATTTCCCATAGCAGCCCATCCGCCCGACTCGTCAAATTCGCTCATTCTCAGCTCATTTACCCAAACTTCTCCATTTTTAATATCGCTACCATTATTGCGAATACCTATCATAATGTTTTCAACATCCGAAATAGACGGATTACCTACTACTCTGATTTTGTTTTTACCTTTATCGTAAAATGGAATTAAATCTGAAATATACGAACCATCCTGTTTCGACTTATTACGTTTAAGTTTAGCATTTGTAAGTACTTCAAACGGAAAATCAAACATGTTTTCTTCAGGCCAAACTGCCTCGCGATCCTTATCCGATTCGTTGGAATACACACCTTCGGCAGTTAGCTTCAAAGGAATTTCATATTCGTAATAATTATACATCAGGTCGGAACCAATACGTATATAGCAACTCAGTTCATAATCCTTCAAACTGCGGGTATCATCCAAAAGTTTCTCAGCATGTACATACATTTGCAGGCGCTTGTACTGGCGCATATCGTAAGATGTTTTCTTATATACCGCCCGCGCATCATTCGGCGACAATTCATTAACTTTCAGCACCATAGCCTGTTCATTAAGCTGTAGTATCTGAGTTTGACCGGGGTCGGTTTGGCGGGTTACTCCCGGAGGTAAAACGTAGTTTACAGGTGTCTTTTTTGAATTTTCTTCAATATTCACTGCTTGTACATCCAGAGTTCCGTTGCTGGTAGGTATATTATCTACCGTATAAAGATTTTTGGTATATGTGCGCCACTCACCACGCACCAACTCCAGCGAAGCAAAGCGCAGGTGCGATTCTTTTTCAAAATCAGTCATAAACATTCTTATAAAACGGATAGACTTGAAGTTGCGAATACTACCAATTTTGTCTTTATATTCGTAAATAGGAATTTTAAACTGATACCAGGTTACCTCTTCAGAGTTACCGTTCGGAAGATTTACCGTGGAGGTATAACTGTCGGTAATGTGGTTGCGGCCTATCTGCATCGAATCGCGACGTATAGCCACTTTATACTGAAAATATTTTTCATTCTCATTCAGTGTATTATCAGCATTAATATCCTCAATATCAGGATACGAAGTTGCAGAAGTAGTGTAATCTTCAGTAGATTGTGTGGCGTCGGGCGAGTTGCCTTCTGTACCGTTATAACGTTTGTATCGTGTTAGAATACCTGCATTTTCATTATCATAATCGGTAGATTTGTAGAAACTATAATTATCCCCGGCAGGGTCGTTGAGTGGAGAAAACCTATCCCCCGACATGCGTTCCAGAGCAGCTGGCGTAAGTTTGGCTTTCACCTGATTTACATAATCCTTGTAAGTGGGGAAATCAAATTCTTCCTCGGTAGACAAGCCATTGAGACCCACATCCTGCTTTGCACGTGCACCTGAAGTATTATCAAAAGCAATTACAGTAGACTGAGTTTTGGGCACCTTACCCCAAATTGTAGTTTCGGTACGTGTAGGGTCACCGTCGAGCGGTAAGCCATGCTCAAAGAATTTTTTTCCATCTTTAAGAATATCCTCGCTGATATCACCCAAATTGATGTATAAATCTCCACCTTTATCTGTACTGTTTTTGTCGTATATAAACGGGTCCATCATCCAAAACTCAATATATTCGATATTTGAAGTTTCAAAATCGGTATAATCGAGTTTACGCATAATACCACCCCAACGTTTTTTAGGATTGGTCAGATATCCGTTTTCATCCATTCCGTCAACATCTAAGTTATAAGGACCTCGTTCGGTTGGGTAATACGAAAGGTTCATAACCGTTAGCACTGAAGCATCGGTATATAAATAGCTTTTGTTCGGAAATACTTCTTTTATCTGAACGTTTCTGGTATAGTGATTCGATTGAGACTCGGTGTTATTTCTTAGGTTCACCGGAGTAGTACGTCCCGGATTTTTGGCATTCAGAATTTGATCTACATAATACCACGAAAGTAATGCCCTGTTTTTACCATATTCAGTAGTAGTTAAAGCGGCTTCGGGGAACAGTGCATTAGCATTCGGATTGTAAGGTGTTGAAGCCAGATACCAGTTGTTAGGAAAATGAATATCTATAGATGTTTTTGTTGATTCAAAATCATCCAGATATGCAAGTCCCTGCGTACCTACCACTTTAGAGTGACCCGGTATAAGTTGAGCAAACTCGGCATTGAAGGCTATGGTGGAAGGCTTGGTGGCATTCACAAAAGGTAATTTGTCAAGCACATTAGTTAGCCACTGCGACTCGCCACGCCAGGCAGCATTAAGTCCCCAAATGGTATTGGAGATAGGTTCATCGCCAGTATTTACTTTGGTAGTAAGCGGTGTTTCGGACAAGTGCATAATGGTTCCACCTACACTGAAATCTTTGTTGAACTGATATTCAAGATGCGTACCAACCAATGATTTACGCTGAATACTGAACGTAGATTGATTTTCCAGTTTAACATCTATATTCGTGCCCGATTCAATAATTGACTGGTTAAGAATCGTAACCGAACCCATGGTATAATCTACAGTATAGTCCACATTCTCAACCAAAGTAGCTCCGCCGGCCGTTACTGTAACCGAGCCCCGGGGCACGTTCATCGCATTCAGTCTTATTTCGGTTCCACTGGAGGCTTTATACTCTCCTACCAACTTGAATTTATTTTTCTCACTAAGTTCCTGTGCTACAACTAATGTAGAATCATATAATTCTTCAAAAACATATTTATCGGCTATCTGATTATTGCCGATAGCTTTTCTTAAATGGCTACCAAAAGGTTCGAGTACAGGGAAGATAATTCTCCCGGATGAAGATAGCACTGTAACATCTTCAACATAATCAAATTTACCATCCGGATTGCTGTTTTTTCTGCTATCGATACGATCCAGATTCATGACCTTAAGCAGTAACTTGTTTTTGATGTTTCCTTCATTCAGGTACCTCAATTCTGTTCCTACCGAATCGTTGCGATATACGACATCCAGTTTGAAGTTTTCTTCCTGAACCTGTAATGCCCCAAGCGAATACACGTTCTTCATCATCAAATCCCAGATGGCAAGCTGAGGCGATTGCACAGTCCCTTTCAACAGTTTCACAAAGAGCGCATTAGGAGCTGTTACCGCATCGGTTGAAAACTCACCAACCTGATATACCGAGCCTTTGTAGCTATATTCGTAGGCCACACCAAGAACTTCGTCGGGGTTAAGCGCTGTTTTTAGCGAGAGTATACCAAGCGATGAATTGTAGGTATACTCAGCCGAAGTCAGCTTGCGTGCGCTCTCAACTTTTTCAAAGTCCTCACCGCCAACCATCGAACTGTAAGAGCTTGTAATAGCCGTATTACTTTGCTGAATATCACGTACATTTGGCAAATCTTTCAGCGAAGAATATATGTTGTTCGCATTATTTCGGGGCTGAAATTCTGTTGTGGTGGCGTGCCAGTCAGAGTTATCTATTCTCTTAGCCTCGCCCAAATCCATCAGAGCAACGATATTGCGGGCTTCGTCATAATTACCGCGTTTATTGGTTACCCAAACTTCAATACGGGTGATGCTAACTCCTGAAGATATCAGTGGTATATTTGTTAACCAGCTTTCGTAATTATCCCTAAAAAAATGCCCGAGGAAGAAATGCCGGTTTTCGTCATAATTATCGGCCGACACCTCAAATTCCGTGGTCTGAGTTCCTCCTTTGGTTGATATGGTTTTACTTTCCGATTCCTGTTGCGATGCAATAGCCGAAACATTGAGCTTACCAAACTTAAGGTCTGTTTTCACACCGAAAAGAGCTGTACTTCCACTTATAAGAGAGCTGTTGAGCTGCATGCTCACATTTCCGGCCTGTATGCTCTGAATTATGTCATCTTCCTTACCTTTATAGCCAAGCTTAACCATCTTTTGGTCAAAATCAAAGGTTGATTCGGTATTGTAATTCATATTCAGATTTACCTTATCGCCCACCGACCCGGATACATTCATCTGTATCTTCATATCAAACTCAGGGGTGATACTGCTACGCATTTGCTCTGTCAGAGCCGGATTTTCAATGCGGTTGTTCTTCAATCCAAAAACGAGTTCGGCCGAACCCTGCGTTTTTACCTGTACACCACCCGGACCAAAAATTTTATCGGCAGGTCCTATATCAAACTTCAAATCCGAAACCGAAAACTTGTCCTCGTTATTTTTCTGTACACTATTGTTTTTCTCGCGCCAGTAATTTTGCATATCCCTCTGAGCCGAATACACGTTATACTCGCGTGCTGTCATCATGTAAGGGGTAGCTATTTCCATATTACCAACCATGGTTCTGAACACATAAGTATCCGTTTTAGGATCATATTCCACCACCGACTTAATATTATCCGGTTGTTTGGAGTCCATAGGATAGCTCTTGTTCAGGTCATCATAACTCGCAACATCATATTTTTTTACTGATATTTTTTTGTCTTTGCTTACAACCGTTGAGTCCGTTTGGGTTTCGGAGTTGTATTGCTCAAAAGATATTGGGGTATGATTAATTAATGCAAACGCCGTACTAAAAACTATAGTCAGGGAAACAATTAACGGTAAAAGTTTTCTTAAATATATCATAGATTTTCTTATGCTTATATTATTTGGCAAAGTCAGGTTAGCCGGTTTTTTACGTAATATATATTATTTATTTTCAACACTATAATAATTTCAAAGCTTGCTTTATTACCTGCTCCACTTTTAGCGAAGGATCAGTTTTAAACAGCTGATCTACCACCTTTTGCGATGCAGCTGACGAGAAACCCAGCATTACCAGAGCAGAAACCGCCTCCTCGCGCGTATCCGAGTTGGCATACAGCAAAGTGCCAGCAGGTGACGAAGTTCCTGAAATCTTAAGTATTTTATCTTTTAAATCAACAATAATTCTTTGTGCTGTTTTATTCCCAATTCCTTTAATGGCATTCAAAGCCCTATCGTTTCCTCCGGATATAATTTCCTGAATTTCCTGTACCGAATAGGACGACATAATCATACGAGCTGTATTGGCTCCAATGCCCGATACAGATATGAGTAGGAGAAACAACTGACGCTCAGCAGGATTCATAAATCCAAACAACAAATGAGCATCTTCACGAATGGCTTCGTAAACATAGAGCTTAGCCTCGGCTGCTCCATTCAGCTGCGTATAAGTTTGTAAAGTAATATGGATACAATATCCTACTCCATGCGCATCAATAACTACGTAAGCCGGATTTAGCTCAGCTATTCCTCCTTTTATATAATCAAACATAACTTATTATAATAATGTAATCTTAACTTGCAAATTTACTGAAATTTCGGTATCAATACAACAAGCTTTTACCGAAGAAGCAAGTATGCTCGCATTTTTTATCATTTCTATAACGTTGATTATTTGTAAAAAGTACAATCAAAACGTTAAATAGATAAAAAAAATAAACATCCTCTTCCGATTTCAATTTTTTTGTAAAACTTTGTACTCTGTTTATTGTTTTCAATGAATAATATCTTGTAGTCAATTTTTAAAAATTTCAATCGTATTATGAAACAAACTTTATTAATTATTTCCGTTTGGATTGCTTCCACATTTATGGCTTCTGCCCAGTTCCAGTTACCTGCTTTACCTTACGGGTATGCAGCTCTTGAGCCATTTATTGATAGCACCACTATGAATATTCATCTCAACAACCATCATGCAGCTTATGTTACCAACTTGAACAAAGCTCTTGAAAAGTATCCTGACCTGCAAAAAAAGTCTATTGAAGCGCTTCTGGCCGGACTGGACAAATTGCCTGCTGATATTCAAACCGCTGTACGCAACAATGGAGGCGGACATTATAACCATTCACTTTTCTGGAAACTGCTTGCTCCAGCAGGAAGTACGTCTATTTCACCGGAATTGGAAAAGAAAATTGTGGAAAGCTTTGGTAGCGTAGAAGTTCTGAAAACCGAATTTGAAAAGGCTGCTTTAGGACGCTTCGGATCCGGATGGGTTTGGGTTATTAAAGACAGTACCGGCAAACTCAAAATTGTTTCTACTCCTAATCAGGACAATACGCTGATGTCTGTTATCAATGTAAAAGGTAAACCGGTACTTGGACTGGATTTATGGGAACATGCTTACTATCTTAAATATCAATCGAAAAGAGCAGCTTACGTTAAGGCATTCTGGAATATTGTAAACTGGAAAGAAGTTGAGAAACTCGTTAACGAGTAATATGCGTAAGTAATTGCAATTGCATATACTTAACTAAAAGGCGTTGAAATTCAATTATTTCAACGCCTTTTATTGTGTATTATATTTTAATCTGCAAGCCTTTATCTGGCTTTAGTCCATTGCTTATCTCTTAAGGCATATATGCGTTCGATAATGTCTACCACCTTCATGCCTTCAAGTACATTACTGGTTATCGAATCTTTATCTTTAAGCTTATTCACCACGTTTTCAATTACATAATGATGGTTTTGCGCAGAGCCTTTATAATGTCCGTAGTCGTTTGGCGGGTTCGACGGTTGCAACTCTGGCATCTCGTAATTTTCAACATGGCAATATACCACCTCGTTCATGTACTGCCCGGCAACTTTCACCGTGCCTTTGGAACCTATAATGGTAATACTGCTCTCCAGATTTTTATCCCACACTGATGTAGAATAATTCAGCGACCCCATTCCTCCCTGTACAAAGTCAAACGACACCAATCCACTATCTTCAAAATCAGTCAGTAACTGATGATTAAAATCAGCAAAATTTCCACGTATATTGGTTATATCACCAAACAGCCAATACATGATATCGATAAAATGCGAAAACTGTGTGAACAAAGTTCCACCATCAAGTTGAGCATCGCCGTGCCAATCGCCTTTTTTATAATAACGGTCGTCACGATTCCAAAAGCAGTCCAGCTTCACAAGGTAAATATCGCCAAGTACTTTCTTTTCGATAATTTCCTTGAGCCATACCGAAGGGGGCGAATATCTGTTTTGCATTACCCCAAACACATGGCGCGACATTTCGAGCGACTTATGCAAAATCATTTCGGCATCGGCTTTGGTAAGGGCAAGCGGCTTCTCTATCACCACATGCTTTCCGGCTTCCAATACTTTAATGGCATACTCTGCATGGAAACCATTGGGCGTACAAATATTTATAACATCAATATCCAGCGACGAAGCCAGCAAATCGTCCAACGACGAAAAAAAAACTTCGCTTATTGCTTCAATCCCCAACTCTTTTTGCGACAACACATCACACACAGCCACAAGCTCTGAATCGGCATTACGGCGAATCATCTCAGCATGTCGTTTGCCAATGTGACCCTGTCCGATCACTGCAAATTTAATCATAAACGATGTTTTACTTTTTTTTGAAAACTTTATAATATCTAATATACCCTCACTACTTCGTTGGCGGTAAGCTTGTAAACCTGCCCCGTTTCAGGACAAATGGCTTTTCCATCAACATCGAAATTCAGTTTATGCCCGTTTTCGCTCACCCAGCCGGTTTGTTTTGCCGGGTTACCAACTACAAGCGCATATGCTTTTACGGGTTTTGTAATTACAGCTCCCGCTCCTACCAATGCGTACATGCCTATATCGTTACCGCAAACTACCGTGGCATTGGCTCCGATAGTAGCTCCTTTGCGTACCACGGTTTGTAAAAAACTATCCTTTCGGTTCACATGGCTTCGTGGGTTGATAACATTTGTAAAAACTACCGATGGCCCCAGAAAAACATCATCTTCGCAAATCACACCGGTATATACCGATACGTTGTTCTGAATCTTCACATTGTTACCAATTTTAACCAACGGCGAAATTACAACATTTTGTCCGATATTACAATTATTACCAATAAAACTACCCGACATTATGTGCGAAAAATGCCATATTCGCGTGTTTTTTCCGATAACGCATCCTTCATCTATTACTGCCGTATGGTGAACTGTATATTCCATCTTCAAAAAAATAATTTCAGATCAAACATTAACCTATTTAAGTAAACTATATTTTCTTATCCAAACGATATTGTTCAATTTTTGATATCAATGAACTTTCAATCCCAAAATTCCAGTATCGTAGTAGTTATGTAATGCAACTGCTGGTTGGTAAGCTCGGTATGCATAGGCAGCGACAGCACATTGCCCGACAAGTATTCGGACACCGGAAAATCTCCTTCTTTATAATTCAGATACTGATAAGCTTTTTGCAAATGTAGCGGTACCGGATAATATATCATGGATGGGATTTCCTTACTTTCAAGATATTTTTTCAGTTCATCCCGCTTAGTGCCGTTTATCCGGAGCGTATACTGGTGAAAAACATGTGTAGTATCAGCGGCTCTTACCGGAAGAATAATATCTTTATGATTAGCCAATGCTCTATCGTAGAAGGCGGCAGCATTACGCCGAGCGGCCGTGTAACCATCAAGATGCCTGAGTTTTACATCCAGAATAGCCGCCTGTATACTGTCCAATCGCGAGTTGACACCTACCCTGTCATGATAATAGCGTACTTTCATGCCATGATTAGCGATGGACTGTATTTTTTCAGCCAGCTCATCATTGTTGGTAAACAGAGCGCCGCCATCGCCAAAACAGCCTAAATTTTTGGATGGAAAAAAAGAAGTGCAGCCGATATCTCCCATGCAACCCGATTTTACTGTTGTACCATCGGAAAAAACGTACTCGGCGCCTATCGACTGGCAAGCATCTTCCACAACATACAAATTATGAGCAGCAGCTATTTTCAGGATAGTTTCCATAGATGCATTCTGACCAAAAAGATGAACCGGGATAATGGCTTTAGTGCGGGGAGTAATTGCTTTTTCGAGCGAAGCAATATCGATGTTGAAAGTAGCCGCATCCACATCTACAAAAACCGGCTTAAGTCCCATTAGCGCTATAACTTCAGCTGTGGCTATAAATGTAAATACCGGCGTAATCACCTCATCGCCAGGCTTAAGTTCCAACGCCATAAGGGCTATCTGAAGAGCATCAGTACCATTACCAACAGGCACTACGTGTTTCACACTAAGATATTTTTCAAGATGCTTTGCAAAGTCGGCCACCTTGCTTCCTTTTATAAACATGGTGGAATCAATCACTTCCTGTATTCCGGCATCTATGTCACTTTTGATTTTCTCATACTGACCCTTCAGGTCAACCATTTGTATCTTATTCATTTACGATATACTATTACACTAACGGACAAAAAATATTGATCCTTATTTAGCTTCTCTGATATATTCTACCTCCAGAGGGTCAATGCGAATATTGGATATGTATGATGCTGAATTCAGCGTCTTTAGTCTGTATTTTGTGGTATTTTCGTGCAAGTCGTTGTAGTCGAGCACTACTTTAAAATCATTAGTACTTACAGATTTAAAGTAACTCATAGCTACATTAAAGGTTGCTTCTACATTAGCCGGAAAAGTTTTGATAATTACATCCGACGGACAATTGATTACCGTAACGGGTATAACCAGTTTTTTTTCGGTAAACATTTCGGCAAAAATGCTCACTTTAGTTTCGTAAGCTGCAAAACGCAAACCCTTTATATGTTTCAACTTCACTGTTTTGATTACCGTATCGCTCACATTGTTCAGTTCAAACCTGTCAGTCAGCACTTTATCAGTTTTATCTAAAAGTCGCTTAGGGCCAAAAGCAGTAATATGAGACGGCGAAAGACTAATTTTATCGCTCAGCGTATATTGTTGAGCTAAGCTTATGCGCGCATCTAATTGTATTGGTAATACTTTTGAACTTAGCTTTTCGTAGCGCAAAACGATAGAATCGGGCTTCATGCTTAAAATTACGGTGGTAGGCCTTAAGTATCTCGACAGACGACCCCGTATCTGGTCAGTACCATATACGATTTTTCCTTTTTCGTAAAAAGTGTGATTTAGCTCAAAAATAATGGGTGTATTATTCCTGCCCAGATAAGCAAACAAATTGATTCCCTGATCCTTAACAGTAACAACTATATTTCTGTCGAGGTTACCGGTTATCGTTACGTTTTGAGGAATGCCACTGAACTCAACCGGGATAGACACGCGCATTTCGCGTTCTTTATCAAGCGAGTTGACAAACCAAAATCCGGCCGAAATAGCCAAAAAGAGCAAAAAGCTTAAAACATCCTTAGAAAAAAAGAATGATTTAAGCTTTAAAAGATAATATGCGAATAATTTTTTTACGCTGTTGTCAGCCATAATTTGCCATTTTTATTTGGCCGTATTCTGTATGTCTTCTGTTGATACAAAAACAGAATTTTTATCCACTTTGATACGTACATTTTCAGCAATTTCGATAATTACTGTAGTATCTTTTATTTCCTTCACCTTACCGTAAATGCCACCTGAAGTAACTACTTTGTCGCCGGCTTGCATGGCTTCACGTTGTTTCTTAATTTCTTTCTGACGCTTGGTCTGAGGGCGAATCATAAAAAAGTAAAACACCACAAAAATCAGGACCATCATCAATATTCCGGAAAAACCACCCATTCCGCCCTGTGCGGGTGCAGCTGCTTGCAATAAAATGCTTAACAAGTTCATATCTTTTATAAATTAATAGTTATATATGTCTGCAAATATAGAAAATTAAAATGTTATATTTTTAGTCTAAATGCCAATTATTCAATAATTTTCATCTTTTTAAATAAAAAGCAATTACTTTTTATCGCTAAACATAACTACTTTAATCAGTTTATTGTCTTTGCGTAACTGATTTACAATATTATCAAGTACGCCATTAATGAAAGTTCCACTTTTATCAGTACTGTAATTTTTGGCTATTTCAATATATTCATTGAGCGTAACATTAACCGGAATGGTGGGGAAATCCATAATTTCGGAAAGTGCAACCTGCATAATCAGGATATCCATATAGGCAATACGGTCAATCTCCCAATTTTTGGCATGTTGGTCAATCAGCTCACGGTATTGTTCGCCATTGGTAAGTACGCCTCTGATAAGTTTGCGGGCAAAGTCTGCATCTTCATCATCCTTAAACATCGGGAGTAATGGCTGAAAAGCTCCCTGCTCCTCTTCAAATTTTTTGATGGTTTTAATCACAAAACTCACCACAATCTCTACATTATCAACCCAGTAGATGCTCTGATCTTCAATAGAATTATCAAAATCTTCGCTTTCGAGGATTATTTTTTTGAAAATTTTTCTCCAAATATCTTTATCAGCTGCGTAGTTACTTTCTTCGGCTTTCATGTACTGGGCATAAAAGTCGGATGCTATTATTTCTTCATACAAGCCCTTGATAACTTCGGGTTCGTTTACCCAGGAAAGCTTTTGCTTGGTAAGATAAGCATTAAACTGCTCATTGGAAGATAATTGGCGCACAAATCTGTTTTCCAGAAATCGCGTATTGGGGTTCAGATCTTCGGAAGTTGGACGCAGTTTGTTTCGCTTATTTTCTATCCGGGTAGCCGCATAATTGGTTATTTCAACTGTAAGCAATAACAAATGAAAGTAAAGGTCGTAAGTCCTTTCGATGCTGTGGAACAACTCCTTTTCGGCCGAAGGAACAGACTTGCCATCTCCCTTGTAAAATGAATACAAGATTTGAACAATCTTGATTCTTAATAAAACTCGGTTAATCATATAAAATTTCAGAACGCATTTCAAATTTCAATGCAAAGTTACATTTTTTTCCTTTACCAATAAACATAATAGTGGCTTAAATCTAAAAACCGCCATATTTCACTGCTTTGTACATCAAAAACTGTAAGCGCTATTGCGCATTTACTTCTTGGTTAGTGGAACTTAATATACCTCAGAAGCCCCTGAATCATTCAAAAAAAACACAAAAAATTAAAATTGATTTGCAAAAATAGTAATATTAACCATAAAATGTAAAAAAATCACAGAGAATTTGATAGTATGAAAAAAAATACTGAAATTTGGGGACTAAACACAGATTTGATATAATTTTTTGTGTGCAAAAGTGTTTTATTGTTTATACAAAAACAAAAGGCTATTTATGGAAGCAGAGAAAAGAAAATTTGAGACAGAAAAAAAAGACACCGAAATTATTTATTCTAAAGCGATTAAGGCGGGCAAAAGAATTTATTATCTCGATGTAAAGAAAAGCCGAAACGAAGATTTGTTTCTGGCTATTACCGAGAGTAAGAAAAAGGTTACAGGATATGATGAGGATGCGCAGGTAACTTACGAAAAACATAAGATTTTCTTATACAAAGAAGATTTTGATAAATTTATCGAAGGACTTGAAGATGTGGTAGGATTTATCAAACGTGAGCAGGGTGAAGCCCCTCAACGCGAGGAAAGAACTTATTCCGAAACAGAAAAACCCAAACAGGAAGATACCGAAGAAAGTAAACCCCGTAGTTTTTTTGATAAATTTAAATTCTGATTAACGGGGATAATGTTCCGCTAAAGATACGTTATCCCACCTGTTTTTTTAAACAACTCTCAATGAAAAGCTTTGCCAGCGATAACTATTCAGGTATTCACCCCGAAATACTTGAAGCCATTGTAAGTGCCAATACTCAACACGAAATTTCGTATGGTGATGACTCGCTTACTATAAAAACCGGGGAATTATTCCGCCAAATTTTTGGAGATGTAAAAGTACTCTATGCTTTCAACGGTACCGGAGCCAACGTTATTAGTCTCAAATGCTGCCTCCTGCCCTTTCAGTCGGTAGTGTGTGCCGATACTGCTCATATTAATGCTGACGAATGTGGCGCACCGGTACAAAGCACCGGTAGTTCGCTGATTACGATAGCTACCCCCGACGGCAAACTAACCCCTGAACTGATAAAACCGCTACTCACCCGGATAGGCAATGTGCACAACACTCAACCCAAAGTGGTATCTATTAGCCAAAGTACCGAACTGGGCACTGTTTATACTTTGACCGAACTGAAAAACCTGTGCAACTTTGCTCATGCCAACCAAATGTTTGTACACATGGATGGAGCCCGTATATCTAATGCCGTAGCTGCTTTAGGGGTAAGTCTGAAAGAAGCTACAATAGATTGTGGCGTGGATATTATGAGCTTTGGTGGCACAAAAAACGGACTAATGATAGGCGAAGCAGTGCTTGTATTTAACGATACGCTGAAAGAAAATGCTCATTTTTATCAAAAACAAACGGCACAACTTTTCTCAAAAAACCGTTTTATTGCTGCTCAGTTCAACGCCTTGCTTACTAATGATTTATGGTTAAGAATGGCTAAACATTCGAATGCTATGGCTGCCCTGCTTGCCAACGAGGTAAGTAAAATTCCCGGCGTTAACATAACCCGGCCTGTAGATGCAAATGCTGTTTTTGCTATTATTCCGGCTCAGGCGATTGAGCCACTTCGCCAGAAATATCGTTTTTACACCTGGGATGAACAAACAACGGAGCTGCGCTGGATGTGCTCTTACGATACTACCAAAGATGAAGTTCTTGATTTTGCAGCTACATTAAAAGCTTTGGTTACCGCTTAAGTTAGTTTGTATCCCTACCTGTAAAGCATTAGTTACATGCTTTTATTGCTTATTTCAGAGCTGTGGTGGCATTTTGCCTTTTCCCTTTTTTTGACTACTTTTGCACCCGCAATTCAAGTGCGAAAGTAATTGTCAATAATCACAACGATCAACTAAATTCATGTCTTTAGAATCTGAAATAAAGCGCAGACGTACCTTTGCCATTATCAGTCACCCGGATGCGGGAAAAACCACGCTAACCGAAAAACTTTTGTTGTTCGGAGGTGCTATTCATGTAGCTGGCGCTGTAAAATCGAATAAAATTAAAAAAACCGCCACCTCCGACTGGATGGAAATTGAAAAGCAACGCGGAATATCGGTTGCCACATCGGTAATGGGCTTTGAATACCGCGACTATAAAATCAACATCCTTGACACTCCCGGCCACCAGGACTTTGCCGAAGATACATACCGCACGCTTACGGCTGTTGATAGCGTAATTATAGTAGTGGACACGGCCAAAGGCGTGGAGGCACAAACCCGGAAACTGATGAATGTATGCCGCATGCGAAATACACCGGTGATGATATTTGTAAACAAAATGGACCGCGAAGGTAAAGAACCATTTGACTTACTGGATGAACTTGAGGCCGAATTAGGTATTGCCGTACGCCCCTTAAGCTGGCCAATCAATCAGGGATTTTCGTTTAAAGGGGTTTATAATATTTACAAAGACAACCTGGAACTGTATACCCCAAACAAGCAAACCGTAAGCGAAACTGTAAAGGTAGATGTGGATAGCACCGAACTTGATGAACTTGTAGGTGAGAAAGATGCCGCAAAACTACGTGAAGATATGGAGCTAATTAATGGTGTTTACAACGAGTTTAACATACAGCAATACCTTGACGGACAACTGGCTCCGGTATTTTTTGGTAGTGCCTTAAATACTTTTGGGGTAAAGGAACTGCTGGATTGCTTTGTAGAAATAGCTCCCTCGCCCCGCCCCATCCAAACTCAGGAACGCGAAATAAATCCTTTTGAAGAAGCTTTTTCGGGTTTTATATTTAAGATACACGCCAATATGGATCCGAATCACAGAAGCTGTATCGCGTTTGTGAAAGTATGCTCGGGTAAGTTTGAGCGCAACGTGAACTACAAGCATGTACGTCATGGCAAAATGATACGTTTCTCAGCTCCCACTGCTTTTATGGCTCAGAAAAAAGAAACGGTGGACGAGGCTTTTGCCGGTGATATTGTGGGCTTACCTGATACCGGAACTTTTAAAATTGGGGATACGCTTACTTCTGGTGAAAACCTCCACTTTAAAGGGATTCCCAGTTTTTCGCCTGAAATGTTTAAGTACATTGAGAATGCCGACCCTATGAAGACCAAACAGTTGGAAAAAGGCATTAACCAGTTGATGGATGAAGGCGTGGCTCAGTTATTTGTAAATCAGTTCAATAACCGAAAAATCATAGGCACTGTTGGTCAGCTCCAGTTTGAAGTTATCCAATATCGCCTGCTTCATGAGTATGGAGCGCAGTGTAGATGGGAACCAATAAATTTGTACAAAGCGTGTTGGATAGAGAGTGACGATCCTGCTGAACTGGATAGTTTCAAAAAACGGAAAGCTCAATACATGGCTGTTGACAAGGAAGGACGCGATGTGTTTTTGGCTGACTCCGGCTATGTTTTGCAAATGGCTCAAAACGATTTTAAAAATATCAGATTCCATTTCACATCAGAATTCTGATTATAAGTAAACTTCAACAGAAATGCGAAGCAGCTGATTATCAGCAAGCTTCGCATTTTTATTGTTTTAAATATTGGTTTCTGCAGAATAATTAGGTGTTTTAAAAACGGCTTTTCAGCATTTCTTCCAGTTTAACAAGTTCGTCCCGGTACTGAGCAGCTTCCAAAAATTCAAGTTTTTTCGCAGCCTCCTGCATTGCTTTTTTAGTTTTGGCTATGGCTTTTTCCAAAGCAGGTTTGGTCATATACTGTACTACAGGGTCGGCAGCAATTCCTCTGTTGTTTTCCGGTTCTATGTAAGCATTCGGTTCAACCTTACCCAGTGAATTACGTTCACCTTTAACAATAGCCTGAGGTGTAATCCCATGAGCCTCGTTATAAGCCAACTGCTTCTCTCGCCTGCGATTGGTTTCCTGTATGGTTTTGTCCATACTATCTGTTATTTTATCGGCATACATAATTACGCGACCATTCAGATTACGGGCAGCACGCCCGGCAGTTTGTGTGAGCGAACGGTGCGAACGCAAAAAGCCTTCCTTGTCAGCATCGAGAATAGCCACCAGCGAAACTTCAGGTAAGTCCAATCCCTCACGCAAGAGGTTGACACCCACCAATACATCGTAAATACCCCGGCGCAGGTCTTCCATAATCTGCACTCTGTCCAGCGTATCCACATCAGAGTGTATATAGTTACAGCGTACCCCCATTTTGGATAAATAATCGGTAAGCTCTTCGGCCATGCGCTTGGTAAGTGTAGTTACAAGCACTCTTTCGTCTTTTTCAACCCGCTGTTGTATTTCTTCCAATAAATCGTCAATTTGATTGAGACTTGGGCGAACGTCAATAATCGGATCGAGCAAACCTGTAGGACGTATAAGCTGATCGATAACAACGCCTTCGCTTTTTTCGAGCTCGTAGTCGGCCGGAGTGGCGCTTACATAGATGGTTTGCGGATTAAGCGTTTCAAATTCTTCGAAACGTAAAGGCCGGTTGTCCTTGGCCGAAGGTAGGCGAAAGCCATATTCTACCAAATTCTGTTTACGGGCTGCGTCGCCACCAAACATGGCGCGTATCTGCGGAATGGTCACATGACTTTCGTCGATTACCATCAGATAATCTTTAGGAAAATAATCCAGCAAACAGAATGGGCGGCTTCCTGGCTCCCGACCATCAAAATAACGCGAATAGTTCTCAATACCAGAGCAATACCCTAATTCTTTTATCATTTCCAAATCGTAATTCACCCGTTCGTAAATACGCTTGGCTTCGTAGTCTTTTCCTTGCGCCTTAAACATCTCAACCTGTAGTTGCAAATCTCTCTCAATATATCCAAATGCCTGTGCTATACGCTCTTTGGTAGTTACAAAAATGCTGGCCGGATAAATTTTATAGGCGTCAAAGTGTTCAATTACATGGTAGTTAGCCGGGTCAATGGTAAGTATTTCATCAATTTCGTCGCCCCAAAAAACAATGCGAAGCACAAAATCGGTGTAAGCCGGGAAAATATCAACCGTATCTCCCTTCACCCTGAAATTTCCACGGTTAAGCTCTATCTCGTTGCGCGAGTAAAGACTGTCAACCAGACTTCTCAAAAAAACATTACGCACAATTTTTTGTCCGCGCTGAATTTCTATCACATTGCTTGTAAAGTCGTCAGGATTACCAATACCATACAAACAGGAAACCGATGAAACTACCAGCACATCGCGCCTTCCCGAAAGTAATGAAGAGGTGGTAGATAATCTTAGCTTCTCAATTTCCTGATTGATAGATAAATCTTTTTCGATATACACATCAGATACCGGAAGATAGGCTTCGGGCTGGTAATAATCATAGTACGAAACAAAATACTCGACAGCATTATTTGGAAAAAAGGCTTTAAACTCGCTATAAAGCTGAGCTGCCAGAGTTTTATTATGGCTTAGCACCAAGGTAGGCCTGTTGATTTGATTCACCACATTGGCAATAGTAAAGGTTTTTCCCGATCCGGTAACTCCCAGCAAAGTCTGGAATGGTATATCGTCATTCAGACCACTTACTAACTGACGTATGGCTTCGGGCTGGTCACCGGTAGGTTTATATGATGAAGTAAGTTGGAACGACATTTTCAGCAATTGTTTAATTCAATAATAACAGGATTTCCTATAATAATCTGATAGGCAATAAAATGGTATTTTAAAAATTTAATTTAAATAATAAGTTACTGCTTATCAATGCTGCAAACTATTTTACAAATAAAACTTTTCGTAAATACGCTTTTTTAAGGCTTTCTTGTTGCAAACAAGTCAGAAATTAAATATCCTGAGGCATAATAATCATCAGAATAATATATACCAGTATTCCCGGAAAACCTGCTGAAAAAATTGAAAGAAGCACGTAAGCTACTCTTATCAAAGTAGGATCAACGTTGAGATACTCTGCAATACCGGCACACACGCCTGCAAGCATTTTGTTATTGGAACGGCGAAGTTTCTTTTCCATAATGTTTACATTTTTTTTTGATTCATGCAAAGTAACAAAAAAAGACTCAATTTACATAGTGCTTCAAAAATATTTGGTTGAGAAGATAATAACAACAAGCCGAAATATAATTTACTATACCCGATTAGTGAACAGATAATAAAACTTTTGCACAAACCGGAACTAAAAAAATCAAAAAAGGGACAACCATCAAGTTATCCCTTTTCTAAATTATTTTGAAAATTATTTTTCTCGTTTACTACTTCCTGAAGTAGGTTTGGCAATGCTTTCACGCATCGAAGTATCCGCTTCAATATTTTTCATTTTATAATAATCCATGATACCCAGATTACCACTACGGAAAGCTTCGGCCATCGCTTGTGGCACCTGAGCTTCGGCTTCAATCACCTTGGCGCGCATTTCCTGCGATCTGGCTTTCATTTCCTGTTCGGTAGCCACAGCCATTGCACGACGTTCTTCGGCCTTGGCCTGTGCAATGTTTTTATCAGCCTCAGCCTGATCCATTTGCAACTGAGCTCCAATATTTTTACCTATATCAATATCAGCTATATCAATAGATAGAATTTCGAAAGCTGTACCGGCATCCAAACCTTTACGAAGTACAAGTTTTGATATAGAATCAGGATTTTCGAGTACACTTTTGTGCGACTCCGACGAGCCGATAGACGACACAATACCCTCGCCAACACGCGCAAGAATAGTTTC
Organism: Bacteroidota bacterium; assembly: GCA_017860345.1. Taxonomy (GTDB): domain Bacteria; phylum Bacteroidota; class Bacteroidia; order Bacteroidales; family Paludibacteraceae; genus Paludibacter. The sequence continues at coordinate 5,787 of JAFNAV010000038.1, read as the reverse complement.
CTCGCCGGCCCCACCTACCAACTGCTTGATATTGGCACGAACAGTAACACGGGCTTTAGCAATAAGCTGAATACCGTCCTTGGCAACCGCAGCAACCGGAGGAGTGTCAATAACTTTTGGATTTACCGACATTTGTACCGCCTGAAACACATCACGTCCGGCAAGGTCAATGGCTGTAGCCATTTTAAACGTCAGGTCGATATTGGCTTTCGAAGCCGATACTAACGCGTGTACAACCCTTTCGATATGTCCTCCAGCCAGATAATGCGCTTCCAGTCCGTCGCGCTTTACTTCCTGAAGATCAGCCTTGTGAGCCTCAATCATACAAGCTACAATGGTATGAGGCGGAACTTTTCGTATGCGCATCAGGAACAACTGTATAAGCGATATGTTTACGCCTGATACCTTGGCAGATATCCAGAGCAGAAACGGAACGTAATAAAAGAAAAGCAATACAAGTACCCCAAGCACCGCTAATCCTACAATTTCGATTATTTGCATATTTGATTAAATTTAAAAAAAATGTATTTGGTTTTTATTTAATTTCTCACAAACGATTATTCTTCAAGTTTTTTTACCAGAACGTTGGTCGAATACACTTCAACGACCTCTACAGCCGTATTTTGATCTACAAAATCATCACTTGTTTTAGCTTCGATGGTATGTCCGTTGATTCTGACTTTGCCCATAGGAGCAAGTCTCGATACTGTAAGTCCTTTGTCTCCTATCTTTATTTCGGTATCTTTCAAAGGATCAATCTTACCATCAATTTCAGCTTTTAACGACATTTTATCAAGCGCTTTCGATCGTAAAAAAATCCAGATAGCCACGCCTAATAATACAAGACTTCCGGCTAATGTAAGATGTCCCGCTACACTCCCCAACTGCGAGTATGCAAAAAATATGGCTCCTGCCAAAAATAATGTGCCAGCCACACCGGCAATAGAAACTCCGGGAATAAGGAATAGTTCTATCAGAAAGAAAATAATGCCGGCCAGTAGTAAAACAACAACAACAGTAATTTCCATAACTATAAATTTTTTGGTAAATATATAATATAAATTTTGCAATACAAAAAATGAACAGCTAAAAAATTATAATCCTGCTTTATAACACGAGATAATTTAAAGTTAACTTTTTTAGAAACTGTTATTTTATTTTCGTATTCAGAAATTTAATCTCTTCGTTGCAGATTTCTGTAAATTTATTTTTTTCGGTACTTTCCAAACTTTCAATTTTACGTTCGAGCGTAATAATTGTGCGAGCTATTGTTTCTTTATCTTCAGCTTTTTCGGTTGCTGCATATTGTTTGCGCTTTTGGTCAAGTTCGACTTTGGCAACTTTCAGGTCTTCTTTGAGTTTAGTCCATTCTTTAAACCGGGTTACAGCTATCGGATTTTTGAAGTCAGACACATTCCTGTATACAGTTGTGTCGTTGATGATAATTTCAAATGCGCCATCAGGCTCTACTAAGGCATCTAAATCAGCAATATACTGCTTCTTAGGCTTCACTCCTGACTTTCGGTAGGTTTTCAGCATGGCCGACTTTCTGAGGAGTTCACTGTCCTCAGTCTTAACCAGAGTAACCACATCATTCGGTACGAAGGTATATATAATCACCTTGCCCGTAGGTTGATTGCGGTCTGTTGCAAAATAGCCCAACCCATTGGGTTCATCTATAGCCAGCATATAATCATTAGCCATAGAATTAAATGGCATTCCCACGTTTTCAGGCGCCAGAAATCCTTTGTTAGCCGGTGAGTACCGGGTTATAAAAATATCGTAACCTCCAAGAGCGTTATCGCCATCGGAAGCAAAATACAAGGTAATACCATCGAGCATGAGAAATGGGTAATTTTCATTGGCCGGGGTATTTACAGTTGCCGGAAGCGCCACGGGTGCAGCCCAGTCATCAAGCAGTTTGATGGCGCTGAAAAGGTTTATATTGCCTTTAAGCGAATCGGACTGGAATCGTCGGTCGCCACGCTCGGTAGTGTATATAATTTTATCCCAGGATTGTTTGCTGTCGGGCTTAATTCGCTGTTGCTCTAAAGTTCCGGCTTCGGCGCTAAGCTTATAATACTTCAAAAAATCATTTTTATTCACTACCACGCTATCCACAATGGCAATATCTTCAACCCTGTTTAAAAGTTTAACTCCCAGCTCTGCCTTTTTGATTTTTTGCTCAAGTTCCGCCAGGCTTTTATCGTCGGGCTTAAGTGTGGCTACATAGGCCTGATAAGCCGTTACCGACTGCTCAAAACGATAAGTAACATAATACATTTCACCCAGATACAAATCTTTAAGCGGGTATTTATTTCCCGAAAGTTCAAAATGTTTTATCGCTGATTCATAGTCTTTCAACTCATAATAACAACGCGCCAAACGGTAATTATTCAGCGCATCAGCAGGTTTTTTCCTGAGCAACATCTCATAGGCCGCACCGGCTTTGGCATATTGTTTTTTATTAAACAAAACCTCGGCTTCCGATGCTGTTTGAGCTGTAGCACCCGCCACCGAAAAAATCATCCCTATTAAAAAAATCTTTATCTTCATCAACAAAATAATTATATGTCATCATTAAGGTATTATTGTACATCATGTTCTGAATATAACAATAAACTGTTTTATCATGTTCTTCAAATTTTGCACCAAAAACTCTGCCAGCCATGCAAACGGACTATTTGTCCAGCGTTGCGGGTGTGTTGTTATCATAATCTTGTCAGGTAAAGTACCATTTTCGGCAGCTACCATAACATCACGGGTACTATGAAAGCTTTGCCTGAAATCCGATTTTACTTTATCCCTTACGCTGTATTTAGCCCCGTCCCAACAGCGACCGGTATCCGTCAGATAAAAAATCTCATTAAAATTCATATCGAAATATGGCTCGCCAATTATACCAAAATCGTGGTAATTGTAGCTTTTCCATAAATCACGATTGTCGTAAGATGATGCCGGACTACCATGCATGCAAATTGTAACTACCGGATAGAACCGGCGGAAATAATCTAACTGTCTTTCAAAATGTTTGATAGCCTCGTTTATATTACCCTGTGTAATGCTCAAATCTTCATAATGATATCCTATCTCGTGCCCTAACGATACAATATTCTGAATAATGTCAGGCTTATTACTCTGACTAACTACCCTGAAATAGTACGAAGCACGTATTCCCAGCTCCGACTCAATTTTTGCCGTTTCATTTGCCAAAGCAGCCTTCAAATCTACATCGTGCCTTAAGATAATATATTTACTTGTAGCTTTCCCTTCGCAATACTCCTGAAAAGTATAAAAGCTATATTCTTGCCTGAGCAACGATTCAAGAAGCTTTTTGTATATTGTTAGCGTGAAATCTCTCATTCTGAAATTCTCAAAATTCAAAAAAGATGAAATAAATATCCCAAGTTTAAAACCGGACTTTGAAATTAATCATTTTCTTTTGACTCAAGTAACTCTACAATGCGTTTAGCAGTGTCGCCATCCCAAAATTTTGGACGGTTACCTGTTTTCCCATTGCCACTCAGAATTAAATTTACTTCTTCAGCTATTTCATCTACCTTAATAAGCTTATTACTACCCTCCCAAACGGTTACCGGCCGTTCTGTATTTGGCCTTACAGTAAGACAAGGAATGTTCATGTACGTAGTTTCTTCTTGTATCCCACCGGAATCAGTTAGTGCAAACATTGACCTACTTACCAAATTGATAAACTGCATATATCCCAATGGTTCAATAAAATACAGATGAGGATAGTTATCAATTACCTGCTGTAGTCCGAATTGCTGAATGTTTTTGTATGTACGTGGATGTACAGGAAAAATAAGCGGAACATGCTTGGATATTTCGCCCCAAATATGCACCAACTTGCTCAGGCTTTCGGGGTCGTCCACATTACCGGGACGATGAAAAGTCATTACTCCATAAGCTTTTTCTTTGAAATCAGTACCGAGTTCTATTCCCGATTCGCGGTTCAAAAGGTTGAATTTCAGCTCCGTTAACAGAGCCTTTGGCAACTGAGCCACCAACGAATCAATCATCAGGTTACCCAACATAAAAATCTTCTCTGCCGGTATGTTTTCCTTTAACAGATTTTCGTCGGCATCTACACTGGTAGTTATAAAAACATCGCTGATGGCATCCGTTACCAATCGGTTTATTTCTTCGGGCATGGTACGGTCGTTGCTACGCAAGCCAGCTTCGTAATGGATGGTTTTAATGCCTAATTTGGCCGCCACCAGCGTACAGGCAGCCGTGCTGTTTACATCGCCCACCACAAGTACAAAATCAGGTTTCTCATCCACACATACTTTCTCGAAACCTTCCATAATACGGGCTGTTTGCACAGCATGACTGGCCGACCCTACTTCCAGATTAATATCAGGTGCAGGTATGTTTAACTCCTCAAAAAATTGCCCGGACATTTTCACATCGTAATGTTGCCCCGTATGTACCAACACCGCATGTATCGACTTATGCCCTTTCAGCGCGTGCATAAGCGGTGCTATTTTCATAAAATTTGGCCGTGCTCCGGCCACAATAATAATCTTCATTTAGTTCAATATTTCGTTCAAACGTTATTTTTTCATCACACGTAAAGCATAAAAATTCTTATCTGAATTTATTTTGAAAATCCGTATTTTCTCTCATAATCCGGATACTTTCAGGATAATTTTCAATAAACCATATAAAAAATGAGCTTACATCAATTTTATCGGCAAGCATCTTTTCTCTTTTTTGTTGCCAGGTAGCTTTCAAACCAGGATTTGCAAGGAGCATGTTTATTTTGTCAAACATTTTTTCTACATCATCAGGTCTGAATCCGTAGGTAAGATCATAAAGATGCTCCTCTTCTTCAAGATAAGATATTTTACCAACAAAAGTATTACATCGTATGGCCGGTGTGCCTAAAACCGCAGCCTCAGAAGTCATAGTCTGACTATCGCCAACCAACATGGTGGCGTAGTAAATCAATGAGTGTATCTTTTCAGGCGAAACTACCAGCTGGTATTTTCTGAATTCTTCATCAATATTTCTTTCGGTAGTAATAAACACTTTACCTTTTTGCTCCAGCAATTTAATCAACCGACGTTTATCATCGATTGACAGTCCCTGTACTCCTACATCGTGATGCGCCTTAAATGCATTAAATCTCAATATAAAAAATTGTTCCCCATGAGCTATTCCCGCCTCTTGAAGCACACGCTTATCAGGACTAAAACGGTTGGGGTGTAAATAAGCCAACTCATGATACCCTGAGTAAGCAATCATTTTAGTGGTAACACGCTTAACACATGCCGGACTGAGAATCACATCCGCAGCCGGATGGGCATATTTAACAAAAAGAGGCTCTACATCATCATCATCATCATCAAGTATAATCGATTTAAGCCTGCTATATTTAGATAATTGAGCCAAAGTAAGCGATGAGCCAAAGCCAATGTCTATTCTGTGTTTTCGGACAATGTTCCAAAGCTTATAGTTATATTTAAGTTGCAGTAAAGCTTTACCAACTAAATTATCGCTTTTACCTCCTAAATATACAAATGGGATATTGTACCTTTTAAGCAGGTCTACGGCCGAAGGTATATCTTTCACCGTAACAATTACCTTGTGTCCACGCGCTATCAGTTCAGCGTATGTATTTCGGGTTAAATGTACATGAGCAGGGTGAGCAATATCTATCAGAACATTCATCAACGAATCAGTTTTTTATAATGTATACCTTCAGTTTTTTGAGCAAAGTAAATAAAAAGCGAACTTATTGTTTATTTTTTCTTTTTTAAA
>JAFNAV010000037.1 GCA_017860345.1 Bacteroidota bacterium | reverse complement strand
ACAAAATCTACAAGCAGTGAAACACTTAATTTACTCATTAGAAGTGCAAGTATAATGCAAGCCATCAACATGTTTACTTTAAATGTATTCACGCAGATATTTTATACCAGATACAGACAGGTTTTTCAAATATGATTTTAAGAAAAATTCTGATTTTCAGCTTGAAAATGTATGAAAAAGTTTTACATTTTCAAGCATTACTGATGATTTAAAATTGGATCTAATGAGTGAGTTTACTCCATCCAAAATGAAAAAAATATTTTTAATCAAAAAAAAAGAGGCTTACGCCTCTCTTTTTTAAAACTTTGTAAAAAAATATTTACGGTAAAGGTTTTAAACCTTCCCAGCGAACTTTCCATTTGCCATCTTTTGGAAATCCGGGATTAACTTCTTTACACCCGTCCCAACCGGCACACATCATAGCAACAGCTGTTAGCAAACCTCCGTTGCCTGGAAGATAAACGCGTAAGCGGGTATCTCTGTAATTATGGCCGTTAGGCAAATAGGTATTGGTTCTTTTCTCCATAAGCAAAGCGCCTACAGCCTTCTCTCTATCGCCAAGGCGGGCAGCATTCATGGCTGTCATCGGGAAGTCCCAACCCCAGGTTCGCCCCCAGTTCCAGTTATCCCACACCCAGTTAAGGGTGTTTTGCATATAATCTTTACGTACCAGCTGGCATTGAGGCAGTACTCCCAAAGCACCTAAAACAGCCATGTGGTCGGATGTAAAACGAATATCTTTATAAGTATCCGGAGCAGTTTCGGCTGCCAGATATAAGCCATCCTGATATGCCAGTGGCGACAGGTTATCAATCACCTCATCCCATTGCAGATTGCGTTTTTGCCCCAGCCGTTCGCGCCACTTTTGGGCTACGTTCAAAGCAAAGTGCCAGTACGAGAGTTCAAATGGCGGATTAACAGTTTCATCAGCACGCAAGGTTTCCTGAGCTGGTATAATTCCTTTCAGTTCATAACGCCCTTCCATCATATCATGATTGGTAAATGAAATCATAAATCGGGCAGTTTCGTCAATAAGCGGAGCGTATTTTTTAAGAAACTCCAACGAAGGATTAGCCCTGTAAATAAGTTCGGCCATATATATAATGTGGGGTTGCTGCCATATCAGGAACGAACCTACTTTAGAAGGAGCTTCCATGGCCGATGGGTCGGTCATTTTCATCCACCGGGCACCTGCAAACCCTTGCCGGCGAGCTATTTCCCGGGCTTCGGGCAAAGCTTTAAAGTACCATTCAAGCGTATGTTCAAGCATTTGAGGCCTGTTCCATAATGCAAACTGCGCCTGATGCCACCAAATCATTTCGAGGTGAAATTTTCCGTACCAAGAGTTATAAGTAAGCCCGGTTTCCTGAGGAGGTACTGAACCAGCACACTGAATAGCAAGCAAGTACTGCGAAAGCACAACTCGGCGTTCCAGCTCCGGTGCACGCTTATCGGTGCATTGCGAAAAATCAACCGCAGCACCCGTGTTCCAGAAAGTACTCCAGAATTCTGTGGCTTTAACACGCGAACTATCAAAATCAACCGGAACTTCCTGTGGTTCTGATTCAGTGAATTCGGCTGTGAAAGAAAAATCGTCGGTTTCAGGTTTGAGTAAAAAGTTATTTTTCCCACTGGCGGTTAATGAAGCTTTACCTTTCCATGCAATGCGGATATAATATATTGTTGCATCGATAGTACGTTTGAGGATGGCCGAGTTGGCTGTTTGCAACAAAATATCCGTCTGGTGTTTATCGTTGCTATTCCAGTCGCAGGCATCGTCGGTATGATTTCCGGTAGGATAAGGCATGCGGAAACGTATTGCAGGCCGTAGCGCCGAAACTATGTGTGCACACACAGCATCTTTACGTGGATGCACAAGAGTGGTTACATTTACCGGTTTACCCTGATAGGTGAAACTACTCTCTATTTCACCTTTCCAAAGGTTCAGTTTTTGGTCAATGTTGCTTATAGCATAAAAATCTGTTTCAGCAAAATCAAATCCAATAATACCCAAATGCAGCCTGTGCGGATTTACCCTGAACCACTCGGCGGCATTCTTGCTACGCTCGGGTTTATCAAACTGTACAGAATAAAGTTCTTCTTTGCCTCTGAAATTGTAGCTTTTCAGAGTTTCGGCATGTATGTAATGTTCGGGATTGGCAAAACTATGCCAACCCCATTGGCTTTGAGTACCCAGAGGGATGGCTTCCGTATATCTTGAAGGGAAAGTTTGCAAACCGGTAATATCAGCCGTATACGCAAACTCACCATTTCCAACCGAAAAAGCCGCCAGAGAATCAAATGCCGTAACATGAGGATTGTTACGGTTTACGAGCGCCTTACGGTCGATGGGTGACTGCTTAAAGCTGCTCCCTATAAACCCGCCTGCAATGAGAAGAATATATACAAGTCTTTTCATGATTTTTTCTTTAATAGATTATTAGTTGATAGCAAAAATAAACGCTATATCCATCCTTTGGTGTACATGGTATGACACTAATGCTGTATTTTTTGATTTTAGAATTTAACCCGTTTTGTTTTCTGAAGCTAATTATCAAAAAAAGAGGAATCTTCTATCTTGAAAACTCCTCTTTTACAACATTTTATCATCTTACCAATTAATTCTTATCCAAAGAACCATTTGTGCAATTCGCCATAATGTTTTTTATACAATTTATAGCTATCTTCCAGAATTTGCAAAGCCGTAGCTTTGTCGAAAAACTTTTCTACAACCACCGTTTTGTTTTCAAGCTTTGTATAGTCTTCAAAAAAACTCATAATTTCGGTAGTCATATGCAACGGAAGCTCCGATATATCTTCGTAATGATTCACGCTGGGGTCGCCGGCAGCTACCGCCACTATTTTATCGTCAGCCTCACCATTGTCGAGCATTCGCATTACACCTATCACTTTAGCTTCTACAATACAGAGCGGTTCTACTTCTATCTGCGATAGAATAAGAATATCCAGCGGGTCATGGTCATCGCAAAAACTCTGCGGAATAAATCCGTAGTTGTGAGGGTAGTACATCGACGAATACAACACTCTGTCCAATCTTAGCAAACCGCTTTCTTTATCTAATTCGTACTTTGCTCTGTTTCCTTTGGGTATCTCTATAATGCCCTTTACGATATCCTCCCTCTCGGTTTGCGGCACTACCTGATGCCACGGATTAAAATTATTTCGCATTTACAAATAAATTTTTTTTCTTGAATAAATATATAAAAAATAATTGTCTTTTTGTATCAATAAAAATCAAAGTATCTGAGCTGAATGGTTTTTCGTATTGATTTCTTTTGGCGTTATAATTCGTTGAATAACACCGTTTTCGTCAATAATAAACGTAGTACGAAACATGCCCATATAAGTGCGGCCGTACATCGATTTTTCGCCCCAGGTACCAAACTCTTCAGCTAATTTGGTTTGGCTATCAGCTATAAGCTGAAACGGCAAATTTTGCTTTTCAATAAACTTCCGATGCGATGCTTCGCTGTCGGCGCTTACGCCTACAACCTCGTAACCTGCTTTGCGCAAGTCTTCGTAACCGTCGCGTAAACTACAGGCCTGCGCTGTACATCCGGGGGTACTATCTTTGGGATAAAAATACAATACCAATTTTTTTCCGGCAAAATCAGACAAGCGAATTTCTTTTCCGTCCTGATTTACTCCCAATACTTCAGGAGCCTTATCTCCTACTTTTAAAGCCATACGGGTAAATTTTTAGAGTTATACATTGTACAAAAACATTAACGAAAATCGTTTGCGTAACCCTTGCTTACGATGTGCAAAGTTATTGAATAAAAATCGACTTTCGTTTGCTATAAACAATATTTTGGAGCTATTGTTTTGGAATTTCAACTCCTTATAAGTAATACATTCAGGATAGTAATCACTAAACCAATATATTAGCATCAGAATTTACAAGAGATATGCCTGCATTATTTTTTAATTACAACTTATAATTTATAACCAACTAATATATTGGATAGCAAGTTCAATAAATTTTCGGCTCAGTTTCATTCGGAAAAAACGTATCTTTGCACTTGCATTTATCTCTAAAAAACCAAAATTGCTTATGTTAGACTTTCTCAATCAGCGTCGCACTATCCGCAAATACAGCAACGAGCCCATACCCAATCAATTAATGACTGAACTGCTGCAAGCTGCTGCTCAGTCATCAAACACAGGCAACATGCAGGCATACAGCGTAGTAGTTACGTCAAATGTTGATATAAAAAACCAACTGGCTCCGGCACATTTCAATCAGCCCATGGTAAAAGCCGCTCCGGCAGTACTTACTTTCTGTGCTGACTTTAACAGATTTAGTCAGTGGTGCCAACTGCGCAATGCCAGTCCGGGTTACGATAATTTTCAGTCGTTTATGGCATCTGCCATCGACGCGCTGATTTTTGCTCAAACATTTGCTGTAGCCGCCGAAAGTCAGGGACTCGGAATCTGCTATCTGGGAACCACTACTTACAATGCGGGCGAAATTATCGATGCGCTGCAACTGCCAAAACTGGTTGTGCCGGTTACCACTATAACTGTTGGTTACCCCGACGAAACGCCGAAGCTCACCGACCGGCTGCCACTCGAAGCGGTGGTACATTACGAAATGTATCACGATTATTCCCCGAAAGATATTGACAACCTTTATGCCGAAAAAGAAAACAGTGACTTTTATAAAAACTTTGTTGCAGAAAACAATAAAGAAACTCTTGCTCAGGTTTTTACCGATGTAAGATATAGTCGTAAAAACAATGAATTTTTCAGCGATAGATTCATCAATGTACTTCAACAACAGGGATTTATGTAAACAAAAAACTTCTGGTAGGTTCTGTCTTTTCCAATATTTATCTTATTTTTAAAAATGAACATATTCTGTGATTAATTCGTTAAATCTGAAATATAAAAAATACGTTATCAGATGATTAAAGGTTCTTTTTACATTCTGCTTTTTTATTTTCTGGGCGAATTGCTAAGTATGCTTTTGCACGGATTTATACCGGGTAGTGTATTGGGAATGGTACTGCTTTTTCTGGCACTTTTTTTCAAAATACTTAACCCTGAGAATGTTCGCTCGGCAGCCACCACCATAACAAAAAATATGGCTGTGTTTTTTGTGCCAGCCGGAGTGGGACTGATGGTGTATGCCGAGCTGGTATCCAAATCGCTGTTGGCCATAACCTTAGCCATAGCCGGAAGCACTGTACTTACCATCGTTGTAGTGGCTCTGGTTCAGGAACATATGGAAAAACGCAAAGTGAAAGGAAAAACAACTCATGAATAATATACTGGAACAAATAAAACCTTACCTGAGTACCGAAGTGTTTTTACTTGGTTTGGTTATGGGAACTTTTTTGCTTGGAGTACTTATATACAAAAAAACAAAGATTACCCTGTTGCAACCACTATTGATTTCTATCCTGATTATCATCCCTTTTCTTAAGGTTACAGGAATTAGCTACCAAACTTTCAACACCCAAACTCATTTTCTGAATTTCATGCTTGGCCCCAGTGTTGTGGCGCTCGGGTATGTACTTTACGAGCAAATTGAATATATCAAAGGCAATGTTATCTCTATTCTGACAGCTGTATTTGTAGGCAGTGTGGTGGGCATTGTAAGTGTAGTAGTGATAGCAAAACTGTTAGGCGCCGACAAAGTACTGATGGCCTCGCTGGCACCTAAGTCTGTAACCACACCTATAGCTATTAGTTTGGCCGAAAAAACAGGTGGCGTACCTGCTTTGGCAGCTGCATTCGTAGTAATTTGTGGTATTTTCGGGGGGTTGGTGGGTCCGATAATTTTACGCAAAGTAGGCATTAAAAGTAAAATAGCGAAAGGATTGGCTATGGGTTCGGCATCGCATGCGCTTGGCACTGCCCGCGCTATGGAAATGGGAGCGCTGGAAGGTGCTATCAGTGGACTTGCAATAGGCATCATGGGTATCATGACTGCTCTGCTTATCCCCTTTGCCGATATATTATTCTGATAAAGAATAATACCTTACTCAATCAAGTCTTCCAGACTGCTATCTTTTTTATTCATAAAGATATGATTGTGAAAGTTTTCGAGCTTACGTAGCATATAAGCCAAGGTGGTTTTTTCTGTTTCGGTAAGATTTCCGCTCACAACCTGCGATACAGTTTGCATCTGCGGGAGTATTTTCATCAACTCTATGCGCCCGGCCGGAGTAACACGAACTCTGATGCTTCGTTTATCTTCCACATCGTTAAACTGCTCAATCAAACCGAACTTAAGCAAGCGGTTAATAATTTCAATCCCCGAGGTTTTTTCCATAATTTGCTTCTGTATCAGTTCCGTTTTGCTCAGGCTTTCGTAGGTTATCAGCGTTATCAGAAACGAAAACTCATCAGCCGTTTTTATAACGCTATCTTTTAAAGCTTTTTTTATATAACCCTTGGCGTAACGAAACAGCAAAACTATCAGCAAAGAAATATCAGTAGCCGGTCCTTTCTGCTCTTTAAACTCATAACCCTCATGATTTCCCCTGAGTTCATGAGTTTTTACGTTCCGTACTTCATAATTACTATTCAAAAAACCCACAAAGTCACTCATATTCAGCACTGCATTGGGGTTCTGAAGCAATGCTTCCTCCTCGTACCTGTTAAGATGCTCAATCAGTTCTATTAATAAATTCTTTGTTTTCATACACTTATTCTTACCCAATACTTCAAAAGTACATATTTTTTTTTAATAAACAGACAAATACAATAAAGGCATGTTCAAAAAAAAGGCTTGCAAAAGGTTTTGACATATAACAAAAAAAACAAGCCTGAGTTTTACAACAGGCTTGCTATGTCAAGAAAAAATAAAATATTTTTCACTAAAAGATGTGCATTGAAGATAAGCTACACACAGGCTTCAACTTAAACACCACTAAATGTGCTAAAACCGCCATCAACAGCCAGCACCACTCCCGTTACAAAAGATGCGGCCGGCGAACAAAGAAACTGTACCGCCCCGTTCAGCTCAGTAATATCGCCAAACCTGCGCATAGGTGTATTGGCTATCACCTTCAAACTACGGTCGGTAAGCGAGCCATCGGGATGGAGCAATACGGCCCGGTTTTGCTCTCCGATAAAGAACCCGGGCGCAATGGCATTAACACGGATACCATCGCCGTATTTCATGGCCATTTCCATAGCCAGCCATTGAGTAAAATTACTCACGGCAGCTTTAGAGGCCGAGTATCCGGGCACCCTTGTCATGGATTGCAGTGCAGCCATGGAAGATACATTGACAATACTACCGGATTTTTGCTCTGCCATAATTTTCCCAAAAACGTAGCTCGGAAAAACGGTTCCATTCATATTCAAATCCGTTACCTGATTCCATTTATCAAGATCCATCTCAAAAAAGCTCTGATCGGGCATCAGCGTAGCTCCGGGTATATTACCGCCTGCTATATTGAGTAAAATATCTACCCGTCCCCATTTTTCCAGTACGGCTTGAGCAATGGTTTCTAAACCCTGAATATCCAATACATTGCCAACAAACCCTATAACGTCTCCCCCAAGCTCTTTGAGTTCGGATACCGTTTTATCTAATTTTTCCTGCTTAGTGCCAAGCGCAACTACCTTAGCTCCCTGTTGCACAAAACTGCGGGCAATACTACCACCTAAAACCCCACTGGCTCCGGTAATTACAGCCACTTTCCCTTCGATACTAAAGATATTTTCCATAAATTCCATTTATTTTGTAATTATTTTATCTTTTTGATAATAAGCTTATTTGCATCCGGAACTACCCCGAAACAAATATATCTGGCATTAGCTCCCGTTACTATTTCTGTTCTTTACTACGAGTTTTCAATTGCAGCCATAATACCTGATACCTGTGCCAACGCGTACATGCGCCCGAGAAATGAGTAACCCGGGTTATAGGACTTCTCAGCATCGCCAAGCATTAGCTTACCATGATCTACCCGCATAGGCAAGCCGGGCTTTTGCTGCTGAAAAATACGCACAAGTTCTACCAGATGACCGCGTCCTTCCAGATGAGAAGCTTCCATGAAATTACCATTTTCAGCCACATCGGTACTACGTAAATGTACAAAGTGTGTACGCGAAGCAAAACGACTTGCCAGCTCGGGCACGTTATTATGTAGCCCTGAACTGAGCGAACCTGCACAAAATGTCAAGCCGTTGTTGGGGCTATCTACCGCTTGAAGTATCCAGTCAATATCATTCTCGTCGGTTACAATACGTGGTAAGCCAAGTACCGCCATAGGAGGGTCGTCAGGATGAATACAGAGATTTATACCTGCCTCTTCGGCTACCGGTATTACTCTTTGGAGGAAATACCGAAGATTTTCGCGCAACTGAGTCTTGTCGATACCATCAAATTTGGCTAACAAGGCTTTGAAAAGCGCTACCGGTTTCTGAATATCACCCTTAAAACTATCGTTCACAAAACCTTGAGTCTTAACTATAATTGTCTGAATCAGTGCTTCTTTCTCATCGACAGTAATCACTTCTGCCAGCTTATTCACCTGCTCCAGTTCAGCATCGGTATAATCAAAAGAAGCTCCCCGGCGTTCCAAAATATGTATATCAAAATACGCAAAACGTGTCTTATCAAAGTACAGCGTACTGGTTCCATCGGGTAAAACATAATTCAACTCCGTACGAATCCAGTCAATTACAGGCATAAAATTATAACATACAGTGCCAATGCCTGCTTTTCCCAGATTTTTAAGGCTTTGGCAATAATTCTGTATCAACTGATCTCTGTCAGCCCCAGCAAATTTGATGCTCTCGGAAACAGGCAGGCTTTCTACCACCGACCAGCGCAATCCATAACTTTCGATAAAGCGTTTCAATTCCGCAATCTCTTCGTACGACCACACATTGCCGTTAGGAATATGATGTAAAGCTGTAACAACTCCTTCTACCCCTATTTGCTTAAGCATATCTAATGTTATAGAATCGGATTTACCGAACCAACGCCATGTTTTTTCCATTGTAAAATTCGTTTGTTTTTCCTTTCAAGAATATCTGTAATAAATTCTGTATTTAATATCCGTCAGTAAATTATTATAAGAAATTTTTGTTTTTTTGATTTAATTATGATGTCCCATATTCAATTTAATCTTTTTCAAATCGTCCAGTTCATGTACCGGACGCTCCAGATTATAAGGTATAGGTTGCTTTGAAAAAGTCTGGAAATAGAGCAAACAAGCATCTTTCCACCACACAGCATCGCGCGACTGAGTTCGCAGTTTTGATTGCACTTCAGCAAATCGCTGTGCATCAATGCAGTTTTCCGACTTATCCCATATTTTTTGATATTCGCGTACTTGTTGTACTCCGTTGTCGTATCGGTAGCAAAGTTCGTCCCACAGCGTACGCCCACTCTTCATCCGGTAGTTCCATGGCACATGATGAAACCACAGCAAATATTTTTCAGGACAAGAAGACAGGCCGTTAAACTCCTCATTTAATGGAGTATAATACTGACTTACGGCATTGCTTCCCGTAGTAGTTCGATTGTAGCCCAACCCTACAGAATCGGCCCGATGATAATAAACCGGAAGCCAGTCGGGTCGCGCACCGGGAATATCGCACCAAGGTTCGGGTCCATAATGATGAGTCCATGCAAAAATATGGTGCAGTCCGAGCGGCATCATATAATCTACAGCCGTTTCGTGCGAGCTTAACATCATTTTTTTAATGGGTAACCAACAGTTTTTGTCCGACGGCCGTTTGTTTTTATTTTGAAACGTTTGCGTAATCCATTCATCGGCTATTTGTTCCGACGAAATTTGATTATTCCAGGCTAACCGCCCAAATGCGTACCAGTTGGCCTGAGCAAAATGATGCCCGCACCAGTTGGCATCTTCGCCAATATTAGCCACCCCTGCAATAGCTGTAAACTTTTGCGGATATATATTACCTGTAGTAACTTTGGCTATAAACGATCCCTTTCCCCGGGCAAAAGTATCGTCTTCAAAAAACTCCTGCCACATTGGAGCCAGAAAAACCAAATGAGTTCCCTGCCCCAGATATTCCTGGGTAATTTGCAATTCTGGCATCAATGGCGTTTTCTTCATGGCACCAAACAACGGACTAAATGGTTCACGGGGCTGAAAATCTATCGGTCCGTTTTTTACCTGAATAATCACGTTGTCTCTGAACATGCCATCGAACTTATGAAATTCGTTGTAGGCTAACTTCACACGGTCGTCGCCGGGTTCGTACACGAAAGCGCGCCACATAACAATTCCACCAAATGGTTTCAAAGCATCGGCCAACATATTGGCTCCATCTACATGCGTACGACCGTAATCCATAGGCCCGGGCAGCCCTTCCGAATTGGCCTTCACAAGAAACCCGCCAAAGTCAGGTATCAGTTTATAAATTTCTTTAGCTTTATCCGACCACCATTTTTTTACGTTTTTATCCAGTGGATCCGAAGTTGGAAGTCCTCCGATTTCTTTAGGTGACGAAAAATTGATTGATAAAAATACACGGATATGATACGGCCGCAGCACATTGGCAATAGCCTGAACTTTTTGAATATACTCCTTTGTCAGCATCTGAGGCGAAGCATTCACATTGTTGAGTACTGTTGCATTAATCCCAACTGATGCATTAGCACGGGCATATTCCTCATATCTGGGTGAAATTTTACCCGGTAGCTCGTTCCACTTCCAAATAGAATGACCGGCATAACCACGTTCTATTGTGCCATCCAGATTATCCCAATGATTCAGAAGTCGAACATCGTACAGGGGTTTTTCTTTGATATTCAGCTGATAAGAAAACTTTTCGGTTTGAATAAGCCGCAGTAAGTGAAAAACGCCGTACAATAATCCCGCCTCTGTATTAGCTGCCACTACTGTAACTGAGTCGCCTTTTAATGAACGAATGATATACCCTTCTGCTCCTGAATTTTTTAAATCGGAAACAATGCCCGTTTGTTTGATATGCTTATCGTTAACAGTTCCGACAATCAATGATTTGGATGATGGTGCAGCTTGTCTTTTCAGTTCAGAGCCAGTCATTTCGTTCCAGGCCATGCCGAATTCTTTTGCGGGAAGGGCATCTGTTTTACTTACTATTCCTGAAAAAAGTGTTTTATCAACCTTTGCTTCGGAGAAACGAAGCCAAAGCCGGCTACCATCTTCGGCATAAGCCCCTGTTAACAACAAGGTAAGCCATAAAATCAATCCTGTTTTTTTTGTTCCTGACATGTGTTTTTACGTTATTAGTTCATCAAAAAAAGTCATCCTTTAAACTCAGGGTACTATGTACTTTTCACCCACCACATTTACAATAGCCTGTACTACCTGTTTTTTGGCAATAGATTTATTATCAGGCTGCTTTCCTCCTACCGACAACTGAACTTTACCCGGTTCTACCGTCTCGGTATTGTTGATATCCCGGGCTGAGAACTGTTCCGGCTTTAGTTCAAAATCTACTGTTTTTGTTTCGCCAGCTTTAAGATTAATACGGCTGAAGCCCTGCAATTCGCGTACAGGTTTGCGTAATTTACTGTCGGGTAACGATACATAGAGCTGCACTACCTCATCGCCATCTTTTTTTCCGGTATTAGTTACATCAACCGAAACTTTTATCTTATCTCCGGCTTTTATTTCAGAGGATACATCTTTTAACTTATATTCAAAATTTGTATAACTCAGTCCGTAACCAAACTCGTACAAAGGTTCACCCTCAAAATATCGATAAGTTTTGCCTTTCATGCTATAATCCTCTATATCAGAAATCTGATCTATACTCTTGTAAAATGTAAGCGGCAATCGTCCTGCCGGGTTATAATCACCAAAAATAACATCCGCTATGGCAGTACCGCCAGCCTGACCGGGATACCAGGCCTCAACTATAGCCGGGATATTTTCGGCTTCCCAGTTAAAGGCCACAGCACTTCCATTTAGCAGCACCAATACAGTAGGTTTTCCTAAAGCATGAATGGCACGTATCAACTCTGTCTGACTTTGTGGTAAACTAATATCCAGACGGTCGCCGCCTTTAAAACCCGGTACTTTTACTTTCATTTCCTCACCTTCGAGCATCGGGCTCAGTCCCATACATAGTACTACCAAATCAGATTTTTTGGCCAAATCCACAGCTTTTTTCATTAACTGATTATCTGGCATATCCCAAATTAACTTTGCAACGCCATATTCAGTATCGTTTTTTAAATACTCAAAACGAATTTTGTATTTCTGACCTGCAACTAACTCAGCAAATTCATAATCTTTACTTGGATGATGTCCGTTAGGCTTGCCTGTAACCAACAAAGAATCATTCAAATAGATATTAAATCCGGCAAAGGCTTCACCTCCTAAAGCATAGTTACCCGTAACAGGTGGTACCAGCACTCCTTCCCAACATGCAGAATATTTGCCGGTTTTCATATCCTCAAACGGAGCATTTGTCCACCACAAAAAGTCAATATTCTTATCTATTCTACTGTGTTTAGGCTTTCCTGCCAACTTATGCGTATCATAATAAGAAGCCTTTAGACCCTTTTTCTTCAGCGAATTATCTGTATAAAAATACTCGGCCGGTATAGGCGAAAGATAAGGAAGTTCGGCTGCTACCCTGCAACCTTGCGCATATTCTACTCTGGCTTGAGGTAGTTTCTCGATAATACCTGCCAGCGGAGTAATATCCCGCGATGGATAGCCATTGTAGTTGCCCAGCAAAATTTCGGGATTATCGGCATTAGGACCAATTACAGCAACCCGCTTCACATTTTTGGAAAACGGAAGTATGTTATTTTTGTTTTCGAGCAACACGATAGATTTCCGGGCAGCCTCCAAAGCCATCTGCTTATGTTCCTTGCTATCAACAACCGAAAGAGGTATTTTGCTATAGGCTACCATTCCATCAGGATCGAACTGTCCCAACTTCATGCGAGCCAGCAGTAAGCGACCCACCGAAGCATTAATTTCAGCTTCGGACACATAACCGGCTTTTACAGCATTGAGCAAATATTTTGCATAAGTATCGCCACAGTTCAGGTCGGTTCCTGCTTTTATAGCCATGGCCGATGCTTTTTCGCCGGTTTCGGTGATATGATGTGCCTCACGAACAAAAAAATCGTCGATAGCTCCACAGTCCGAAACAATATAACCATTAAATTTCCAGTCGTTTCTCAGAATATTTTCAAGAAACTTGCTACCGCAACATGGCGCACCATTCAAACGCTGGTAAGCGCACATAACCGAATAAGCATGCGCTTCGGTAATGGTTCTTTTGAAATGAGGAAGATAAGTTTCGGCCAAATCATAATCGGCAGGCCATACATCAAACGAGTGTCTATTATATTCAGGTCCACTGTGTACAACAAAATGCTTTACTGTAGCCACCAGTTTGAGATAACGGGGGTCATCGCCCTGCAACCCTTTGATAAACGGAATAGCCATCTCGGCGGTAAGAAAAGGATCTTCGCCATAGGTTTCCATGCCTCGTCCCCAACGCGGGTCGCGAAAGATATTGATATTGGGTGTCCAGAATGTCAATCCCTTGTACATACCATATTTACCCTGGCGCTGATACTCGTTGTATTTGGCACGAGCCTCGTCCGATATAACATTAGCTATATTGTACATTGCGTTGTTATCCCACATTGCTCCCATGCCAATAGCCTGCGGAAAAACAGTGGCCAAACCGGTACGTGCCACCCCATGCAAACATTCATTCCACCAGTTATACTCAAGAATTCCCAATCGCGGTATAGCCGGCGATTCGTAGCTCATCAAGTTGATTTTTTCTTCGAGAGTAAGTTTTGAAACCAGATCGTTGGTTCTTTCTTCAAAGCTTAAACTGGTGTTTTGATAGGGTTCAACAGCTTTTATCGATGGCAAAACCACCATCAACAAAGCGATTGAAATACTTTTTGCGTTGAAAAAAACACGCTTTTTTAAAATGTTGTTTTGAGAAATCATGTCAATTGTATCAGATTTTTGTTGATTATATAATAATATTTTAATTCTAAAAAAAACAAACACCGCAGGGCATTAGAAAAAAAAAATCGCAGAAATACTACTTCTTATTTACAAGATATATTCCTGTAAGCACTACAAAGGCTCCAACTATTTCGTGTAATGCAAGCACTTCGCCAAGTACAGGCAACGAAAACAAAGCAGTAAATACCGACTGGCTGAGCAAACTTACCGACGCCACTGTAGGTCGGATATGTCCTAATGCCTGATTAATAGCCAACCACCCAAGCGTTTGAGGAACTACACCGAGTATAATCAAAGCTATCCAGCTGGTATTGCTATAACCGCCCATCTTCACTCCACTTACCAAACAGATAAGCCCTAAAACCACTACGCTGGAAATAGTAGAAATAGTGGTAAACGAAAAAGTATCGAGCGTATTCCTCCCCTTACGAACCGTGAGTAAATACGCACCATAAAATACACTGGCTCCTATGGCAAGCATATTGCCCAAAGTAAGGCTCATGCCGCTTATCTCTTTCACACCAATAATTACAGCCACTCCTGCCAGCGATATCACTGTACCTACCCAGAATATCTTATTGGGTTTTTCTTTCAGAAAAAAAAGTCCTCCTAAACCAACCCATACCGGAGCCAGATTGGCTAACAAAGTTGCAATTGATGCTTTGGATAAAAGTATTGAGCTATTCCAAAGGGCAATATCACAAGCAAAAAGTACTCCGCAGATTGCGGCTATTTTTACGCCACGACGGTCGGTAATTGGTTTACGAAAATACAGCCATATCGGCAAAATACTGACAGCCCCGAAAAGTAAACGATAGAAGCCTGACGCCAAACCACTTACGTTGGCTATCTTAACAAGTATAGCCGACCACGAAATACAAAGAACTCCGAATAATAAAAGTAAATAGTGTGTTAATGGCAGGTTGAAATATTTTTTTTCCATAAAATAAGTTTATCGTATTCAGCTGCAAAAGTAAAATAATTATTGCAACCTGAGTAAAGCCATCTCCCGGGAAAACCCGAAAAGATACTTATAACTGAAAATCAGTATGATTATTTACTGATTTCCGGTGGCATAAAGCCCTATAACGGTACCCGTAAACCCTCCGGCAATTTGCGTGCTGAGTATTTCGGCATTTACATTTTCGGCCACGGGAATCCATTTATCTTTTTGGTACGAAGCATAAAAACTGTAGGTAGCGCCGTTGCCTTCTATTCTCAATTTTATAGAATGTCCGTTGTTAGCAACAGGCAGTTCTACAGTGCCATTCACTGTAGATACACCATCATTGGTACTTATCACCTTCAATATTGGCTTATTGTTTTGCAGGGTCAGTCCGAATACGATATGATATTTCTCATTCTGAAAACAAGCTATACCTGCCAATTGCCGCTCGTTATCGGGCGTAAATACAAGACTGGTTTCTACTTCAAAAGCAGCGTGCTGCTGGCGGCGTCCCAAAAAAGCCGGGTTAGGCTTTTCGCTTATATTTTGCTCTACGGGACGAATACTCAGCTTGCCCTGACCTATGCTGTACCAACTGCTTTGAGGTGTACGAATCATAAGCCACTCCAAACCAATTACCGGAGCATCAAACTCGTCGCGCCACAACAGATTACCGGTAAAGTTTTGCTTACCACCCCCTTTTTTCTGAACCACTACAGGTACAGCCTCGCTTTGTGGAAGAATTACCGGTACCGCATCTTCCCATTTTACGGGAAGCATAAATGTTTCCCTACCTGTATTAAATTTATCAGTATTATAAGGCCTGCATCCTAAAAAAACAGCCCAGGTTTGGCCTCGATGGTCAGTGATAATATCAGCATGTCCCGTGCATGTTATTTTATTTTCTCGGTCTTCGGGTAAATCACGCTGAGTAAGTATGGGATTTTTTGAACTTGGTATGTAAGGCCCCATCACCTTATCAGCGTGAAAAATCACCTCTGAGTGATTTGTTTCCGTGCCACCCTCGGCACACATAAGCAAATATTGTCCGTCACGTTTATACAAATGCGGTCCTTCTATCCATACTGGTTTTTTTGAAGGATTGCTTCCTTTATTCACCAATACTTTACCCTTCCCCAATATTCGGTCGGTAGTAAGATCATATTCATGAATCCAGATAGCGCTATGTCCATCATATTCGGCTTTACCATCAGGAGCAGAACAGTTCACAATATACGCTTTACCGTCGTCATCAAAAAATAACGAAGGATCTATTCCTCCAATTTCGGGTAATAATATGGGGTCGCTCCAACCTTTGGCAGGATCTTTGGTTTTTACCACAAAGTTACCGAATCCATTAATCAGAGTAGTAACCAGATAAAACGTATCATTACGTTCATTATAACTTATGGCCGGTGCGTATATTCCATCGCGTATGGCCTGTTTGTCGAGCATGAGCTGCGATGGCCTATCCAACACATTACCAGTTTGCACCCAACTTACCATATCTTTGCTGGTAAACAATGGTATACCGGGATAATACGAAAAAGTAGAATTAACCAGATAGTAAGTATCTCCCTTTCTGCAAATGCTGGGATCGGGATAAAAACCTGCCAATACAGGATTTCGGTATGCTTTTCGGGAATTTATTTTTTGTTCAAAAATCTTATCTTTTCCACGATAGGCGTAATAATCAAAAACAGCATCCGTAGCAGTCACATTTACCGCGCCCATTATAAAAATAAAAACAAAAATAAATAACCGGTTTTTCATGATTAATTCTGTATAAAAGATTCATTTACAAAGTTACTGATTTCTATCTTAAGTGCCTAATATTTCATTAACCAAACATTTAAAAAATCTATTCGTAGCGTAACAAAACTTATCGGTATCGTTACTTTGCATCCGTATGGTAGTATCGATAAGCCTGATAATTTTTGACATCAAAGTGAGTTTATACTTATAATTTCGTATTTTTGTGCGGGTTAATTCTAATTGGGGCAACAATATTTTAGTTGTAAAAAATGAAAAAGTACAATTTACGTTTATATATCACATTAACATTCTTCGCCGTTTTTTCTTCGCATCTATTATCGCAAACAGGAACTTTCTTTTCAACTGACGATGTACTCTCCAACAGTCTTGTTAATTGTATATATCAGGATAGCAGGAAATATATCTGGATAGCCACCGAAGATGGGCTGAATAAATACGATGGAGTGCGGTTTACCACGTACCGCAATAAACGGGACAATAAGTTTTCGTTAAAAAATAATTATATCCGTACTGTTTTTGAAGATAGCAAAGGACACTTCTGGGTTGGCTGTATCAACGGCTTGCAAATGTATGACAGAGCCGAAGATAAATTCATTGATGTCCCTGTATATATCAACCACAAAAAAGTAGACCCGCACATCACATCGATTGTTGAAACCGCTGACGGTGAGATATGGATGTCGACCTCTGGAATAGGCATTATCCGTTCGTCGAAAGATTTCAAATCATTTACGGTTGATGAGAATATTTTTCCACGCCTTTGCAGCCGTTATCTTGTTGATTTATATCAGGACAAAAAAGGCCAGATGTGGATAGCATCTGAAAATCAAGGACTAAACATGTACCATCCGCGTACGGGGCGCATGCTGACTTTCAATTCACAATCGGGCATTGGCAGTAATCACATTTCAAGTATCGAAGAAGATTCAGATGGAAATATCTTCGTTGGTACGCTCACCGGAGGCTTGTTTCGTTTCAATCAGTTAGTACATAAGTTTGAGGCTGTAAATTACAGCAATCCTTCAGTGAAACTTCCGGTCAAATGTCTATCTTTTGATAATAACGGACGCCTGCTTGTTGGTACAGACGGACGCGGTATAAAATACCTCAATAAAGCTACCGGAAATATTGAGGATTACCAAATTATCTCGGCTATGATAGATTTGTCCCGCACCAAAGTACATTCACTATTCACTGATATAGCTGGAAACTTATGGGTAGGCTTGTTTCAAAAAGGCATTTTTCTGTCGCCAAACCATCCCAACGAATTTCACTATTGGGGAATAAAATCTTTCTATAGAAATGTTATTGGATCTAATTGTGTTATGTCGGTATTAAAAGACAAACAAGGCATAACCTGGGTAGGTACTGATAACGATGGACTGTATGCCTTGAAAGGTAATGCATCTACCCATTACGAACTGAAAAGCCGAACCGGAAGTGTATCCGGCACAGTGATGGCCTTGACCGAAAGTGATCAAAATACTTTATGGCTGGGATCGTACATCGACGGATTAGTTCGGTTCGATAAAAACTCGGGGAAAACTACCTTGTTTCAAAACAACAACCTGCTTGGGGGGAATAATTCTTCGTCAAACAAAGTTATGAGTTTGGCCCGTGACGCAAGCAATAAAATATGGGTAGGAACAAATGGAGCTGGGGTTCAGATTTTCGATATAGCTCTGTCGAAATACGTCGATCAGCTATTGTTTAACGAATCAGATTCGTCTGGAATTGCCAACAATTGGGTAAATTGCATCATGAACGATGGCGACAGCTTGATGTGGATAGGAACATACGGAGGTGTGAGTTCTGTTAATCTCCAAAATGGGAAAATAAATACATTCAGAATATCAAACGGTACGCTTCCCGGCAATATTGTACTATCGGTAGCGCGCGACTCAAGAGGCCTGATGTGGTTTGGCACCACCGAGGGGCTTGCCTGCTACAATCCGTTAAGGCGGACATCGGAACATTTTACTACCAAAGATGGATTGGCTGGAAACGTCATTTGCGCTATTTTGGAAGACGAAAAAGGAAATCTTTGGATAAGCACACACAGCGGAATATCCAATCTGATTGTAAAAGATAAACATTTTGTTAATTACAATGCCTACGACGGTTTGCAAGGAAATGAGTTTTCGATGGGTGCTGCTTACAAAACCTCCTCGGGCGAGATGCTTTTTGGAGGTCTGGCGGGAGTTACTTCTTTTTACCCTTCGCAAATCACCGAACAGAAAGCTCCGGTAGAACTATACTTAACCGGATTGTATATATTCGACAATCTGGTAGTGAAGGAGCAAAAATCCGGACCATACAAAATTATCGACGACTTTATTTCCGACGCTAAAAAAATCAGACTCAGTTACAAGGATAATATGTTTAGCCTCGAATTCTCCACATTCGACTTTGGCGGTCAGGGACGGGTTTTTTACAGATATAAGCTCGAAGGTCTGAATGACCACTGGATAAGCACCGAAAAAGGCGTTAACAGACTCGTATTCAACAATCTAAGTTATGGAAAATACAAACTTCATGTAAAAGCCTGCGTCAATGATAAAGAATCAGAAGAAAAAGTGCTCGACATTATTATATATCCACCATGGTATCTGAGCTTTATTGCAAAAATCATCTATTTTATCCTATTGGTTTTAATTGGTCGGTTTATTTATCGAATCGGGATGGAGCGTATCAACCACCGACACGAGTTGCTCAGACGTGAACACCTTGAGCAGGTAAACGAAGGAAAGCTACAATTCTTTATCAATATATCTCACGAAATAAGAACTCCGATGAGCCTTATTATCAGTCCACTCGAAAAACTTATATCTGAGAACAAAGACAGCGATAAGCAGGAAGCTTACAGACTGATGCATCGTAATGCTCAACGAATACTCAGACTTATCAACCAATTACTCGATGTAAGAAAGATTGACAAGGGACTTATGTTCGTAAAAATGCGCGAAACCGACATCGTGACATTTATCTACGACTTAATGCATACTTTTGAATATCAGGCAAAAAAACGTTCGGTTGATTTCAGATTCGTTCACTCCGATCCTGAACTCAAAGTATGGGTTGATGTAAATAATTTCGACAAAGTACTGGTAAATATACTTTCAAATGCCTTTAAATTTACTCCCGAAAATGGAGAAATAACCATTACCTTAACTACCGGAAAAGACGAAGAAGATTTGGCTCCCGAGATGAGAGAATACTTTGAAATTGTGATAGCAGACAGTGGTATTGGTATCGAGGAAAGCAAAATAGAAAAAATATTTGAACGCTTTTATCAAATTGATAACTCGCAAACCAACGTAAATTTCGGAACCGGTATTGGGCTGCATCTGGCCAAAAATCTGGTAGAGCTTATGCACGGACGAATATTTGCTCAAAACAAAAGCGATGAACAGGGTAGCGAATTTATTATCAGACTACCGCTCGGAAGTAGCCACCTGAGCGACTCCGAAAAAGACAGCAACCATATTGTGCTCGACAACCCTGGCAATAAAACCGAACATGCTACCTTGATACTGGAAGACAACGCTGATGAGTCGGAAAAAGTAAAAACTCCAAAACCAAGAACGAAAACCAAATACAGGATATTAATAGTAGATGATGAAGATGAAATAAGGCAATACCTGTGTAAAGAACTATCCGACCTATACAAAGTAGCTGAATGTATTAATGGGAAAGTGGCTCTCGATTATATTTTACGCGAAAAACCTGATATGGTAATAAGCGATGTGATGATGCCCGAAATGGACGGGATGTCACTTTGTAAGAAAATTAAATCGAACATCAATATCAACCACATTCCGGTAATATTACTTACTGCAAAATCGAGCGACGAGGATAAAGGCGAAGGGTTTGATATAGGCGCTGATGCCTATGTGCCCAAACCATTTAATGTAGAACTGCTCAAAAAACGTATAGCAAGTATATTGAGCAACCGCGAGAGACTTGAACATAAAACACTGAACGAGCAAAACAACAGTGCTTTGGTTAAACCGGTTGTGCTAAAATCGAATGATCAGATATTGCTCGAAAAGATTATGAAAATAATCAACGAGAATATTGCCGACTCAGATCTCAATGTAGAGATGCTGGCCGACAAAGTAGGTATGAGCCGAGTACATATGCACCGTAAACTTAAAGAGCTTACTAATATGTCGGCGCGAGACTTTATAAGATCTATCAGACTAAAACAAGCTGCCGATTTACTTACTCAGCAAAAACTCACTATTTCGGAAGTTGCCTATGCTTTAGGGTTTGGTAATTTATCGCATTTTTCAAATTCATTCAAAGAATTTTACGGACTTTCACCTAAAGAATACGCTCAGGAAAACAGAAAAACGGACGACGAGTATTACACATAACTAAGAAACAAACTAACACACATAAAATCAGGCACATAAAAACAAAATCAAAATTGATTAATAAAATTTAAAAAATGTGTGTGTAACCAAAATTAAAACAAATGTAACTAAAATTGAAATGGTGTAACACAGCCAAAACAAGATGAAATGATTTACCACGGCATTCAGATGACGAATATCTATTTTTGTAAAGCGAAAATCTGAATACCGTGAATTGATTGTAATCTTACTGAGCCAACCCATCAGGTTAGCTCAATAATATATTGTGTCGAAGACCGGTTGATTTTTCAATCGGTCTTTTTTTGTGTATGTAAAAAAATCATTTCAGTAATAACACTTTTTAAAACCATTAATCATTATATTTATGAAGACATAGCAATACCCATTTTTTCACCCATAACATTTTTTTTGAAATTTATAGTTCTCTAAAAAATAAGAAGTAAGAAGTCTATATTGATTTCACTAAAAAATGAGTCAAAATTATTTGTTATAAACAAAAAAATATCTAACAAGGTGATTTAACGCAAAAAAATATGTTTAACAACACAAAAAAAACTAACACATATTTTTTCAAAAACAATCTTTAATTCTATTATCATGAAACAAACTAAATGTATAAAAGCATCCGGAATTCTATTCCTATTGCTTTTGTTTTCGTTTTCAGCGTTTGGACAGACAATAACAGTTCAAGGTACTGTTAAAGATCTCGCCAATAGCCCGCTGATTGGAGTGAGTATCAAACTTCAGGGATCTACTACCGGAACAATCACTGATATCGATGGGAAATACTCCATCAAGGCGACTTCCGCAAGTAAACTTATTTACTCTTATGTGGGTTATAAACCACAAACAATTAGTGTTGATGGAAAAACCACTATCAATGTTGTACTTGAAGAAGATACTAAATTAATTGACGAGGTTGTAGTAATTGGTTATGGTACTGCTAAGAAAAGTGACTTAACAGGTGCTGTGGCAAGTGCCAATATCAAAGATTTTGAAAAATCGCCGAACACTAACATTATTCAGTCTTTACAAGGTGTTGTTCCCGGTTTGAATATCGGACAAATAACAAAGGCTGGTGAAACTCCAAGTATACAAATACGTGGAACAAACACGATAGCAGGAAATACAAGCGTTTTAGTTGTAATTGATGGCATTGTTTCCGGAAACCTTTCATCCATCAATCCTGCGGATATTGAATCAGTGAACATACTGAAAGACGCCAGCTCTACAGCTATTTATGGAGCAGCAGCTTCTAACGGTGTAATGCTTATCACAACAAAAAAAGGTAAAACAGGTAAAGCTAAGATTAACCTGTCATCTTCATATAGCATTCAGAATCCAACGCATAATTATGCAACAATGAACAGGGAGCAATACCTTGCTTTTGTAAAAAACCTTGTATACGAGGAATCATATACTGCAGCATCGGGTTATACTGAAGAAAATCCAAGTTTTAAACTATATACGCAATTGCCTGAGACATATATGAAAGATGCTGAAGGAAACATCACCACAACCGATTTCAATTGGTGGGATGCTTGTACACAACAAGCATCAATCAATGAAAACAAAATTAGTATTTCCGGTGGAACTGAAGCTATTTCATATTTAGTATCTTTTGGTAATACTAATCAAAAGAATTTCCTTATAAACGATAATTTTCAACGTAACTCTGTACGTGTCAATTTAGATGCAAACGTTCGTTCATGGTGGAAATTAGGAGTTCAATCATCGGGCTCTTTTGTAAATCAGGATGGTTCTGAATGTTCGTTGTGGGAATTATACTCCATGAATCCATTGACATCCGCTTATAAAGCTGATGGTACTATTAACCCTGCTCCGATGGAAATGGCTCGCAACAACCCGCTCAATGGTAGTGATGTAGATGACAGAGAGCGCCATACTTATTTTGTTGGAAATGTATATTCTGAATTCAAGTTGCCTATCAAAGGTTTAACTTATCGCATTAATTATGGCAATAATCTAACAATCAACACACACTACCAGTCCAACCCTTATGGAAATTCGATAACAGGAGATGTTTATAAAGAGTTTTCAACGGTATACAATTATACTATTGATAATATCTTAAACTATACAAAAGACTTTGGTCTTCATAGTGTTGGTGCTACCTTAGTATATGGGATTGGAGAAGACGAATACTCATACACAAAAGCCAATGCCACAGTATTTACAGATTTGACACTGGGTTACAATAGTCTTGAATTGGGAACTAACAAATTTGTATATTCGGATGCTAACAGTTCTTCTTCGTTGTATCAGGTAGGACGTATAAATTATAAATACAATAACAGGTATATGCTTACCGCTACAATAAGACGAGATGGTTTCTCTGGTTTTGCAGCTAATCATAAAACAGCAATATTCCCTTCGGCAGCTTTAGGTTGGGTTGCTTCTGAGGAAGATTTCTTTAAAAATGCGTTACCCGTGGTTAATTATTTAAAAGTTCGCGTGGGATATGGTGCTACAGGAAATAAACCTTATGATAAAACTACATATTTAAGTAGTTATACTTCATTGGCAAAAGTATCCACTAGTTCCGGATATATATTTGGTGATGGTAGTACAGCAGTAATCAGACAGGAATTGTATTCTATGGAAAACAAAGACCTGAAATGGGAAAAAACAGGCGGGTTAAATATTGGACTTGATTTTCATCTGCTCACAGACCGTATTGTGGGATCGGTAGATGCTTATCAAACAAAAACAACCGATTTATTATTTGATGTGTCAATTCCTACTATCACGGGGTTCTCATCAATTAGATCGAATGTTGGAAATCTCCAGAATAAAGGTATTGAGTTAACATTGACTACACGTAATATAGTTACCAGAAACTTTGAATGGAGTACTACTTTCAATATTTCATCCAATAAAAACAAAGTTCTGTCCTTGTTAGGAACTGATGGCGATGGCGATGGTAAGGAAGATGACTTAGTTACAAGTGGATTGTTTATTGGAAAATCGTTAGGCGCCGTGTATGGTTATATAGTTGACGGCATTTATGGAGTCGATGACGAAATTCCTAGCGGATATTATTTAGGTAATTATAAAATTCGTGATATAAATGGGTTAGATGCCAATGGAAAACTCACCGGTGAACCTGATGGTAAAATATCAACAGCTGACCGTACAATTATCGGATCAACTGACCCTGCCTATCGCTTTAGTATTATGAATAAATTTAATTACAAGAATTTCGCTTTCTCTTTCTTTATTAATTCCGTACAGGGAGGTAAAGATGGATATTTAGGCGAAAATACCTATAATTTACTTCGCGACAATACTGCTAAAGCATGTAATCACCTGAATGAGTTTTCGAAAAATGTTTGGTCACCTGTTAATACTGATGGAATTTATTCTTCATCAAAAACCGCTGGAGCCATTACACCTTACCGATACGAACAGCGCAACTTTATCCGTTTACAGGATGTTACTTTCAGTTATAATTTACCCAAAAGTTTAATTTCGCGCATCGGGTTGGAAAATGTGAATCTCTACGTAACAGGAAAAAACTTACTTACGCTTACCGACTGGCATGGTTGGGATCCGGAAGCTAATTATGGTACTATCAAACCTATGTACAATCTATCTGCAAGCAAGGATATAAATAAATCAGGTAGTGATTACGACAGTCGCCCTGTCATGAAAAGTTTTACTTTCGGTATTGATGTTTCATTTTAATTAATTTAATATACAATGAAAAAATATATATATTTGGCATTAGTTGCCCTATTATCAGGCGCATGTAACGAGGAAGCATTCCTTAAGGAAACGCCTTTGGACTTTATGAGTGCGACAAACTCCTACAGTACAACCAATCATTTTAATCAGGCTGTAAATGAACTTTATTATCTGACAAGATATGAGTTCTACTGTAATCAGGAACGTAGTGCACAAGATTATTTTATGGGAACAGATTTATTCGCAAACGGAAGTAGCGGTAGTTCAGACCCCAATTTAGCTTCGGCCTATGGTGCTACAGGTGGTATTGCTGGAGCTCATTGGACTAAATTATATCTGCTTGTAGCTCAGGCAAACACTTTACTTACTCGTCTTCCAAGTTCCAATGTACCCACAAGCGATCAACCATTATTCGAAGCAAAAGCTAAATTCTTCAGGGGATTTGCTTATCGTACGTTAGCTTATTTTTATGGCGATCAAACTAAGAATCTTGGAGTACCTATGCCATTAGAAGAGATTACTACACCTAAAACAGACTTTACAAGGGCTTCATATACCGAAGTCATAGCTCAGGCTATCTCGGATGTAAAGTTTGCTGCTGAAAACCTGCTGAAGATTGATGCTACCAGCCTTAATAATGGTGAAATAAACGCTGCTGCTGCTTATCATTTATTATCTGAGCTTTACTTAACAAACAAAGAATATCAGAAAGCTGCAGATGCAGCAACAATGGTAATTAATGGTTCATGCGGTACTGTGGGTCTGATGAAAAACCGTTTTGGTTCAAGAAAAACTGAAACTCCGGGTGATGTTTTCTGGGATTTGTATCGAAGCAACAATCAGAACAGGAAGTCTGGTAATACCGAAGGTCTTTGGGTAATTCAAATGGAAAACCTTGGAACTACGGCTGGTGGTATCGACCTCACTTCGTTATGGAGTTCTCCGGGTAGCTACTTATTGGAGAGAATGTGTTCTCCTCAAACTGGTCTTTTTACAATGAAAAAAGGAGGAACCAGTTATTCTCCTTTTACCTGGCCTATAGGTGACTATACAGGAGGTCGTGGTATTGGATCTTGCGTTCCTACCCATCATTTCGACAAAGAAGTATGGGGTGGATTGGGTTCGCAGGAATTCACGCAAGATATTAGAAATGCTAATCATAACTTTGTAAGAAAATTTAAATTTAACACTACGAATGCCGCGACAAAAGCTGCTGTTGTTGCCGCTTTTGGTAGCGATACAATTGATATTGATAAATATGACCAATATGTAGCTGCAGGATGGACATTTGTTAGTGGGGATAATAACATAAAAACAACATTCCCGGGTCGTTACCTTTTGTGTTATCAAACAAAATGTACTGGTCTTAAAGATTATCCTTCGGCTTTAGTATCTGATGCAACAACATATACACTTAAGAACGCCGCCGGGGGAACTTATACCGACCAATATATGTTCCGTTTGGCCGAAACTTACTTGTTGCGCGCTGAGGCTTATGTTCGTTTGGGCGGAGCAGCCAACTTAGCATTAGCTCTTGCAGATATCAATGAAGTTAGAAATCGTGCAAATGCAGTACCAGCTACATTAGCCGATCTTTCAACCACCGGTGTTTCAGGAGTTGAAGGTTTGGACTATATACTTGACGAACGTATACGTGAGTTAGGTATGGAGGAAAAAAGAAGATTAACACTTGCACGTTTGGGAGAAGATATTTTTTATAACAGAGTAGTTGCCTATAATCCTTATTATAATAGCGCTAGTAGTAGTACTGGTAATTATGGAGAGAGAACTGCTATTGTAACCTTCAAAAAGGCTTATACAAGATATGCAATTCCACAATCAGAAATCGATGCTAATAAAGATGCTGTATTGGTACAAAATACAGATTATTAACAACTTCTACCACTATAGAAGACTCTTTTGATGTCAAAAGAGTCTTCTGTTTGTTTCTTTTAGGTTTTAGGTTTTTAAGGTTACAAAAAGATTGTGTTTGTTTTTTTAGTTTCTATCGATAAAAAAATTTGAATTTAATATTTTTCATCACTAAATTTTTTACGCTTATTTATTGCTCGGAATAGTTACTCCAGTCAATAAGTCGCTCGTCTTGATATTTTACTACGTTACCATTCTTTCTATTTTTGCCTAAATGGACAATGGAGTATCCTACATATAATCAGGCATAATAAATGGATGTATGTTTCTTGAATTTAACCTTAATGCTTTACTTCACAATTCATTTCATTCATACATTAAATTCAATATTATGAAATTAACCTCTCAAAAGGTGTCGTTTAAGGAAAAAGTTGGATATAGCTTAGGCGATGGGTCTGCCAATCTGATTTTTCAGATGATGATGATGTTCCAGCTTTTTTTCTACACCGATGTGTTTGGTATCAAAGCTACTGCCGCCGGGATGATACTATTAGTAGCACGGATTTTTGATGCTTTTGTTGATCCCTTAGTGGGAATTATCTCTGACCGCACCAATACCCGATGGGGTAAATACCGGCCCTGGGTACTTTGGACTGCTCTTCCTTTTGCAGTGTTTTTTGTACTGGCTTTTGCCACACCTGACCTTGGCGAACGCGGAAAAATCCTGTATGCTGGTATTACCTATGTTTTACTTATGACCGTTTATTCGTTCAATAATACTCCGTACTCGTCGCTCGGCGGTGTAATGACCGGAGATATTAAGGAGCGCACCAGCATATCATCTATACGCTTTGTAACGGCTACAATAGCCACTTTTATTGTACAAGGGCTTACATTGCCCTTAGTGGCCAAGTTTGGAAAAGGAAACGCTCAAACGGGCTGGCACTGGACTATTGGTTTGTATGCAATTATTGTGGTGGTACTGTTACTTGTTACATTCCTTACTACCAAAGAAAGAATTTCGCCTCCTGCCGGACAAAAAAACTCGATAAAACAAGATTTTAAAGACGTACTCGGAAATATTCCCTGGAAAGCGATGTTCGCCCTCACCCTCTTTCTGTTTACCACCCTGGCTTTATGGGGTAGTAGTATGTCTTATTATTTTAATTATGTGGTAGATAAGGATGCCTTATTTGCTTTTCTGCGTAACTTCGGATTGGTGGCCGAGGCAGGGCAGACTTATGGTGCCGGACACGATTTTCTGGCAGCTTTCGGACTTATCGCCAGTGATAATTCTCAGGTTTTTGCTGTGGGATTCAGCCTTTTTAATATGATAGGCCAAATCATTACACTGTTGGGAGTTATTTTTCTTTCGCAGTTCTTATCTAATATTTTTGGAAAAAGAAATGTATTTATCGTCTGTCTGGCTTTGACAGCAGTTTTCACATCCCTCTTCTTTCTGGTTTCGCCTAAGGATATAGGCTTGATATTCACCGTAAATATACTAAAAAGCTTAGCTTACGCACCTACTATTCCGCTCCTGTGGGCCATGCTGGGCGATGTAGCCGACCACTCCGAGTGGGTCAATCATCGCCGCGCAACAGGATTTGTGTTTGCGGGCATTGTGTTTGCACTTAAAGCCGGATTAGGTATTGGTGGAGCCATATGCGGTGCTATAATCGATTCATTCGGGTTTATCCCTAATATCGTTCAAACTGAGTCTGCTGTATTGGGAATTAAGCTTACGTCGAGCCTTATACCTGCTGCAACCTTTGTTGTGGGCGTAATTGCATTGTTGTTTTATCCCATATCCAAAAAGATGAACGAAAAAGTACAGGCTGATTTACGAGCCCGACGAGAGACTCATATCTAAAAATATATATAAAATTTCCTGTTATTTTCCATAAATCATATCAATAACAGTTTTTGTTTTATAATCAGTTTTTTCG
>JAFNAV010000011.1 GCA_017860345.1 Bacteroidota bacterium | reverse complement strand
AAACAAATAAAAAGGTATTAAACTCAGATAAAAAACTTCAGGAGTGCGATTTGATTCGTACTCCTGTTTTTTTTGTTATTTTTGCAGATAAAAAAGAAATCGGATGAACCTCAACGAAACTTTACAAATTATACCGGCTGCTGTTATCGGGCTTACCGTACATGAATTTGCTCATGCGTACACTGCGCTTAAACTTGGTGATAATACCGCCAAAAATGATGGCCGGGTAAGCCTGAACCCGCTTAAGCACATAGACTGGCTCGGATTTATTCTGATTATCGTTGCTGGTTTTGGCTGGGCTAAACCCGTAGTATTTAACCCTGAAAACCTGAAACACAAGCACCGCGACGAAATTCTAATCTCTATCGCCGGCCCTTTATCCAACTTACTCCTTGCATTGATGTTTTTTGGCATAGCCCGTATATGCTACGGCATACCTAACACCCAGCCCGATTCTGTCACTGTATGGCTCACTCAGTTGTTTTTCTTATGGGGAGTTATCAATGTAGGATTGTTTATTTTTAACCTCATTCCGCTCCCACCGCTCGATGGATCGCATATCTACCTTACTTTTCTCAAAGATATTAACCCGGGCCTGATGGTGAATTTATACAGATTTGGCACCTGGGCATTGCTAATCATTATATTAGTGGAAAATAATTCGGATATAAACATACTGCATATTTCGGATATGCTGCAAAAAGTTACAGGTTGGCTCTTAAAATTATTTAGTTTTTAAAATAACAAAAAAAAATCCGTCGGTCAATATTCCAACGGATTTTTTTTGTGAACATTTATTCTTAAGTAAACTAAAGCGTTACTCCTGTTTTGAAAATCGCAATTTCGCGATAATTCTTTTTCTCATTATTTACAAGTTCACCACTTGCAACGCTGATTATATACTGAATAAAGCGCTCTTTAACCTGTTCAATAGATTCTGTTTCAACAATAGTTCCGGCATTGAAATCAATCCATGAGCCTTTCCTGTTGTAAAGCGGCGTATTGGTAGATATCTTCATTGTAGGCACAAACGAGCCAAACGGAGTACCTCGCCCGGTAGTGAAAAGCACTATCTGACAACCACTTGCAGCAAGCGCAGTAGCCGCCACAAGGTCGTTACCCGGTGCGCTCAGGAGGTTCAAGCCCTTGGACTTAATTCTTTCGCCATACAATAGCACATCCTGCACAAGGGCCTTTCCACATTTCTGAGTACAACCAAGCGATTTTTCTTCGAGCGTTGAAATACCTCCTGCTTTGTTTCCCGGCGATGGGTTTTCGTACACAGGCTGATTGTTTTTCATGAAATAATCTTTAAAATCATTGATTAAAAACACCGTTTTATCGAACATATTGCGGTTTACACAACGATTCATCAATATGGTTTCGGCTCCAAACATTTCGGGAACCTCTGTCAGCACCGTACTTCCTCCCTGAGCTATCAGGAAATCGGAGAATACCCCTAACAACGGATTGGCAGTAATGCCCGACAAACCATCAGAACCACCACATTTCAGTCCGATTTTGAGCTCAGAAAGCGGTACATCTTCGCGAACATCTTTTGAAACAACCTCGTAAATCCCGCGAAGCAGCTCCATTCCTGTTTCGTACTCATCCTCCACTTTCTGGGTTTCCATAAATTTTATGCGCGACTCGTCAAAGTCGCCAAGTATTTCGCGGAAAGCTTTCACCTGATTGTTCTCACATCCAAGACCCACCACAAGCACACCTCCGGCGTTAGGATGTAATACCATATCGCGCAGCACTTTGCGCGTATTTTCATGATCGTCGCCAAGCTGCGAACAACCATAGTTGTGCGGATAAGCCACTATTGCATCCACACCTTTGAGCCCGGTTTCGGCTCGCAGCTTTTCGGCAAGCGCATTAATCGTGCCGTTTACACACCCTACCGTAGGAATAATCCATATTTCGTTGCGCACTCCGGTTTCGCCACTGGCGCGCTTATAACCCTTAAACGTAAGGTTTCGGTTGGGTATATCCAAACTAACATCCTGAGGCTTGTACTCATAATCGAGCAACCCTTCAAGATTGGTTTTTATGGTAGATTCATTTACCCAGTCGCCAAGGCTAATATCCATACGGGCATGTCCTATGGGATAGCCGTACTTTACGACATTTTGCTTTTCAGCAATATTGGCCAGCGCAAATTTATGACCCATCGGGATTTCGGCGTTCAGGGTAATCTCAACACCGTCCACCACAAGCTTCTCGCCGCTTGATAAAGCTTCGAGCGCAACAGCCACATTGTCGGCAGGATTTATTTTTAAATACTTCATCAGAGTTTATGTATGAATTGATTATATAAAAATGTTTAGCGGCTAAAATAATTAGTTTTCATCCACTATCCGGATGATAGAAACTTTACTCAGAAAGTTTTCCAATCAACATATTTTACCCACTAAAACTCATGTTTTATCCAATTACAGTCTTAACAGTTTCGCGCATTCCCTTTTCCTGAATTAGCGTAAGGTAAGCAGTAAGTTTTTCTGTAAGTCCGGCAAGCTTGTTCAGATTTTCGCCCCAGATAAATTCTGCTGCCAATACACCCTCAGCAACTTTGGCCACATCGCCTGTAGCCCACAAGCCGGTTAACAAATCGAGAATAGCCTTGTCATCGTTAGGAGTTATTACATCTTCGCCACGCTTACCACCTTTATAATAAGTAGTTATAGCAGCTAAACCTAATACAAGCCCTGCAGGCAACTCACCTTTACGTTCCAGATAAATTTTTAAGCCCGGCAAATCACGGGTTTTGAATTTCGGGAAAGAGTTAAGCATAATGCTGGTTACAAAGTGCTTCACAAAAGGATTGTTGAATCTTTCGAGTACAGCAGCTGCAAATTTTTCAAGTTCATCTTTGGGTAAATCCAGTGTTTCAAGTAGCTCATTGTACATAACCTGATTCAGGAACTTAGCAATATCTTCGTCGGCCAAACACTCACGTACGATGTTTAATCCTGAAAGATAAGCAACCGGCGCAAGCACAGTATGCGGACCATTCAGCAAGGTAACTTTACGTTCGTGGTAAGGTTTTTCGTTGGGTACAAACAGCACGTTGAGACCGGCTTTTGCAGCAGGAAACTCTTGAGCCACGCTTTCGGGCGCTTCGATTACGAGCAAATGAAAAATTTCGGCCTGTACCACCATGCGGTCTTCAATCTGAATCTGTTCAAGAATTTCGCCAATTGTTTCGCGAGGATAACCCGGCACAATACGGTCGACCAAAGTAGAATAAACACCGCAAGCGGTATCAAACCATTTCAGAAAATCCTCACCAAGATTCCACAAGTCGATGTACTGATGAATCGTTTTTTTCAGCTCAGTACCGTTATGAAAGATAAGTTCGCAAGGAAAAATTATCAAACCCTTATCGGCAGCGCCATTGAAAGTTTTGTAACGGTGATAAAGCAGCTGAGTAAGTTTACCGGGATACGAATTAGCCGGCGCATCATCAAGTTTACACGATGGGTCAAATGTAATACCAGCCTCAGTTGTATTCGATACCACAAAACGGATATCCGGTTGCTCAGCCAGTTTCAGATACTCATCAAACTGCGAGTAAGGATTCAGAGCACGACTAATCACATCAATCAGCTCGATGGTATTTACAGTTTCACCTTTGTCAAGCCCTTGCAAATTTACATGATACAAACCATCTTGTTCGTTCAGCATATCAATCATACCGGTAGGCAATGGTTGAACCACCACAACGCTCGAATTGAAATCCGCCTTTTTATTCATGTTATAAACCATCCAGTCGATAAACGCGCGAAGAAAGTTACCTTCGCCAAACTGAATAATACGTTCGGGATACTTAGAAGTGATGTTTGCTGAATTTCTGTTTAATCTTTCCATTTTGATAAAATAATTTTTTATTTATATGTTATTCTTTATAAGTTCTCAACCTACATGGCATTTCATAGTTTTAAGCGGTTTGTATCCTGAGCAAAAAAAACTTACTACACGAGTTACTATACAATTTAACTCATGCTATCAGTTTCAGGAATAAGCGCAGACAATAGTTTGCGAATCCGAATCAAAAATTTATTATTAGATTTTCAGGTCAGACAATGCTCATTTCATGATAAATAACTTACAAACAAGCAATGTAAATTTAGGTGCTCGCGCAAAACCGTGTTCGCACACGGGGCAAAAACGCCACAAATATAGTATAAATAAATCAAAAGAGAAAGCCAGTAGAGATCAATTAAGAAAAAATATCAAGACGTAAAGACATAAGAAATTGATATATAAATACATGGAAAGTATAAAATCAAAGAAAAAAGTAATTTATTAATCAAAATTAACACAAAACAATTTCAGCCATGAAGTAATTTGTAGGTGGCGTAGCTGCTGCCTGAACTGCTACACAAAACAAAAAACGAATTGCTATTAATAATCATTTAACACTTTAACACAACCCTGACATTGGATGAATGCCCCAATGCCTCCTCAAACAACATCAAGCAAAAAGCCTAATTATATAAATTAATACCATTAAAGTATTCAAAAGCCATGGACTAAATAGAACTATGAGTATTAATATAAAGATCATTATTTTTGATTTAATTAAAAAATCTTTATCAACGATTATAGTTACTCAATATATTGTGATATTAAGTCATAAAGAGGAGAATTACAAGTCGGGGTTATCAAAAACATCTATCAATTGAGTTTCTTTATCCATTTCTTTTCTAAAAA
Source organism: Bacteroidota bacterium (assembly GCA_017860345.1). Taxonomy (GTDB): domain Bacteria; phylum Bacteroidota; class Bacteroidia; order Bacteroidales; family Paludibacteraceae; genus Paludibacter. Next base: position 54,645 of record JAFNAV010000011.1, on the reverse strand, counting down.
TATACTCCCCTCTATAATCATCAAAATATATATAATAGTTATTTTCAAACATAATTTTTATTACTGCAATAAATCCTAAAGATGGTTGTAAAATTAGGTTATCTGAATTAATATCTTTCTCAAGATATTTATTGACAATATATAACAATCCATATCTCCTATATTCATTGTGAATTTTATCAAAGTTTTCATCAGTGGATTCACTCAACTTCGCATAATTAACAATATCAGATATCTCTCCATAAATAAGGGATTTTATAAATTCTTTATATGAATATCTATTGACATAATATTCGCGATACAAAGAATAAAGTTTTCTATTAGGAACAACCGCTGTTTTTTGTTTGGGCAATTGCACAACAATTACCCCACTATATTCTGGGTTTGCGATGTTTGACAAATACACATCTGATATTTTATTTTCACGGGCGCAATTAACAAAACAAAACACCAATATTAAGGTTATAACTTTGTTTATAAAATTAGAAATCTTCATTATTGCTATGTGTAACTTGAATAGGGTTTTAGTTTTCCAAATTTACACATCTTTTGTTTCAAAACAAATGTTTAGCAGTTTTGAATATACAATACAAGAAAGTCTTGCCTCTAAACCGACGAAACAAAAAAAAGATTTAACCAAGCATCTGCGAGTTAAACTATGCTCAACGAGTATCTGATTTGAAATTTCACACACATATAACTAACAATCTGAAAAACAGATTACATAAAACTCTCGTCATAAAACCAAGCACACCCAACACCCGTATATGTGTTGTATATAAATTATTTTCATCGTAATAAATATATAAATTTTAAAGCAATAAAAATGAACTAACAGGGTTATAGATATGTTTATTAAAAAAAACTATCACTATCATGAAAGCAAACATCGGATCGGCCGACAAAGCAATCCGCCTTGGATTGGCCATTGTTTTAATTGCACTGTTTTACACCGAAGTGTTGAAAGGCACAGTTGGTATTATAGCTCTTATAATAGCACTTTTGCTGGCTATTACAAGTTTGATCAACTATTGCCCGCTTTACCCGCTTTTAAAAATTAATACCGCAATTAAAAAAACCAAAAAGAAAGAATAGTAGCGTTTTTGGTATACATTTCATCCATTGAAACTATAGAAAATCAGCGCATAAAAGAATTTATTTTTTGTGCTGGACTTTCATTTTGCCATGTACACATTGCAATTCAGAAAAAAACTGTAATTATTTGTAGATGAATTTTGTCAATCGGATAGAAATTTGTAATTTCGCGTCGATTTTAAAAGGAACTCAATTTTAAACGATTAATAAAATGATTAAAGTAGGTATCAATGGTTTTGGCCGCATCGGACGTTTGGTTTTCCGTGCAGCTCAAGAAAGAAACGATGTACAAATCGTGGCAGTAAACGACCCGTTTTTGGATCTTGATTATTTGATTTACATGTTGCAGTATGATACTGTACACGGTAGATTCAATGGAACTGCTGAAAACAAAGATGGTAAATTGTTTGTTAACGGCAAAGAAGTTGCTTTCTTCGCTAACATGAATGCAAGTGAAATTCCATGGGGTTCGGTTGGTGCTGACTATGTAGTAGAATCTACTGGTGTATTCACTACTATTGACAAAGCTTCGGCTCACCTTGTAGGTGGTGCTAAAAAAGTAGTTATCTCTGCTCCTTCTGCTGATGCTCCTATGTTTGTTTGCGGTGTAAACCTTGACAAATATACTGCTGACATGAACGTTGTTTCTAATGCTTCTTGTACTACCAACTGTTTGGCTCCTTTGGCTAAAGTTATCAATGATAAATTTGGTATTGTTGAAGGTTTGATGACTACAGTTCATGCTGCTACCAACACTCAGAAAACAGTTGACGCTCCCTCTAAGAAAGACTGGCGCGGTGGCCGTTCAATCCTTGGCAACATTATCCCTTCTTCTACTGGTGCTGCTAAAGCTGTAGGTAAAGTTATTCCTGCATTGAATGGCAAACTTACTGGTATGGCGTTCCGCGTTCCTACTGCTGACGTTTCTGTAGTTGACTTAACTGTACGTCTTGAAAAATCGGCTTCTTACGACGAAATCAAGGCTGCTATCAAATCGGCTTCTGAAAACGAACTGAAAGGTATCCTTGGATATACTGAAGATTCAGTGGTTTCTACTGACTTTACTACTGACGCTCGTACTTCTATCTTTGATGCTGGCGCTGGTATTGCTTTGAACGGCAACTTCGTAAAATTAGTTAGCTGGTACGACAACGAGTGGGGTTATTCAAACAAAGTGCTTGACCTTATCGCTCACATGGAAACTGTAAAATAAATTCACAGTTTATCATATACAAAAAAACCTCTGCAACTTAATGTTACAGAGGTTTTTTTATATCAATAGGCTAAGCGCGTGACAAAAAAAGTTCATCTGCTTTTCAGTTCTTCGTACACCTGAACATAAGTGGGTGTTGCAACGCCATATCTCTTGCCTAAATCGATAACTATTTTTGTGAGCGTATTAAGTTCTGTATTTTTTCCTCCCTGGAAATCGGAGTGCATGGAAGCCGTGGTTCCGAACGGAAGCCGCTCGATATGTTTGATGGTTGTTTCAATAATATCATGCTCAAAAACTACTCCTTCGGATGCTGCCACTGCCGATACTTCGCGCATAAAATTAAGAGTTGTTTCCCGGCGCTTGTCATCGGTTAGCAAATCGCGAAATCCAACATTGAAATAGCTTGTTAGCGAAGCTGTGGTGGATATGAAAATAAATTTACGCCAGATAATCATTCTTATATTACGACTCAAATTGGCTTTGATGCCCGAATCGGTCAGCAGACGTTCCATAAACAACAACCGTTCCGAATCGCTACCATCGTAACCAAAAAACAAATCGTGCAAACCGCCCGAACTTTCAACTACACCCGGCTCTATCAAACGGCCTACAATGTAAACACATCCCTCCCAGACTTCGGTACCGGGTAGCAAATGCCTTATACGTTCGCTAATATCGGCTCCATTTAGCAATGGTAGAATCACAGTTCCGGAACCTACGCACGGTTGCAATTGCGCTATTGTTGATTCCAAATCATAACTTTTTGTACAAAGTATTATATAGTCAGCTACTCCTATTTCTGCCACATCATTGGTTGCAAGCGCCGGTTTTGTAACAAATTCACCTGTCTCGGTTTTTATTTTGAGCCCGTTCTCCTGAATTTTCTTTAAATGTTCGCCTCGGGCTACAAAATACACATCAATATCCTCGCGGTTTTGACAATGGCGCGATAAAAGACCACCATAGTACCCTCCTACTCCTCCGATACCTGCCACCACAACTTTTATTTTCATAATGCTTCTTCTTTAAAAAATTTCCTTTAAACGACTGCAAAGGTAGGGAATATCAGTAAAAAATGATTTATAAAAAAAATAAAAAAACCTCAGTGATATAAAATCAAAGAGGTTTTGTAAAACACAGTACTATTGTAAATAACTCACAATCAACGACCTGACTGCACAATATAATTCTTCAATTCTTCATTAAAAGCTTCGTCGGCAATTAAATCTTCCATATTGATATGAAGCCTGTACCGCCAGCTGAATTTTGAGTTCGACGGAACATTAATCCGTTCGTCATGGGGATTTTCCCGGCGTAACCGATCCGATATACTCAGCAAGTCCTGCATCTGAAAAATTGTCCACATGGCAGGCGAATACAAATGTTGCAACAGAATATCTCTGCAAATCCACCATTCGCAGAAGTAAGGCGCCTCGCCTAAATGACCTAACTGATGGTTGTAAAATCGCTGAGTAGCACCTCTATCTTCTTCCCACCATCCGCGTATGGTACTCATATCGTGAGTCGACGGGGTTACCACGGATAAATACGGAGCGTCGGCCGGATGAAAAAACTCAATCTGATTGGATTTGGGAGCACGCTGTACTTCAAGACTAAGAATACCCAGCTGTTTCATCACCTCGGTAACACAGTGGGTCATCATACCTAAATCCTCGCCGCAGATAAGCATGTTTGTGGCTTTTTTCAGAGCCGGAAGTTTTTCCATCCCCGACTGATACCAGTAGTTGTCCTGACGCCGATAGAAATAGTCTACGTAAAGCTCACGCAGTTTTATTTGTGTGTACGAATCCAACTCATGAAACGTTCGGAGCGACTCCATACCATAACGCGGATAAAACTGCGTACCTCCTGTACCTTCAACCTCAAAAAACAAAACATTAGAAATTAAATCAAACAAACCCCATTTAATTTTTTCAGAAATTGTTCCCTCTTCAAACATTCGCTGTACATCGGCCTGACAGTTGCAGAATGGTTTCAATCGAAGTACCCAGCCATCTTCTATCTGCAAACAATTAGCCTTGACCCACAATGTGTCCTCTCCAAAAATATCCCATAAAATCTGGTCGGTAATATAGGGTTTACAAAACCGGTTGTAATCGAACCACAGGCCTTTCTCCGAAAATTCGTTGATATGAACCGGAACTGAGGGGTAAAGATGCCCCATAATACCTTCGACCTGATTAACAGGTATTTGCCATATGCGGAAAAATCCCAAAATATGGTCGACACGGAATGTATCAAAATACTTGGACATCTGTGCAAGACGTTTTTTCCACCAATCAAATCCGGTACGTTTTATCATATCCCAGTTATAGGTTGGCAATTCCCAGTTCTGACCTTTAACGGCAAACATATCGGGCGGAGCTCCGGCCTGCATGTGCATCTGAAAAAGTTCAGGCCATACCCAGGTATCCACACTGTTTCGATTTACACCAATAGGGATGTCTCCTTTCAGTACCACTCCGTTTTCATGAGCATAATTTGTAGCCTTTAGCAGCTGAATATGAAGATGATACTGAACAAAATAATTCAGCGCCATATCATCATAGTCCTTGCCCGAAGGGTTATTTAATTCTGCAATTTTATCTGTATCAAAAGCTGAATATTCCGCCCATTGTCTGTAATCGCAGGTACCAAACCTGTCGCGCAAAACACAATAAGCAGCGTAAGAGACCAGCCAATGTTCGTTTTCGGAATAAAAGGCAAGGAAGCTCTTGTTTTTAAGAAATTTATCTTTCTGTAAATGAAAAAGCTCCTTTACATATCTTAGTTTGAAATTTATCACATCCAGAAAAGGCACAAGCGGTTGGGCGTTAAGCTCCGCCTGAGTTTGTAGGTACTCCTGTTGCAATGGGTGCGCACCCGGCAACTTGCCTACAGCCGACAAATTCAGAAATAATGGATTAAGAGCGAAAGCCGAGATAGCAGCATATGGCAGCACATCGGCATCGGTATGCGTACCAATAGTATCGTTGAGAGGGAGTACCTGAATGAGTTTTAGTCCTACCTTGCCGGCCCAGTCGATAAATAATTTTAAATCGCCAAAATCACCCACTCCAAAGCTTTTCTTTGTTCTAATACTGAACACAGGTATGCCTACACCTGCACCACGCCATAAATTAGTACTGCACCTGACAAACCCATCATCTATCATAACAATTGAATTTTTAGAATTGATAGTAGGTGCATAATGATCCGGACCATCCTCAAAACAACGAAACTTTTGTTCGGCCACATCATACAGTCCGTATTTATAATTTATGTCCGACGTCGTTTTAGCCAAATCCACTTCTGTTTGCCAGTAGCCATCGGCTGTACGCGACAACAATAGCGGCTTGGTAGTGGACCAACTCCCCAGCTTTTCGGTATTGCCAACAATGCACACCACCTGGTTTTCATCCACATAAGAAGATTTTACCTTAAAAACATGTGTAAACTGTCGGGATGTATTTGCATAATCGGCTTTATGCTTATCATTTAAAAGTACCTGAGCAAAAGGAGCTGTCAGAAATATATTATCCACACTGGCCGGAGAATTCCACTGATCAATACAAAAAATATGCTCAGGCACTTTAGAGCCAATATCGGCTATACATCGTTCCTCCCATTCTTCGGTATATTGTTTGTTGTTTTCGTCGTATAAAATGTATTTGTATTTCAGCCTGCTCAAACTATCAGGCTGAACATTAATTTCACCCATCCAGTCTTCCTTGTTCTGAAAATTAAGTGCTAAAGCTTTTGTAAAGTCTCCATTACCAAGTTCGGGTATATTGCCGGTCAACATCAATCGCTGTCCCCAGTTGGTATAATAGCAAATCTTGAAATGTATCTTCATAATATATTGATTATGTGATATATATACATAATATTAGTCATTCTCTGTTCAAAAGTAATGGTATTTATATAAATATGAATTTTGAAAAAAAGAAAAGTGGCGCTTTTTGATTTCAAACGTTTGCGGAAACATCTGAAAAAGCATTTTAAAAACTCAACAAGGCCAAATATCAGTAAGTGCGAATAACAAAACTGAATATCAAATACAAGTTACGCATATTAAACGCATAAAAATTCATTATGATTTTAATTATCAATTCGTAAAAAACTTTGAATATATTTCTGTACTTTTGCATAAAAATTACTATACAACTTAACCGACACGATTTCATGTCAACCACCGAATCCCTTTTCAAAGTTTTCTCAGGTACAAATACTAAATATCTGGCTGAGAAAATAGCTAAAAGTCTGGGTTGCGAACTTGGAAAAATGAAAGTTGAACATTTCTCCGATGGTGAATTTTCAGTTTCGTTTGAAGAATCCATTCGCGGCCAATATGTATTCCTTGTACAATCTACCTTCCCCAGTTCCGACAATTTAATGGAATTATTGTTAATGATAGATGCTGCCAAGCGTGCTTCGGCGTATAAAATCATAGCGGTAATGCCTTATTTTGGGTGGGCTCGTCAGGACAGGAAAGACAAACCCCGTGTATCAATAGGCGCTAAGCTGATAGCTGATATGCTGAGTGTAGCCGGCGTAGACCGCATCATTGCTATGGATCTGCACGCTGATCAGATTCAGGGTTTCTTTAATGTACCGGTAGACCATCTTTATGGCTCTACGATTTTTGTTCCTTACATTAAGTCGCTGAACCTCGAAAACCTGGTTATTGCATCGCCCGATGTGGGTGGGTCAAAACGAGCTGGTTCTTACTCTAAACATTTGGATGTGCCTATGGTATTAGGCTACAAAACCCGCGAAAAAGCAAACGTTGTAAGCGAGATGCGTATTATCGGAGATGTTGAAGGTAAGAATGTAATTATTGTGGATGATATGGCTGATACCGCCGGAACATTATGCAAAGCGGCCAATCTGATTATGGAAAATGGGGCTAAAAGCGTAAGGGCGGTTGTCTCGCATGGAGTTATGTCCGGTAAGGCTATTGACAATATTATGAACTCGGCACTTACCGAGATTATATTTACTGACTCTATTCCTTTTGAATCTTGCAAATGCTCTAAAGTAAAAGTACTCTCTATTGCTGATATGTTTGGCGACACCATCAAACGTGTGTTGGAACATAAATCTATCAGCGAGATGTATTTACTGTAAACCCTTGAGATTTGAACTAACGCTCTCAATACCTGAGCTATAATTGATATTCAACAAAAAACCCGAACGATTTTAAAGTCGTTCGGGTTTTTTGTTGAATAATACTGACTAAACTTAATAAACAAGGACATTTTTAACTTCCCAGGTAGCAGCATCGCCGTCGATACTTGAATATTTAAATGCAATACGAACATTGGCATTTCCGGCTACCGAACTCATATCAACATTGCCCGATGATACAAATGTCCAGTTGGTTCCGGCCGGATAAGTAGGTACCGTAAGCCTGGTCCACGTTGCAGACGAGGGTGCCCCCGACTGATAGTTGGTAGATACCCAAACCGATACATAATCGAGCTTATTGGCTGCATTGGCCACGTAATTAAGCGCATGATCAAATGTAAGCGTTGCCGAAGTAACAGCCGACAGATTGATGGCTGGTGATATAAGCCAGCTTTCAGAAGCATAGTCGTTTACTTTAAAACCACTGGCTGTCATTCCATAAGATGCGGTTGGTGTCCAGATATAGGTCAGAGCCGAAGGCAGATTTACGTTCTGTATCGTAAATGCACCCTGACTTGAACTGGCAAAAGTTTCGGTAAAAATAGCCTTAATAGGTTTTGTACCTCCTGTAGTTCCATTTTCGTGCTTATAATAACTTACAGTTTTTAGTCCCGGAACTCCAAAATATGCCGATAAAACTCCGTAAAGTGTCACTTTCTTACCGAAATTGCCTTTATTGTCTTTCAAATTCAATCCTGTACGAACAGCGCCGGCAGGCAATTGAACGGTCATAGTTTTACCAAGATAAATTTGTGACAAGGCATTGGTATCGGCTATAAGAATATTGGTAGCCTGAGTACAAGTATCAGCACTAAAATTGAACGAAGTTTGAGTACCTGACCACGCATAACCAACAATATAGCCCTTAACCCAGGCTGATATTCCGGTTTGCTTAGCAATACCTTCAACTACGGTATATGGTTTTTCTTCACTTCCATCGTTGCTTACTGTTATTACAGCTTCGCCCTTCTGTACCAGGAAGTTTTTGATTTCCCAGGTACCAGCCTTGGTCGATGTGGAAATGTACTTAAAGGCTACCCTCACCTTTTTGCCTGCATAAGCCGTAAGACTGATTTGTCCTGATGAATTAAATGTCCAGCTATTCAGGTCGGCAAAGTCTTTGGTGGTAAGTTGCACCCAGGTGGCCGTTGCGGGCAAACTGCCGGTTACATAGTCGGTAGATACCCATACGGTAGCTTCTGAAGCAAGGTTTGCAAAATAACGGGTTACGTGGTCGAAACTTACGTTGGCCGACGCAACATCCGTCAGATTAATTTCAGGAGAGATAAGCCAATCTTCATTGGCATTATTTGCCGAGCTTACATAGCCGGTCATCATGGCATATTTGCTTGTATTGTAAGCCCAAGCCTGATCGCCCGATACACTAACTGCAGTAAAATCGCCCAAATCGCTCTCAAAAGTCTCAGAATAGATGACTTTTTTGTCAGAGGCAGCTATTTCATAAGCCGATTCGTCCAAATTGGAACATCCCGCCAGTGTCAGCAACAATGCACCTGCCAGAAAGTTATATTTAATGAGTTTGTTTTTCATAAAAATCTATATTTATCAATATTTTTAAAAATATGGTTCTTTGAATTGATTTTTTGTCAAAAAAACGATTGATTTATTTAACACTAACAATATAATTCTCGAACCCTTTTCCTAAATCATTCAATGTACGTAAGGAAAGCTGCCATGTACCCGAATCATTTGTATAATTACGATACCAGCCTACAATAACAGTAATGTTGCCCCTATAGGTTGAAGCAGGCAGTTTATAATCGGCAAATTTGGCGTATATGCTCGAAGCAATAGAAATAGTTCCCGTTGCGTCAGCTATATCGCGCAAAATAGGATACGTAGCCTCTGTATACGATGGTGCAAAATACAGATCTCTGTCGGCCAGGAAGTCACCTTCACTTTTACCGGTGAAATAAGCATTTTTAATACATACAATTTTGTTTACCAGTGTTTTGTAATCCTTAGCTTTCAGTTGAGCTATGGTCAGGGTATCGGGCACAATAGCATTAGCTTTAGGCGAGCCATAGGTGTGTATGTGTTTTTTAGCAATTACCAAAGGCATACGTCCCGGTTCAATGCGATAAATTGTGTCGCCGGTAGATTTTTTAATCTTTACCCTTTCGGTATTTACATACTTCACCCCGAGCTGAGGAGTTTCGCCATATTTACCTATATACAGACCATTACACCGTATCCATACTTTTTGCCCGAGCGGATATAAAGCCGTTAAACCCGAAGCATCTATAGATATTTTCAGGGCTTGTCCGTTAGTTCCGCTTTCCTGAATTACAAAGTTTTTGTAAAAATTGCCTTCCACATCAGTAGAAGTAACATACCCACTTATAACCACATCATTCGCACTATTTATTAAATCGGCTGTGTACAAGCCTCCTAAATAATTTACGGTATCCGAATAGGCATCGTTATTGGTCATAAACTCAGCTTTGAGCTGAGCTATGGTATAGGTGGTAACCAGCGAGTCGCCCTTGAGTTTATCGGCAGAAATAGCGTCAAAATCAGTTTCGGTACACGAAGTAAAAAACAGAAGCCCGGCGAATAGCATTCCGGCCATTTTTCTAATATTCATATATATATTTGTATTTACGTTCATAATAGTTCATTATTAAAATTTATAACCAACATTCAGGAACATATTAAAGCCCCATGCGTAATAATACTTGTTTGGAAACCTACTGAGACTTGTTGCATCAATAGCGCCATCCGACAAGGGTAAGCGGGCTTGTTGATAACCTCCGGTAATCATTTTAGTATTATTCAGGATATTGCTTGCACTCAGGTTAATATTGAGCGAACGGCGGTTTTTCAGATATATCATTTTACCTACAGAGGCATCTAATAAAAATCCGCCTTTAAGTCTTTCCTGAGTTCCAAGCGCTTGTCTAATTTCGTCAGTGGTGTACAATGCCATAGTTGACTTCATAAAGTGAATAGGTGCAAAATCCAAATAATTTCTATCGAAATAATTCAGGGTTACATCGGCAAACCACATCTTTGGATGGAAATAATCCAGTGTAATGTTGGCAGCCAACTGCGGACCGCTTGCTATTTTAAGATTTTTAATCAACACATCGTCTTTTTCATCAGGCATCGAACCATTTTCGGCGCTTAAAATACCGGTACCATTGCTCGCATATTTGTAATCGGCATAAGTTCCGGCCATCGATACTGAAAAACTTCCGTTGAGCTTAACCGATAAACCAGCTTCGATACCCTGATAAAGTTTACTTACATCAGATAAAATGAAGTTTACAAATGTCTGACCTGCATCATCATAATAGCTATAAAGATCAGAGCTATTCTGAGTTTGCGTTCTGAAAGCTGAAACTCGTCCACGTACGTTAGGATAAGTGAAAGAGTAACTTAAATCGGCCGAAGCCACTTCCTCGTTCACCATAGGTACTGCAGTATCTTTGATACGTACCGACACATAAGAATTGTTAGCCTGCGGAGCACGGCTCTCAATAGTACCATTGAAAGACAGGCGATTGCGTCCATCAATTTTATAGGTTACCCCACCTTTGAATGCCGGATATACCGTAAACCATTCTTTACCTTTACCATACGACTGCACATTCAGATATTCTGCCCTACCATTACGCATGAAACCGTAACGGTAAAAACTGTTATAACCAACATTTAACGCATAGTAAATATCAAACTGAGGCAAGTTCCATTCGTTCTGAATAAATGCACTGGCGTGTTTTACAATAACATCGTAATTGTATCCAAAAATATCGCCTTCGTGAATTACTTTGTTGGGATTATTGAGGTCGTTTTGAATTATATATGTGTCGGCAGGAAAGTCGCGTTCCGAAAACTGGTCAACATCAATCAGTTGATTACCTCCCAGAAGGTCGTCCATGGTTTTATAGTGCATGGCCTTTGATGTTTTGGCTTGCACACCGGCTGTTAGCTTAAATACTCGCGATACCTGATTATTATACGTAGAGTTAAAAGCCAGCTCTGCTAAATTGTTGTGACGGCGTTCTACAAAATACTTTGCACTTGAGTAGGGCGAAGCATCATTATTTTGTTTATTGGAACGATAGAGCATATCCCAGTCAATCTGAGATACCGATTTATCGGTTTTCCACATCTCTATTAATTCGTTTTTCAAATCCTCATTATCCTGAAAACTTGGCATATAGCGGTAATAGTCCGGACGAGGATCCGGTGCATTGTAAAAGCTCAATGCCGAATTGCTATACATACTGTAGTGATAAGCAATACCGGTGCGCAGTCTCTGATTTTGACTGATTTTAAAGTCGTGCGAGAAAATTACAGTAGGGTCATAACTTTTTACGATACGGGAGTTGCGTACTTTTCCATCCTGATAACCCCAGTAAGGATTATAATAAATACCTCCGCCCAGGTCAAAACCCTCCTGCGTAACAGCAGCCTGCTGAGCCCTTTCGGTTGGAGCGCCGAAAGTAACCAACGATAAGCTGTGCTGATCATTAATAACCTTCTCGGCCGACAAGAAATAGCCTACTGACTGATAAAAAGTTCCTTCCACAATGCCCTTATCGGCCCATCGTACCACGGCCGATGCTGTAAACGCCCATCCGTTGGGCTGCAAACCTGTGGCGTAAGTGTATTGCCCGCGGAGTTTGTATGCCCGGTTGGTATAGGCCAAACTAACCTTAGAACCTGCAGCATAAGCCGATGCTTTAGTATTGATATTGGTAGTGCTACCTAAGTTGCCATAACTGTACGAATTGGCATTCAGCCCAGTAGTTTCATCCTGATTACGCATGGCATCATTCAGTCCACCCAAACCGGAATAGTTAAACTCACCACGTTCCAGTCCATTAAACAGAACCCCATTGATATAGGTCGATTCATAATTCTGATCATAGCCGCGGAAACGAAAACGCATCGGACTGAATGAGTAGCTGGTTTGCGAATTGTAAACATCGCCTTTGGACGACAGCGAAGCCGAAGAGCTACGCGACCTTGAGTCGTCATCGTCATCGAGCATGCTTTCGCTTATTTGCAAAACAGTTTCCTGTTTTATCTCCTGGTGCGAATCCATCACCAGATAAACGGTTCCAAGGTTAGTAGTCTGATCTTTTTGAATAGTTACAAGCTTGATTTGCGTAAAATATCCCTGACGAGAGATACTTATCTCTTCTTCGCCCGGCTGTATATAGCTCAGCGTAAACTCACCGTTCTGGTTGGTTTGCGAAGAGATATTTTGTTGTAATAATGTAACTTTAGCGCCCTGAATGGGTGTCTCACTTCCGGCTACCTTCACCACACCAGTCACTCTTGTTTGAGCCTGAGCTGTAATAATTGCCATCAATGATACAAGAAGTATCAACGAAATTTTTCTCATACAATTAACTCTTAATAATGATTTTTTAAACGTTTCACATAATAAAACTTCCTCTTCAACCATTTTTTTGGCGAAAAAGGAATGCAAGTTAGTATCTTTTTAGTAATCTGCTTTTATTTTTTGTACATTTTTTTTGATTTTTATACATTCAGATTTCATTTCTCAATGCAATATCTTTTCACGAAACTATAAAACAAACTAACAATCAATCAATTAAACAAAACAAATGCTTCATCAAAAGCAACAACAACTTTGAAACACCCATTGCCTTATTTAAAAAAATATATCGGCACTGAGTTTTTTCTTGGTGTGCATTTCTTGTTCTCATATTTTTTTCTCACTTTTGTCTACTGAAAAAAAAATAACAGAGATATGATAAAAACAGTTCATAACAAAACTACTTTAGTTCTGACATTATTATTAGTAATTGCTTTCTCTTGCTCTGCAAAAAAGAAAATTACTAAAGATGCTACAAGCAGTCAGAAAGTTAACATTGAGGTGCATAGTATTGCCTTTTACAACCTCGAAAACTTATTCGACACCATCAATAATGAAAATAACGACGAGGAATTTCTTCCCAACGGTGCCATGAAGTGGGGAGCAATGAAATACAAAGCCAAACTTAAAAACATGTCTTATGCCATTTCAAAAATTGGCACTGATGTCTCGCCCGCAGGACCTGCCATTCTGGGGGTTTCCGAAATTGAAAACCGCGGCGTTCTCGAAGATCTTGTAAAACAACCATCTATAGCCGATCGCGCCTACCAGATTGTACATTACGACAGTCCCGACCGACGTGGCGTTGACGTAGGACTACTCTATAACCCAAGGTACTTTACGGTTACTAACAGTAAATCTTACAGGCTTCATACTGCCGACACAGCCTTTCTCACCCGCGACCAGCTTATGGTTAGCGGATACCTGATGGGAGAAAAAATACACGTAATAGTAAATCACTGGCCATCGCGCTCGGGAGGCGAAGAGCGTTCCCGTCCTAAACGCAATGCTGCAGCCGGACTTACACGCTCTATTGTTGATTCTTTATTCAGAGTTGACCCGCGTGCCAAAATTATTGTAATGGGCGACCTTAACGACGATCCGTTCAACGAAAGTTGCGCCACTATACTGGGCGCTAAAAAGAATGCTGAAGATGTAAAACCCGGCGAACTCTACAATGTATTCTGGAAAACACTGGAAAAAGGTAGCGGCTCCTTAGCGTACAACGATCAATGGAACCTTTTTGATCAGATTATTTTATCTAACGAACTGGTAAACGGCGACAAAACCAAAGTGCGTTTCTGGAAATCCGAAATTTTTTATCGCGATTTTCTGATACAACAGGAAGGCAAATATAAAGGAACACCGCTTCGTACACATGCTGGCGGAGTTTGGCTCAACGGATACAGCGACCACCTTCCAACAATTGTATATCTGGTAAAAGAACTCAAAAAGTAAAATAGCAAACCCCAAAAAATACAATTTAGAAAAGAGTTTAGAAAGGCTTTGGCTTTTTTGAACTCTTTTTTTGTTTTTATTGAGGAGTTGCACCTCCATCGGCAAGCTTATTTTATCAAATAAAAAAAGTATTCGACCAAATATCTCACTTTAAAGCTATTCATTTCAAAAAAATAGTTATTTTTGTATTGAATCAACAGAAATATAACAAAAATGGAATATCCAACCCTGGAAGGGAAACTTTTAATGCCTGAGTATGGGCGCAATATACAACAAATGGTGGCTTATGCCCTAACCATCGACGACCGTGAAGAACGCACGCGCTGTGTGAAAACTATTATTAATATAATGGGAAACATGTTTCCGTACCTGCGCGATGTAAATGACTTTAAGCACAAACTATGGGATCATATTGCCATTATGTCTGATTTTAAATTAGATATCGATTTCCCTTACGAAATTGTACAGGCCGAAAATTTATATACCCGACCCGAAACTATACCTTACAAAAACTCAAGAATTAAATACCAGCACTACGGACGCACGCTGGAAGAAATGATAGAAAAAGTGGGCGACTACCCTGAGGGTGACGAAAAAAATGAATTGTTGCGCTTAATAGCCAATCAGATGAAGAAATGCTTCCTGACATGGAATAAAGAAGTAGTGGACGATAAGAAAATATTTGACGACCTGCGCGAACTGTCAAATGGAAAATTAAATATCTCCGAAGATTATTTTAAACTTGTGGAGTCGCGCGATGTATTGCACAACAAAAAAAATAAAGCTAAGAAAAAATAACCAACTATAAAACTCACTTATTTATTAAGTTTTATCGATAGATGGCATCATTCAAAATAGAAGGTGGACGTAAACTAAAAGGAGAAATTGTACCTCAGGGAGCTAAAAATGAGGCGCTACAGGTACTTTGTGCTGTGCTGCTGAGTCCGCATGAAATCGTTATTAAAAACATACCGGACATTCTGGATGTTAACAACCTGATACTTCTTCTCGAAGATATGGGTGTGGAAGTAAAAAAGCTGGATCAACACGCCTATTCGTTCAAGGCCGAAAAGATTGATCTGGAGTATCTTGAAAGCGAAAAATTTTATCGTCAAAGCGCTTCGCTCAGGGGTTCGGTAATGATAGTAGGTCCTTTGGTGGCGCGGTTTGGCAAAGCGCTTATCCCAAAGCCAGGAGGTGATAAAATTGGACGACGCAGGCTCGATACACACTTTTTAGGGATACAAAAACTGGGCGCAGAATTTACCTACGACCCTGATTTAAAACAATATAAAATTTCGGCGGAAGAGCTTAACGGTTGCTACATGCTGCTCGACGAGGCATCGGTAACAGGTACTGCCAACATAGTAATGACAGCCGTACTTGCCAAAGGCATCACCACCATTTACAACGCTGCCTGCGAACCTTATGTACAGCAACTGTGTAAAATGCTTAACCGCATGGGAGCGCGAATCACGGGAGTTGGATCAAACCTGCTAACCATCGAAGGTGTGGAAAAACTTGGTGGATGCGAACATACTATACTGCCCGACATGATTGAAGTAGGTAGCTTTATTGGTATGGCCGCCATGACGGGGTCTGAACTGAGGATAAAAAACGTGTCGTACAATGATTTAGGTATAATTCCTGATAGTTTCCGCAGATTGGGCATACAACTTGAACAACAAAATGACGATATATATATCCCATCGCAGGATAGTTTTACGATAGAATCCTTTATCGATGGCTCGATAATGACCATAGCCGACGCACCCTGGCCCGGACTTACGCCTGACTTGCTCAGCGTGTTTCTGGTAGTGGCTGCCAAGGCCACAGGCAGTATACTTATACATCAGAAAATGTTTGAGAGCCGCCTGTTCTTTGTTGATAAACTGATAGATATGGGAGCGCAGATTATTCTTTGCGATCCGCACAGGGCTACCGTGATAGGCTTAGGGCAAAACCTGCATTTAAGAGCCTCTACCATGAGTTCGCCCGATATCAGAGCCGGTATAGCGTTACTTATTGCCGCCTTGGTAGCTGAAGGTACAAGTATTATTCACAACATTGATCAGATTGACCGTGGTTACGAAAAAATAGACGAAAGACTGAATGCACTGGGTGCGAGCATACAAAGAATAGATTAAGTGCAAATCGGAAATCAAGCGGATTCAATAACTGGAGATTCGGAACAATCGTTTAATGTGTTAGAATAACGGACAACAGAGGTAGAAATTTTATAACAAGGGGTTAACAACCCGTTCTCTTGTTTTACTCACCCGTATAAAAAACGGGATGTTTTTTTGCTAACTGAGCCTACAGACAAAATTCAGATAACATATCGGGTAAATTTGCAACCCGTAACTTGTAACTAAATGTATATTAACTCTAAATAGATATTAGACGATTATGTTGAATAAAAAGATTACAGAATTATTAAACAGCCAGATTAACAAGGAATTTTATTCCTCGTTTCTGTATCTGGACATGTCGAACTATTATTATGACAGTAGTTTGAACGGATTTGGAAATTGGTTTGCCATACAAACTCAGGAAGAATATGCGCATGCTATGCTTTTCCTGCAATATCTTCAGAACAACGGCGAAAAGGTTATTCTTGAAGCTATTGACAAACCTGACAAGGTGTACGCCAACTTTAAAGACCCACTGGTAGCTGCTTTTGAACATGAATTGTTTGTAAGTAAATCAATCAATGAAATTTATGCAGCTGCTTACGACCTGAAAGACTTTAAAACCATGCAATTTCTTGACTGGTTTGTGAAAGAGCAGGGTGAAGAAGAAAAAAATGTGGACGAACTGATAAAACGTTTTGAACTGTTCGGAACTGATGTACGCGGATTGTATATGCTTGATAACGAACTGGCTTCGCGAACATTTACTGCACCTTCGCTCGTACTGTAACAAATATTTAAAAATTTAAAATGAAAGAGGAGTGTTATTTTTTTATAGCATTCCTCTTTTTGTTTTTTATTAGAAAAAATAAATACCAATAAAGGCTTTTATTTTGTAATATTGCAAATAAAAAACTTAAAAATATAACGCATGAAACCTGTAGAAAAAATTTCAGAAAACAAACGGTACACAGCAGTAAGTGTTGGTAAGCTAAGTGAACTTATGCAGCATTCGCTCATTCACCCGGTAAACAAAAGAATAATTGAGGGTAAAGTATTTTTGAAAGAACCTACCGGAGCTACCGGCACCGAAATATCGTTTCAGAGTCTCCCACCCCATACCGAATTGTCGTACTTCCACCGGCATCGTAAAAACGAAGAAACCTATATTTTTTTGCACGGAACGGGACTGTATCAGGTAGATGACGATTGCTTCGCTGTATCGGAAGGAAGTGTGGTAAGAGTTGCACCTGATGGCATTCGCGGTATTAACAACACCTCGGATGAACCCCTGATATATATTGTGGTGCAATCCAAAGAAAACTCGCTCGAAGAATATTCCACGGCCGATGGGGAACGCATAGCGCATAACCCGCAATGGTAAAAAAAAAGGAGAGGTCAAAAAAATGCCTCTCCTTTTCGCCACCAAATAATTCTAACCAAAAAAGTCCAATTAATTGATTAGAAAAGTTTTTATATCTTACTCAATAATAAGTTTTTGGGTTTTGTACTTATGATTCATATCTTTTACAAAATAAATACCGGGAGCTAATGCGGAAATATCTATAGTGTTGTCGGCTGATGATATTTCTTTTTGAATTTTCAGCGCCCCAACTGTATTAAAAATAGCAACCTGCGCTGGTTCATTAATTTGAAATAACACGTTTCCTTTCGCCGGATTATTAAACGTAAATGTATCTTTATCTGTAACATACTGATTTCCGGTAGTGGATGCCAACTTATATAACACGCCACGCAACATTAACTTAGATCCGTCACATCCAACAACATACATTTTATTGGCATTCACAGCAAAAGACATAACCAAGTACTGATTAGATCCGGTAGACTGTATAGCCGCTGTTCCATTCCAGGTTGTTGTACTATTGTTATATGTATCGTAAACGGACGGGGTTGAAAAATAGGACGCAGTACCATAAATGGAAGCCCCGGTAGTATAACTTGAAGTCAGCGTTGCAAGACTGGAGCTATTTGGACACTCAGAGCTTATTTCAAGAACAAATGTTCTTTTTGCACTACCCATTTTAATAGATAAATCTAATGTACCATTTGCCGTTGGCTGAAAAACGAAGTACATGCCATTTGTGCTACCTTGCAAATATGATGCGTTTGTCCAGCTAACTCCATTATAACTAACACTTGGAGCACCAGAGTCGGTTTTGCCGGTAACTCCGGCTCCATCTGAATGCGACACTGACAGACCTGTTATCTGGGTATCAACACTTGCACCTGCAGCCACCAAAGATTCGGTTCCAACAGCAGACCATGTGCCTTGAGCATTAGCCGATACTCCTAAAAAACACATGAATACAAATAAATAGCATTTAAAGTAATTTTTCTTCATAATAATTATTTTTTTAAGATTCAACATAAATGTGGTATTGAAAACAATACCTCACAGTACAAAAATAATTTTGAATTTGTTTTCCATTGTGTATTATCTGCCAACAAGTGTAGACAAATTGACAAAAAAAACAAAAAGCATATAAAATGACATTACTCACTTTACATGCTTTAGCTATCAAATTGGCAATAATCTGTCTGTCAGAGTTTATCAACTAAGCTATTCAGATATACCTCCACATTGGTGTAGTGCTTACACAAGCTATATTTTCCTCCATCCGATGCGTCCTGAGGGTTCAATTTATTTTTCGTTTCCCAATCGTCGGGCATACCATCATTATCGCTGTCCACAACAAGTTGTTTCTGCTCATAGCTGTAAGCAGGCCATCCTCCAACATCTTCCTGAGTATCAATAATTCCGTTTTTACTTCCGTTAGATCCAGTAAAAGTATATGTGCCAGTCTGCACCTCCCTGACTATTCTTTGATCTACCGCATCGCGTACTAAACTGGCTCCGGCATGCAGCAATACAGCATCGTAAGCTTGCTGTGCAGTTTGGGGCTTAAATGTAAAAAAAGGAAACTCTGTGGCTGATAACAACTGAGCTGCTGTAGTGGTTTCGCCTGCGCGTAAGTTGGGTTGAAAACCTTCCGTATTGTTTTTAGTAACTTTTGCATATCCTGCCACTACATTACCCTTAACATAAAATTTACCCCATACTCCTGCGGGCTGATTATTGGTACCATCGTCGGAGTTTGGCGCAAAAATACGGTAAGTCATTTTGCCTCCATGAGCCAATGTGGCCGGACCCGGCTTGTAGTAATTGTGTACGATATTATATTCGCCACCTTCGCCGGCATAACCGCTGTTGCTTCCCCAATTGTATATCACGTTATTTCGGAAATCCACCTTTTCGAGCTCGGGAGTATTCGTATAACGGCTTCCGCAAAAGCGGGGATTACGACTATCGTGATGCGCCAAAAGATTATGGTGAAACGACGCTTTTTTACCGCCCCAAATGCCTCCGTAACCGTGCGCCCCTTTTTTATGCACAGAGTTTCGTAAGCTTTCTGATATTATACTCCATTGCAGAGTGAAGTTTTCGTTATCGTAAAACGAAGCACATTCGTCGGTACTCCAGCTCATCGAACAATGGTCGATAATGATATTTTTACGCTTATTCGCTTTCAGCGCATCATCCTGTACATTATTCACGTTACCCATGCGGAAACGTAGAAACCTGATAATTACATTATCGGCGCTTATCACAAACGGATATCCTTTGATACAGATTCCATCGCCTGGTGCTGATTGACCCGCTATGGTTACATTGCCTTTTGTGATTTTCAGCTCCGATTTCAGATTGATAATTCCAGCTACTTTAAACAGAATTAGTTTCGGGCCTTTCTGTAGCAGTGTCCAGCGCAAAGTACCCGGAACCGAATCGGCATCGTCAAGCGATGTTATGTAGTACACTTGAGCTCCTCTACCGCCTGTGGCATATGCACCTCCCCCTTCGGCACCCGGAAAAGCAGGTACTAACTCAGTAGCAAAAATTGATGCCGGTATAAAGCCTGCAGCGAGCCATAAAAGAAATTTAAAAGCAAATTTTTTCATCGCAAAAAATTATATATAGAATTAATATATCCGATAAAAGTAAAAACTAAGAGGTTTTACAAAAAATATGCAAAACCTCTTAATGTAAATATCGATCAGGATAGGAAATTAGTACCAGCGTAAATCTCCTGCTACACCCTTACCTGCAAATGCAGCATCTTTCAGCGTGAAGTCACCATTAGCCGGATTGTTCCATAAATCGGTTGAGGATCCATTAAAAGCTGTTGAATTTGCAATAGTAGCAGCCGATGACCAGTCGGATGTAATATAAACTTTCTCAACATTTAATGCACCACCAGATTTTCTGATACCTCCCGGTGTGTTGGTTGCCATTGTTTTTGCAAAAATAAGATTTTTCAGCGTTATATCTATCGAAACAGTACTGGAACCTCCTCCATCAATCAGATAACGAACAGATGTAGTACCTCCTAAAACATTGTAGAATGTAGAGTTTTCAATGGTGATAGCGCTTACAATATTCGTAGTGGTTGAGCCCGATGCTCCCGGTACATTCAATAAGCTATGCGAAACCCCATTAAATGTAGAGTTTGTAATTTTGATGTTAGTAATATAACCATTGTCGATATTTGAGTTGACAAATGCGTATGTACCATTACTTGGCATTGCCGAGGCTCCATTGCCACAGTTGGTTACAATGGCGTTGTTGACAATGAAATTAGTTATGCGCTTAACGCCAGTGGCATTCTGGAAACGTAGAATATTATTACCAAAACCAGATAAATTACAACCATCGAACATAAGCTTGCCTACCGACGACGCAGCCGACTGATTAATAAAATAGGCTGTATTAGAAGCTGTAACGGCTGTAAAATCGATATTGGTCATAACGATAGAATCGGCTACAGCGGGCAATGTAAGAACTACTGTATTGTTTTGAACATTCACTTTTGTTCTGTTGGTTTTATCAATTCCTTTTATAACCAACGAAGTACCGCTCGGGCATACACTGGATGAACTTAACGAATAATTACCGGGCTTGAGCATAATAACGTATAACGAACCGGTAGCTGCTTCGATAGCAGTTTTTAAGCTTTCACCTTCCGACAGGAATACATCGCCTTCTACTTTCAGGGTAGTTGTACCACGCAGAACTGTTCCGTTGTAAATACGCACGGTGTATTTTACATTATTACCGGCAACTACACATGATTTCAGGCCTGCAGTTGCTTCATCGGTGGTTATATCAAAACTTTCGGCAGAGCCTCCCTCCGCTTCCATTTCAATCCGGGTAGCTTTTCTTTCGGCTTCCCAGGCAATCTGAACAGTTTTTTGAGCCGTTACAAGTATCTGATTAGTAATAAGAATATTTTCGCCGGGTGTGGTAAAAGATAGCTGGTTGAATTTTGAATTTTTATCTTCTACCGAAGCATTGGCTTTAACGCGGGCAAAAAACTTGGTTTCGCCAGCAAATTCCTGTTTGTAACTCAGGTCGGTAGAAGTAACATCAACTACGGGATTGGAAAAATCCAGACTATCGGTACTTACCTGAAAGGTGTACGATACAGCATCGGTTACCGGAGCCCACGAAAAAGTGGCTTCTGTCTTATTCATCGACACGTTAAAGTTGATTGGCCTGAAAAGATATGGCAATTCAAGCGCAGCTTCGTCTTTACAAGCTGTAAATGCCGATGCTGCAACAACAATCGTTAGCAAAGCCTTTATAAATGTTTTATTATGAGTTTTCATTTTTGTATCAATATTGTGTTTGTTATTTTGTCATTAATTATCATAGCCATAATTGTTGGTAAGCATACCGTTACTCACAATGATAATCTGATGCATTATAGGCAAGAGTTGACGCTTGTCAGGGTCGCCAAGGTACATGGAGTTTATAAATCCATCACTCAAATAAAGTTCGTTGGTTGATGTTTTAGCGTTGGTCCATTCTTTCTTAGTCCAGCCACCGTTAGGATCGGTAGTGGTTTTTACATCGGTTTCACCTCTTTGTAGTCCATAAATAACAAGTTCCCGTTCGCCGGCCGACACCGCATTGTTCACAACATATTTATAGTATAATGTATTAGGAACATCAGCATACTCACCGGTACCATCCCGCAAGGCTATCATTTTTTGTTTAGCTACATCCATGGCCGACTTGAGTTCACCCCAGCGAATCAGGTCGTACTTTCTGATATTTTCCCCTGCAAATTCAAAAGCTCTTTCTTTTTTAATATTATCGAGCGTAAGCGGTAAATCGTAGGCCGAAACGGTATTTAATGGCTGTCCGAATGCACGACGTCTAACCATATTGAAATACTCAGAACCTTCTGTTCCGTTCAGGTACAAATCGGCTTCGGCAAACATCAACAACACATCGGCATATCTCAAAACTATAGGTGCTGTACCATCATCGTTACCCGAAATGTATGTTTTCATCCACTCGGCACGCCATTTACCAAGATTAAAACCTGTAACGCCCGACGACAGCGACTGTTCCATGGCATTAAGTGTTGTATTTTTAACTACTTTGTAAGGTACTACTGTTATATCTCTACGCAAATCATTGGCATTATAATCATAATAAAAATTTGGCATTATCTTAAAATATCCACCAATAGCTATTGAGTTGTTCAAATCAGTAAAAGTACTGAACTCAGCTTCGCGGGGTAGTGCAAAATAACGAAGCATCTGACCACGTAATCCGTAGTTGTAAGGTAATTGCCATATTGCCTCGCGTCCCTGTGTCTCTATATCCTGACATTGTTCATAAAAAATGTTTTTAAAGTCAGCATCCAAATGATATTTACCATCGGTAATAATATCGCGACAAGCCTGACGGGCTATTGTATACAGCTCATTGCGGCGGGCATCTGATACCGATATTTTAATTTCGGCATCGGTTGTACCTACAGGGTGCATTGAATAACCCGCTGCCGACAGACATACACGGGCTAACAACCCACGGGCTGCATCTTTGCTGATACGTTTGGTGGATTGGGTATATTTTTCGCCGGCTCCCTGCAAAAGCGAAGCAGCTTCCTGCAAGTCAGTGATGATTTGATTGTAAATTTCGTCGCGATCGGTTTTTCCTAAATAGATATTCGACTCACTAACCGGTTCGAAGCGGGCAGGAACATCGCCCCACCATTTAATCAAATCGTAATGAAAGAAAGCACGCATGGTGAGCGCTTCGCCCAGGAAATGCCCCATGGCATTGCCGGCGGCAGGACTTCCATATTTACGGATTCCGGCTATAGCCAGATTAGCCCGTTCGATACCCTGATACAAACGACTCCAGGGATTGGCATTGTCGCTATTGCTGTATCCATCACCCATGGTTGAGTTGGTTTTGTATAATGCAATCAAATCGTCGGATTTTGTGGAAGATAAAACAGCTCCCGACGACCAGCCTGAGCGGTATTCGATATCGGTGTTTACCCCCATCTGTAACCACAGGCGATTTCTATACGAATTATTTTGTCCAATAATATCATAAATGGCTCCTATGGCCTGATTGGTTGAATCTTCGTTACCAAAAACTACATCATCGCTCAGTAAAGAATTACTCGGTACTTCAAGTAAATCGGAACAAGAGCTGAATGCCAGAGATAATACAAAGACTGTAATAATTGATTTAATATTGAAATTTCTCATTGTACTTTTAAATTAGAAAGTTAAGTTGACACCCAAATTATAAGAACGGCTCTTAGGATAAGCCGAGTAATCTACACCGGGAGTTGCAGGTGTAGCACGGCGACTATCTACCTCAGGATCATAACCAGTGTATTTAGTCCACGTATAGAGGTTATATACTGTACCGTAAACTCTGAATTTTTGGATATGGAATTTTTTGGTAAAATTAGCTGGTACTGTGTAGCCCAATGTCAGGTTATTCAGACGAAGGAAAGACCCATCTTCAATAGCCCACGAAGTAACCACATAACGTCCGGTAGGAGCCGCCCACATATTAGCACCAGCATTCATGGAGGTAAGCAGGCTTGTATCGGTGATGCGGTTACCGGTTGCCCAGTCAATCTGAGTGTATGAATTGCTGGTTAATGCCAACATATTTCTGTGTTTATAATAAAGCGACGACATTTCAACTTTGTTGGCATTATAAATATCGTTGCCATATACCCAGTTGAAACTTACTGATGCATCGAAACCTTTGTAATCTCCACTAAATGTAAATGAACCATAATGTTTTGGGTTGGTATTTCCGATAACCTTTCTGTCCAAATCGGAGATTATCCCATCTTTATTTGTATCCTTTAGCTTGATTGCCCCGGGGCCCCAGCTATTTCCGGCTATGGTTGCATTATCCACAAATTTATTTCCGTCAGCATCGTAATAAACCTTATCTGTACTATTGTATTGATATTTAGCGCTGTTTGGTATCCATTTACTTCCGTTCCATTCAAAATCGTCGGCAGCATACCAACCATCCGTTACAAAGCCATAAATAAGCCCGATAGGCTGACCCGGAGTAACAATGTAGCTATTGGAACCTTCTGACATACTCGTCCAGTTTTCGTTGAATGTGTAGCTTGACAGATTACCTATATTGATCACATTGTTTTTATTGGCACTTATATTGAAAGCAAAATTCAGATGGAAATCCTTTTTACTGATAAGAGCAGCATTTAAGCTTAGCTCAGCGCCTTTGTTGGCTGTAGTAGCTGCATTCTGCCATTGGTACATATATCCTACTCCCGAGATTGGCATTTTGATAAGCACATCCTCAGTTTTGTTGGTATATAATTCAAACGATCCGTTAATTCTGTCCTTAAAAAACCCAAAGTCCATACCTATTCCGCGGGTAATGGTAGTTTCCCATTTCAAATCAGGATTGGCCAAAACTTCGCCGGCAGTAAAAATTGAAGATGACATGTTCGGTGGTAAATTGTTGGAATTGGATGAGGTATAAGTTCTCTTAAAGGCAGAGTTATCAATACCGTTATTTCCTGATTCACCATAACTTGCTCTTAGTTTCAGGTTAGATAACCAGCCAGCCGTAGCAGCCATGAATTTTTCCTCGGTAATACGCCATCCGGCCGACACTGATGGAAAATATCCCCATTGGTTGTCGCCCGAAAATTTGCTCGAACCGTCGGCACGAAAAGTAATGGCTAACAGATATTTATCAAAAACATCGTAGTTAACGCGTCCAAAGAATGAAATCATCCTATCATCCATATCCTGGAAAAGCTTGGCGCCATAACGATTAGTTCCGTCCTGCAAATTATTCCAGGCTGTGTGCGAATCATAATCCAGAGGGAATGCTTCAATATTAGTGGTAGTGTTTGATTTTGCTTTGTTATAAGTTTCCTGACCCAACACTACTGATAAATTTTGACCCTTAAAGATATTATCTTTTTTATAATTCAACACATTGGTATTCTGAAAGATGGTAATATCAGAGCTTGTTAGCAACACGGCCGGAGCTTGCTGATTATCTCTTTTCAATGCACCACCTTCACGTACATAGTAAGTTGAAAGTCCGTAAAAACGCTTATCATCCTTATCGGTTTGCGTTAAACTCAAGGTTGAACGGAATGAAAGGTCTTTTGTAAAGTTTACGCTAAATCCTCCGTTGACATTGAAATCGGTGTTACGTTGTTTTCTGTCGTTATCGGCTGTAGTTTCCAGCGGCGAGTACAAACTGGCCGATGCCTCAATATCATCGTCCTGCGATATCAGATTGGTGAGCTTTATGGGTGTAAAAATAACAGCGTTTTTTACACGCGAATCCGAAGTTGATTTTTCGGTACCGGTTTGGTCATTAGCCCCCGAACCATTAATAGTAGTCCCGGCAAAACGGGTAGAGAAATCCAGCTTCAACCACTTAATAGGCTGATAATTGAATTTCACACTAAAGTTATCGCGGTGATAATCTGACATAGCCATAATGGCCTTGTCGTCGATACGGCTATAACTGGCATTATATTTAAACGCCTTAGAACCACCGGTTAATGTAAACGTATGGTTCGATGTAAAGCCGGTACGTCCGAAAGTTTCGGTCTGCCAGTCGGTTCCATTCATATAATTATATAGCTCAATATCGTTATAGCTACCGAAGTATTTTTCGTAATCGCTGCTTACAGTACCGCTCCACACTGCTCTCTCATATTGTTTGCGTGCAAATTGATAGGGACTGAGTACACTAAGCGTTTTAGTTATTTGCTTAAAACCAACATATCCGGCATAAGTTACCGACATTTTACCCTGCTCACCTGTTTTGGTGGTTACAATAATAACCCCGTTGGCTCCACGCGAACCGTAAATAGCGGTCGAAGAGGCATCTTTCAACACATCAATGGTTTTAATTTCGGATGGCGAAATGTCTTTGATACCATCTCTGGCAAAACCATCCACAATATAAAGTGGTGAGTTGCTCTGGGTAATAGAGCCGCCTCCACGAACCCTGATTTTGATTTCAGCATCGGGCGAGCCTTCGGTGGTGGTTACCTGTACGCCCGGAAGCTTTCCGGTTAGCGCCTCGGCAACCGTAGCTACCGGAACATCTTTTAATGATTTTTCGCTCACCGACGATACAGAACCTGTAAGGTCTTTCTTGCGTTGGGTTCCATAACCGATTACCACAACGTCGTCGAGCATTTTAGTGTCATCTTTCAAGGTAACATTTATTACATTACCCGTGATGGCAATTTCCTGGCTTTGCATGCCTACGTAAGAAACTACCAGTGTTTTGGCATTAGCCGGGACGTCCAGTTTATACTGTCCATCAAAATTAGTTACTGTGCCGATGGATGTACCCTTGACCATTACGGTGGCCGAAATAATGGTTTCGCCGGACTGGTCTTTAACTACTCCTGTGATTGTTTTGTTTTGGGCAAATATATTGCCTGCAAACAAAAACATAAGACACAGCGAAATAAACATTTTTGAGACCTGATTACTGTTCTTTGTTTTAATTTTCATTTTTTGCATTATCAGACTACGATTAAACATAAATTGATATTGTAATTAAGCATTTATTACAATGTACAAAAATAAGCCAGACTTTGATGTTGGGTGTGTAAAAACTGACGATAATTTGTGTATTTATTGACTTCGTAATGTTTGACTAAATAAGCCAACAACCCTGATATTATCTGTAATATAGCAGCTTAATAAACACTTTTTTATTATAATAATTTATTTATCTTTGTGTATCGAACTTATATAATTCTGAACATACACTTTTTATTTAAAATTTATGCTTATACCTGATGATTATGCTTTATTTAAAAGCAAAGGCATTTCTGCCGAACAAATTTCGGAGCAATTAAATTCTTTTCAGCGGGGCTTCCCTTTTTTAGAGATAATTCATGCTGCTGAACCCGGTAAAGGAATTAAAATATTTGATGAGAATGAATTAGAAGCTTCGTTGCAAAACTGGAACGAATTTCTGAAAACCGATGCCGGAATTTTAAAGTTTGTGCCTGCTTCGGGTGCTGCCAGTCGCATGTTCAAAGATTTGTTTGAGTTTCTGGATGGTGATGTTGACACCCCTGTAAAACCGGCCGAGATAAAATTTTTTGAAGAAATAAGTCATTTTGCTTTTTATGAAGAGCTGAATGACACTTGCCTGAAAAATAATGGACAAAGTATAAGCGAACTGATTGCCGCTAAAAAATTCAAAGTCGTTGTTGCCAATTTATTGCTTAATACCGGACTGAACTACGGAGCGCTGCCCAAAGGCTTGCTTCGTTTTCACACCTACGCCGATGCCAAAAGAACTCCTATGCAGGAACATCTGGTGGAGGGTGCATTGTATGCCAACAACAATGGTCAAGTTAATTTGCATTTCACCGTTTCGACCGAACATAGAGCGCTATTCGAAAAGCATCTTGACAGTTGCCTCCAGACCTACGAAAAACAATATAAATGCCGGTTCAACGTCAGTTTTTCTGAACAGAAACCATCTACAGATACCGTTGCGGCTGATGCCGCCAACCAACCTTTCAGGGAAAACGGACAAATTATTTTCCGACCCGGTGGACACGGAGCTCTTATAGAAAATCTGAACGACCTGGAGGCCGACATAATTTTTATCAAAAACATTGATAACGTAGTACCCGACTCGCTCAAAACGCCTACCATCACCTATAAAAAAGCGCTGGCTGGCTACCTTACCGGATTGCGCAAAACTATTTTCGGCTATTTACAGGAACTGGAGAATGCGTCTGTAAGTGCTGAAAGACTGAAAACAATAGAGGCTTTCTGTAGGAATGAGTTGAATAATACGCGTCCCGGCATCGATAAACTATCACAGGACGAGCTCCGGGAATATTTGTTTGGCAAACTGAACCGACCTGTAAGGGTATGTGGCATGGTAAAAAATACTGGTGAACCGGGAGGTGGCCCTTTTATTACCGTGAATCAGGATGGTACGACCTCGCCGCAAATACTGGAAAGTTCGCAAATAGACCTCGCCAACCCAACCGAAAAAGCAAAAATGATGCAATCCACTCATTTCAATCCGGTTGATTTGGTATGCTCGGTAAAAAACTATCAGGGCAAAAAATTTGATTTACTTAAATA
The DNA here is from genome assembly GCA_017860345.1 of Bacteroidota bacterium. Lineage (GTDB taxonomy): Bacteria > Bacteroidota > Bacteroidia > Bacteroidales > Paludibacteraceae > Paludibacter. The sequence goes on along the minus strand of JAFNAV010000011.1, from coordinate 25,688 downwards.
CGTAGATAAAAACACCGGGTTTATATCTTCCAAATCTAAAAATGGAAAAGAATTAAAAGCGCTGGAACTTCCGGGGCTTTGGAATGGAGCCATGAGCAACTGGAATACGGTGTTTGTAGAAGTACCTATAGAAACTTTTAATCCGGTAAAAACGGTAAATGACCTCCTACGCCCGCAACACCAGTAATGACGGGAATACGCCGCGCTTAAAAGTTATTGATATTTGGGCTTATTTTCAAAAAAATTGATAGTAGCTTCCATAGCATAATGATCGGACAGGTTCGTGTAACTTTGTCCGATTTTTTCATAAAAGGTATTTATCTTTCTTTCGATACGGTCAACCCATTTCTCGTTCCGAACCAGAATATAGTCAATAACCCGCTTTCTTCCGGGCGATTTGCTTACCAACGTATTGTCGACCTCGTCGTAGGTAAATTTTATATCTCCGCTTATGTCGCCGTTTTGAGCTTCCAGCGTGGTAAGCATGGCGTTATAATTATCGTTGTCGTGCATGTCTATATTAAAATCACCGCAAATAAACTGAGGGGTCTCTGCCCTGAAATATCGGTTAAGCAACTTATCTTTAATCTCGCGGCATTGTTTACGACGCAGCACAGGCTCTCCTTCGGCTTGCAAATGCGTGGCCAATATCTGGAACGACCGTCCCTGAAAATCGCCTTCAAAAAGTACTGCCCCCTTGCGGGCTATCATATCAAACCCACGGCTTAACGAAAATCTTATTTGACCTAACTCGGTGAGAGGAATTTTGCTTACCACCCATAACCCGCTGTTTGTCATTAGCGATAGTAGTTTTCCCTTATTGGCCGGACCATACTGATACGGATAAGCCCCTTTTAATCTGCGGGAAAGAACCCTACGGCTTTTTTTGGTAAAAGCTTCCTGAAAAACTATAATCTGATAATCAGAATCTATCAATTTTTCGGCTATTGCTTTAGCTCTGTTTTCGTTACCATTAACCATACCCAGATAAGGCAACATGTAGATATTCCAGCTTAATATTTTCAGCGATGTACTGTCAGCTGGAGGTGCGACTTTCAGGGTTGTTTGCGAATTGGTAGTGAGAGGAAATAAATGTAGTAGCATAAATATAAAAAGTAGATTTTTAATCATAAAAACTGCTTTAAAATTTCTGCTGCAAACTAACTACTCTGACTTTACAGAACAGTGAAGAAGAAGTGACTAAGCCGTGAAAGACCTGTGAAGATTATTTTATAAAAAAAATCCCTGTCAATAGTTTTTTTAAACTAATAACAGGGATTTAATGTTTTGTGCGGCTGAAGGGACTCGAACCCCCACGCCTCTCGGCACCAGATCCTAAGTCTGGCGCGGCTACCAATTACGCCACAGCCGCTCAGTGCGTATTTGCGGGTGCAAAGTTACATTCTTTTTTCGATTTTACAAGCCTTATGGCTTTATTAATGGTAAATTTATTTCTTTTAATGACAAAACCATAGAATATCAGACTCTTACTGACGCAGAGTTTTTTGCATCCGTAGGTTGATATCGGTAAATGCCGGCTTAATCCAGGTTAAATCGTTCGATCTTACCGGGTTTATATCAATGCCCCCACGACGGGTATACATGGCTGCAACCATTAGTTTACCGGGTTTAAATTTATCCTGAAACCGCTTATAAATCATCTCGACTACCTCTTCGTGAAAATGATTTTCTTTCCTAAACGACACAAGATATTTTATAACCGATATCATATCAACGTCGTATCTGGTTTCCATTTTCACAAACAAATCGCCCCAGTCCGGCTGATTTGTCACCCGGCAATTAGAACGTAACATATCTGTCCTGAATGCGTAAGTATGGATAACAGAGGTTTCTGTACCCGCCAACAGCTCTGGTGTTTCGTAAAAATGCCGGAACTTCCAACTCAACAACTCCTGAGTATCCACCAATTCAACCAGCGTTTTATATTCTGAATCGGCAAATGGCTTCACAACCCCACTACCTTCACCTTCAGTAAATAATTGAGCCTCTACAGCTTCTGTTTGGAGCAGATTTCTTAAATCGGTTTGTACAATAGAAATAAATTCGTTTTGGGCTTGCTCAATAGTTGCTCCTAACCGCTCCATATTGAAAGAATTCAGATACAGCTTCAACGATTTTGACTCCACCATGTATGTACTCGCTGCCGGATAAGCCAGTTTCAGCATACCTGCCACCGGCAAACCATTATCAGTCAGGAATGATACTTCGTAGCAGTTCCATACATCATAGCCTGTAAATGGCAGGTTATTATCGTAGAGGTCGTATTTGATACGGTTTTCCGACCGCGGAATGCTGAAAAGCAAAGAAGCATCGTACCGTTCAGGTGTCGATGCTTTTTTGCCAAGTAATGATTCGTTAAGATTAAATTCCATTTATTTTTTCAGAAAAGAGCATTTGCGTAGCAACCATTCCCGTTCATCACCGTCCAAATGTGGCGATAGTGTATCGTACACCTTTTTGTGGTACGCATTCAACCAGTCTATCTCGGCCTCGGTAAGCAGCTCATCGTCAACAAGCAGTTGGTCGATAGGGAAAAGCGTTATAGTTTCAAACTTCAGGAATTGTCCGAAAGAAGTTTTGTCGGCCTGAACTACATAAATCAGGTTTTCGGTACGTATGCCATACTGTCCCTCGCGGTAGAGGCCCGGTTCGTTCGACATAAACATACCGGGTTGCAATGTCACCGGATTTTCGTCCATACGGATATTTTGCGGCCCCTCATGTACATTCAGAAAATGTCCTACACCGTGACCTGTTCCGTGTCCATAGTTCAGCCCTCTGTCCCACATGGCTTTACGCGCCAGTATATCAAGCTGAGAACCGCGTGTGCCAACAGGAAACTGGGCTGTGGCTAACGCTATATGACCCTTAAGCACCAGTGTAAAATCAATTTTTTGCTGAATAGTAGGCGCTCCCAAAGCTACCGTCCGGGTTATATCTGTTGTACCATCCAGATATTGTCCGCCCGAGTCGAGCAGAAAAATACCTTCCGGTTTTAAAGTTGCATCAGTATCGGGGCTTGCACCATAATGTACAATGGCGCCATGTGCTGCATAACCGGCAATGGTTCCGAAACTTTCGCCCATAAATCCTTCCTGACTGCTACGGAATTCATATAACTTTTTATCTACCGACATTTCGGTTAGCTTGCCTGATTTCACGTGCTCTTCCAGCCACATGAAAAAGCGGGTCAGAGCCACGCCATCTTTTATCATAGCTCTGCGTACACCAGCCATTTCAACCTCATTTTTAAGGCTTTTCATTTTAAACACCGGCGACATCGTATTACGCACTACGCAACCGGCAGGTAGCGCCTCGTAGAGCGACTGATTCAGCTTGGTTCCGTCAATCAACACACCTGCAGCGACATCTACAGCGGCTATGGCTTTATAAATATCGTTGTAACCGGCTATAGTTATATGTTCCGATGCAAGGTACGCTTTGGTTTCGTCGGTCAGCTTATCCGAGTCCAAAAACAGAGTAGCTCGCTCCTGCTCTACCAGCGCATAAGATATAACTACCGGATTGTAACTTACATCTTTCCCTCGGATATTGAATAACCAGGCAATATCATCGAGAGCCGATAATATAAAAGTGCCAACACGTAATTTCTTAAGCTCGGCTCTTAGTTCTGTAAGCTTTTCGGTAGCCGATTTGCCTGTATATTGCGTTCCAAAAACGAAAAAAGGATCTTTAGGCAATGCCGGACGATCAGTCCATACCTGCGCCGGTAAGTCCACCGACAGTACTTCTATACCAAACTGAGCAAATTCAGCTTTCATGCCTGCAAAAGCATTTACCGAAAACATCTGAGCATTTACTCCTACTTTATCGCCACTTTTAAGTTCTGAACATATCCAGCTCAGCATATCGGGCGTTTCGGGCAAACCCATCTTCATCAGCTCATATCCGGTACCTTCGAGCTCAGCTGCTCCTTGCAAAAAATACCGTGAATCTGTCCACAAACCGGCCTTATCCAAAGTTAGCGCAGCTGTGCCTGCCGAACCTGTAAAGCCCGAAATCCACTGCCGTTCTTTCCAGTAACCGGCTATATATTCGCTGGCATGCGGATCGGTTCCGGGTACTATATAAGCCGAAACTCCGGCCACTTTCATAGCTTCGCGTAGCAAAGCAACTCTTTCTTTAATTTCTGACATATAGTGATACTTTTTGTTTTTACAAAAATAGTAAATACTTCTATATTATTTTGTTGCATAAACATAAATTAACCGGAAAATTATTTTTTCAAAAAAAATGGAACTGCACATTTCAACAGGCGTAGCAAGCTAATTTTTTTCGGCATTGTAACGTGTAAAACCGCACATGACATTAGCATTAACATATTAACCATTAAACTATTGCACATTAATTTCTACTCAACCTAACCTAAAAAAAGATAAGCAGTAAAAAGATTATCTCATTTCATGAACAATGATAAAGCAAAAATGTTAGAAAACATAAGATAACATTATGCAATAAAAAAATTAAATATAATTGATTCAAAAAATGGGAGAAAAACATTCAATTAAAACAAGTTGGAAAGGTGGAATGGCCTTTGAATCGGACATTAACGGTCATAAAATAACTATGGATGCGCCAGTGGAAGCCGGTGGAGAAAACTCTGGTCCCGGACCCAAAAAACTGCAATTAGTATCGCTGAGCGGTTGCACTGGTATGGATGTGGTTTCGATATTGCAGAAAATGCGGGTCGATTTTAAAGCCGTTGACATTGAAGTGCAAGGCGATGTTACCGAAGAACATCCGAAGCACTACAACAAAATGCATGTGATATACACATTTACGGGCAAAAACTTACCGTTGGATAAGCTTGAAAAGGCAGTCAGAATGTCCGAAGAAACATATTGCGGTGTAGGCGCTCTTTACCGCAAAGCCATTGAAGTTAGCTCTGAGATTAAAATTATTGAGGCATAGTTTTTTTATTGATAACGCCTTAAAAAAATCAGGGTGTACGGAAGTTTAATTTCCCGGACACCCTGATTTTTTCAAAAATAAACTATTTATTTAGCTCTCACCGTACCGCTACCCCTAATTATTTTTTCAACATGTTGCGGATTGCCGTAATACACCACATCACCGCTACCGGCTATTGATACTTTGAGTTTTTTCAAAACATACACATCAACATCGCCGCTACCAACAATTTGGCAATCAACACTTTCTGACTTTAGATTTCCCAAATCAACATCACCACTACCTTTAAGCGATACCATCGTATTGCGCGCACTTCCGTTCACTTCTACATCGCCACTACCCGATACACTGATATTCAAATTATTATAATGCTCACCAGTAGGTAGTTTTATATCGCCACTGCCCGAAATAGCGAGTTCTTTCAGGGTATTTAATTTTTTCACAACCACATCGCCACTACCTGTTATTTTTACCGAATACAAAGGTCCTGGCACAGTTATCTTAATTCTTGCTTTGCTATTGCGAATTGAGATATTGGGCTTTACACCTATTCTGAGTACATCTCCTTCGCGTCTAAAAGCATGTGCATCTATCAGATTCTCATAATCGGTAAGCACTACCGAGTATGTATTACCACGACTTATTTCTACATCGGCCGATGAAGTTAACACTATGGCATTAAAATCAGCCACTTTAACAACCCGAGTCATCATTTTACCCGAGCCATTGATACTCGCTGCGTTAACATGATTATACAGAAATAGCGTAAGAAAACAAGAAAGGATTAAAAACTTCGATTTCATAATTTATTATTTTTTAATGATTCACTTTTATTATATGACGCTTAATAAGGTTGTTTATTACATTCAAACAAGTAGTAAATCATAAAATTGCATTAGAAATAACAAGATTTAACTTTTTATGCGTATTTGCAGATATAATTCCGAAAAAAAACAGCTTTGAAGTCAGATAAAGTAAATATGCAATTACTCACAATTTTAAAATATAACCAACTTTAAAAAGACATCCCAAGATAAGAAAAACATTTATTTATCTTAAATTTTAATATTAAAAACCGCATGTACCCTAAATGTACCTCGAAATCTCAAATTCTGTACCCTAAATGTACCCTGATTATTTTTGAAAGTTCTTTCATTTATATATAATTTAGCAGTTGAAAATTTATTGACTATTATAATTTTTTGAATTGTAAATAGTAATAATATTTGTTTCAATAAAATGGGAGTTACCTGAAAATCCTTGTTAAAGAGTAAGGGGAGTATATCGAAAATCCTTAAGAGTAGATAAAAATTTAAATACAAAAAATTATGAAAAAAGTTTTTTTAATTGTCTCAGTTCTCTTGTTTGCTTTCACACTAAGTGCTCAAGAAGCAGGTAAAATTCGTGGTGGTCTGGATGTTGGCTTTAGTCTTCCGAAAGGCGGTGGTGGCTTTTGTTACGATTTAAATCTGGCATACAATATTACTGACAATATGAATGCCGGAATACGCTATGGATCTGCTATTATGGCAAAAACAGTTGGAGAAGAGTCCGCTGAACTTTCGGCTAACGCATGTTATCTTGGCACTTTCAACTACTATTTTAACAACGGATCAAGCTCTTTTGCCCCTTTTGTAGGTGCCGGAATGGGTTATTATGCTCTTGGCAAGATTAGTATGAGTGATGACGATACCTCAGTGGGCGGTGCTGGTAAATTCGGAGGTTTAATTACTGCCGGATTTGAATTATCTAAACTCCGTTTTGGTGTTGAATATAATCTTATCCCAAAGACAGAAGTACAAGCCATACTTGGAGGAACTACAACAAAGGTTTCAAATAGCTATTTAGCTATTACTATAGGTTTCTACCTTGGTGGTGGTAAATGGAAAAAATAACTACAAATAAACCTTAACTATTAACCTCCATAATAATTTTAATTAGACAAGTCAGGGAGAGTAATTATAAATTACTCTCCCTGTATTTTTGTAGCTAAAAAATGGTATTTTAATTATATAGTAGCTCAATATACTGTAACAAACAAGAAGCTAAATAAATGAATATATATTATTTAGAAAAGGTATATTTGCTTATCTTTGTTATAAATAATACTGAAGGATTAGTTTTAAAATTACAAAATGGAGAGCAATATAAACATTTTGCAAGCTAACGCATACAGCTGATATACAACAGAATATATTTATATTGATTTTTTTCTCTGCCAACGAAAAACAATTTACACCTATAAGCAGTTAGTATCATAAAAAAGGAAGAGAACATAACCATGAGTTCAAATCAGGAAAGTGCATCCAAGTGGCTTGGCAAATTAACGGCCGAAACTAAGCGCGCTTATATTTACGCTTCGCTTATGACTGTTGTAAGCGCGGGATGTTTTGTTGTATTCAGTTGGTATCTGTCCGCTTTTGCAGCTTCGTGGCTTACCGCGGGACAGGTTTTCCCTCACAAACTTCTATATGCTGTAGCAGCGCTCGGCGGCAGATATGTTTTTGCACATTTTGCCTCGCTCATTAATTATGGTGCGGGCAATATTATTGTATCTAAAATCAAGAAGAAACTTTATCCTGAATTACTTCACAATAGCCAGTCCGACTCTGTTTCGAGTACTTTATTAGTTACCCGCGCCTGCGACGATCTGAAACCATTCTTCGCTTTTTTCGTTCCTTACGCTGTGGCCTCGGTAATGGTGAGTATGCTGTTACTGGTATTTTGCTTTTGGGTTGATCAATGGGTAGGTTATATACTGATAGTTACCTTTATGGTTATTCCACTGCAAATGATAGTGATTGGGGTAGGTGCTGAAGCTTTACACAAAAAACACATCAGCCTGTTTATGAAATACTCGGCCGTGTTTTATAACCGGCTACATACTATTGCCGAAATAGTTAACTTAGACAATTTCAAACCGCAGCATCAATTCTTATCAAACAAAAGCAATGAACTGAACAATGCAACAACAAACGTAATGAGAGTGGCTATATTGTCGTCGGCCGTACTGGAGCTGTTTGTAACTATAGCTATTGCAGCTATGGCTATATATCTGGGCATGAGCCTGCTTGGAATCATGAACGGACCAAACTACGGTAAAGGTTACGATTTTCGCGACGCCTTGTTTTTGCTTATGCTCGCGCCATATTACTTCTTTTATCTGCGCAAATTTGTAAGTGCTTACCACGACAGAAACAGAGCGCTGGCTGCTGCTAAAATACTAATGCCGGTACTTAACAACCCAAACACAACTACGCCCGAAACCAATGTGGATGAAGCGCTCAGTAGTTTTGAAATCAGTCAGCTGAGTTTTGCTTACCCTGATTCGCCTGTAAAAGTGCTCCATAACATCGGGCTAAAACTACCAAACCGCGGACTTGTACTTGTAAAAGGTATCTCAGGCTCCGGTAAATCTACCTTACTTAAAATATGTGCCGGAAGTCTGAAAGTCAACGAAGGTTCTGTTGAAATAAACGGATATGATAACGAGCAGTCAGTGCACTGGCTCAAACAAAATACGTCGTACATGAATCAGTTTCCATTTATTTTTGATGACACACTTCATTATAACGTTTTTTTACACAACCAGACTGAACATAAAGCTGAATATCCTGACTTTATCAATAAAATTATCGACAAAAAAGAAGATGGGTGGAACACAGGTTTAACTCACAATGGCAAACAGCTTTCGGGAGGTGAAAAACAATTGGTAACCATGGCACGTATGATGATGTACCCTAAGCCCATAGCCATAATGGACGAACCGACTGCCAATCTTGATGCAGCGACTGTAGATGTTATTATCGAACAAATCATGCAACTGGCTCAGAACAGATTAGTGATTGTGGCTTCGCACGAAAATAAATTCGACGCTATGGCTACCACCATTCTGAATTTGAACTGGGGAGAACAAATGAATCGTCAGGCAGAAGAAACTGATCAAGTAAACTGAATAAATTTCCGGGTAAATAACGATGGACAAATTTTTACAAAAACACATATTTAAGCCTTTAGCAGGCAGATGGTTACTGGGTATTTCGGTATTACTGTTCTGGACGGTTGCTTTTGTAGCTCTGCCCGCCATATCGGGTTGGTTTCTGGCAGCTTCGAGTGTAGCTTTTGCTACGGCTAACATTTTATTTGCCTATCTGATTCCTTCGTCGATAATTCGTTTATTGACTTTACTACGCACCGCAAGCCGCTATTTTGAGCGTTTGGAAAACCACAAAACCACACTCGACGCGCAGCGCAGGCTACAGCTCACTATTTTCGAATCGGTTGCCCGCTTCCCTTATTTCAAAAAACAGGTCAATAACAACTCCGCCATACTCGAAAACAGCACGCATGGTATCGATTTATTGCTGAATCACATACTTCTGTGGCTTCTTCCATTCACAGCGCTGTTTATTGCCATCGTTATTTATTATATTTTTCTGGCTGTATTCTCGCAGGTTATCGCTATCGAATTTTTGATTTCATCTTCTGTACTTCTCTTTCTGGTACCTCAATTTATCTTTGCCAAAAACCGCATACTTTATAGCTCGCTTAAGTTACTGCGCGAAGAAAATAATCAGGCATTGATACAAAGCTTCAGAGGGCGCATAGAAATTTCGAAATATAACCTGGAAGAAAAAGCCATACGCCAGCATGAGGAAAGGATGCAGCAAATAGAAAAATTAGAAAACAAACTTCAGACCAACTCGTTTACACTACAACTAATTGCAGGTTTGGGGTTTAGCCTTATTGCTGCTTTTATTCTCTGGAATACCACCAATTACAACTTTGACCCATCGCTGGCCATTGGTATTTTCTTTGGAATCATGGCTCAGGCTGAATTGGCCGAAATGCTTTTCTCCGGCAAATCCGAAAAAAGCTCGGTAGCTCACCAACTCGATGATTTGGAAACAATTATAAAGCAGGGTGAACAACCCGCGGAAACTGTACAAGTATCGTCCGACTTTGAATCGCTGGATTTAAAGAGCTTGAGCGCCTGCATTCCCGAAACGCCGGTAACTACAGAAACAATTACACTAACCGTTAAAAAAGGAGAATGGGTAGCACTTTATGGCGAAACCGGAAAAGGAAAAACCACCTTGCTGAATTGCCTTTTTTATCCGGAATACCGCCTGCACGGAAGCATAAGCTGGAACAACGATTCAATATCGCACCTACCTGTTCCCAAAAGCATTTACGTTACTCAGAAAGCTTACTTACTTACTGGGACTTTACGCGAAAATTTCGAATCGTATCCCGACGACAACATAATACAGGCCTTGAAAACGGTAGATTTGATCAGTTGGTATTCGTTACTCCCCAATGGTTTAGACACATGGCTGGGCGAAAATGGAGAGACACTGAGCGGTGGTCAGCGAAAAAAACTACTGCTGGCACAGGCGCTACTCAAACAACCACAATTATTAGTGGTAGATGAACCCACAGCCGGTATCAGTTCCGACAATGCCATTGCCATATTCCGGAATATCAAACTACAACACCCTGACATTACGATACTTATGGCCACTCACCTACCCGACTTTGAATCGGCAGTAGATAAAGTTGTGAGAATATAAAAGCCATCGGCTACGAGGTTATCTATAAATAAGCTAACGGACTTACCCGGCTTCAAACTTCGCATATTATTGTGGGTTGTCTTAAAAATGTATGTTAAAAGGAGTTATTTCGACCAATAATTGATTGTACAAATAACTGTCGCTTTGATTAAAAGTAATAATATTTGCCTTGAGAGGTTTCAACGCATCGATTGCTGCATTTATTCCTTTAAATTCACGGTTCTGATTATCATGTGTAAGTTCGTAACAAACCTGAATTACTTCTGAAACTCTTCCATTTTCTACTACTACAAAATCACATTCATTTTTCTTATCATTGAAATAATAAATTTCTTTGTATTTCCGGCGCAAACACAAAAAAACAGCATTTTCCAATTTACGTCCATAATTATCAGAAAAAGAAGTACCTATAACATCAGCTAAACCAGTATCAATAGCATAAACTTTTCGAGGTGTGACTAATTGTACCTTTGGAGAATGAGAGAATACCGGTACAAAAAATATAAGATAGGCATTCTCGAGATGTGAGAAATATTCTAAAATGGTAGCCGTACTCTTAACAGTTAAAACTTGCTTGAGTTTAGTAGCCGAAACCGGACTACCAATATTAGTAAGTAGGTAAACAGCTAATTTTTTTAACGAAAATATATCTCGTATTCCAAATCGTACTGCAATATCGCGGTACAATATGTCGTCCAACAGAAATTCTAATACCGAATAATCAGCACTTTTCAAATATTCAGGAAAACCTCCGATTTTTAAATAGCTATTCAGGTTTGCATCCGTATTATCTAATTGTTTATACTTTAAAAACTCATGATATGAAAAAGGAAATAATTCCCTTGTCACATGTCTTCCGGTAAGCTTTGTGCCTAATTCCTTACTTAATAACGAAGCATTTGAACCTGTAATGATTACATGAAAACCTTCATCTAATTTCTCACGCACATACACTTCCCAACCTTTTACTACTTGAATTTCATCAAAAAATAATATCTTTTTGGACGTTTCATAGATTATTTTATCTAACAATCTAAAATCAATTAATTCGAAATTGAATAACTTTGAATTATCAAAATTAAGGTACAGAATTTCATCTGAATTTGATAATTTCTGCCAATAAATTAACACTGAGCTTTTACCACATCGGCGAATCCCAGCTATTATGTTTGCAAAATTTTCTTTTGACTGGTAATGTTCGAAATACTCACGCACTATAATTTCATTTTTAAAATTATTGCTTACATTTTGTATTTCAATAGTTTGTCTCAATATCTGTTCTTGAATCATAGTGTTTTAAATAAGTATTCACTACAAATATACAATATTATTCATTAGTAACAAACAAAAACATCCATTACTATCAAATAATTATGCAGCCTTATCCCTATTTAACTGCAATAAAAAAAAACGGACTTACCCGGTTTCAATCAAGGTAAGTCCGTTTTTCTTATTTAAGCCCCTTTAGGGGTTTGGGGTTCTTAGTCTTCCAACAAGATTTCCATAATAGTGCAAGCTGCTTTAGCTACCGGGCTACCAGGGCCAAAGATAGCCGCAACACCAGCTTTGTAAAGGAAATCGTAATCCTGAGCAGGAATAACTCCACCCGCAATAACAATAATATCTTCGCGACCAAGTTTTTTCAATTCTTCGATAACCTGAGGCACCAAGGTTTTATGACCAGCTGCCAACGAAGACACGCCTAACACGTGAACGTCGTTTTCAACAGCCTGTTTGGCTGCTTCGGCCGGAGTCTGGAACAAAGGTCCCATGTCCACGTCGAAACCACAGTCGGCATAACCGGTGGCAACAACTTTTGCACCACGGTCGTGTCCGTCCTGACCCATTTTAGCGATCATGATACGTGGGCGACGACCTTCTTTCTGAGCAAATGCTTCAGTTAACTCGCAAGCTTTCTTAAAGCTGGCGTCGTTTTTGGTTTCTGATGAGTACACGCCTGATATAGTTCTGATGGTTGCTTTATAACGTCCTGCAACTGCTTCGCAGGCGTCTGAAATTTCACCCAAAGAAGCACGCACACGGGCGGCTTCAACGGCAAGTTCCAGAAGGTTACCTTCGCCTGTACGGGCACATTCGGTAATGGCTTCCAAAGCTGCTTTTACAGCCGCTTCGTCACGGTTAGCACGCAATTGCTGTAAACGTTCTATTTGCTGTTTGCGTACTGCTGTATTGTCCACTTCAAGAATATCGATAGGATCTTCTTTTTCAAGACGATATTCGTTCACACCAATAATTTTTTGCGAACCTGAGTCGATACGAGCCTGTGTACGGGCAGCAGCTTCTTCGATACGCATTTTAGGAATACCGGTTTCGATAGCCGCAGCCATACCACCCAGTTTTTCTACTTCTTCGATCAACGCCCAAGCTTTTTCGGCCAGTTCATTGGTCAATGTTTCGATATAATATGAACCTGCCCATGGATCAACCTCGCGGCAGATTTCAGTCTCCTGTTGGATATAAATCTGAGTATTACGTGCAATACGTGCTGAGAAATCGGTTGGCAAAGCAATCGCTTCGTCCAACGCATTGGTGTGAAGTGATTGAGTATGACCCAATGCAGCACCCATGGCTTCGATACAGGTACGACCCACATTGTTGAACGGATCTTGTTCGGTAAGCGACCAACCTGAAGTTTGCGAGTGTGTACGCAATGCCAGCGATTTTGGGTTTTTAGGGTTGAATTGTTTTACGATTTTCGCCCAAAGTAAACGTGCAGCACGCATTTTAGCGATTTCCATAAAGTGATTCATACCGATTGCCCAAAAGAATGACAAGCGTGGAGCAAACGAGTCGATATCCATACCTGCGTTTACTCCGGCACGAAGGTATTCAAGACCATCGGCAAGGGTGTAAGCCAACTCAATATCGGCAGTTGCACCTGCTTCCTGCATGTGGTAACCCGAGATAGAGATAGAGTTGAACTTAGGCATGTTTTTCGAAGTATATTCGAAAATATCAGCGATAATCTTCATCGAGAATTTAGGTGGATAAATATAGGTATTACGCACCATAAATTCTTTCAAAATATCGTTTTGGATAGTTCCGGCCATTTCTTCCAACTTAGCTCCCTGCTCCAAACCTGCATTGATATAAAATGCAAGAATAGGAAGTACAGCACCGTTCATGGTCATGGAAACTGACATTTTATTTAATGGTATACCATCGAACAATACTTTCATATCCTCTATAGAACAGATAGAAACACCTGCTTTACCAACGTCACCTACCACACGTTCGTGATCGGCATCGTATCCGCGGTGTGTAGCTAAGTCGAATGCTACCGAAAGACCTTTTTGACCTGCAGCCAGGTTACGACGATAGAATGCATTTGATTCTTCAGCTGTAGAAAATCCGGCATACTGACGGATTGTCCAGGGTTGCATAGCGTACATCACGCTATACGGACCACGCAAATAAGGAGGAAGACCCGCAGCATAACCCAGATGGTCAAAACCTGCAATATCTTCTTTTGTATAAAATGGTTTCACCGGAATAAGCTCGGGAGTCAACCAGTTGCTTGCTACTTCAGGAGCTACACCTGTAGTAACATCTTTGATATTTATATCTTTAAAATTTGGTTTCATATTTTTTAATTTTAAACACGAAGACACTAAGACACGAATTAAAAATAACCATTAATTTTTCTTCTGATACCTTCTTTAATGATAGGTACATTGAAGTTTATAAGGTATCCTAACTTTTTATCAGCAAGTTTCATATAAGTCAATAATTGAACCTCATGTACAGGAAGAATTTGTTCTACGGCTTTAAGTTCAATGATAATCTCATTTTCAACTAAAATATCCATTATAAATTCTTTATCCAATTGCTTTCCTTTATAAACTACCGGTAATTTGATTTGACTGTTAACAGTCAAATTTCGTGACTTTAATTCTTCAATAAGACAATATTCATAAACCGATTCGAGTAAACCCGGGCCTAATTCTTTATGCACATGATAAGCTGCATCGACAATTTTAGCACCAATTCTTTCCAATTCAGGTTTATTCATTTTGTCTTAGTGGCTTCGTGACTTTGTGTTTATAATAATTTCGAATTAAAAGCCTTCAAAGTTTCCAACACATTCGACTTGACGTTAATGAAATGTTCTACACCAACCGCTCTTAAGTCAGCTTCGCAGGCAGGAGCACCGGCTACCACGAAGATTTGTTTTCCGTCGATAGCTTTGAATGCAGCAGGAGCAAGTTCGGCATATTCGTCGTCGCTTGAGCAAAGAACAATAATGTCGGCACCGGCAGCTTGTGCAGCAGCTACACCTTCTTCTACCGTTTTGAAACCAAGATTATCCACTACTTCGTAACCTGCACAAGCAAAGAAATTGCAAGAGAACTGAGCACGAGCCAGACGCATGGCAAGATTACCGATAGTCAGCATAAATGCTTTCGGACGTTTGGCGGCAGCTTCGGTAGCAAAGCGTAAAGCTTCAAACTCTTCAGCAGCGCGTACAGGAGCCAGTTTTTTTACTTCAGTATGGTCACAATCGCAATCGGCCTCTTTTTTGAATTCTACCTTAGCAGCAGCAAACTCACTAAAGTTAGGGAATTGATTGGTTCCCAGTAAAACTTCGCGACGGCTGGATACTGATTTCAGACGGGTTGCAGCAGTTGCTTTTACAGCATCCTGAACAGTTCCGGCTTTAACTGCGGTAAAGAAACCTCCTTTGTCTTCAACTTCAAGGAAGAGTTTCCAGGCTTGTTCAGCAATGTTATTGGTCAATGTTTCGATATAATATGAACCAGCTGCGGGGTCAGCCACTTTATCGAAGTGCGATTCTTCTTTCAAAAGTAACTGCTGGTTGCGAGCGATACGTTCTGAAAAGTCGTCCGAAGCTTTGTAAGTTGAATCGTAAGGAGTTACCGTCAACGAATTTACACCGCCCAACGTTGCGCTCATGGCTTCGGTTTGGGTACGAAGCATATTTACATTCGCATCGAAAATGGTTTTGTTGAATTCAGATGTCTGAGCATGAATGCGCATTTTGGCTGCACATTTACAAATACCATCTACAGTGTGTTGGCAGTTGGGTTTGATACATTTTGCTTTGTAAGCATCTACAATGTTAGCCCAGAGCAATTTAGCAGCGCGGAATTTAGCAATTTCCATAAAGTAGTTACCACCCACTCCGAAGTTGAATTTAATATTTTTAGCTACAACAGAAGGCTCACATCCGGCATCGATTAACGAAGAAAGATATTCATTTCCCCAAGCCAATGCATAACCCAATTCCTGAGCTACAAATGCACCGGCATTATTAAGCGTTGTAGCATTAACACCCAGAACACGGTAGAAAGGCAATCCAAGCGCAGCATCGAAAGTCGCTTTAGCCAGACTTACAAGCTCATCTTTTTCAAAATTCTTACCACGAAGCAACATTGCGTTGATACCATCCCAGTTAATAGAACCATGAAGCTTGGTTACATCATAAGCTTTGGTTTTGTAATAGTTGGTAAGGATAGTGGCCAAATCAGCCGAACGACGGGTACAGATGGAGAAGTTCAGCTCAACACATTCGGCTGCAATACCATCGAGTAAAGTTTCGATGTAAGCAGGGCTTAAATCTTTTTTGTTAAGCTTAAAACCAATAGAATCAACACCTTTATTCAGGATGTCGAGTGCTTTAGCATTGGCTTCTTTAGCATCGGTTACCACAATTTCCTGACGAATGAACCACACATTGTCGGCTTTCGTACCACGTACGAAAGGGAATTTTCCGGGAACCACGTCAGTTGTTTTAAGCGTTTCAATGTCTTCGGCACGATAGAAAGGCATTACATTGAAACCTTCGTTGGTTTTCCAAACGAGCTTTTTGTTGAAGTCAGCTCCTTTGAGATCGGCTGTGATTTTATCCATCCATTGCTGTGTGCTAACTGCTGGAAAATCAGCCAATAAATTCAGTTTTTTTTCTGCCATAATATATTATAGATTATCTAAATTTCTAAGCGAGTGCAAAATTACTATTTTATGTTCATTTAAAAGAGCTTTTTTGGCAAAAAGACTAATAATTATAGAAATTTTTCTCTAATTGGATTTTAAATAAAAAAAGGAGGTGAAAAATCACCTCCCGTTATGGGTATTTGCAGGGTATCGGATTGATTAAGTTGCTTATCCGATGATATTAGTAGCTGAATTTCGGAAAGCAACTTATAAACCAGCTTATAACAAAAACTCAATTTTATAAGTTTTTTTAATTCACCCTTTCGGCACTAATAATCCTTATATTATTGGTAGGACGGTCGAATTTTCCGGTTTCTGTTTTTGATATACGGTTAATTACATCAAAACCTTTTATAACCTCTCCAAATACGGTATATTCACCATCTAAGTGAGGTGTACCTCCATTGGTTTTATAATCTTCGCGCTGGCTTGCCGTAAATTTATACGCTGGATTTTGTTTTATTTTTTCCTGTACAACTTTTATCATCGAGTCCCTCAATTCGTCTAACTTTGCCTGATTGCGTTCCAAACGATATTTTTTTACTTCATCTTTTTTCTCCTCTGATAACTGAGCAAATAATTTAGCTTCCAGTTTTTTGCGATTATTAGCCTCGAGCGAATCCAGCTGTTGGTCGGTAAAAGTATGACCCTGCACTACATAAAATTGCGCCCCGGAGGATACTCTTTCGGGATTCACCTGATCGCCCTGACGGGCAGCAGCCAAAGCGCCTTTTTTGTGATAGTATTTCGGATACACTATTTCGGCAGGAATGGTATAAGGTACATCGCCTGAACCAAGCGCCTGAGTTTTGGTAGCAGTTTTTGAATCGGGGTCTCCCGCCTGTATCATAAAATCGGCAATTACCCTGTGAAACAAAACGCCATTATAAAATCCGGCATCAACTAATTTTACAAAATTATCTCTGTGCTTGGGAGTTTCAGGATAAAGTTTCACAACAAAAGTGCCTTCGGTAGTTTCAAATTTTATTTCCGGTTCCATATTGTTTTTTTCGCACGACGAAAAAATAAGCGTGCAGGTTATCATTAATAAAAATAGTTTTTTCATCATTTTGTTTGTAGTATAAATGAATTTTGTACAAAATTAATCATTTACGGATAATTGAGAAATATTGTATTATTAAAAAAAATATCATTTCATTTTATATCCACGCATAAGACTCAGATAAAGAATACTACTCCTTATATCTTTCACAACCATTCAGCTTGTTGACTGTGGGTAATTGAAATATTTTTATAATTTTGCTACAGAAATCTAAAAGACAGGATTATGTACGAATCTTTATCTGAACTCGATCCGATAAAAATCAACTTTTCGGCATCGGGTATGCACGTTATCAATAATGTGCTGAGTTTTATCATGTTTGGTGTTGCTCTGGGCATTAAACCTAAAGAATTCAGCACTTTAATCAAAAATCCAAAATCTACTATTATCGGTCTTATTTCACAGGTTGTTGCATTACCGTTAATGACATTTTTACTGGTGATTGCTCTAAGCAGCTTCATAACGCCTACCGTGGCTATGGGCATGATACTTGTGGCTGCTTGCCCGGGGGGAAATATATCCAACTTTATGTCGTCGTTTTCGCGGGCAAACACAGAATTATCGGTGGGACTAACGGCAACTACAACATTGATTGCCACCATAACCACACCATTTAACTTTGCATTTTGGGGTGGCTTATATACCAGATATATTAGTTCGCGGGCAAACTCAATGCTACAACCATTAGAAATTGACAACGGGCAAATGTTTGAAACTGTTTTTATTCTGTTGGGTATCCCATTAGTGGCCGGAGTAGTTTTTGCCCGCTTCTTTCCATTAATTACTGAAAAATTAAAAAAGCCTATTCAGATTCTTTCAATTCTTTTTTTTATTCTGATGATTGTTATGGCATTTGCAAATAATCTGCATTTATTCCTTCAATACATCTATCTTATATTTTTTATAGTATTAATTCACAACCTATTAGCTCTTACCACTGGTTTCACTCTGGCAAGTATATTTAAATTGCCCGAGGCCGACCGGCGTACGCTTACCATCGAAACCGGAATTCAAAATTCAGGATTGGGGCTCGTTCTGCTTTTCAATACCAAGATTTTTCCTCATGATATGCAGTTGGGCGGTATGCTTTTTATTACAGCCTGGTGGGGAATATGGCATATCATATCGGGACTGAGTATAGCCTTTTACTGGCACAAGAGAATTCCACAATAAAGCAATATCTTCAGAAATCATAAAAATGTCGAAAATTTACGATTTACCATTCACGTATAAGTTGTGCAAATTATACGTAAGCTGGGCTTTCAAGCGTTTTTACAGCCATTACATTATACTTGGCAGTGAAAACATACCTCAAAAGGGTCCGGTTCTTTTTGCCCCCAACCACCTGAATGCTTTGATGGACGCGCTGGCAGTAACCTCCGTTACTCCCGACCATTATGCTACTGTTTTTCTGGCTCGCTCTGATATGTTCAAGCAAAAAATGATAGCATCTATGCTCTATTTTTTTAAGATTATGCCGGCATTCAGAATAAGAGATGGTTATGCCACGTTGGGAAAAAATGCCGAGATTTTCGAAAAATGTATTGAAGTACTCGAACACGACAACGCAATGTGCATAATGCCCGAAGGAAATCAGGAACTTGAACGCAAACTCAGACCATTGGTAAAGGGAATTTTCAGGGTTGCATTTTCGGCTCAGGAAAGATTAGGTACAAGTCGTGATGTGAAAATTATCCCTGTTGGGATTGATATGGGAAATCTTGAAAAATCAAACACACCGATCATAATCAATTTCGGAGAGCCTATCAGCATTACCGGGTATATGGCCGAATACGGAGAAAATCCGGTAACTGCCACAAATAATATTAAAAACGAGCTTAAAGTCAGGCTCGAAAGTCTTACCCTGAATCTGAATTCAGAACAATACTACAATGAATTTGAGAGCATTACATGGCTGACTAATATCGCTGTACTTAAGGAACTTCAATTAGCTGACAATGCAGTGAACCGTTTTCATGCCCGTCAGGAAATTGCTGGAAGATTAGTTGCTCTGGAAAAGGGAAATGCATTATTGACTGAAGAAATATGTATGGTTATCCGACAGTTTGATGCTATAAAAAAGAAATATAACCTGCACTATCGTAACTTCGACATAGATGGACAAACAAATAAAAATCTTATAATCAAGCTTATAGCCTTATTATTTATATCGCCGATTTTTATAGCAGGGCTTGCTTTGAATTTGCTACCATTCTTTGCTCCGGTAGCTATACGAAAAGCCATGAGGGTTGAGTTCAGAGGATTTTACAGTTCATTGCATTTTGGTATTAGCTTAATCAGTTTTCCGTTATTTTATTTGTTGCAAACTGCTCTTTTTATTTCAATAAGTGGCGTATCGTGGTGGTCGGCCATCTTATTTATTCCTCTTCAGTTTATATTGGGCAAATGGGCGTTAAACATCTATAAACGTGCGAGAAAGCTAATCGGACAACTTCATTTTAATACTTTTAGAAAAAATAAAAAAGCTGCTTATGTTGAAGCAACAGAACTGCGGAGTAAGATACTTAAAATAATTTCAATAGCTAAATAGATCTGGCATAAACGCTCTGTTTTGCAAAAGGTATTAGAGATTATGTATCTATAAATCAATTATTCAACACCTTAAATCTTCGTTTCACTACATTACCTTCTTCGTCTTCTATTAGCAGGATATGTTTTCCTACGGTTGGGGCAACTTCTATTTTGTGAATGCCGTGCGTAGTGCGGATAAACTGGTCGTCGATATGCCAGAAAATGGTGGCATCCTTACGCCTGTGCACCGCCTCGAAAACGAGCATACCCTGTTCACCATCAATGCCTTTGGGTATATATACAGCTGTGTTGTTATCGGGTACAAGAATGTCCATCATTTGCTCATTGTGTGGTGCACAACCTGTCAGATACGGAGGTAATGGAGTGTACTCGGGGTGGTTTTGCCTGTAAAAATACTCTTGCGCCGGCGGCAACACAAACCACGATCTGATAAGCATTTTGCTTACCGGGTAACACTCGCCCGTAACGCGGTAAACGCCCGTTTCATCCAGAAAAACCGAACTGTGAAAAGGACAGGCTTTTACCTTAACACCATTGGTTGGTACCCAACGCTCTTCTGATTCGCACTTGTCGGTAGCACGAAAACCGCTCAGTTTACACACGGCTATTTTTTGCATATCCTGTTTGGGTTGACGAAACCAGATTTGAGGCTTCAATCGTTTGAAAATCTCGAACATAACAGGAGCTGCGTGAGTAACACCTGTGAGACCGGGACGACCTTCGCCGGAAGAATTGCCCACCCACACTCCTACCGTATATTCGGGCGTAACGCCAATAGACCATGCGTCGCGTGAACCGATACTGGTGCCGGTTTTCCACGCTATTTTATGAGTAGAAGCAAAAAAATCCCAGCCTATTTCGCCCCACGGACGATTGACAGTGGTGAGTGCCTCGAGTGTGTACCAAAGTGCTCCGGCACCCAAAGGCGGCGAAACCACCTTGTTTTCAGTAGGATAATCATTACTAACCATCCTGGCTTGCCGGTAATTATCAGCATAATATTTCTCGGACGCCAAATATCCGAGCAATGCCCTGCCCATACCGGCATAGGCTGCCGTGGCTTCGAGCAGATTCACCTCTGCTCCGCCCAAAATAAGCGATAAACCATAATAATCGGGGGTGCGGTTTATCGAAGTAAATCCTGTTTTTTGCAAAATGTGGTGCAACTTTAGCACTCCATACTGGTCGAGTTCGCGTACTGCCGGAACATTGAGCGAATGTGCCAAAGCTACATCGGCTGGCACCATTCCCTGATAAGTTTTTTCGAAATTTTCGGGGGCGTAAGCTCCAAAATGTGTAGGAATATCCGAAACCAGCGACGAAGGCAAAAGTTCGCCCTCGTTGAGCATGGCGGCATAAAGAAAAGGCTTCAGTATGCTCCCCGAGCTCCGGTTAGCGAGTACATTATCTACATAAGGCGTGTTTTGCAAGCCTTCGATATCCACATTGCCCACATAAGACCGCACTTCGCCCGATTTTGTATCCATCACCACTATGGCTATGTTATTGATATAATTCCCGGCATAGTAACGGATATATTTTCGCGCAGTATTAATGGTAAACTCCTGAATATCAAAAGAAATTGTAGAACGAATCGTTTGTTGTACGACACCATCATTGATTAGTTTATTGAGTAAATGAGGTGCCAGTTGGGGTAAAGCCTTAGGTTTATCGGGCAATGGTTCAGCCTTGGCAAGTTCGCAGGTGGTAGCATCGATAATGCCTTTTTTACAAAGTTTATCTAACAAACGGTTTCTTTTACGGAGATAAATCTGGTGATTTTTGCCCGGAAAAATAAGAGCCGGTGCATTGGGTAAAACTGCCAAAGCTGTGGTTTCGCCCCATGAAAGCTTAGAAGCCGAACGCCCGAAATAACGCCAGGCAGCAGCATCAAGCCCTACAACATTGCCTCCAAATGGTGCATGAGAAGCATAAAGTTTGAGAATTTCGGACTTACTGTAACCCAATTCTAAACGAAAAGCCAGCAACATCTCGTGAATTTTTGCCCAAACATTCCTGTTCTGATTGTTCAGACTCAGGCGGATAACCTGCATACTAAGCGTACTGCCACCGCTCACCACTTTTTTGGCCTTGATATTCTGAATCATTGCCCGTACAAACGACACCGGATTGACCCCCGGGTGATAATGGAAGTATTCATCCTCGAACAAACGAACAGCCTCCATGAACTTATAAGGAATGGTGTCCGATTCAGGAAAACGCCACTGATAATCGCCGGCAATACGTGCCGAAAGAAAATTGCCGTTACGATCTTCGAGAATGGTTGAATATTTTTGAGGAAAAAGTGGTCGGGGGAGCGAGAATGTAAACCACACCAGAAAAATAAAAAAGGCAATAGCTATCCAAAAACGAGCATGAGGATATACAAATCGGTGTTTGATACACCAAAGTTTAATTCCGTAAATACATTGATTAAAAAAAGATTTAGCCATTATCACCCGATATACACAAGCTACATTTAATATAGTCTGATACTTAATTCTAAATGACCATCCAAACCAGTTTCGACTATCTTTTGAAGTGTAGAAAGTCTTACCTCCTTGATATTATTTTCAATTTTCGAGATATAAGATTTAGTTGTCCCTGTCTTTTTAGCTAATTGCTCCTGTGTAAGACCCTTATGAATTCTGGCTTCATGTATCAATGCCCCTACTTTAAAACTTTCGTAACCAGCTTCGAGTTTATTACGCTCTAAGGTTCCACGCTTTCCGTAATTCTTTTCTTTAAACTGCTCTAATGTTAAGATATTGTCATTCATTTCAAAATTTATTTTCGTTTTCATACTCTGATTTAATTTTAAGTGCCCTTCTATTTCATTTTGAGGCGTTTTTTGAGATTTTTTCTGGAAACCATTAGCTAATACAATCAATTTCCCCTTATCAAAAAAGCAAAATATCCTAAAAATATCATTGCCATGCTGAATGCGAATCTCATACAAACCATCTGTACCTTTAATGTGCTTTAAATATATTTCAGGAATTATCGGTATTTCTTCTATTAGTTGCAATGTCCAGATTATTTTTTCTTTTACTCTATCTTTTTGTAAAATAAAAAAATCCTGAAAATAACTTTTATAGAAAAGAATAGTTCGTCTTGTTTTCATAGTTTATGCAAATATAGCAATAGTTTCACTAAAGTACAACAAAGGTCGGATTAATTTTAATAAACCGACCTTTGTTAAGTGGTTTTCACTTCAGCACCTCAACCCAATATCCTTTAGAATAAGCTCTTATTGAATTATCATACATGGCTTCGCACTGGATAGAAGGCAAATAATATTTTCCAAGATATGCGGCTTGCAGCAATACTTTGAAAGTTTTGGTTTGTCCTTTTGCAAGGTTGAAATACATGTACACACGGTCATCGCGAATGTCCTGATAATCGGGCTCGTCTGCTTTGATTGCTGCACTTTTTATATTATCCATACGGGCATTCAGAATTTCCCAACCCGAAGGGAATAACATTGAAACTGCCAAATCATTGTAATCCATACGAATACCGGGGTGCTTTACCGTAAGTGTTACATAGAACTGTGTTCCCTGCTTGATTGCGACCGGATTCAATGCCCGCCCTTTCATGTCGGCGTACGAAGCAGTCATTGTCAGGTTTTGAGACACCGCTTCCTGCCCGTTCATCAGTGGCACGCCTTGTGTTATAACCCGAATATACAAAGGTTGTTTCCCTTTGTTTTTAATCGCAATTTTCTTGTGATAACCTCCCGCAAAGCTTATCGCCGATTGAGCCATCACTTTAGGTGTATGAATCGTTGTATTTTTATTATCAATACTGATATCGCATTCCAGATTTTCGCCTTTGCCATTTCCGCCGGCATACTTTGATATTCCCAACAACATGTAAGCTGCGCTTTGCGTACTTAACCATTCGTCGGAAGAAAGACTGTTAGCCACATCGCGGGCTAAAGCATCAGCCTGCGTACGTTTTTTGAGCATCACGAGAGTTTCAAGGATCATGGCTTCGTCGCGGTCGTAACTACCGTAAGTACCGAAATAATCGTCACGTTTCTGCGGTTTTTCAGGAATTCCGCTCACAATTTGAGCTCCTATATCAGGTTTTCCGGCCATGCAATAAGCAGCAGCCAATCGCCACAGAGCAGCCGGATCAATTTCGGCCGTCTCCCGCATAAGATTCATGGCACTCATAGCAGGTTTTTTGGCTAATGCCAAGGTGTAAAGCCTGTAAGCCTGAATCATATCGGTTCCGTAATTCTTGCGCGAAGGTTTCCAGTTATTGGCTTCGCGGGTTTGATAAGACAGCCACGTATTGAGCAATCCCACAGGCAACTGATAACCTTTAGCCTGAGCTTCGAGCATAAAATGTCCGGCATAGTTGGTTCCCCAGTCGCACACATAACTGCTTTCGCCGGGCCAATAAGTAAAGCCGCCATTCACAAGCTGATAACTTTTCAGCTTTGACAAACAAGCTTTTACATTGCTCTCTATTTCGGCTTTGCGGACATCGGTCATATCCATTAAATCGGGTAGAAACAGTTGTGGAAAAGCTGCAGAAGTAATTTGCTCAATGCAACCATGAGGATATTGAATAAGATATTGCAGCCGTTTTTCCAGATTTACAGGATAAAGCCGGGAAATTTCCACTGTACCGGTATTGGTTCCGGGCACTCCGAATGCCGATACGGTTTGCGACCAGCTACCTCCCGGTTGTACGCTTGCCGTGATTACTTTGGCAGCGGGAGGATTGGGCAAACGAATGTTGAGAACCGTTTCGGAAGTTGAAACTTCCTTGCCCGCAACAGCTTTAATGACAATTCTGCCCGAACCGATTGTATTCTTAATTTTGAGGGTAAACTCAGTCATCTTTTCACCTATTTTGTCGAATGATAAACGACGGGTAGCACCATCAGCCACTACAAATTTACTGTCGGCCTGAATCTGCACGGTAACATTCCGTACATTCTTATTCATGGCAAAAACCGACACAGGCACTTTTATCGTTTCGGTAGGGCTAATTACCCGCGGAAGCGTAGGAAGCACCATCAGCGACTGGCGTACAGGTACCGCTTTCTCGGCAGCTCCGTAAGCTCCCTGATTTCCGGCTACGACCATTACCCGCACCGAACCGACGTAATTGGGCATGGTGAAGGTGTGTGTGCGGCTACCTTTGGCAGGAATAGAAAATGGTCCCTGAAACAGCACGACGGGTTTGAACCGATTGTTGTTTTCCTTGCCCTTGCGGTCGAAATACTGGTCGCCACCAATGGCATAAAGTCCGGCTAATTTACCTGTAAACGCTCCGGCAACGTACTTGTATAAATCCCAGGTACGCACTCCCAAAGCCTCGTGGGTATAGAATGCATCCCATGGATTGGGTGTTTTGAAACGAGTCAGATCCAGCAAGCCTTCGTCAACCACAGCAATGGTATATGTCATGGCTTTGCCGTTTGTTTCGTCAACCTTCACATTAAATTTCTGCAAAGGCTTTAATTCGGCAGGCATAGCAATTCTCGGTGTAAGGTGTGTTTGCGGATCTTCCACTTTCACAGCCTGAACGCCGTACATACGAATAGGAAA
>JAFNAV010000094.1 GCA_017860345.1 Bacteroidota bacterium | reverse complement strand
TTCCGCAACTGCTATTTATGGTTCAAGAGGTGCAAACGGTGTACTCCTTGTAACAACTAATAAAGGAATAGCCGGTCAGCAAGCCAGAGTAACTTATAACGGTTATTATGGTACGAGCCAGGTATTCTCCAAAATCGATATGATGGATGGAGAGCAATTTGCTGCAATGAGGGCTTTTGCTAATATGTCTGCTTACAAAACAAACACTGCCGATGAAATCGAAGGAACAAACACCGACTGGCAAGATTTGTTTTATAAAACCGGTAAAATACAAAGTCATGATGTAAGTGTTGCTGGCGGAACAGAACGCGGATCCTATACTTTTGGTGTGGGTTATTACAAAAATGAAGGTGTAGTTCCACTGGAAGGCTATAGTCGTATTTCATTGCGTGGAAGCCTCGATCAGGAAGTAGGAAAAATCTTCCGTATTGGTTTTACTACCAACAGTAACTATAATGTTACCGAAGCGGCAAGCTCAGGAGGATTATATCAGGTATTACAGAATACTCCACTTATTAACCCTTACAATGCTGATGGCACCTGGAAAAGAACAGTGGATATGCCTGCTGACAAAGGTGTATGGGTATATACAAGAGATGTGGTAGAAGCTAAAAGAGACCTTATGCTCAGCCAAACCAAAGGTTTTGGTTCATACAATAGTGTCTATGGTGAAGTAAAAGTACCAGGAGTAGAAGGTTTAAAATATCGTGTTAATGTAGGTTTGAACTTTCGTATGTCGACCGGAGGAGCCTATACAGGACCAGGAATAAACGCCACCTCTGAAACCAATCCTTCAGCGGCTTCGGTTAGTAATTCGTTGAGAACTAACTGGGCAATTGAAAACTTGCTTACTTATGACCGTACTTTTGCCGATAAACATCAGGTAAATGCAGTAGCAATGTACTCAGCAGAAGAAACTATGTACAACCGTTCACGTATGACTGCAAAAGGCGTTGCCGAAAACTTTCAATGGTATAACCTTGGTATGACCGATGGAGAAAGATCTATTCTTCCCGGAGATCAGCAATATGAAAAGAGTGGCTTATTATCTTATATGGGCCGTGTAATGTATTCGTATGACAGTCGCTATATGATTTCGGCCACTTTACGTGCCGATGGTTCTTCAAGATTAGCTCCCGGACACCAATGGCATACTTATCCTGCTGTATCTATAGGATGGAATGTAAAAAAAGAAAGTTTCATGCAAGATGTTAATTGGCTCGATAACCTGAAAATGAGAGTAGGTTATGGTGAAACTTCAAATCAGGCTGTTGCTCCTTACGCCACTTTGGGTGGTTTGAGTACTCGTCCATATAACTTTGGCGATGCACCTGCTAATTTTGTAACAGGAACATATGTAAGTACGCTGCCAAATACTAAATTAGGATGGGAATTTTCAACTACCTGGAACTATGGTTTTGACTTTAGCTTGCTGAAAAATCGCTTATACGGTACCTTTGAATATTATGTAACCAATACAAAGGACCTTCTGTTGAGTGTAAATCTTCCTCAAACTTCGGGTGTTGGTAGCTTTATGGCTAACGTAGGAGAAACACAAAATAAAGGTTTTGAACTGTCCCTTAATGCAGTTATACTGGACAATCTCAATGGCTGGAACTGGACTGCAGGTGTAAACTTGTATACCAACCAGAACAAAATTGTTTCTCTTGCATCAGGAAACCTGAAAGATGAAGGTAACGCCTGGTTTGTAGGAAGCTCTATTAATTCAATTTATGCACCTAAAAAAATTGGATTGTGGCAGGAAGGTGATCCTTTTATGAATATTCTTGAACCGGGAGGAAACGCAGGTATGATTAAAATTGAATATCTCGGCGAATATTACAAAGAAGGTGATAACATTCCGAAAGACAGACAGGTAGGAGATCCTGTAAGAGCAATGGATGGTGGCGGTAAAGACCGTCAGGTTATAGAATTAGATCCTGACTTTCAGGGTGGTTTCAACACCACTTTGGGGTACAAAGGAATTGACCTGACCGTAATTGGCGCTTTTAAAAGCGGTGGTACGCTTATCAGTTCACTTTATTCTGCCAACGGTTACCTCAATATGTTATCAGGACGTAGAGGAAATGTGGATGTTGACTACTGGACACCTGAAAATACAGATGCAAAATATCCGAAACCAGGTGGTATGATGAGTAGTGATAATCCAAAATACGGTAACACCCTTGCTTTGTTTGATGCATCTTATATGAAAATACGCACAATTACTTTGGGATATAACTTTAAACTAAGAGCAGTAAAGGACTTGGGTATTCAAAATTTGAGGCTTTATGCTTCAGTTCAAAATCCATTTGTATTATTTGCACCTTACACAAACGAAACCGGTATGGATCCTGAAACTAACTCTTACGGTGATGAAAACATGGCCTCAGCTTCAGGTTTAGCTAACAGACGTATCCTTACCGTAGGTACTAACTCACCATCTACACGCAACTACCTGGTAGGTCTTAGTATTACATTCTAATAACTTTAAAAAAGAAATAATAATGAAAAAGATAAATTTCAAAGTTTTGATGGGAGCTATGATGATGTTGTTCCTGTCAGCCTGTAACGATATCTTGGTAGAACAGCCGCGTGCCACTTACGAACCCGGTTTTTTCACAACCAAAGAAGGAGTTCAGAGCGGTTTGACTTCCATGTACGCTCATTTGCGTTACATTTATGGGCAGGGTTATTATTATAACATTACCCTTACGGGTACCGACGAATATACCTGGGCTAATAGTGCTGATGGCAACTTTAAAGATGCCGATATGACCAGTGGAGGAACAATGACTCCATCTACTTCTCGCGCTGATGTACTTTGGAATGCTGCATTCCCGAATATCAACACAGCAAGTGGTGTTATCGAAAATGCTGAAGCAGTAGGTCTGGCTCCTTCGTTGATTGCCGAAGCACGTTTTTTCCGTGCATTCGACTATTTCCAGTTGGTACAGACTTTTGGTGGAGTACCTCTTGATTTAGGTGGAGGTGTCATGAAATTCAACAAATCAACAGTAAGAACTTCAGTGCGTAACACTGTACCCGAAGTTTACACAATCGGTATTTTCCCTGATTTGAAACAAGCAATAACCGATCTTCCTGAGACTCCCCGTATTGTTGGCGCTGCCACAAAAACTGTTGCCCGTTTGTATCTGGCAAAGGCTTATCTTACTTATGCCTGGTGGTTGCAAAACCCAAATAATATCCCTACATATCCTGAAACTGCCCGCACCGATCCCGATGGTCATGATGCTGCCTGGTATTTCCAGCAAGCTTATGATGTAGCTGCCGAAGCTATTACTAATCCTGGTTCTGCCGGCTTGCAATCAACATATTATAAAGTTCACTTAGCACAGAATGACCGCAATAACGAAGTTTTATTACTTGCCGATCATACAAATGCCAGCGAGCAATATAATGGTGGTATCAGTTTCTCGTATGGAAACGGTGAAGCACCAGACAACTTTGCTTGCTGGATGGTTACACCCCAGATGGAGAACATAAGAAGCGGGAAGAAATCAGATGGCTCAGATGTTATTAGTTCTGTACAGCGCGAAGCAGCTCAGTGGGGTGGTCGTCCATGGACTCGTATGGCACCTCCACAGGGAGTATTTACAAAAACATTTGCCGATAAAACAAACGACTCTCGTTTTGATGGTACTTTCACAAGTGTTTACCGTGGTAACTGGACGAAGAATTCAGGCTTATCATCCATCACTACGTTGTATAATGCAAACAATTTGCCTGTTTCTCCGGGCGATGCCATTCTTTCATTTTTACCGGACGAAACTCTGACAAGTACACTTAGCTATACTTCAGGTAAAAGTAATATCGGTGCAGGTGTTGTTGCCGGAAGAGCCGATTACGTAATTCCTCCATCTGGTATCAATCGTCAGTATTTCCCCGGATTGTGGAAAATCGGTACATATCGTACAGACAATGGCTCAGGATTAGGAACTCCAAACGGTAGTACCTGTCGTCCGTTCGTTATTGCAAAATTCTCTGAACTCTTCCTGGTTGCTGCTGAAGCCGCGGTAAAAGGCGCTACCACTAAAGCTATAACAGGCACTTATGCAAATGATGGAACAGCAAGAGGATTAGTGAATGTCCTTCGTGCAAGAGCAGGTAAATGGAGCTTCAGCAATGCTGAAAATAAAGCAAAAGTTGAAGACCATAGCGCTGAAATGATTGCCGCAACTCCGGCTACTATAGATATCAACTATATCCTGGCTGAACGCTCACGCGAATTCTTCGGCGAAGGCTATCGCTGGTTCGACCTGGTACGTACTCAGAAATGGGAAGAAATCGCAGGAACATATGAAATTGCTGATACAGGCACTCATACACCAAAAACTTTTACCCGTGTTATCAACAAAGCTGTTCATTATCTGCGTCCAATTCCTCAGGCTCAAATTGACAGATTGGATATGAGCGATGATGAAAAGAAAGCATACCAAAATCCGGGTTATTAATACCGGTATTTAGAAGATAATGCCGACTTCAAGGCATTATCTTCTAAATTATTTAATTTTTCTGAAATAAAAAGACACACAGATTCTCATCTTAATATTTTGATATAGTATTACATAGAACTGAATTAATTTTTACAAATAAGTTTATCCGTATTTAATAATAGTTTTTTAATGAAGAGGTCGTTGTGTTATATTGTTTATTACTTTTTATTGGTGATGGGTCTTCAAGCTCAATGTGCGCCTGATTTTGTTTTGAGAACAAATGAAACCGGAACTTTTGAGCTTGTAGATCACACCAGTAAATTTACTGTTCTGGCAGATGTCAATGATTTTGCGGGAGTTAATCTCGCTCTTCAAAACCTGCTGTCAGATTTTGAAAAGGTTACCGGAACAAAACCGGATTTATCAAACAGCTTTTCGGATAAAAATATTAAACTGATTGTAGGTACGTATGGTAAAAGCGCGTATGTTGATCAGTTGGTCAAGGACGGGAAAATTACTAAAAACGACTTACAGGGTAAACGTGAAAAATTCATTATCCAAACCCTTGAAAATCCATTTGAAGGAACAGATAAAGCCTTAGTGATTGCCGGAAGCGATATGCGAGGAACCATTTACGGCATCTATGAGTTATCCCGTCAGATCGGTATTTCACCCTGGTATTTCTGGGCAGATGTTCCGGTAGTAAAATCAGAAAATTTATACATAAAAAGAGGAAAATACACTGCCGGCGAGCCAGCTGTGCGTTACCGTGGTATTTTTCTCAACGATGAAGCTCCGGCACTTTCAGGCTGGTCGAAAGCCACTTTCGGAGGTTTCAATCATCTCTTCTATGAAAAAGTATTTGAATTAATCCTTCGCCTGAAAGGAAACTTCCTGTGGCCTGCCATGTGGGGAAGCGCTTTTTATGATGATGATCCGCAAAACGGAGTATTGGCAGATCAAATGGGCATTGTAATCGGAACTTCGCACCACGAACCGATGGGACGCGCTCACGCCGAATGGAAAAAGTATGGCTCAGGCAAGTGGGATTACAGTAAAAATGAAAAAGTATTGCAGGAATTCTGGAAAACAGGATTTGAGCGAATAAAGAATTACGAAACTGTCGTTACGCTGGGCATGCGGGGCGATGGTGACGAGCCAATGAGCGAAGATGCCAATATCAAACTGCTCGAAAA
>JAFNAV010000093.1 GCA_017860345.1 Bacteroidota bacterium | reverse complement strand
GCTCCTTATCTCGTAACACCACCGTGTCTCTCAAAGCGGGTGCAAAAGTACATACTTTATTACTACACTCCAAATCTTTTTATGGGTTTTTTTGAAATATTTACTGATAAAAAATTATTCTCCTGAAAAACAACTCATTAAAAAACGACAAATTTAAGTCTTGAGTTGACTTTATTTACAAAGCCTAAACGACAGAATTGAACACGGGCAATAAATTTAAGAAACGGGCTTATTTCATTAATTATATTTTAGTTTTCTATCATAAAATAAAGAAGTATCTTTGCATACTTTCTATAACAAACTATGATAGAAATAATAATAAAAGGGATTATCATCGGCTTGTTTATATCCATTCCTTTAGGTCCGATTGGTATGCTTTGCATCCAGCGCACGCTGAACAGAGGACGAAAGTATGGAATTGCGACAGGCTTGGGTGCTACAGCATCTGACTTAATATATACGATTATTACATTGTTTTTTCTGAGTTTTGTGATTGATATCATTGAACAGAATCGTTATATTATTCAACTTGCCGGCAGTGTATTGTTAATTGGGTTTGGTATTTTCATATTCCGCAGTCATCCCTCGCGACAGCCCAAGCCTAACGAACCCGTAAAGCATAGTTTATTCGGAGACTTTATTTCGTCCTTTGGACTTACTTTTTCCAACCCTTTGGTTTTGTTTATCCTCATAGCCTTATTTGCTCGTTTTGAGTTTATCACAAACGACACTACTTTATTCCATTCGGTAGCTGGTATTTTTTCGATTCTGTGTGGAGCCTTATTATGGTGGAGTTTACTTACCTACCTGGTAAGTCATTTCAGAGCTAAGCTGAATATGAGAGGACTTAAAATTATCAATCAGATTACGGGTATAGTCATAATACTGATAGGCTGTGTAGGAGTAATCCTTAGTTTGCTCAAAAAAATGATGTAAAAAAACTGCCTGAATCCGCAATCAGATTCAGGCAATTGGTCTTAGTCAGAAATAACTACTACAATTCAAATCAACCATAGTATATCTACATCATACCCAGTATGGGAAATGAACCGCCATTGTCCGAAAAGTTTTTTATCATTTCGTCGCGTGTCATCTTACCCTTTATCCAGATGCAGCTTAATTCTCTTTTACTTTTATTAATAATAAGCATATCGGCATTATCAGCCCCCACTACACGGTAATAAATATTGACACGCTCACCCTTGTCGCGGACTTCTACGGTAGATTCAAAGTTGCCAGCCTCAATAATAGAAGAAAGTTCCCTATATACTGCTTTGGCGAAAGAGCTTTCCATATCGGCATCGAGGGTCAGTATTTTCAACCCTTGCATCTTTTGCATCATTTTCTGCTCATCTTTTGCTATTCCGCTGAAAGCCGAGGCCATATTCATCATGCCTTTGTTGACTGATACGTACTGGAAACGTTCGTCGTCGCTATATTTATCGAAAAACTTCTGTAAGGTTTGCGCCGGGCTTGCGGCTATAAACAGCAGCATGGCCGCCATTATTGTTATCAACTTTTTCATGCGTTTATTTTTATTTTTTAGTTAGTTGTTGTATGGAACTCGCATACCGATAGCTATCGGCACGTGGCAGTTGGGTCAAACACCAGTTTTTAATGCTCGTTTCATATCTATAATTATTTAAACGAAATTACTATATATATACGTTATCGGGTAAAAGCTACCTGACCGGCTTCGCCTGCTTTTATCTTTCCTAAAAATTCCTGACTAAGTTTACCGCTAATCCACACTAAATTCAGTTCATCATCTTCCTTTACCGATATTAAAAGATCAGTGTAAGTTTCGCCTTTGGCACGGGCATATATTTTCACTATCTCACCTTTTTCTTTTACCTCAACCAGTGGTTCCAAATTTTCGTCCTCAACCATAGCCTGAAAATCGGCAAGCACTTCGCGTGCAAATTCAGGATTAACCTTATCTTTGGATGTAAGCACCCTTACTTTGTTGACATTATCCAATATTTCACGCTCTTCTTTATCTACTTCGGACGAAAATTTTGCCAATCCAAGCATAAATTTACCAACCGTAACGCTTTCGAAGCGAGTGTCATCACGATATTTATCGAAAAACTGATTAATTGTCTGAGCTTTAGATGAAGCAAAAAGCATGGCTATCATGGTGCCAATAATAATTATAATACGTTTCATAAGAATGATTTTTTTTGATTTAAATGATAAAATTAATTAATCTCATGTGGATTAAGCGTTGATATTTTCCGAACAGGCTCCAGACTTTGTTTCACTTTCTGTATACTGTTCATCGGTTTCAAGCTTTTAGCAAGAATGTCGTTCACTTTATTCATCTGATTAATTGCCAGTTCCTGAGCCAGTTCGGAGTTGTCAACTCTTTTTCCATTCATGATAACATAGTCGGAATTGCCTGAGGGTGCCGAATTGAACAGCCAAACCGCCAGCAATACTGTAGCTGCCATGCCGGAGAGCGAAATCACTTTCATCCGGAAAAATCTTGTTTGCCTGCGACCTAAGTCTTCGGTTGTAAGGCTCGCTGCTGGATATGTAACCTTCGACTCAGACTCAAACACGCCAAACAACACCTTGTATGGTTCATGCTCTGTACTAATATTTTCAGATTTAAAATACAATTTCAATTGTTCTTCTTCCTGCAGTGAAGTTTCACCATTGAAATACTTTTGCAAAAGTTCATTTATTTCCGCCATATTGTTTCCTCCACACGTTTATTTTCGTTGATTATCTGTTCTCTGATTCTCTGCCTTGCCCGCGATAAATTTACAGTCACTGCATTAGCAGTCAGATTCGTAATATATGCTATTTCGTTGATTTCCATCCCTTCAACATCGCGCATTCGGATTATAGTTCGTTGCAACTCGGGCAAATGGTCTATCATACTTTTTATACGTTGAGCCATGTCGGTATTTTCTGTTTGCTGATGTGGGTTTGGTTCGTTGTACATCACATCGTACGACAATTCATCCTCATCTTTTGTTTGCCTGATTGTGTCCAGACAAAGATTCCGCAAAGACCGCATGGCAAAAGCAGGTACGTTATCAACCTGATCTAACTGATGACGCTTTTCCCATAGTTTCAGATTCAGCTCCTGAACAGCATCGCGTGCCGCATCTTCATTCCGCAACATCGATTTTGCGAACCGGAACATTTTGTCCGCCAACGAAAGAATCTGAAGATTAAAGTTATTTGAATCCATGAATTGAACAATAATTATTGCATGCGTCTCAGTTGTTTGTTCCCTTTTATTATAATGACGCAAAAGGAGTATAGTCCTTACATCAGATTTGAAATATTTTTACTGGAAATTAAAAGTGAGCAATTAAATATTTGATTAAAAGTGATTTATATAAAAACAATTCACAAATATTTTCTGTTGTTATTAACAAACAATAAAAACGGATCCGGTTTTACTCCCTAACGCCAGTTAATATTGCAACTTACAATGCACCTTTACAAATGTAGCTAAAATACGGTTATGTCATTATAGTTCAGTTTTTTTTTGTATTTTTCGGAAGTTTTTAATCAGGTATTTAAATAATTGAAAAAAAGAGGTATGAAGTTGAATATCACCAAGAACCATTTACGCAATATAACTAAAGCAGGTTTATTTATATGTGTGATTGCTATAATCAGCCAGCTATTCCCAAGCGAAAGTAAATTTAAATATCAGTTTGATGTAGGCAAACCGTGGTCGTACGAACTTGTAACCGCTTCGTTCGACTTTCCGGTATACAAAAGCGAGCGGGAAATTACGAAAGAGCGTACCGCACTTTTGCTCAATTATATGCCGTATTTTAAATTAGATACGGCAGTAGTTAATGAACAAATAACGCAGTTGATTAAAGATTACACCAAAAAAAATCCGGGAAATATCTTTTACATTGATTTTATAAAACTAAAATTTAAAGATATATACGGACATGGAATTATATCATCGAATAATCTGAAAAAACTAACTGAAGACGAAAAAAACAGTATTAACTGTATATTACCTGACAGAGAAAAGGTTGTAAAAAACGTTACAGAACTATACACTCCGAAAACCGCTTACGAAGAAATACAGCGTGAGGCTCCTGAAATAGTAAAGACATATGACAACCTCAATTTATACCTGACTGAAAATCTGAAGTACGACAGCATTACATCAGAAATTGCGAAATCGGACATGCTTAAAAACCTTTCACTAACATCGGGCATGGTACAAACCGGCGAACGTATTATCGACCGCGGCGAAATAGTAACCCCCGAGGCATATAAAGTATTAAATTCATTAAAGATTGAGTATCAAAAACGAAATTCGTCGGTACAGCAAAGTGCATTAGTTACTATTGGCGAGATTATTATTATTACCATTCTCATCTTATTATTCTTTTTATATTTATACCTGTTTCGTCCGCGCATTTTTGAGAATTTGGGCAACTTAGTATTTATATCGCTGTTAATACTTATGATGGTAGGTATGGCTGCCATTGCCATCAAATACACCGACCTGAGTTACTACATGGTGCCGTTTGCGCTGCTCCCCATTATAATCCGCGTGTTTTTCGATTCGCGAACGGCATTGTTTGCGCATATTATCAGCATGCTCATCATCTCGTTTATGGTGGACAACTCATTCCAGTTTATTCTACTGCAAATAACTATTGGTATGGCAGCCGTATCCAGCCTTAAGGATATGACACAGCGATCGCAGCTGGCTCAAACGGCTCTTTACATTTTTCTTTCATACACGATTATTTACCTCGGTTTCGAGTTTGTGTCCGAAGGTGATTTACAGCGCATCCATTGGCAATCTGTCCTGTACTTTGCCATAAGCAGTGCGTTTCTGCTTTTTGCCTATGTGCTCATCTATATTTTCGAGAAAATGTTTGGATTAATATCGGCTGTAACGTTGGTAGAGCTCACAAATATCAACAGCGATTTGATGATGAAATTTGCTGAAGTAGCTCCTGGCACTTTCCAGCATACCCTTCAGGTATCGAATCTGGCAACCGAGGCAGCCAAAAAAATTGGCGCGAATAGTCTTTTGGTGCGCACCGGGGCTCTTTATCATGACATTGGGAAAATGAAACATCCTGAGTTTTTTATTGAAAATCAAATGGGCGGGAAAAACCCTCTGTTGGATTTAGATTTTGAAGAAGCATCGCGCATCGTAATTCGCCACGTAACCGACGGTGTGGAAATTGCCAAAAAGAGCCATCTGCCTGAGCAAATCATCAACTTTATAACAACGCATCATGGCCAAGGTAAGACCAAATATTTTTACAACTCGTTTATCAATGCCAATCCCGGCATTACTCCTAACGAGGAAGCATATACTTATCCGGGGCCATTGCCCAACAGTAAGGAAACCGCCATTCTGATGATGGCCGATGCCGTGGAAGCGCGGTCGCGCAGCTTGAGTATTTACACTGAAGACAGTATCAATGATGCTGTGGAACAAATGATTAATGCACAGATAGCAGATGGTCAGTTTAAAGACGCACCTATTAGTTTCAGAGATGTGGAGACAGTAAAATCGGTATTCAAGGATAAAATAAAAAATATTTATCATACAAGAATCGTATACCCTGAGGTAAAAAACTGATTTTTCACACATATACCTCGCTTCGTATAAACGCTTCGGATCGATCTTCTAAATTACCGGTAGAGCCAATATAATATTGATTCAATGTGGATGAATGTAAGATGTAGGTAACAAAGTTTTTCATAGTATATAAAAAAAGATTGTACCTGAATTAAGTACAATCTTGTAAATGTGGGCGTTGACGGATTCGAACCGCCGACCCTTCCGATTGGTATCGGAATGCAACGAACCAGCTGAGCTAAACACCGCGACCTTCTATCAAATGCTCAATATATTTTCGGCTTTTCATGGACTTTATTTCCAACTCTCTTTGATATGCTTCTGACTTAGTTGAGAAAAATTCAACATAAACAACTACCCAGGGAATACCTCGCTTCGTATAAACGCTTCGGCCAGAATTGTGCCGGTTCAATCGATCTTCTAAATTACCGGTAGAGCCAATATAATATTGATTCAATGTGGAT
>JAFNAV010000010.1 GCA_017860345.1 Bacteroidota bacterium | reverse complement strand
TCAAAAGTTTTCCTCATACGGATTACATGACAGATTTTAGACTTCACAAGTGAAGTCGGCTGATTTTCAGCTGCGAACACTAATCAGCTATTTACGTAGTAAATAAATCAGAATTAAAATCCGTTTTATGACTACAATAAATCAGTGTATATCAGCTAAATCTGCTATATCAGCGTTTCTATTCTTTTTTTTAGTCATGTACCTATTGATGATTTAAAAATTCTTCTGATGTTACAACTTCGGCGTAATAATAACTGAAAGCGGCCATGAAACTGTTCTGTATTTCGGCGGCCTTTACGGTCTTTTGATTGAAAATCAGATCTTTTGTTGCACAAGCATCGCTGATTACAGCTACATTAAAGCCGTAATCTTTGGCCGCTCTTACAGTAGCATCTACACACATGTGAGTCATCATACCACATATCACCACTTTCTCAATCTTTTCTTGCGTTAGCAGTTCGTAAAGTTCTGTTCCAATAAAGCTGTTCGGATAGTGTTTTACAATCACTTTTTCATCGGCCAGCGGTTTCACATTTTCATGAATTTCCGCGCCACGTGTGTCGGGAAGAAAAAAAGTAGCCGATGGCCTCGTGGCAATGTGCTGAACATGAATAACCTTGTTTTTATGTGCTCTGAATTCATTCAATATTTTTGCAGCGCAGATGCTTGCCTCTAAAGAACCTTGCAGAGCCATTGCACCATGCGCAAAGTAATCATTCTGAATATCAATCAGAATCAGCGCTTCTTTACTATCGTTCGTCATTGTATCTGAGCTTTATATTTTCGTTGGTTTTCGTACCACAGAGCTATGCTGAAAAAGCTCCAGCCAATAAATGTTCCCAACGCAACACCCGCTATCGATGACCATAAAGACGCTGTACTATGCAATGAGATTTTTAAAATAAGGTTCAAACTGACTGTAATTACTGTTACTATACCGGCATTTATTAAGCAGTACAACAACATCCCTTTTTTTTGCCAGAATGCCCATTTTTCTATATTCTTTTTATTGTAAAATATCATCGGTAACAGTTTTTTATCTTTTAAACATTACTACCTGCTTAGTTTTGCATCCATCAAATGCAAATATAGCTGATTCGATTCAATAAATATTTCATTTTTTTGAAAATTAGTTGCAGATGTTTAAATAATTATTCATTCCGGAGATATAATATTTAAAAATAATTAAAAAGGAATATGGTTTTATCGTAGTACTACGAATGATTCGTAATATTGCGAAGTGTTTATACAACATAACAACAAAAAGATAAAAATATGGAAAAACTAACCGTACAGGAAGAGCAGGCCATGCAGGCACTCTGGAAAATAAAAGGTGGAGTTGTAAAAGATATACTTGATGCCTATGCCGACTCGCAACCGCCCTATACCACGCTGGCTTCAACCATGAAGAACCTCGAAAAAAAGGACTATGTTACCAGTCGCCGGTATGGCAATGTATATTGGTACGAGCCAACTATTAGCTCCGAAAGTTATTCGGAAAAAATGCTGAACGGTATTATCGACAACTATTTTCATAGTTCGTATCAGTCACTCGTGGCATTTTTTGCCCGTAAGGAAAAAATTTCGCAGCAGGAATTGGAAGAAATTGTGCATTTAATTGAAAAAAAGAAATGATATGACAGCATTCATGATTTATTTGCTTAAGGTGAATGTAATTTTCACGGTGCTTTTTATTTTTTATATGTTGATGCTCAGGCGCGATACTTTTTACGAAGCTAAACGTGCTATACTGCAAGGCATTATAGTTGTTTCGGTTTTGTTGCCGTTTGCTCATGTGGCGGAGCTTATTCCTCAGCGTAATGGTATTGAATATATTGTGATTTTTGTGAATGATACCATGGGCGCTACGGTGGGTAATGAGCCGATGCAACTTACAGCCGCTCAGTGGGTGGATGTGGTGTTGCTGGCCGGAGTGGTAGCGACGGCTTTGGTGCTTCTGTTTCGTTATGCACAGTTATTCAGAGATATACGTGGTTGTAAGTCGGTGACGATTGATGGTGAACTTATATTTATTCCCCGTGCCGAGGTGAACCCCTTTTCGTTCAACAGACGTATTTATCTTAATCCTGAGATGTACAACTCCGAAGAAATCAGAAGAATTATTGAACACGAAAAAGCCCATATCAACCAGCGCCACGATATTGACCTGATGGTGGTGACGCTTTTCCGTTTGATACTTTGGATGAATCCTTTGTATTTTATGTTCCTGAACGCCATACGCGAAAATATTGAATTTTTGGCTGATAAAGCTGTGCTGAAACAGGGTAGCGACCCACGTGAATATCAATATACATTGCTCAAAGTGGCTCAAACGCCTGCTTTGCCAATGACACAGAATTTTAGTTTTTCACACTTAAAAAAACGTATTATTATGATGAATAGAAAGAAAACTCACTCGATATGGTCGGGTAAATACTTACTGGTTATTCCTGTATTGCTTACTGCGGTATTGCTGGTTAATGCTTCTGAACTGAAAGAGGCCTTGTCAAATGCCGACTTTGCTGCTAAGGATAGAATACCGGCCGATACTACCGGTAACTCCAATGCTTCAAATCAAAAAACACATGTTATTTTAATCAAAACAAATAACGATTCGGCGCAGAGCCAACCAACCGTGATTATGGACGGCAAGGTAGTATCAGCATCTGTTTTGGATACTATTTCTGATGGAAAAGCATTAAAGATAGCTTTGTCTATGAGCTATAACTTTAACCCGTCCATATTTCTGAATGACTCGCTAATGAATGCTAAGATGGCATTGATTAAAGATACAGCCATTATAAGTCAGGGTTTAAAAACAATAATATTTGAAAACGATAAATTCATGAAATCGGATAGTTTGATGGCTTTACTTAACCAGCATGGCGATTTAAGCAAAAAGCTTGCAGGCTTGAACGGAAATCTTACGGGGATTAATATCAGGTTCTCAGATAAGGATATTGCCGAAAAGATGAAAGAGTGGAATGCAAAACATGGCGAGGACATGAAACTGCAACTTGAAAAATATACAAAAGAGGGTGTAAACATACAAATGTTGGATGAAAAGAATATCAGGGATCTCAAAGAAAAACTTGATAAGTTGCAGTTGGATAATATGTCCGATATCAAGGAATTACAAAACATGACTCTTATCAACAAGAAAAATCTTGAAAAATTACAGGGCGATCTGACTGTGAAATTATCCGGAAATGGCGCAAAAAAACTAAATGTATTTTCAACCATACCAGACTCGATAGCTGGCGGTAAAAAAATGGTTATTGTTATTCGTGAGTGATAACTGAATTTAATGATTAAGCAATATCCTTTATACGTTTATTGCATCTAACTACAAAAGTCTAATTTTAAAAAATTTATATGTATATGAGAACTATCAAAATTTTAGCTGTTATTTTGCTTTCTGTACCTGCTCTTTGCGCACAAACAGTAACTCAGGTAAAACCAATTGAGTCCGGGAAGGTGTTTTTTACCGAAAAAATTTCTTTAGATATAGTTGTTGAGGGCATTCCGGCCGAATTGCTTAGCCAGATACCTAAAGAAAGAATCAATAAAACGGAGCTGATATTTAACACTCAGGCTTCATTGTATCAGAACCTGAAAGAAGAACAGAACGAGGGAAACGAAATAGACGCGCAACAAGAAGGTGGAGTTAAGCTTAAGTTTAAAATGAATCAGGAACAAAACATCCTGTTTACTGACCTTGCAAAAAAACAATCTATCGAGAAAAAGCAGTTTTTAGGAAAAGATTTTTTAATCACAAGTTCCGAAGTGAATACGGGTAATTATTGGAAGATTAAAGCTGATCAGAAAATAATTTTAGGTTACCCTTGCCAAAAAGCTGTACTTGAAAGAGATTCGTCTGAGGTAGAAGCCTGGTTTACATCGTTAATACCTGTAAGTGCAGGACCGGCTTCATATGGTAATTTACCGGGCATTATTTTAGAATTACAGGATTCCAGAGCTAAACTGCATATTGTAGCTACTGCTGTTGTTGCCGATGAGGCGGTTGCATCACTGCTTACTGTTCCATCGGGAGGTAAAAAAGTAACTGAAGACGAGTTTTTTAAAATTGTTGAAGAAAAAACCAAAGAACTTAAACAGCAATTCGGAGGCGGTTCTTCAAATGTTATTATCAAGATTAATCGTTGATGCACTGCGTTTTTCTTGCTCATCTATCCATTTTTTTTAGTAATCAATAAATCTTTGTTTTATAGCCTATTAAGTCTTGCTGTGTAGCTCCTGACTCAGTTTCAGGAGTACATGGTAAGGGCTGTTATGGTCAGAATTTCTAAAAGCTTATGAGATATGTTTTCTTTATTTTGGCTGTATTTACGGCTACTATCGTATCCTCGCAAAACAGCCTGAATGGGCGAATAACCGACGAGCATAATAATCCGCTTCAGTATGCCACCGTGGTATTGCTGCGTCCTGCCGATTCTACCATGGTATATTACGCGGTATCAAATCCTAAGGGCTTGTTTACAATCAATGCAATCAAATCCGGCGAATATATTGCTCAGGTATCGTTTATTGGATATCAATCATGGCATAAAAAAGTTGCTTTTCCTGACCAAAAAGGTAGTGATTTGGGCAATATCGTGCTTCGTACTGCCACAATGAACCTGAATGAAGTGGATGTAAAAGGTGAATTAAGCCCGATGGTAATTAAAAAGGATACCATTGAGTACAATGCCGATGCGTTTAAAGTACGCCCGGATGCTTCTACCGAAGATCTTTTGCGTAAGCTGCCGGGGGTGGAAGTGGACAGAGACGGCAGTATTAAGGCGATGGGAGAGACTGTGAGCAAAGTAATGGTGGATGGCAAAGAGTTTTTTAGCAACGACCCCAAGGTAGCCACGAAAAACCTGCCAGCCGGTGCGGTAAAAAAAGTACAGGTATATGATAAAACATCGGAAGAATCGAAATTTACGGGAATGAAAGAGGGTGCTCAGGGCAAAGAAATGAATCTGGTACTGAAAGATGATCATAAAAAAGGCATTTTTGGTGATATTATGGCTGGCGGAGGAACCGATGAACGATATCAGGCCAATGCCAAGGTGTTTAATTTTGCACCTAAATATCAGTATGCCGCACTGGGAATGCTTAACAACATCAACCAGTATGGTTTTACGGTGGACGATTACATAAATTACAATGGGGGGATAGGTGCTTTTATGAGTGGAGGTACTACCCGTATTCGCATCTCCAGCGATGGCGATTTTCCGGTAGATATGGGACAACCTATTACCGGTCAGGTTACTTCAGGAGCTGCCGGTGTGAATTTTTCTTATCAGGCTAATGATTTTAATAGACTGAATATAAGTTACCTGATGAATGGCAACGATA
The DNA here is from genome assembly GCA_017860345.1 of Bacteroidota bacterium. GTDB lineage: Bacteria > Bacteroidota > Bacteroidia > Bacteroidales > Paludibacteraceae > Paludibacter. The sequence continues at coordinate 54,080 of JAFNAV010000010.1, read as the reverse complement.
AAAATCAAACGGACTCAACCTTCAGCCGAAACTATTTAGCCAACAATGAATTTGAGCAATACTCCAACCAGAAAACTTACAAGAATAGCCTTGCTCAGAGGGTGAATTTCTCGTGGAGAAACAGGATTGATTCCGTAGGACAGTTTTTTGCCAATGGAGGTATATCGTTCAGCAAAGGAAACAGTGTAAGTAATGGTGATGTGTCGAGCTTTACTGCCGGCGAGGCTGTCAACACAATGATCTCGGAAACTACCGGGAAAACCAGTAAAGTTTCGGGAGATATGAACTTATCTTATATCTGGAAGATAAATCAAAGCAAATCAGTTCTTAAGACATTTGTTTCGGCCAATGGATACACGTCAATGAATCATCAAACCAATGAGAGTGAGACCCAATATCTGAAAACTTCGGAAGTGATTCAGAACAATTTGTTTGATAATAATGATTATAGCTCGGGAGCATTTACTTTGGGAACAAAATTTACGCAACGTATCGGGCGGCAGTTTTTTATAGAGCCTCAACTCAGCTATACGCGTAACGCGGACGAACTAAGCAGGAGAACGGGAGTGATAGATATATCAGATATCGTAAATCAGGAACTTAGCCCGGACTTGAATCATTTTAAAAATATATTTTCACCTGAAATATCATTTAAATTTAATAGCGAAAAAGATATGTTTCAGATTTCGGCCAAAGCCGAAATGGCACAGTTACGTAATTCAATAACTGATACTGAAGATTATAGTTCCTCGTATATGTATTTTTTGCCTTCGTTAAGATGGGAGCGGGAGTATAAGCAAGCTCATCGGTTTACGTTGGATTACAACACTTCAATAGTCAATCCTACGGTAGATCAGTTACTTTCGGTTGAAGACAGAACAAATTCTTTGTTAATTACGAAGGGCAACCGATATCTTAAACCTGAGTACAATCATGCTGTTTCAGCAAGTTGGATGATTTATGATCAGTTTTCGTTTACATCGTTGTTTGTTAATTCAAGCGTTGAATATACCAAGAACAAAATCAACTGGCAACGTAGCATTGAGGATAACCTGAGTCAGCGGCTTACACTTATCAATACTGATGAAGAATTTCGCGGTTTCACCCGTATTGATTTTTCTACTCCGTTGCGCAAACTGGGCATTAAAACCAATGCCGGAATTACTCAAAGCTGGAATATAGGTCAAAGCATTGTAAATGATGTGAATAACAAGAATACAAACTTGGTGCATAAATTATCGTTAGGTATCGAGAACAGAAATAAAGATAAGTGGGATGCTACAGTAGGCGCGTCAATCAGCTATACGATAGCCAGATACGATATACAAAAGTCGCTAAATAATAATTATATTGATTTTAATTATTATACTGATTTGAGGTATATGCCTAATACAAGTTGGGATTTTCAACTTACGGCAGATGTAAAAAACTATGGTGCTCAGAGTTTCGAAAAAGCTGTAAGTATACCAATTGTTAATCTGACAGCCAGTTACTATTTTCTTAAAAACAAACGCGGTTCTTTGTCGCTTACAGGTCACGACCTGTTGGATAAAAATAAAGGTATACAGCGCGTTAGCGAGCTGAATTATTTACGCGAGACCTACTCGGATGTGATTGGGCGCTACGCAATGCTGTCGTTTAAATACAGGCTAAGCATGGTGAACAATAATCAGGGCGTGAAGGTGAGTGTAAACCGGAGGTGATATCGCTCAGCCCGACTTTATAAATGGAGAGAGGGTGTACTGAAAATTGGATCAGCAAGAAACCAATTTCAGTACACCCTCTTTTGATACTAATTGATAATCTGGAAAAAGTTTTTTATGAAACTCCTTTTTCGCTCAGGTAGCGCTCTGCTTCGATGGCTGCCTGACAACCACTTCCGGCGGCAGTAATAGCCTGACGGTAATGTGGGTCGGCCACATCGCCGGCTGCAAATACGCCCGGTATGTTGGTACGGGGTGTGCCTGGTATGGTTTTGATATATCCTACTTCGTCGGTTTCAATCCAGGGTTTGAAAACATCTGAGTTGGGTTTATGTCCAATGGCCAAAAAGAATCCATCAATTTCGATGTGTACTTTTTCTTCGTCGGCTTGTCCGCGGCGTTTTACCAAATCGGCTCCTTCAACTACCATGTTGCCTGTAAGGCCGATAGTTTCGTGTTCGAACAATACCTCAATTTTTGGATTACTCAAAACGCGTTCCTGCATGATTTTTGAAGCGCGTAAGAACGATTTACGTACGATGAGGAATACCTTGTCGGCCAATCCGGCCAGGTAAGTGGCTTCTTCGCAGGCTGTATCGCCACCACCTACAACAGCAACTTTACGTTTGCGATAGAAAAAACCATCGCAGGTGGCACAAGCCGAAACGCCTGAACCGGCATATTTTTGCTCATCGGGCAATCCAAGGTATTTGGCAGTAGCTCCGGTCGAAATAATCAGGGTTTCAGCTTCGATAACGGTTTCGCCATCTACTGTAACTTTGTATGGCGCTACCGATAGGTCGGTGGCAGTAACCATCCCGAAACGAATATCGGCTCCAAAACGCTCAGCTTGTTTCTTTAAGTCTTCCATCAGTTCGGGGCCGGTAATGCCTTGCGGATAGCCCGGAAAATTTTCAACTTCGTTGGTGGTGGTAAGCTGTCCACCCGGCTGTAAACCCTCGTACAATACGGGTGAAAGGTTAGCCCTTGATGCGTAAATGGCCGCAGTGTATCCTGCTGGTCCTGAGCCTATAATCAGGCAACGTACTTTTTCTGACATATTTGTATTTTTTTTGTTTCAAGTTTTGTTTGCTATGCTCAACAAGTTATGGGCAACAGGCTATTTTAGCAACCATCAATCTGCAACTATCTGAGGTCATTTATCGTCACCCCTTTGTAATTTGCTTTATTGAATACAAAAGTATTATCGGGTACTTTTACTCCTTTCTGATAATTGCTCAGGGTGAGGAGGGTGGTTGACCCTTTTTTGTCGGTTAATTTAATCGAAACTAAATTGCCGGTTGCTTTGTTTATCTGCACCTGTACCTGACTGAATTCTTCTTTCTTGCTTTTCGGATTTAACTCAATAATATGGTTGGCTACCGACTTGGTTTTGCTAAAGCGAATGAAACTTTTGGCTCTGAATTTCGAAAGAATAGCCAAGGGGTTGGTGTCGGCCAGTTCCGATTCTGTTGGTTCGGTTACCGACACCTCTTTGCTGTCTGCCACATAAGTCCATTGCGTTTTTCCGTCAAACCAGGCTTTTGTTCCATCCGTATCGAGTACAAATTTATTTCCCTTTAGAATAAACGTTCCCGAAACCGATTGCGAATTTACAGTATTTTTTTGTCCTGACGAAAGTCTGAAATTCGTTTTGATGGCAGAGGTGCTGAGTGAACTAACTAAATTGTCGATAACTTTTTGAGCCTCAGTGTTGTTTTGTGCCGATACGCTGAGTATTGAAAATATTAATATAAGAATAGAATGTGTAAATCGGGTCATATTTCTTAATTTTTAGGGTAAATAAGATTGTGTTTATTGTAGATATGGCAAATATCGTGCAGATAAATTCATTTCTGAAAATACTGTTGTTTTTTGTCTGTTCAGGAAAGTGTTTGACATAAATAAGCACAAACTACAATTAATTACAGATGTTTTAATATCTGTTCCAGATGGTAATCGTCCATAACCAGTACCTGACGTGCTTTACTTCCTTCAAACGGGCCAATAATACCAGCCACCTCCAGTTGGTCAACAATACGTCCGGCACGGTTATAGCCAATGGAAAATTTACGCTGAATGAGCGATGTTGATCCTTGTTGGCTGGCCACAATCAGGCGTGCTGCTTCTTCAAAAAGCGGATCGCGCTTGCTCATATCTACCGAGCTCATATCTACTCCTTCGCTGTCGCCACCAATATATTCCGGAAGGTAGAATGCTGTAGGGTAACCTTGCTGATTGCTGATGTGATGCACAATGCCTTCTACCTCAGGCGTATCTACAAAAGCACACTGAACACGCGTAAGGTCGCTGCCCTGCGAGAATAGCATATCGCCCCGCCCAACCAATTGGTTGGCGCCGGGAGCATCCAGAATAGTGCGCGAGTCTATCATGGACGATACGCGGAATGCAACTCTGGCCGGGAAGTTGGCCTTGATAACACCGGTAATAATGTTGACCGACGGGCGTTGTGTGGCTATAATCATGTGAATACCCACCGCACGTGCCAACTGAGCAATACGGGCTATTGGCATTTCTACTTCTTTGCCGGCAGTCATAATCAAATCGCCAAACTCATCTACAATAACCACGATGTAAGGCAAAAAGTGGTGACCTTTTTCGGGATTGAGGTTACGATTGTAAAACTTTTCGTTGTATTCTTTGATGTTACGAACATGGGCTTTTTTGAGCAAATCGTAGCGGTCGTCCATTTCTTTACACAGGGAGTTGAGCGTTTCTACTACCTTGCTTGTGTCAGTTATGATTGCGTCTTCGCCATCGGGGAGCTTAGCCAGAAAATGTTTTTCGATATCTCCATAAATATTAAACTCAACCTTTTTGGGGTCAACAAGTACCAATTTTAACTGCGATGGATGTTTTTTGTAAAGCAGCGAGGTGATAATGGCGTTAAGACCAACCGATTTTCCTTGTCCGGTAGCTCCGGCCACAAGCAGGTGCGGCATTTTAGTCAGATCTACCATAAATATCTCATTCGTAATGGTTCTTCCGAACGCTACCGGAAGCTCAAATTTCGATTCCTGAAACTTCTTGGAAGCAATAACCGAATGCATGGAAACTACCTGAGGATCAGCATTGGGAACTTCTATCCCGATGGTTCCTTTGCCCGGTATAGGCGCAATGATACGAATACCCGTGGCGGCCAGACTGAGCATGATGTCATATTCCAGATTTCGGATTTTTGAAATACGTACACCTGCTTTCGGTACTATTTCGTAAAGTGTAATGGTAGGTCCTACCGTAGCTTTGATGGAGTCAATCTCTATACCGTAATTTTGTAAGGTGGTGATAATACGGTTTTTATTGGCGTTTTGCTCCACCATATCAACCTGTGTGTTGTTGTCCGAACCGTATACCTTCAGCAAGTCGAGCGTAGGCGTGGTATAGCGGGTAAGGTCCAGCGTGGGGTCATACTTTCCCAGTCGCGACAGGTTGTATTCAGGATCTTCGTTTTCTTCCTCGTTGGAGTTAGCCGGAGTATCTACAGCCTGATTATCTTCAGTTTCAACCGGAGTTTCTATTTCAAAAGTTACATCATTGTTTACCGGTGGCTCCGCAGGCGTGCTTTCAGTGGCAAATTCGTCCGGCGCAATGATAAATTCTTCCTGTTCGTCGCTGCCTTTCACTACCCAGTCTTCAGGAATAATTTCGGTTCCTACAGCCACCGTTGGTTCAGATCCGTCATTCATATCATCCGAATAAGTATTTTCTTCCTCTACCTCATTGTTTTTATGCTTTTTGCCAAACAGTCGTTGTATAAAAGGTATTGTCGATGTAAAGCTTATGATGCTGTAAATAAGAAAAACACCTACCAGAATCATCAAAGTGCCGGGATAACCCACATACGAGCTTATCCATCGGCTTACGGCTTCGCCATGTTGTCCGCCAGGTGCAAAGAAAATCCATTCCTTTACGAATGGATTTACTACAAAACCCAACATGACTGATAACCATATCAGCCAAAATGCCGCATGGAAAAAGCTTTTCCACAACGATGGAGCTTTTACTTTAAGCATTCTGAGTCCAACAATACACCCGAATACCAGAATGGCAAACGACGATACACCAAACCAACGATGAATGAAGTTCTCGGCTAATACAGCTCCGGTTACCGATGTCCAGTTCTGAATATCGGTACGCAATTGGCGTAGCTCGCCCAGCGACAAATCCATTTTACTCTGATCGGCAGCTCCGGTAAAAAAGTACGAAATAAACGCTAATGTAAGATACAGTACACCCAGCAAGATTACAATTCCCAGTATAAATCGGGTGCGGTCATCGGTCAGGAATGCTTTTAAATCCTGAAAAAACTCTGATGATGAACTCGTGGTTTTACTGTTTTTTTTGGGTGCTTCCGACTTAAATTCTTTTTTCGGCTCTGTTCTGTTCTCTGCTTTCGAAGTCGGTTTTATAGGTTTGCGTGGTGCCATATCTGATATTGAACTATATAGGGTTTTCTGAAAAGCTTATACCTGTACTTTTATTAATCCGGTTTATAATGAACGGGTTTTATTTACCCATAATTATGTTTGATATGCAAAAATAGTAAAAAAGCATCGCCAAAAATTATTTTTTGATATAAATTTGTGGAGCGAACAAGCGAACCGGTTACGAACTATCCCGATACGCTTTTACAATTAATCAATTAGCCGTATTGGCAGGTATTGACTGTATTTAAAATATCAATAAACTTAATATGACAACAAAACAACGCTATCAGCATATTATCGAGTGGTTCAGGGTTAATGTTCCGGTGGCCGAGACTGAATTGCATCATGAGAACCCGTATCAATTGCTTGTTGCTGTGATTCTTTCGGCTCAATGTACCGATAAGCGTGTAAATATGATTACGCCTAAACTTTTTGAGGCATTTCCTACTCCCGAAGTAATGGCGGCTTCTACTTCTGATGAGGTTTTCGGCTATATCCGCTCTGTATCTTATCCCAACAATAAAGCTAAGCATTTGGTGGGAATGGCGCAAAAACTGATAGCCGACTTCGACGGTATAGTGCCCGATGATGTTGACCAGTTGCAAACACTGCCCGGTGTAGGACGAAAAACGGCTAATGTTATAGCCTCGGTTATTTTTGATAAACCTGCCATGGCTGTGGATACGCATGTTTTCAGAGTTTCCGACAGGCTTGGGCTTACTACCAATTCTAAAAACCCGCTCCAAACCGAACGAGAATTAGTGAAGTATATTCCTGCCGACCTTATTCCCCGGGCTCATCACTGGCTTATTTTGCACGGACGTTATGTTTGTCAGGCCCGTAAACCTAAATGTTACGAGTGTGGCCTTACAGAATGGTGTCGCTATTTTTCCCGAAAAGAGAGTGATGTATAAGTAATGCGAATCAGGATTTTGAAATAATTCAATTTTGCTTATGGTAAATTATTTCCCGTAGGGAATGTATCCTAATATAAATCCCTAAAAATCAGTCCCCCGTAGAAGATTTACAAAGATATAATATGAATATCTTACGGACAATAAAAACATTGACACAGTTTATTGAATAGACCCAATAGACCCGAATAGACCCACCCTAAAGGGAACACGAGTAGCCTCAGAGGGAACACGAGTACCCTCAGAGGGAACACGAGTAGCCTCAAAGGGAACACGAGTAGCCTCAAAGGGAACACGAGTAGCCTCAAAGGGAACACGAGTAGCCTCAAAGGGAACACGAGTAGCCTCAGAGGGAACACGAGTAGCCTCAAAGGGAACACGAGTAGCCTCAAAGGGAACACGAGTAGCCTCAAAGGGAACCTGAGTAGCCTCAGAGGGAACACGAGTAGCCTCAAAGGGAACACGAGTAGCCTCAGAGGGAACACGAGTACCCTCAAAGGGAACACGAGTAGCCTCAAAGGGAACCTGAGTACCTCAAAAGAACTTCAAAGGAGCATCAATGATTTATATGTGTAAAATGGTATTTGTTGTAAAATAGGACATTATTTTCTTTCAATTACTTAAATTCACTGTGCAACATTTTCTTCGTACAAAGCATCATTAGTTATAAACACAAAATGATATGGATATGAAGAAGTATTGGCTGCTTTGTTTTATGCTGGTTTTGCTTGTTGGTTGTACTAAAGAAGATGTAGGATATACCGATGCCGACGGCGATAAGTATGCATTGACTGACGGTGTGTCGGAGGGTGTAAATTCAGGTGAACAAAATGAAGGTCAGCCCGGTGTAATTACGGCTGGCGAATGGAACGATTTGAGCAACTGGACATTTTTAGATAGTCTGCTTCAAACAAAAGACTATGCAGGCATGAATAGTTATTGGAGTTTCTACCTGAATAATCGTGTTTCGGTGAGGGTTACCTATAATGGCACAACCCCGGCCGTGGATGAAACCGTTAACCTGAAACTCAATGGAGCAACAGTATGGATAGCCAAAACAGATAACGAAGGAAAGGCTGAACTTTGGGTGGATGTGTTTCAAAAAAACGGTTCGGTCAATTTCAGCCAATACGAAATAGCTGTTGGTGATAAAACCATTAGTGATGTAAAAAAATACTCAGATGGCATAAATACCGTTCAACTTACATCCTCCAAAACTGCTCCTACGCGGGCAGAGATAGCTTTTGTGGTAGACGCAACCGGATCTATGAGCGACGAACTTGAATTTCTGAAAACCGAGTTGCTTGATGTGGTAAGTAAAGCTCAAACTGCAAATCCATCAGTAAGTATTTTTACCGGCTCAGTATTCTATCGCGACGAAGGTGATGATTATCTGACACGCGTATCAGACTTTAGTTCCGATATCGACAAAACACTCAATTTTATTAAGGCTCAAAGAGCCGATGGTGGAGGCGATTTCCCCGAAGCTGTACACACTGCACTTGATAAAGCGGTGAATAACCTCCAATGGTCGTCGCAGTCGCGCACGCGCATACTTTTTCTCTTACTCGATGCTCCCCCGCATTACCAGCCGGCTGTGATTGCCGATTTGCAAAAGCATATCAAATCGGCTGCTTCCAAAGGCATCCGCATCATTCCTGTTACTGCCAGTGGTATTGATAAGGAAACTGAGTTTCTGATGCGGTTTATGGCTTCTGTAACCAATGGTACTTACGTATTTATTACCAACGATAGCGGTGTAGGCAACGACCACCTTGAGCCTACCGTGGGAGCTTATCAGGTTGAGCTGTTGAACAAACTGATGCTGAGACTTATCAATAAGTATTTAAGTATTTGATTCTTTTTTTTGATTTGAAACTACTGATCTTTTTGATTATTTTACATTTACTATTGTCGTGAAAAAGAATTTATTAAGAAAAATTATCGGAGGTCTATGTTTTACCTCTATCGCCTTTGTTTTTCAGGCTTGCTATGGTACTCCGCAGGATTTTGGTAACGACCTCTTTGTGGAAGGTAAAGTAACTTCTAAAGCTACCGGATTGCCTGTAAAGGGAATTAAAATTTCAGCGCCGGATTTTGGACAGTACACTTTTACCGGCGATGATGGGGCATTTGCACTTTATACGGGCAACAACGTAAAATTGGTTTTCGAAGATGTTGATGGTGCTGAAAATAGTAACTATCAGCCCATGGATACGGTGGTGGCAAATGATGCCGACAGAGTTTTTTTGGATATTCAACTTAACCTGAAATAAATGAGGAATTTTGTTGCCGATTTTGCATATCGCGAGCTGAAAAGAAAGCTTACTGACGAGCACTTGCTCAATTATTTGTTTTGGGAATGCACTACCCGCTGCAATCTCGACTGTCGGCATTGCGGAAGCGACTGCTCCAAAAATTCTTTGCTGAAAGATATGCCGAAAGCCGATTTCCTGAAAGCGCTTGATACCATTCAGGACGTACCGCACAACTTTATGGTGGTTATCACCGGTGGCGAACCTCTTTTGCGTACCGATATTGAGCAATGCGGAATGGAAATAAGAAAACGGGGCATGCGCTGGAGCATGGTTACCAATGGTTATCTGTACGACGAACAAAGGCATGTATCGCTACTCAATGCCGGTCTGGGAGCCCTCACTATCAGTTTAGACGGGCTTGAAGATACACATAACTGGATGCGAAAAAATGACGATAGTTTCGAAAAAGTAGTTCGCGCTATCGAATTGGCAGCCTCGTCGCCCCGGCTGAATTTTGATGTGGTAACCTGTGTAAACAGTCGCAACTATTCAGAACTTGAAAAACTACGCCTTTTTCTCACCGAAAAAGGTGTAAAAGCGTGGAGACTTTTCACCATAGTTCCTATTGGCAGAGCACGTTTTCATCCGGAATTATTTTTATCCAACGAGCAGTTCGAAGGGCTGATGGACTTTATCTCCGTATCCCGGCAATGCGGACAAATGGACGTAAAATTCAGTTGCGAAGGCTATGTGGGCAGTTACGAAACCAAAGTCCGCGATAGCCGTTTTTTCTGCAGAGCCGGCATCAATATCGGATCAATTCTTGCCGACGGATCCATATCGGCCTGTCCGAATACCGACCGAAGTTTGGTACAAGGCAATATCTACAACGACAATTTTTACGAAGTATGGCAATCCCGGTTCGAAGTTTTCAGAGATCGCAGCTGGACACGCACGGGACAGTGCAGTACATGCAAAGATTACAAAAACTGCGAAGGTAATGGAATGCACAACTGGCACGGCGACATGAAAAATGTACTCGTTTGTCATAAAAATAAAATCATGTAACACATTAGAAAACCCTGTCTTAACCTAACCCATTTCGGACATCTGCGCCCGCTCCCCCGTAACTGAATGATTGAATAACTGAATGATTGAATGATTGAATAACTGAATAACTGAATAACCCAATAACTGAATAACTGAATAACTGAATAACTGAATAACTGAATAACTGAATAACTGAATAACTGAATAACTGAATAACTGAATAACTCAATAACTCAATAACTCAATAACTGAATAACTCAATAACTCAATAACTCAATAACTGAATAACTGAATAACTCAATAACTTAATAACCCAATAACCCAATAACCCAATAACCCAATAACCCAATAACCCAATAACCCAATAACCCAATAACCTAATAACTTAATAACCCAATAATCACCGTCGGATAAACAAACAAGAGAGCTTTTGCAATAAAGGCTCTCTTGTTTTTTATAGGATAAATGGCATGAAGAATAAAAATCAGTATCAGGCCATCGCTTTGTTATATTCGTCGGAATTAAACATATTCATTTGTGCTCTCATCAGGTTAACTGATTTTAGAGCAATGGCTTTGGTTTCGTTCAGCAGATTGAGATACAGAATACTGTTACGCGTGCCGGTATCTTTATTTTTAGTTCGTCTGATTTGTTTCTTAACCAGGTCTGAATACAAATCGAGAATAACAGCACGTCGCTCTTTAATACTCTCCAGACCGGAGTAGTCTTTTGAGTCAATCATGCGATTGAAATCGTTGTAAACCGAAATCAATTCTTTACCCAACGTTCTCAAATCTTCAATCTGTTCCTGAGTAAAACCTTCGTGAGCATTATCAATAAAATTATAACTCGATTCGGTCATATACCGCAACGATACCGATATTTCGTAAAAATAATCTACTGCCTGTACATAATATTGACCGGTATCCAGCGAGGTGTGCTCCAGATGTTGCAATGTGGGTAATACTTCGTAAGCTCGCCGGCGTTTCGATTTTCCATGAAACTCATCAGCAATTTTATAAAGATTGTGCAGCTCTTTTCGATTTTCATTAAATAAGCCATCCAGCATTTTTGAATATATATCAACAGTGGTTTTTACCGACTCTCTGATTTCGTTGGTACAATTTACTACTATGTCGTGTTCGTTGGTAGATGGCTGAATATCTTCACGTTCCATCTTGTTTTCTCTTTTTTTGTGTAAAATAGCAAATTGGATAAACAGAAATACTACCAATGCAATAACACCCACTACGGCATATATGCCGCCATACATCAGGGCAAATGCCACTATGGCTGCAACGGTAAATGCCACTATGGCTGTAACAAACCAGCCACTTATCACGGTAAGTACTCCGGTAATGCGGTATACGGCACTTTCGCGTCCCCATGCCCTGTCGGCCAACGACGACCCCATGGCTACCATAAAGGTTACATAGGTGGTGGATAACGGAAGTTTAAGCGAAGTTCCGGCCGATATAAGCAATGCCGAAATGGTAAGATTGACCGATGCGCGAATGAGATCGAAAGAGGCATCGCTGCTTTCTTCGTCCGATAAGGGCTTGAAGCGGCTTTCAACAAAGTTGGTTACACGTTCGGGGGTTATTCTTCTGAAAAACTTACTCACCGATACAGCATTGCGAACTAACGACCGCGATGCTCCGGTGGACGAAAACCGTTCAATTCCTTCGCCCTGACGGGATAAGTTTACTTCGGTTTTGGTTACAGTACGGGCTTTTTTGGAGAACCACAGTGCCAGTACCATAATTATGCCTGCTCCAAATAAATAACGCCAGTCTACCGATACTGGTTCGGATAGTTTCCCCATGGTTAATGTATCTACCGAACCACCTGCTGCTACTACATCCGAGGCTATCTCAAATGAACTGAGGCCGGCCATAAATACGCCGATAAAATTTACAAGGTCATTGCCGGCAAACGAAAGCGCCAGCGCTGCGGTACCAGCCAGAATAATGATTTTCAGGATTTTTACTTTAAATACATGCTGAAGTGTAGCCATAATTACCGACCAGCCTATCCAAATGAAAAAAAGCACCGACCCCAGATTGTCCTGAATATAGTTTATTGATTCTTTTGAAATGAGTGTAGTGCCTTTCAGTCCCTTGAATATGGCAAAGTAAGTAATAGCTGTAAGAGCAAGACCCGACCAAATGGCACCGATATACGAGAAAGATTTTTTGTATTTGAACGAAAAAAGTAAACGCGAAAACCACATCACTATGGAGCCTACCGTGAATGCAATAACCACCGAAACTAATATACCTGAAATGATTGTCAGTGCTTTAGCAGTATTAATATACTCGAATAGCATACCTGAATCGCTCCGCCAGATATTAACTAAAGCTACGGCCACCGCCGCTCCAAGCAGCTCGAAGATGAGCGAAACGGTAGTAGAGGTAGGTAAACCAAAGGTATTGAATACATCTAATAATATAACATCAGTTACCATTACAGCCAGAAAAAGCAGCATAATATCCGAAAAAGTAAACTTGCCGGGATAAAAAACACCGCTTCGGGCTATTTCCATCATTCCGCTTGAGAATAATGATCCAACTAAAACACCAACAGAAGCTACCGTAAGTATCACCCAGAGTGGTGCAACTTTGGAGCCGATGCTCGAATTCAGAAAATTTACAGCATCGTTGGCCACACCAACTACAAGGTCTAATGCTGCAAGGCCCAGTAATACGAGCACAATCACAATGTAAATAGTATCCATGAACTTTTATTTAATTTGTTGCAAAAATACATATTAAGCCATGTAATATAATCAACAAACAAATTAAATAGATGTTTCAAAAGTATTACAAATATATTACAGAATTAACCTTTGGCCTGTATTACAAATACTTGTATTTAAAATTTTGATAAAGAAAAATATATGATTAATTTTACACCTTGAATTTTAAAAGCTTATATGGAAATTTTAATTCTTTCATTCTTAATTGTTATAAATGGATTTTTTGCATTGTCCGAAATTGCTCTTGTATCGAGCAAGAAAGCCCGACTCGAACAAATGCGTCTTAAAGGTAGTAAAGGTGCGGGTGTAGCTATCAAATTACAGGAAGATTCCGAGGATTTTTTGTCGGCTATTCAGGTGGGAATCACTTTGATAGGTATAGTTACCGGGGTGTATGGTGGCGTAAGTATTGCTGATAATGTGGCTCCTTTTTTTGAAGAATTTCCTGCTTTGCAACCTTATGCACATCAGATAGCCATGACGGTTACAGTGGTAATTATTACTTACGTTTCCATTATTATTGGCGAATTGGTGCCGAAAACTCTGGCGTTGAGCAATCCCGAAAAAACGGCTCGGGTAGTGGCTCCGGTTATTTATTATTTTAGCAAAGTGCTTTTTCCTTTCGTTTGGCTGCTTTCAATAGCTACCAATGGCATTATGAAACTTATGGGGGTGAAAAAACAGAACGAACAATTTACCGAAGCCGAATTAAGACAGATGATTAAAATAGCTTCGCATGAGGGAGTTATTGAACAGGAACAAAACCTGATACATGAAAATGTTTTTTATTTTTCGGATAAGAAAGCATATCATCTGATGACGCACCGTACGGATATTGAGTGGATTGATATCAACAGGCCCATGTCGGAAATAAAACATCGTATCGGTGGTGTGCATCATAGCAAGGTGGTTTGCTGCAAAGACGAATTAGATAACTTTGCCGGTGTGCTGTATCTGAAAGATTATTACAAAACGCTAAGTCAGAAAAAAGCTTTGAATTTTGATGAACTGATAAAGGAACCTATTGTTTTGCCCGAAAATGTTGATGCCCATAAAGTACTTAACGAATTGCGTAAAAATGAAAACCGGGTTTGCTTTATAGTTAATGAATATGGCGGTTTTGAGGGTATTATTACTTTGTATGATGTAATGGAGAATATTGTAGGTGAAATACCTGAAGAAGGAGAGGTTAACGAACCGGATATGTTTGTGCGCGATGACGACTCGGTGCTTGTAAACGGGGATGCGCCGGTCGAAATTTTAGCGGATGTGATTCAGGATTTTGAAGTGGACTTTAGCGAAATAGATTACAGTACGGTTGCCGGCTTTGTATTGAGCCAGATTAACGAAATACCGCAAGTAGGCGATAAATTTGTTTTCAGGGAGTATTCTTTCGAAATTGTAGATATGGATTGGAACAGAATAGATAAAATATTGATTACAAAATTGTAAAAGTAAATTTGCTCTGAAAAAATATGATTTTTGGGCATAAATCTCAAGATATTTTCACAAAAAAAAGTTTCCATAGCTTGTAACAGCTGTGGAAACTTTTTTATTTGAAACATGTTTGCGATTTTATCAGATACCATCCTCAATATTCCATACAAAAGCTCTTAGCCCCATGAGTTTAGATGTGGCATCGAGTTTTTTCAGATCTTCAAGTAATGGTTTTACTTTTTCGTCGTTTACTACGGTAAGTATCGACGAGTTGAGCGACGGCCATGCATGATTGCCATAGTGTGGTTCGCCGGTTTGCGATCCGCGTCCCTGAACCTGCTCCCAGCTTGTAAAGCCTTTTACGTGATTATAATTCAGTATTGTTATTATCTGATCATAATATCCCTGGTCGAAGGCAATAAATATTGATTTCATAAATAATTCTTTTTTTGATGTTTGTATGAACCGATTATCATTGGTTATAACCATTTAGAAGCTTCCGGCATGGCAAGTTGCAGCCGGAAAGCTTCTTTTTTGTGTTTAATCTAATTGCTTGTCAAGAGTTGCGTGTTTCATTTTACGACGTTTGCGCTTGATACCGCTACTTGCAAACAGGGTGTAAACCGTAGGTACAATAACCAAAGTAAGTACAGTAGATACGGTAAGACCTCCAATAACTGTTACGGCCATTGGTTTCCACATTTCAGAACCTTCAGAACTTGAAATGGCTAATGGCAACATACCCAGGATGGTAGTAAGGGTTGTCATCAACACCGGACGAAGACGAGATTTACCACCTTCTTTGGCCGCGCGTATTACACCCATACCACGTTCACGATTAAGATTGATATAGTCTACAAGCACAATACCATTTTTCACCACAATACCGATAAGCATGATAACTCCCACAAATGACATCATATTAAGAGTGTTGCCTGTGGCGGCAAGCATCAGAATAACGCCCGAGAATGCAAACGGAATAGAGAACATGATAATACCCGGATAGGTAAGCGACTCAAACTGCGAAGCCATTACGATAAATACCAGCATCACAATGATGAGTAATAAGCTACCCAAATCCTTGAACGAATCCTGCTGGTCGATATAAGTACCGGCTATCTTCGGACTCACATCCGATGGTATATCGGTTTTATCAAGTACGGCATTAATACCGGCTACGGCTTTGTCAATGGTAGTACCCGATACCGACGATGATACTGTTACTAACCGCTGACGGTTCTTACGCTCAATGGTAGGAGGCGTAAACCGTTCAACCACTTTTCCTAATTCCCTGAGACGTACTCCCTGTCCCTGACTGTTGTATATCAGAATGTTTTCGATATCTTCTATCGATTGACGATATTCGGGTGCATAAACTACGCGGATAGTGTATTCTTCACCTTCTTCGCGGAAGAGCGATGCCGTAAGACCGTTTATTCTGTTGCGAAGGAAGTTGGATGCTGTTGACATGCTCAAACCGTTCATGGCCAGTTTTTCACGATCAAAATCTACCTGAAACTCGGGCTTGTAAGCTTCGCGGCTTACCCTGACATTTGTCAGACCATCGATTTTGGCCATACCTTCTGATACGGCTTTCGCAACTTTATCAGTCTCGTCAAAGTCATAACCATATATTTCCACATCGAGTGTCGATTGACCGCCCATCATGCTCATACCTCCACCGGCTATGACGTTTGATTTTTGAACTTCGGGTGAATTGCTTAAGTCGGCACTAATACTGTCAGTGATTTCAAACATGGAACGTTTACGGTCTTTTAGTGGCAATAATCTCATATTCAGCGATATGATATTTGAGCCATTGTTTTGTAACGAACCCCAGGTGTTGGAACTACTGGCTTGCCCGACCGAATAATTGATCATGTCAATTTCCGGAAATCTTTTTTTCCATTCTTCCGTTTTCCTTTTAGCAAATTCTTTCGTAATTTCCATACGGGTACCTACGGGCATTTCTATAGTCGATGCAATACGGCTATTGTCCTGAGCTGGAATATATTCGGTACCGATAAATTTACCGGGAATTAAACTAAGGATAAAAAATACAACAGATAAAATAACTACCAACCATCTGTGACGCGAAGCCCAGTTAACGATAGAAGCATATTTATCATCTAATTTATCCAGAAATTTCTCAATAGGAGTATAGATTAGTTTAAACGTTGTACCATGTTTCGGGTCGAGTCGCAATATTTTTGAGGTAAGCATCGGTGTAAGCGATAGCGCACAAATTAACGATACAGCCATGATAATGGTTACCATCCAACCTAATTGCTCAAACATTACACCAGCTGCACCAGAGATGAGCGTAAGTGGGAAGAATACCGCGATAATGGTAAGCGTAGATGCTATAACCGATAACGCTACTTCGTTGGTACCGTGTATGGCAGCACTTTTAGGGCGGTTACCCCGCTCTATATGTGTTGTAATGTTTTCGAGTACCACAATGGCGTCGTCCACTACCATACCAATAGCCACCGATAGCGAACTCAACGAAATGATATTGAGACTTCCTCCGGTTCCGTACAGGTAAATAAATGCAGCAATAAGCGATATGGGTATGGTTATGATGATAATAACCGTAGCCCGCCAGCGTCCGAGGAAGAAAAGTACCACAAGTATCACAAACAGAAATGCATACAATACTGTTTCGGTAAGTCCGTTGATGGTTTGCTTGATATTATCCGAAGTATCCATGATAACATTCATTTTGATATCCGAAGGGAGTGTCTTCTGAATGTTGGGTAGTTCTTTTTGAATGGCCGATGCAATGTTAACCGTATTGGAACCCGATTGTTTTTGTACTATTATGGTAGCTCCCTGCACTCCATTGGTATAACTTTCCTGTACACGTTCTTCCAGCGCATCTTTTACCTGGGCTACATCCGATAAGAATATATTTTTACCATTATATGAACCTACAATGATTTTGTCCATTTCGGCAGCATCCTTAAATTCGCCCTGTACGCGGAGCGAATATGTTTCGCTACCAACATCCATAGTACCTGCGGGAGTATTCAGGTTTTCGAGCCTTATATATTGCGCTATTCCTTCGATGGTGAGATTGTATGCTTCGAGCTTAAGCGGGTCGATATAAACCTGTATTTCACGTTCGGGGGCGCCGCTTATCGAAACCGAACCTACTCCGTCGATACGTGCCAGTGCATTGGCTACTTTATCATCCAGAATTTTATATAAAGCCGGCAAACTCTGATTGGCTGTAGCCGAAATCATGATTACCGGAATCATATCGGTACTGAACTTAAATATGATAGGGTCGGTGACGCCTTCCGGTAAATATGACTTTACCATATCCAACTTGTCACGTACGTCGTTGGTGAGTGCATCAATATCCATTCCATAGTTAAATTCCAGTGTGATTACCGAACGGTTTTCTCTTGACGACGATTTCAGACTTTTGAGATTGGCTACCGTATTGAGCGAACTTTCGAGCGGACGTGTTACGTTAGTTTCTATATCTGAGGCACTTGCTCCATCGTACGAAGTGATTACCATAATCGTGTTTGTCTCGATATCTGGCAATAAGTCGATGGGTAATTTATTGAGCGAAAAAAGTCCCAGTATAACTACTCCCAAAAATACAAGGGCTGTCATAATAGGCTTTTTTACTGAACTTTCGTATAAACTCATAATTTAGTCTTTTTTTTGAATTTAAATTCTTTACTTTTTTTGTAAAATTATTTTACAACTTCAACTTCGCTTCCGTCAACTAATCTTGATTGTCCGGCCACTACTATTTGCTCAGTACCGGTAAGTCCCGATATAAGTTCGTAGTTTTCACCAAGTCTTTGTCCCAGTTCTACTTTTTTGTAAGTTACTTTACCATCCTGGTATACGTATACAAACCGTTCGCCCGAACCGCTCTGTTTAATAATAGAGTTGTCAGGCACTACTACGTGTTTCATAGTACCAAAATTCATGATAGCGCGTGCAAACATTCCCGGTCGTATTTTATTATTCGGGTTTGATATTTTCACTTCTACACCAAAAGTACGGGTGCGTTCGTCAATGGTAGGATATATAAGCGATACCTTGCCTTGAAAGCGTTCGCCTTCAATTACATCTACGGCAATATCAACACTCATCCCCGTTCTGATTCTTGAGTAATAAGATTCTGAAACATTTACAATAAGTTTCACTGGATTTATCTGCATCACTGTCAGAATGGCCATTTGTCCTGAGTAGAGGTCGCCTTCATCGTAATTTCGGGCTGTTACAATTCCCGAAAGCGGGCTTATCAGCGAGGTATTTTCGTTCAGATTTCTGAGGTTGGTTTCAGCTACATCCAGTTGTAGTTTGGCGTTGTCCAAATCCTGCTGCGAAGCTCCTCCTACGGCAAACAGTTCCGAAACCCTTTTGTACGATTTACGAAGGTTTTCAATTTGTGTTTCCGAGTTCGACAGATTGGCTGCATCCATCTGAGCCAGTTTTTGGCCTTTGGCTACTCTATCGCCTACTTCAACAAATATTTTACGTATTCTACCCGGCGCTGCTGGCGCTATATTGTTTTTTACTTCAGGTTCCACGCTGGCTGTAAATGTTACATTTTGCTCTACGTCCTGCAGTTTTACATCAGTAAGTTTTACTTTTATTTTTTCGTTGGCCGATGAGGCGGTCGAAGCTGCCTGCTCTTTTTTTGAACACGACGATAATGCCAGAACAACTCCCAAAGCTAAAATGGCGGTAAATTTAATTCTTTTCATATCTATACCTTGTTGTTTTTTTTAATTTCTTATTTGTTGAATTCTTTTCCTAAAAGTTTTTCGAGATCGGCTTTTGCCGACAGGTAATCATAAATTGATTGATTGTAGGTTAAACCTGCATTTACGTAAGCCAGTTCGGCATTGCTCAAATCCAGATAAGTGGCCACCCCAACTTCGTACATCTTTTGCGAAATGTTAAGCGCTTTCTCGGCCTGGCGAACTCCATCTTTGTTCGATTCAATCTTTTTCAAAGATTTTTTTATGTTCTCGATTGAAGAAAGTACCTGGGTTTCAATGCTTCTTTTAAGGTTTTCGCGCTGGTCGTTTAGCTCAGACAGCTGTAGTTTAATCTGTTTCCCCTTGTAATATTTAGCACCACCCTGAAACAAAGGAACTGCGAGTGTAACACCTAACGATGAGGTAGGAAACCATACCTGATCTTTGCTAAATGTTATATCGTCGTTGGCCATCGACATGTATTGATAATTAATTGATGTTGACAGCGTGGGTAGAAGCGAAGCTTTATGAATTTTTTCGTTCTGCTCAAGTTGTTTTTTCTGAATATCGAACTGCTTCAGATCCGAATTGTTTTGCATCGTGGTAGTATCTATTTTCATTACATCGCCATACATGGTCGACTCAAAATCCGAGAGTTTGCCTTCTACTGATATTTCGTTGTAACTATCTATGCCCAAAAGCATTTTCAACTGAAGTTTACTTATTTGCACAGCACTTTCGGCCGATACCAGATTGCTCTGAGCGCTTTTGACCTGTACATCGGCCCGTATCCATTCGTATTCCGAGACCGTACCCTGTTTGTATTTATTCAGGATAATCTTGGCATTTTCGAGGGTGTTCTCATAACTGCGTTTTATCACGTCGTATGAGTCCTGCATCATCAGAATGCTGTAGTAGGTTTTGGTAACCTGATTGTAGAGCGATATTTTAGACGAGCGCGCCGATTCCTGACTCATTTCAAGTTCCATTTCGCTCAGGTGGAGCGTAGCCCAAAGGCTCGGTGCTATAATAGGCAACGTGGCATTCAACCCTGCTGTAAAAGTATTATCTCTACCTACTTCAATACTTCCATCTCCACTATTTGCAGCTTGTTCATATGCCTCCTGTGCTTCAATAACACTTGGAGTAGGAGGGTTCTGAATAATTGTTTGTTCCAAAGCATAAGATAAAACAGGAGAAAACATATTAGACATATTAAATCCATCCAAATACATTTTCTGCTTTTTTAAAGCCCGTTGATAAGTACCGCTTAACGATACATTAGGCAACAAGCCGCCCAAACGTTCTTTTTTAGAGTAATTTACCCGTTGAATTTCTTTTTCGGCAACTTTAATCGTAGGGTTCTCGCTTAATGCTATTTCAATAGCTTTCGACAACGACAGTTTGATGGTGTCTTGCCCCATAGCTACAGGAGACAGGCAAACAAGAGCCATGCCGGTAGCAAACATTTTTAAATTAAATAGTTTCACAATCTTTCTCATATTTCTTTTAGTAATATTTCTTTGTTCATTTTTTATGTTGCAAAAATAGTTTGATTATCGAAAAACAATAAAAAGAAATCGATAAACCCGATAAAAAAACCGATGAATGACCGTTTTTTAGTTATAATGATGAAATATGTATCTCAATTTTCTTTTACATTTTCATTGTGATAGTGCTCATTCAGATATTTCAATCCTTTTTCGTTTACAATCAGGTGCATCATTAAATCGATGAAAAAATTAAGCAAACGCTTTTTGGTAATTTTTTTCGGCGATTGCTCCATCATCTCAAACGAGTTTTTAATCTGAACCATATGAAACAGCGATGTCAACTCTATATCAAGGTCATCTCTGTAATAACCTTCGGCAATTCCCTGCATCAGGTTCTGCTCAAATCCATCTTTTATTTTCTCTTTACGCTTATTCTGAAATGTTTCAAATACCTTCGGGTAGTATTTGGCCACATCGTGCCATAACATAAAAGGCTGGCAGTCTACATTTTTCTTTATTTCTTTCACGATATAAATCAATGCATCAATAGCGTTCTTGTTTTTGAGATTCTTTATGGTTTTTTCGTAGTTTTGTTTTTCTTCTGATGTGATTATAGCGGCTACCAAATCTTCCTTTTGAGGAAAATGGCTGTAAAAGGTTTTTTTTGAGATGTGCAGTTCAGAGCATATTTCGTCAATTGTAACATTGCGAATACCGCGTTGCAGAAATAGTTTGAAGGCTGTTGATGTTATTTGTTCAGATACCGAATCCATTTTATTTATTTTGTGATGCAAAGGTAAGTAAATTTGCTTTGCAAGTAATTTTTCTGATAGATTATTTTTAAATTATTTTTTAAAAATCTGTTTTTTAGTTGTTTATAATTTGTAATTAAGAAACTATTATATTTTAAAAGTTTCTTAGTTCACAGCAGTAAACAAAAAAAGACCTGAAAATGTTTTCAGGTCTTTACACATATTTATTTTTAGCTATTACTTTTTTCTGTAGTGCTTATCGTATCCATATCCGTATCCGCTTTTTGCGTCATCTCCATTCAATACCAAACACATATTTTTTAGTTTGTTGCTTTCATGTATTTCCTGAGCCAGGTCGGTTACGTCTTTGTTGCTATAGTTTTGCCTTACTACGTATATTGTATTATCTGTTACTCTGCTGATTATGAAGGTGTCGGACACTACACCTGCCGGTGCCGAGTCAATAATTATATAATCAAATTCTTTTTTCAGAAACTCAATTAATTCCTCTAATCTGTTGCTCATCAGCAATTCAGTAGGATTTGGTGCCAGCTGGCCGGCTAAAATCACTTTAAGGTTAGGATGTATGCCCGATTCATTGACCAGCTCGTCAGCTCGTACATTCTGTCCCGACAGGAATAATGTTACCCCCTGTTTGTTCAGTGCAAGATGTTGACCAAGTGTAGGTCTTCTGATATCCAATTCCAAAAGTACCACTTTTTTATTGGTGAGGGCAAACGATAAAGCCAGATTTATGGCCACAAACGATTTTCCTTCGCCCGCAATGCTTGATGTTACAAGTATTACAGGTGATTTTTTATCGCCCAGCATAAATTGCAGATTGGTTCTTAGCATTCTGAACATTTCTACTAACGGCGATGCAAAGTCGTTTTTTACAACTATTTGTTCCGCTTTTTCGCTTATGCCTATTGATCCTGCAAAAGGTATGTTTAGCTTGGATGTAAGTTCATTTTTGTTGGTAATTTTATTGTTGAACAAATCTTTAACATACAATATAATTATAGGAAACATTCCGCCAAGTATGAGCGCTATAAACAGGGTGGTTAAAAGTTTTGGAGACTCGGGCGCTGTTGAAGCACTTGCTTTGTCCAAAGTTTTGGTCGAAGGCATGGTGCTGGCCAGAGTCAACGCATTTTCCTCTCTTTTTTTAAGCAGGAAAAGGTAAAGTTCTTGTTTAATTTCTTGTTGGCGCTTTATCTCCAGATATTTACGCTCCTGAGTGGGTATATCTTTTATCTTTGATATAAATTGATTGTCTTTACTCGTTGCTTGTTTTTTAGCTATTTTGTAACCGTTTTTTACGCTTTGTATGCTTGCAATAAGATTGCTTCTCAGTGCGTTAATTTTTTGTTCCAATTGGGTTACTACAGGGTTTTCGTCGTTGCTGGTACGTATAAGTTTCATGTGTTCGAGTAGTAGCTTATTATACGACTCGATAAGGTCATTGATTGAAGCATCTTGTAAGCCAAGGTTATTCGGAATCAGATTTTTTTTATTTTGTGGCTCTTTTAAAAAATCATCAACATAAGTAACCAGATTAAGCTGCGTTTCTATTTCACTGATTTTTTTATCATATTCGTTAGATGAATTCAGAAATAATTTTGCTTCGGAGCTGATGTCTGTTAGATTATTGCTTTTTTTGTATAGTTCTGCCTGTTGCTCAATATCAGTCAGTTCGCTTTGTATCAGAGTTAAACGTTCGTCGATAAAGTCTTTGGTGTTTGAAGCTATTATGTTCTTGTCCATCACAGCATCCATATTGTATAAATCTACAAGCTTGTTAAGTATCGCAACGGCTTTCTGTGTGTTGGCTGCATTTATCGATATTCTGATTGCATTAGTTTTTTTTGAAACCGACGAAACATTGATTTCGCTGCTGTAAAATTCAAGCAAATTCTTAATTGGGTAGCTTTTTATTTTATAGGTTGCATCCGGCTTAAATGTTTTGTTAATTTTCAGCTTGAGCTGACCTATAGGCGAGTTTATGGTGTTGTTGGTTTCGGTAATCTCGTATTTTTCGCTGAATAGTCCGCACTTTAGTTTTACTATAAATTTATCGTCGGCTTTACGTACGGTCAGTTTCATAACATCGCCTACCTCGGGATTTGAGCCGGATACATATATTATCTCAATCGGTTTGTCGGGGTAAGTGTCGATATATTTTAACCCATCTTTTATGAAGTAATCTGTGGCAATATCTAATTGTTCTACTGCATTGCGCAAGATGTTTTCAGACTTGATAATCTGTATTTCATCATCAATCTCTTTGCTTACTTCTTTCATACCCAGGCCTTTTAAAAGAGCTATCTCGGATATGTCAATAGAGTTTTCGTCTTGCCGAATCAGAATTTTTGTTTCAACTTTAAAGGTTTGTTGGCTGATTTTCAGATACACAAATGCTGCTAATAGACATAAAAATACGGAAATGGCAAACCAATACCATTTTTTGATATACAGGCTTATAAGTTCCTTGACTTTGATTATATCGTTATTTATTGCTTTGGAGGTGGTGGTATTCGTAGTTTTATTTTCCATTTTATTAATTTGGCAAAAAAAAATTGGTTTTTTTATTTCTGTACAGCGCATACAATGCACATTACCGAAGCTGTTACAGCTGCTACGGCTGATATGGCAGTAAAGTATTGAGGTGAATGCTCATTTCTGAAAATTCTGGTTTTACCGGTACCTACTATAATTACATCATTTTGCCTAAGATAATAATAAGGTGAATTGAATACTTCAGTAGAGTTCAGATTTACCCGACCGGCTTCAATTTTTCCATCTTGTTCGCGTATTACCTGTACATCATTTTTAGCTCCATAGATAGTTATGTCGCCGGCTAATGCCAGAGCATCTAATATAGTAACTCTTTCGCTGCTCGTTTTGTACTGACCGGGTTTAGCTACTTCGCCTAAAATGGTTATACTTGAATTCATGAACCGGATATTTACCAACGGATCCTTGAGGAACGGAGTTAGTTTTTGGCCGATGAGCGCTATAGCTTCAGATTTGTTCAGACCTCCAAGTTTTAGTTTGCCTACTACCGGGAAATTTATATTTCCTTGTGTGTCAACTGTATATAACTGAATTGCACTATTGCTAATGCTGTCGTTAGCAGGCGAAGTATAGGTCACTAAAGAAAGGTTGAACGGAGCTACAGCCAATGGGTCGATACCGTTTACAGTAATACTAAGCATGTCTCCATAGCCAATCACAGCTTCTTTGTTGGCTGTTGGCCACTGGCTTGTTGTGCCTGACAATTTTTTGTCCGTTGTGCTGAAATAGTTGATGTTTTTGGAGCTGGTACAACTAACAGCCCATAAAGTACAGAGAGGAATAATATAAAGTAAAAGTTTTTTCATTACTGAGATGCCTTATGATGAATGAAATTTTTTTAGTGTAAAAAATAATGGGAAAAGCATTTACAAATATACAAAAAATAAGCTATAACGAATTAAACTGAGTTTTATCCGGTATCCTTAAAAAATTCAAAAGAAATAAATATAAATTTGTTTTTTATTTTAAAAATTATATCTTTGATAACTTCTGAATAACAGGCTATGAATACTTAACAAAGCCCGATTGTTTACAATAAGGTTAAACGTTGAACTGGCTTTTTTATTGTATTTTATTTATCGAAAAATTATATAAAAATATACTATTATGCAAAAGGTTAAAGAATATCTAACGGTTAATCAGGATAAAATATTCAATGAGCTTTTTAGTCTTATCCGTATCCCAAGTGTTAGCGCACATGCTCACAGAAATGGTGAAATTCGCCAATGTGCCGAGCAGTGGAAAAATTTGTTGCTAAAGGCTGGAGTAGATGAGGCTCGGATTATTGAAACGGACGGAAATCCGGTAGTGTTTGCTAAGAAGTTGGTAAGCCCGGAATATCCTACAGTGCTTATTTACGGGCATTATGATGTAATGCCGGCCGAACCGCTTGACTTATGGCATTCGGCTCCGTTTGAACCGGAAATCAGAGATGGGAAGATATTTGCCCGCGGTGCCGATGATGATAAGGGTCAATCGTTTATGCACCTCAAGGCTTTTGAGTATTTGCTCAATGCCGGCGAACTGAGATGTAATGTAAAGTTCATAATTGAGGGTGAAGAAGAGATTGGATCGCCAAGCCTCGAAAAGTTTTGCGGGCTAAACAGGGAGCTGCTATCCTGCGATACAATTCTGGTGTCGGACACCAGCATGCTTGCCGAAGATATTCCGAGCATAACTACGGGTTTGCGTGGGCTTGCTTATTGGCAGATAGAAGTAACCGGAGCTAACCGCGATTTGCATTCGGGAATTTTTGGTGGAGCGGTTGCTAACCCTATTACCGAATTATCCAAAATACTGGCTTCGCTGATTGATGAAAACGGGCGCATCACGATTCCCGGATTTTACAATCGGGTGATGCCGGTGAGCGATGAGGAACGTGAGTTGATTGGTGAGATACCGTTTGACGAAGAGGAGTATAAAGCTAATCTGGGTATAAGTAAGTTGAGAGGTGAAGCTGGTTACAATACCATTGAACGTACCGGTATCAGACCTACTCTGGATGTATGTGGTATATGGGGCGGCTATACGGGCGAAGGCTCTAAAACGGTATTACCATCAAAAGCTTTTGCTAAATTATCAGCGCGATTGGTGCCTAATCAGACCTACGACGAGATAGCAACACTTGTAGAAAAGCATTTGCTAACTATAGCACCGGATTATGTCGATATCAAAGTTACTCATTTGCATGGCGCCGAAAGCTATGTGTGTCTTATCGATTCGGTGGCCTATAAAGCTGCCGAAAAGGCCTATACAAAAACTTTTGGTAAGCGTCCTCTGCCTGTACGCCGTGGAGGTAGTATAGGCGTGGTGCCGGTGTTCGAAAAGGTGTTGGGTGTAAAACCCGTTCTTATGGGATTCGGACTCGAATCTGATGCCATTCACTCGCCAAACGAAAACTTTCCGGTGCAAATGTTTTTACGTGGAATAGAAACTATCGTGGAGTTTTATTATCAGTATTCGGAGTTAAATACCAACAAATAATAAGTTGTACGCATAATTTATTGTCGGTTTAATATATTTTATGTCAGAGTGTTATGAAAATCTGTGTATTTAAAATATGAATTTTATATGAAAAATATGTGAAATTATTTTGTTGTTTCATCTTATTATATTATGTTTATGGCAGCTAATAAATCACATTTTACTAACAATTCTAATACTTTAAAGTCATGACAAAAACGATAACATTCAACGAACTACGTAAAGTAAAAGATTTGCTCCCAAGTGGAAGTATGACCAGAATTGCCGATGAGCTCGGTCTGGATAAAGAAACTGTACGTAACTATTTCGGTGGGCATAATTATAAAGACGGTAAAAGTTGTGGCGTACATATCGAGCCGGGTCCTGATGGTGGTTTGGTCATGTTAGATGATACTCAAATTCTGGAAATTGCTCTCAAGATACTTGATGAGCAAAAATCCTGAAGCTAAAGAATCAGAAAAAAAACAAAGCAGTGAATAATTTAAAAATCACTGCTTTTTTAATGTATAATTTATTCAATTTTATTTATGTCAAAAGCAGAAGATTGTTTGTATTGCCAGCGTAACGAATTACAAAAAAGCCTTATGATTGAGGTGTGTGATTTATCAGTGTCAACATTATTCGTATTTAAAGAACAAAGCTATCCCGGCAGATGTGTGGTGGCTTACAAAGATCATGTAAACGAACTTTTTGAATTGCCTCAGAATGAGCGCAATGCCTTTATGGCCGATGTGGCTCAAGTGGCGGCTGCCATGAAAAAAGCATTCAATCCGGTAAAAATTAATTACGGAGCTTATTCTGATAAACTTGCACACCTGCATTTTCATCTTGTTCCTAAATACGAAGGGGGATTGTCGTTCGGTAGTACTTTTGAAATGAATCCGCAGAAGGTGTATCTCAACAATGATGAATACGAAGCTGTTATCGACAAAATTAAAAGAGCTTTATAGAATTATTTTCCTACTCAATCATTTTTTAGAAACATTTACCTGCTTTAATGCATGTAAATGTTTTTTTTATTTGCTTTTATCTCAAAAAATATTAGTCAAAAGTTATATATTTGTATCTCGTACCAAAAAATTTTATAAATATGGATTTGCCTCTGAAATTCAGAGAACGGACTAAGGCTTTACTGGGTGATGAATATGCTGATTTTGAGCAGGCTCTGTTGCAGAACCCGCCTACGAGCATACGGGTGAATGATAAAATAGACTATAAGCCAACTACCGATAAGGTGCTATGGTGCGAGCATGGTTATTATCTGGATGAAAGACCCCGCTTTACGCTTGACCCGCTTTTGCATGCAGGTGTTTACTATGTGCAGGAAGCCAGTTCCATGTTTTTAAATCGGGTAGTGAGCACTTATTTTCCTGATGCAGAGCGCGTACTGGATTTGTGTGCTGCACCGGGTGGAAAGTCAACCCTGTTGCTTCAGGCTTTGTCTGATAATTGCTTGCTGGTGAGTAATGAAATTATCAGATCAAGGGCTCATATATTAGCCGAGAATATCGTTAAGTGGGGCAATGCCAACGTAGTGGTTACCAACAACGAGGCAGCTGATTTTTCCCGATACAGAGGTTTTTTTGATGCTCTTGTAATTGATGCTCCCTGCTCGGGCGAAGGCATGTTTCGCAAGGATTCGGAGGCGGTGAACGAGTGGAGCGAGGCAAACGTACTGATGTGTGCTCGCAGGCAAAAAGAAATTGTTGCTGCGGTATGGGACGCTCTGAAACCGGGTGGAGTGCTGGTTTACAGTACTTGTACTTATAACCGGGAAGAGAATGAGGATAATGTACGGTGGATTTGCGGTGAGTTTAATGCTGAAGTGCTTCGTGTGAAAATAACAGCATCGGAGCAAATAGTAGAAACCGAAGCCGGGTACAGATTTTATCCTCACAAGGTGAAAGGCGAAGGATTGTTTATGTCGGTAATCCGAAAACCTGACGATACAATTTCAATAGCCAAAAAAAGTAAAATAGATTCAAGAAAGATTAAAAAAATAAGCCAGGACTCAGTTCCGTTTAAACTGAAAAATATTCTAGATTGGACTTTAATTAATGACGAAAACTACATAAGAGCCTATCAGTCGGTATTGTATGATGATATGGTTTATATCATGTCAGGGTTGCGCGTTGTAGAATCTGGCATACTTTTAGCTGAACAAAAAGGAAAAGATTTCATACCGGCTGCGCAGCTTGCTCTGTCAAAATATTTGGATACAAATAGCATAGATGTAACTGAACTTGATAAAGAAAAAATGCTGGCGTATTTAAGGAAAGATGTTTTTATATTCGAAAATAATTACAGAGGATATTTGCTGATGATGTACCAGGGTTCTGGCTTAGGATGGATAAAAAATATGGGCAATCGTTTCAATAATCTTTATCCTAATAACTGGAGAATAAGGATGGGCGTATAAATGATTGTTTTTTTTGGGTGACGCAGGAATGAAAATTGTATTTTTAGGTACTGGTACCTCTACGGGGATACCGCAAATAGGTTGCAAATGTGCGGTATGCACATCGGATGATAAGCGCGATAAGCGTTTGAGGTCGTCGGTAGTTGTACAAACGGGTAGCAAGACTGTGCTTATTGATTGTGGTCCTGATTTCAGAATGCAGGTGCTGACGAACAATATCGAGGCTTTGGATGCTATTTTAATTACTCATGGCCATTATGATCATTTGGGTGGACTGGACGATATCAGGCCGTTTGGCGATACTAAGGTGTATGCCGAAAGCAATGTAATACAGCAGATTAAAAGTACAATGCCTTATTGCTTTGCCGAGAAACGTTATCCGGGAGTACCGTTGATAGATTTGATTGAAATAGGAGAGGAGGATTTTTACATAGATGATTTGAAGGTAACGCCTGTAAGGGCTATGCATGCCCGTTTACCGGTATTGGGTTTCAGAATAGGTAATATGGCTTATCTTACTGATGTTAAGTCTATTGCCCCCGAGGAAATAGAAAAGTTGAAGAGTCTGGATGTTTTGGTTGTAAATGCCTTGAGGATTAAAGAGCATATAGCACATTTTTCGCTTTCGGAAGCGCTTGATTTTGTTACAGATACCGGCGCTAAGCAGGCATATCTTACCCATTTCAGTCACGATTTGGGTAAACATGCCGATGTGGAAAAGCTTTTGCCGCTTAATGTTCATTTGGCTTACGATGGGCTTAACGTAAGGATATGAAGATCTTATTGTCGGAACGAAAATTTATAATATGAAAATTAAATTATCACAACTCTTAGGAATTTGTTTTACATCACTCTTTTTTAGTTCGTGTACCACCATGTTGTATACAAATTTGGATGTACTAAGGCCGGCTCGGGTGGCATTTGCACCAGATGCTACCAAATTGCTGATTGTAAACAATACTGTGACTCAACCGGAAGAATATGGACATAAAAATGAATTTTTTTATCAAAATACTAAAAATCTGAAGATTAAAACTGATAGTTTGCCCTTGTTTGCGCTTGCATCTCTATCTGAGGAGTTGCAAAGTAAAGAGTTTTTCAACGAAATAGTTCTGCACGCTAATACAGTAAATGAAAGCACCGATTTTTTTACTGTTGCTCCGCTATCTCCTGATTCTGTTGACTCGCTTTGCAAGCATTATGATGTAGATGTGGTGTTGTCGCTCGACAGGCTAAAGGTGAACGACAAAATAACCGAATTGTATCACTCCGATGTTAGTCAATATTATATGGCGCTTATTGCCCGTTATGAATCGCAATGGAGTATTCATTATCCCGGGAAAAACGAGTATGCTTCTGTTGCGTTCAAAGATACTATTTATTGGGATGCAGAGTCTTATAATAGACAGGAAGTGCTCAGAACTTTGCCTAACCGCAATGATGCGCTTGTAGACGGTGCATTGTACGTAGGACAGTCGATGGTGAAGCGCTTGGTGCCATATTGGGATAAAACAGAAAGATATTTTTTCAGTACCAATAATATGAAGATGAAACAGGGCATTGACTCGGTTTATGCTAAAAAATGGGATGGCGCTATTAAAGTATGGACTGAAGCTATGCCTAAAGCAAGTAAAGGGCTAAAAGCAAAACTGGCTAACAATATTGCAGTGGCTTATGAGGTAAAAGGTAATATTGACAAAGCCTTGGAATATATAAACATATCTATGTCTTTCTATATGAACGAATTTTTTATGAATAAAGATAATTTTCTGAAGGTAGTGGACTATTCACACCAACTGAATTTCAGAAAAAAGGAAATTGAGGCGCTCGACAGGCAATTAGGGCAATAAAAAAAACGTAGCTATTTAGTTCTCATATCGAATATCAAACTGCTTATTTCTCTGTAGATATGTTGCAGCTGAGGATTGCCGTTGAGCATTTCCAGATGCTTTTCAATAATTTTAGTGTCGTAGCGCACAGCCGGACCGGTTTGAGCCTGTGCCGGTAGAAGATGATGAATTTTTTCAGCCGTTTCGTCAATCAGCGGTTGCAGTATATTAAACGGTAGTCCTGCTTCGCTAACAATTTTCTCAGCCACATTATACATGCTGTTCACAAAGTTACAGCAAAATACCGCTGCCAGATGAAGCGCAGCCCTTTGTTCCGAATCGATAGGATAACAGTTGGTGCTTATTTTCTGAGCTATACTCATCAAAACATCGGTAGTTTCAGGGTTGTTGCCTTCCACCAAAACAGGCACGTTGTTAAATTCAGTATGTTTAGTTTTAGAGAAAGTTTGTAAGGGGTACAACACACCGTAACGGGGAGTTACGTGTTCAAATACAGATATAGGTACACTTCCGGCCGTATGCACATGTAGAGCCTCCGGAACCGAAACTTTCTTAATCGCAAATTCAAGCGCATTATCTTTCAGAGCGTACAAGTACAGGTCGGCAGTCCTGCATATGCTTTCAATATCAGATGTATAACTCGCATTTAAAATATTGGCGAGCGTTTTGGCAGCCGCTTGGGTGCGACTGTAAATCTGAATAATCTTAAACCCGCTTTTTTGCAGAGCCTGCGAAATATGTGTTGCCACATTGCCGGCACCAATTATTACAATACTGTTCATTTGAAACCCCACTCTGAGATATTATTTTTTACCTTTCCCAAACATTAATATAGCACCGGCTATTATAAGCAGTACAGGCCATACAAAGTCTGATATATGTTGTGTCCATCTAATAATATCTGACAAACGAAATAAAATTCCTACAACTATCAGAACCAATCCTATGGTTTTGTTTTTGTGCGCTAAAAGGAAAATAAAACCGATAATAAGCGGGTAGTTTTTGAAGTCAAAAATAATATCAGACACACTCAGAGGAACAATATCCAATTGTCTGATCAAAAAAATGAAGCCAAATACCAATAATGAAATTCCCCATGCAAGACGATTGTCTTTTTGAATTGCTGCCATATGCAATAGAAGTGTTTAAGTTCTTAGTAAAAAACGTTTTTTAATTCAATAGTCTGTTTGCTTGTATCAGAAAAACTTTCTGATAAATTAAGAAAAAATGATTCAGTCCGGTTATATTCAGAGAATGTTATTTGTTGATTAAATAAGCCAGTATGTTATCAGCCTTCAATAATCCTTTTAGGCGGTTGAATGGTATAACTACTTCTGTCTGACCAATATAATAAGGGGCTATTTCGTACGGATTAAATACGTAATTGATACTTTCGTCGGTTACATAAAAGTTTCCGTTAGGTTTAATGGCATCTATCCAATAATCGGTATCTTCCAGATTCAGAATAGGCGCTACGTTTGTATCTTCCTTACTCTGCTCTACAATGCGCTGCTTGATAAGTTCAGATAACTTACTCTCATAACCAGTTATGTATAAATCATTTTCAGTAATTTTTTTACCGTTTTTCAGATTAAATACAAAGTAATATACATTGTTAAGTCCATGAGCGCCACCCATAAACACATATCGGTTAATTCCGTATGAGTAAATTACTTCGTCGCTTAGTAAGGAGAAACCTTCGAGTGTATGTTCGTAATCAAAACTATAGATGGTAGAACTGTCCATCTGATTAAGGAGCGAAATATTGGTAATACGGTAATCTGTAATTAAATCTTTTACAAATACTTTAACGATAGAGTCGTTGCCAAACTTCACATATTCAGCACCAAACAGATTGCTGATAATAGAGTTTCGGATTGAATCCAACACCGCATGATCGTCGTAACAAACAGGAATTTCAACATTAATATTAACCCTGAACGAACCTTTGGTTGTATCGGATGTTAATGAAAAACTTTGTTCCAGACTCTTTTCAATTGTTCTAATCGTTTTTTGCTTGCACGAAGAGAACGCTATAGCTAATATAGCTATGATATTCAGGTATATAAATATTTTTTTCATTTCTTATTCTATGAATATAAATGTGACTACAAAAATAGAATATTTAAGCCGAATTTACCTAAAATAAATTAAAAATAGACTTAAATTTTCATCAATATATTTTTAGTATGGTATATTTGCATCATTATTAGACTAATGAAGCCTCATAAAATCATATTATCCATTGTTTTTGCAGTCTATTTTTTATTTGCAGGAACTGGTTTCAACATCATCAGCTATTGTTGCAATACTTGTGCTCAGCATGGTGTCGAAGCTATTGTTGTGCAAAAACTCTCAGCGATAAAACATGCCGATGAGCAAAATTGTTGTCAGACCGAAGAGCCTGAACATAAAGCTTGCTCTGATAAGCACCCTGATTTTACGCAAACCGACAACTGTTGCGGTATAAAGCGCCTCAGTGTGGATACCCCTTCGCACGAAATAAAGATATTCCAGACAGATAATCGCCAATTGGATTTATTTGGTTATTGCTGTGTAGAGAGTAATTTGTTCGATTACACTGCTTTGCTGTTGTGTCGTAAGTTGGCTATTGTCGATCCTCCTCCCTGCGAATTATTACTTACAGGCAGAGATATTCTTGCTTTTCATTCCGTATTATTGATTTGATTTTTTAAAACTTAGCTGTTTATTTACAGCCGGGACTATGCTTGTATCCCGCGCTGTGTATTTTATTTCTAATTTTTTAAAATCAAATTTTTATGCTTAAAAAATATTTATTTCTATGTGGTTTAATCTTTATATTGCCAGTAGCAAATGCCCAGATTAAAGGCGTGGTTACTGATAATAAAGGTGAACCTATACCCGGTGCCAATGTGTTTTGGCTCAATACAAACATGGGTACTGTTACCGATAATGCCGGTAATTTTCAGCTACACGATCATAGTGGTGCCACCCGTATTGTAGTATCCAATGTGGCGTATAATCCTGATACGATTGTTGTTGATGATAAGAGCCTGTTTATTAGAGTGAGGCTGAGAGATCAGTTGTTGCTCAGAGAGGTTTCTGTGGTAAGTAAAGTGCCCGGAACTGTGAAGGGACGTACAGCGGTTTTTCAGACTGAAAAGATTACTTCTGCCGAATTTACCAAGGCTGCTTGCTGCAATTTATCCGAAAGTTTTGAAACTAATCCTTCGGTCGATGTTTCGTATAGTGATGCAGCCACTGGCGCCAAACAGATAAAACTACTTGGTTTGTCGGGAACGTACGTGCAAATGCTCAACGAAAATGTTCCTACTTTAAGGGGTGTGTCGTCGGTTTATGGGCTGGGTTTTATACCAGGACCCTGGATGGAGAGCATACAGGTGTCAAAAGGAACTTCGTCGGTGATGAATGGATATGAAGCCATAGCCGGACAAATTAATGTGGAGTATAAAAAACCTCAGCTTAGCGAAATTGTGGCGGTAAATCTTTTTGCCAGTGATGCGGGTAGGGTAGAAGCCAATGCTACCGCTACGGCCAAATTGAATGATTACCTTTCTACAGGGGTGTTTTTGCATGCTTCGGATGAATTTACAGAGCTCGACCAGAATAAAGATGGTTTTATGGATATGCCTATGGTTAAGCAATATAACGTAGCTAACAGATGGCTCTACAAAAAAGATAAATACATTTCGCAGGCTTATATCAGAGCTCTCTCGGAAGTAAGAACAGGTGGACAAATGGATCATCACGCTTATAAAATAGGGATTGATACTAAGCGATATGAGTTTTTTCTGAAAAACGGATATGTTTTCAATAGTGAGAAGGGCGAAAGTGCGGGACTAATTTTAAGTGGTTCATTGCATAATCAGAAGGCTAATTATGGTACTAAAACCTATTCAGGCGAACAGGGTAATTTTTATGCCAACTTTATTTACCAGACCAATATCGGGCGATACCATAAACTATCGGCAGGAGCCAGCTTCAATGTTGATGATTATTCTGAATTACTGAATACCACCGGTACTGAGCAGGTTTTTCCGCGTCGGGAGTATGTGCCGGGTGCATTTGCCGAATATACGCTCAACCTGAACGATAAGTTTATACTTCTTGGCGGATTGCGTGCCGATTATAACTCGCTTTATGGCGCTTTTATAACACCCAGATTGCATCTGAAGTATAACATCTCGGAACATTTACACCTGAGAGCTTCAGCAGGTAAAGGGTATCGTTCGCCTAATGTGTTGGCCGAAAACAACAATTTGTTGGCCAGCAACCGAACAATAATTATTGATAACGGGTTAAATATGGAAGAGGCCTGGAATTACGGACTAAGTTTACAGGGTTATTTTAAACTTTTTGGCCGACCGTTGAGTATAACCGGCGAATGGTATTATACCGATTTCAAAAGGCAAGTGGTGGCTGATATGGATTCTGATCCGCATGCTGTTCATTTTTCTAATCTAATGGGAAAATCATTTTCGGAAAGCGCTCAAATAGAGGCTAATTTGGAGGTAGTCAGAGGACTTACTGTTACTATGGCGCACCGTGTGAACGATGTACAGACTACAATTGGTGGACTTTTACGCGAAAAACCACTTACAAGTCGCTCCAAAAGCATGATAACGGCTTCGTATCAAACGCCCCTCAAAAAATGGCAGTTCGATTTTACAGCTCAGTTTAACGGTAGTGGTCGTTTGCCTGATTCAGACGAAAGTAATCCGTTGTGGAATAATGAGTTTGACTCTTATTCTTTGCTCAATGCGCAGGTTACTAAGTACTTCAGAAAATGGTCGGTTTATATCGGAGCCGAGAATCTGACCGATTTTATACAGAAGAATTCAATAATCGATGTCCAAAACCCGTTTAGCAATAACTTTGATGCTTCTATGGTTTGGGGACCAACACACGGACGAAAATTCTACATAGGTTTCCGTTGGGCTATTGATAGGTTGTAACCATCAAAATTGCTTTATATAGTATTATTTTTAAATAATAAAAAACATAATTGAAAATATCTTATGAAAACAAAGAGTGTTTTAATCGCCTTATTTACTGTAACTTTAGTGGTAAATAGCTGGGCAGGCAACAAAAAAGTAGTGTTTAATGTATCTATGCATTGTGAGTCGTGCCAAAAGAAGATTGAGAAGAATATCGCTTTTGAAAAAGGCGTAAAGGATTTGGAAGTGAACTTGCCCGATAAAACTGTGGCTGTAACCTTCGATGAAGCTAAAACCAATGCTGAGAAGCTTAAATCGGCTTTCAAAAAAATTGGGTATGAAGCTACTGAACAAGAACCTGCATGCGAAAAAACCAATGCTGCTGAAGGTAAATCATGCTGCAAAGATGATGCTGACGCCAAAAAATGTGATAAACCTGCGCAGGGACAGCAAAAGTCTGACTCTGACAATGTACAGGAGTTATCAGTAACCGCGCATAAAGGATGCTGTAAATAAGAATTATAGCTAATCATTATATTAAATCCCGGGAAGTTTTCCGGGATTTTTTTGTTTATGAATTTACATGTATTGACAATGAAAAATTTCCGGTTTTTTTATTTTTATGTTGTTATTAATGATTTATTTTGAGAATTGATTACCCGATACATGTTTTTTTTGACTATTTTTGATAGTCCAAAAAATGAAGTAGGAAGAATAACTTAGTAATTATGACGTTTAGAACAGTTGTCAATACCGGCTTTTGCACGGATACGGTTTCACATCAGGATCATCTGCTTACCTTAGGCTCATGTTTTTCTGATAATATCGGGATAAAGCTTCAAAATGCTTTGTTTAGCGTTGATGTTAATCCTTTCGGAGTTTTATTCAACCCGGTATCTATTGCTAATAGCGTAGAAATTTTGCTTAAAAAAGATTTATTTACTGAAAAGCAATTGTTTCGCAACGGTTCATTGTGGAGTAGTTTTAGTCATAGCACATTATTTTCGGCTACTACACCTGAGCAGGCCCTGTTGAATATCAATAGCCGACTCAACATTTCCATCGCAAACTTATCGGACACTAATTACTTACTCGTAACTTTCGGTACAGCCTGGGTGTACGAAGATACGGAACATCATAATCATGTGGTATCAAATTGCCATAAATTACCTGCTAATCGTTTTAATCGTCGCCGACTTAGCGTAGGCGAAATTGTAGATTTGTGGTCGAAGTTAATCGACAAATTGAAGGTTGAAATGCCAGCATTGAAAATTATTTTTACGGTAAGCCCTGTCAGACACTGGAAAGATGGAGCACAGGAGAATAATCTGAGCAAAAGTACTTTGTTGCTTGCGGTGGATAACCTGACGAAAAACTTTCAGCAGGTGCATTATTTCCCGGCTTACGAAATTCAGATGGATGAATTGAGAGACTACCGATTTTATTCCTCGGATATGTTGCACCCTTCGGATGTAGCTGTGGATTATATCTGGGAGAAATTTGCCAATACGTTTTTTAGTGCCGATACCTGCTTGATTAAAAATAAAGCAGAGCAATTGACAAAGGCGCTTAACCACCGACCATTACATGCTGGTACAGCCGAGTATGATAATTTTCTCAGGCAGATAGAAACACAAAAGGAAACATTGTTTCAAATTTATCCGTTTTTAAAGAACAGGATATAAAAAAGGAAGGTTTTTCCTTTTTAAGGGAAAAACCTTCCGGAGGGGAATTCTTGAATTATCAAACTATTAAAAACTATTCATTTATTCCACCACAATAGGTTTGTATTTAGGAACCAGTGTCTTCATTACTATCCAACCGATAAGGTAAGCCAAAGCACAGAAAGAGAATACAATGGTATAACCAGGCGTTTTACTTCCCCATTCAGCCAAACTATAATCGAATAAAACTCCACTCCCTTTATTAATGATAAAAGAACCAATACCACCTGCCATTCCGCCGATACCTACAATAGTAGCTACAGCTGATTTTGGGAACATATCACCTACTGTTGTAAAGATATTAGCCGACCATGCCTGATGCGCTGAACCACCTATACCAATAAGTAAAACAGGAATCCAAAAAGCAAAGTTACCCATGGCAGAAATATGTCCAAATGGCTGAGCCAATAGTACTAACAATGGGAAAAAAGCTATAATTAACATAGCTCTCATTCTGCCGGCATACGGATTCATTCCTTTGTTGATAAAATATGTAGGGAACTTTCCGCCAAAAACAGAACCAAAAACAGTTATTGTATATAATACTCCAATGGGTAAAGCTACTTCCGAAGGAGACATACCATACTCAGCTTTTAAATAAGCCGGAGTCCAGAAAAGGAAAAACCACCAAACACCATCTGTCATAAATTTGCCAAATGCAAATGCCCAGGTTTGTTTAAATTTCAAGGCTTGTGCAAATGACATTTTTTTTACGTTGGCGGTGCTGTCAACTACTACCTTATCTGATATATCATCCTGATTTATATAGGCTCTTTCAGCAGCGTTTACTTTGTTGTTGGTCTCAATTGGTTTGTAAAAGATAAGCCATGCAGCCAACCAGATAAAACCAACAGCACCAATTACAAGGAATGCAGTTTCCCAGCCCCAAGCCTCGGCCATGAATGGCACGGTAATAGGAGCCAATATGGCGCCAACATTAGCTCCGGAGTTGAATAGCCCGGTTGCAAATGCCCTGTCGCGTTTTGGGAAATATTCAGCTGTTGCTTTAATTGCAGCGGGAAAGTTGGCCGATTCACCAAAAGCCAGTAGTATGCGTGCTATTACAAACATTACAACGCTTACCATGGAGATTGTAGCCACTATACTTCCGGTTGCATCAGTTAATCCTTTTGCATCGGGAATGCCTGTCCACCATTCGGTAGCCAAACCACAGAGGGCATGAAGCATTGCTGCTGCCGACCATACGGCTATCGCCCAGGCGTATCCTTTGCGTGTACCCAGTTTGTCAACAAATCTGCCGGCAAATAACATGGATATAGCGTATGCCAGCGAGAAAATAGCTGTGATGGTACCATAATCACTATCTGTCCAATGAAATTCTTCGGCCAGAATAGGTTGTAAAAGAGACAATACCTGACGGTCAAGATAATTGATAGTAGTTGCGAAAAACAACAGGGTACAAATTGTCCATCTGTACTGAGTCATTTTTTCATTGATCTTTCCAATTGTACTCATAGTTTATTTTTTTATTTTCTGTATAATTTCAAGAGCATCACTGCAAAGTTTGGTGATACCTGCCCAGTCGCCCGATTTTATTAAATCGGCCGGGAAAAGGTTCGAGCCCATTCCTACACAGGTTACACCGGCATCAAACCAGCCTTTCAGGTTGGCTTCTTCGGGTTTTACGCCACCGGTTACCATCAGGTTCGACCATGGCATAGGCGCTTTCAATCCTTTTACGAAACCAGTACCAAGTACATCGCCGGGGAATACTTTGCAAACATCGCAGCCGGCTTCTTGTGCAAAGCCTACTTCCGATACCGAGCCGCAGCCCGGAGCATATGGTACTAAGCGGCGGTTGGCTACTTTGGCTACCTCCGGGTTAAACAGTGGACCTACAATGAAGTTGGCTCCCATCTGAATATAAAGTACTGCTGTAGGCGCATCAACAATTGAACCAATACCCATTATCATTTCAGGGCACTCTTTAGTTGTGAATTTAACTAAATCGCGGAATACTTCGTGTGCAAAGTCGCCACGGTTGGTAAATTCAAAAGCACGAACGCCACCGTCGTAGCATGCTTTAACTACTTTTTTTGCAATTTCAACATCGCTATGATAGAAAACAGGTATCATGCCTGTTTCTTTCATTACGGTGAGAACTTGAATTTTTGAAAAACGCATATTTTTATTGTATTAACCCCTAAACTCTAAGCAGAGAAAAGAGATGTTAGTATTTTAAAATTTATACCTGTGGTAAATTTATGAAATTCTAATTGCATAATTACCTGCTTCCGATTCCCCCTGAGGGTTTAGGGGTGTTTTTTATCGTT
Source organism: Bacteroidota bacterium (assembly GCA_017860345.1). GTDB lineage: Bacteria > Bacteroidota > Bacteroidia > Bacteroidales > Paludibacteraceae > Paludibacter. The sequence continues at coordinate 14,243 of JAFNAV010000010.1, read as the reverse complement.
GTACCCTACCGCTGGAGTCGCCACCTGCTAAAGCTTCTACTTCTTCTATCGATACCAGATTGAAATCACCGTTCACAGTGTGTTTCAAGGCTGATGCAGCTACAGCAAATTCTAAAGCTTCTCCCTGATTAGGTTTTGTAAGCAAACCATGAATTACACCGCCCGAGAAAGAGTCGCCACCACCTACACGGTCGATAATCGGGTTGATATCGTAACGTTTTGAAGTGTAAAATTCTTTTCCATCGTAAATCATGGCTTTCCAACCGTTATGGCTTGCCGAGAACGATTCACGCAATGTTGATATCACATATTTAAAATCAAACTCTTTAGCCATTTGTGTAAAGATACCTTTGTATCCTTCAGCATCGGTATGTCCGGCTTCTACATCGGCATCGGGCTTAAATCCTAAACATAGTTCTGCATCTTCTTCGTTGCCAATACATACATCTACGTACTGCATTAAAGGACGCATAATAGACTGAGCTTTCTCTTTTGTCCAGAGTTTTTTACGGAAATTTAAGTCAACAGATACAGTTACACCGTGACGTTTGGCTGCTTCGCAAGCTAATTTAGTTAATTCGGCAGCTGTATCCGAGATGGCAGGGGTAATTCCTGACCAGTGAAACCAGTCGGCTCCTTTCATAATAGCATCAAAGTCGAAATCGGAAATACCTGCTTCGGCAATGGCAGAGTGAGCGCGGTCGTAAATAACTTTACTCGGACGCATTGAGGCACCGGTTTCGAGATAATAAATACCTACTCTGTCGCCACCGCGTGCGATAAAATCTGTTTTAACGCCGTATTTGCGTAAAGCATTTACAGCTGATTGTCCAATTTCATGTTTGGGCAACTTTGTTACAAAATAAGCATCATGTCCGTAGTTTGCGCAACTCACAGCTACATTGGCTTCACCGCCACCATAAACAACATCAAATACATCCGATTGAACAAAGCGTGTGTTACCCGGAGTTGACAAACGGAGCATAATCTCTCCTAATGTTACAATTTTCTTACTCATTGTATTTTTTTAATAAAAATAATTATTATATAATTGGTCGACCAAAAATAATGAATTTATTTAAACTGCGCAAAATTATATCGTTTTTAGCAACATTTAGTTTAATATTTGATTAATTAGGTGCAATTATTGTCGTTTTATCAGAAATTAAAGAAGTTCTTGGCGTTGTTATAACTAATGTCTTCCACCATTTTACCGATAAACTCAAGTTCCTGATGCGGAAGCAGTCCTTGTTCCACATCGTTGCCCAACAGATTGCAAAGGGTGCGACGGAAGTACTCGTGACGAGGATACGACAAAAAGCTACGTGAATCGGTAAGCATACCTACAAATCGGCTGAGCAGTCCTAATACCGACAGGGAGTTCATTTGTTTCTCCATGCCATCTTTTTGATCGAGGAACCACCATCCGGAACCAAACTGAATTTTTCCGGCTACAGTTCCATCCTGGAAATTACCAATCATGGTAGCGATCATTTCGTTATCGGCAGGATTCAGGTTGTAAAGTATGGTTTTGGCTAACTTGTTGTTAGTATCTAACCGGTTCAAGAATTTCGACATGGCTTTGGCTGTATTGAATGTGCCAATTGAATCGAAACCCGTGTCGGGGCCTAACTGGTTGAACAGGCGGGTGTTGTTGTTACGGATAGCTCCGTAGTGGAACTGTTGTGTCCAGCCTTTTTCCCAGTCCATTTCGGCAAAGATTACCATCATAGCCGATTTAAATTTCAGTATCTCATCGTATGTCAGTTCAGTTCCTCCATAAATTTTGTTGAAGATAGCTTTGATTTCGGCCTCGGTATAATCTTCGGCATAGAACTCTTCGATACCGTGGTCGGATAATTTACAGCCGAGCTCAGCAAAGAAATCCTGACGTTTACGCAGTGCGGTAATCATATCGTCGAATGTAGAAATACCTACGCCTGATACCGAGGCCAATTGCTCAACATAGGCTCTGAAACCGGATGCGCTCTCTACTGCCATAGCCTTGTCAGGGCGCCATGTAGGAAGCATTTTTATTTCAAAACCATCGTTTTTAGTTTTGATGTGGTGCTCCAGAGTATCTACAGGATCGTCGGTGGTACAAACAGCCTCAACATTATAATGACGCATCAGATTGCGTGCTGAATATTCCGGAGTCTGAAGTTTAGCAGTACATTCTTCGTATATCTCGCGGGCTGTTTTTGGCGAAAGAATTTTTTCGATGCCAAAAGCAGTTTTAAGTTCCAGATGAGTCCAGTGATACAAAGGATTACGCATGGTGTAAGGAACGGTTTCAGCCCATTTCTCAAATTTTTCCCAATCCGAAGTATCTTTTCCGGTACAATAACGTTCATCAATACCGTTTGTACGCATAGCGCGCCATTTATAGTGGTCGCCGCCCAGCCATATTTCGGTTAGCGATTTAAACTGATGGTCATTAGCCACCATAGATGGTATTAAATGACAGTGATAGTCGATGATAGGTTGCTTGGCAGCATGATCATGGTAGAGTTTTTGGGCAGTTTCGGTCTGTAGCAGAAAGTTTTCATCTAAAAAGTTCTTCATGATTTTGAATTTTTTTAATGATTTATAATATGATTTTGAATTATTTTTTTCTTAAATTACTATAAACATTCAAGCAAATTATACGTTTAATATATAAATAATGCTTCAAAAATATCCGGATTTTATGTTGTTGAATATGTTTTTTGTTTAAACAGCATAATAATTGTTTTTGAAATTCGGGTTAATTTGTTGTTTTATAGATGTTTATGTTGATATTCTGTTGTTTTCCGTGTTCGCCCACGAAGATATAAAAAATATTTTGATTTTACGAAATATATATTACTTTTGTCAATCATAAATTTGATATACGTGTACGTACACGGTAAAACAGGAAGCAGGACAAAGCGCAATCAGAGCGCGTAGTTGTACTGTAACAGGATTAACGGGGTATGAAAACGTTATTTGTAGAACTTTAAAAATTGATAACTTGAAAAATTCGGGTTCAAAAATCAGAATTAAGGACATTGCTAAACTTGCTGGTGTATCCGAGGGAACGGTTGATCGCGTGTTGCATCGGCGGGGCGAAGTTTCGGAAAAAAGTAAACAGGCTGTAGAAAAAGTGCTTGAGGAGATGAATTATTCTCCAAACATACTGGCTCGTTCATTAGCATCCAAAAAACAATATGTTTTTGCATATCTTATACCCAGCCACAAACCGCTTGATTACTGGGAGTCGATAGAAAAAGGATTTAGAGCTGCTGCTCGTGAATTTGCGCAGTACAATGTACTGGTACATGAGTATTATTATGATCAGTTTGATGTTCAGACTTTTAATTCGGTGGCATCAAAAATAATTGAGGATAGGCCGGATGCTGTTGTGATTGCTCCTATTTTTAAAGAAGAAACGGTTGCTTTCACGTCTGTTCTAAAGTCGTTGCATATTCCGTTCTCGTACATCGACTCGCTTATTGAGGATACAGGCCACCTTACTTATTATGGACAAAATTCTTTTCAGAGCGGGTATATTGCAGCCAAATTATTGTTGAACTCGCTTGAACCGGGTTCGGAAGTTATTGTTATCAGAACTAAGCGAAGGGGGGCAACTTCAAACCAGACACTTGCAAGAAACAAGGGCTTTATGCACTATATCAGCGAAAACAATCTGAGCACTTTGAATATCATCCATGTGGAGATACTTGACGATGATGAAAGTGCTAATCTGGAATTGTTGCGCGATACATTTAAGAAATACCATCGTATAAAAGCTGCCATTACATTCAATTCAAAGGTTTACCGGCTTGCCCGATACCTGTATACCCTGGATAAAACCGATGTGAGGCTTATTGGCTATGACCTGCTCGATAAAAATGTGGAGTTTCTGAAACAGGATGTGGTGTCGTACCTGATAGCTCAGCGTCCTGATAAGCAGGCGTATCTTACTGTAAGAGATTTGTGCCGGGAGATGATTTTTGCTCAGCCGGTAAAAAATATTAATTATGTACCCATAGATATACTTATGAAAGAGAATATTGAAGATTATGTAAATTTTTTGGAATAATTTTTTAAAATACCCGATTATCAACCTTCTAAATTTAGATATTATGAAGTTAGCAAAGTACAGTATCGGTGTGGGCGACCGTTTTGCTCACCAGGGAGAAGCGCAGTTGCGCGCCATTATGAAAGCCAATGAACGCGGATTGGAAATTAGTCCGGTTTGGAACAAGTCGAACAGAGAACATATATATGTTCACTCACATCCTGCTGATGTACGCAAAGAGGCCGACGCAGCAGTGGCTGCTCTCGGTTATAAGGGTAAGTATTTTGTTGATGCCGATCATATTAATCTCACTACGGTAGCTCCGTTTGTCGAAACTGCCGATTTTTTTACTCTGGATGTGGCTGCTTTTATAGGTAAGCCCAGTTCGCAAGCCGATGTGGATGCGTTTGTGGCTTCGTGCACCCGGTATCTGGGTCAACTGAAAGTGCCTGGTATTGCCGAACCTTTGGTTGTTACCAAAGAATTGCTTGTAGAAATAGCATCGAAATTTTTGGTGGCTACGCAGCAAGCCTCTGAAATTTATAAGTATCTGGTTGAACATAAAGGCGCTGGCAATTTTGTTACCGAAGTATCGATGGACGAAGTTGAAAGTCCGCAGACTCCTGTATATCTTTTATTTATACTGAAAATGCTTGCCGACAAAGGAGTGCCGGCACAAACTATTGCACCAAAATTTACCGGCAGGTTTAATAAAGGTGTTGATTACCGGGGTGATTTGGTGCAGTTTGCAAAGGAATTTGAATCGGATGTACTGGTTATCGACTACGCGGTGAAAGAATTCGGCTTGCCCGAAGAGCTGAAGCTCAGTGTTCACTCAGGTAGTGATAAGTTTTCAATTTATCCTATCATGGCAGATATTATCAAAAAACATGATAAAGGTATACACCTGAAAACAGCTGGTACCACATGGCTCGAAGAGGTGATTGGACTGGCAATGGCTGGCGGCGATGGTTTGGCTTGTGCTAAAGAGATTTATGCCGGTGCTTTTGGACGACGTGAAGAATTGTGTGCCCCTTATGCCGATGTTATCGATATCGATGGAGCCAAATTACCATCGGTGGATGAAGTAAATGGCTGGACAGGTGAAAAATATGCCAATACCTTGCGTCATATTCCGGGACATCCTGATTATAATTCAAATTTCAGACAGCTGATACATGTGTCGTACAAACTGGCGGCCGATATGGGCGAAAAATATGTAATACTGCTCGAAAAACATGCAGATATTATTGGCCGGTGTGTAGAAGAAAATATCTACGACAGGCATTTTAAAAGATTATTTAATTTGTGATATTGACTGGTTTACCATTTACTGTTTCCATCAGGGAATAGTAAATGGTAAATATATAAAATAGAAAAAATGAGAAACCTATTTGATATTAAAAACCGTGTGATTGTAGTTACCGGTGGTACGGGAGTGTTGGGCGCTTGTATGGTGGAATATCTGGCTGAGCAGGGTGCGAAAGTGGCTGTTCTGGCGCGCAATAAAGAAAAAGGCAATCAGTTGGTTGATAGTTTGAAAGCCAAAGGTTACGAAGCCAGTTTCTATCAATCGGACGTGAATGATAAGGCTGTGGTTGAAAAAAATGCAGCTGAAATAATGGAAAAATACGGTAGAGTAGATGTGCTTGTAAATGGAGCAGGGGGTAATCAGCCGGGAGCTACCATCGGACCGGATAAAACCATTTTCGATTTGGATGTGGATGCTTTTAAAAAGGTAGTGGATCTCAATCTTTTCGGTACAGTAATTCCGACTATGGTATTTGCTAAAATAATGGCTGAACAGAAAGCCGGTAACATAATCAATATTTCGTCGGAGTCAGCACTGCGTCCGCTTACACGCGTTGTAGGATACGGAGCTGCCAAAGCTGCTGTAACGAACTTTACAAAGTATCTGGCAATTGAACTGGCGACAAAATTTGGAGAAGGTTTGCGTGTTAACGCTTTCGCCCCGGGTTTCTTTATATCGGAACAAAACCGGGCTTTATTGACCAATTCTGATGGCTCGCTTACAGCACGCGGCAATACCATTATTGCTCATACGCCCTTTGCCCGTTTTGGCGAACCGGAAGAATTGTTGGGTACACTGCATTGGTTAGCCAGCGATGCTTCTAAGTTTGTAACTGGTACGCTTACAGTAATTGATGGTGGCTTTGACGCATTTTGCATTTAATATAACAAATTCTTGATGTGCTTAAGAGAAAGGAGTAACTTTGCATTTTATTAGGTTTAGGAATTAAGGTTAAAAAATAATATTTAGAAAAAATCCTCTTTTTACCAGATAAGGAACGGGTTTATGTCGTTCAGCTAAAGTAAACTGAGGTCTTGAAAGATTATGTATTTATGTAAACAATCGTGGAGATGGTACGGACCAAACGACCCTGTATCATTGTGGGACATTCGTCAGGCTGGTGTTACTGATGTGGTTACAGCTTTGCATCACATTCCAAATGGCGAAATATGGCCGGTTGATGCTATTCAGTTTCGCAAACGGATGATTGCCGAAGCCGGATTGAAATGGTCGGTAGTGGAAAGCGTTCCTGTGCATGAGGATATTAAAAAACGTGCCGGAAATTATAAACAATACATTGATAATTACAAACAAACCATCCGAAATCTGGCTGCTTGTGATATTCGTATTGTAACTTATAATTTTATGCCCGTGTTGGACTGGACAAGAACTGATTTGGCTTATGAGTTACCTGATCGTTCGAGGGCTTTGCATTTCGAAATGGCTGCTTTTGTAGCTTTTGATTTATATATCCTGAAACGTCCAGGTGCTGAAGATGATTACACGGTTGATCAGATTTCCAAGGCCAAAGCTCGTTTCGATAAAATGAGTGAAAAAGAGATTGAAACTTTAACGCGTAATATCATTGCAGGATTGCCCGGAGCTGAAGAGAGCTTCAACCTTACACAATTTCAGGCTGCTTTGGATGCTTATAAAGATATTAACGAAACGGAACTGAGAAATAACCTGTTTTATTTTATCAACGAAATATCGGCTGTTGCCGAAGAAGAAGGGGTTACGCTGGCCATACATCCGGATGATCCGCCACGTGCAATTTTTGGTTTACCCCGAATTTTGAGTAATGCTGAAGATATTCGTAAATTGTTTAAGGCTGTTCCTCTGAAATGCAACGGACTTTGCCTCTGCGCCGGTTCGCTGGGTGTTTCGGCCGACAATAATATTCCTGAAATGATTAGAGAATTTGGCGAACGTATTTACTTTGCACACCTTAGGGGTACTAAACGTAATGCCGATGGCGATTTTTATGAAGCTGATCATCTGGACAGTGATGTGGATATGTACGAAGCTATGAAGGCTTTACTTGTGGTAGAATATACCTTCAAACGTAATATTCCCGTTCGTCCCGATCATGGTCACCAAATGCTCGACGATTTACACAAGAAGACCAATCCGGGATATTCGGCCATAGGTCGCCTTAAAGGTCTTGCTGAATTACGTGGACTTGAACTTGGAATTTCAAAAACATTGTTTTAAAATAAGTAGCCCCCTGAATTTCCCGCAAGGGGGCTTTACTGTTTTTTTTGAAAACTTCGTATCGAAAATTGAGCGGGGATAATCAGGGTTCTTATTAAAATATTATGATAACACTAAAAAACGATTACCGATATTCCCTGATGGTGGCTACCAGTATGGGAATCAGAATTACACCTGTGAACGGACAACCTGTTCATAGCAGTAAACTTTTCGAAATGCAGGCTACCAGCGCCGAAACCAATGTGGCGAGTATCTCCTCTTTTCTGGGGCTCCCGGTTAAAGTTCTTACTACTTTTGTAAAAGACAGCCCTATTGCCCAATTGATTAAATCAGACCTTCGCAGCAGAAATATGGATTTTGAAGGTCCTGAAGTAGCTCAGGGCGATCCGTGGGGATACCGGCATCAGTTCAATATTGCCGACAGTGGATTCGGTACGCGCGGTCCACGGGTACTCAACGACCGCGCCGGCGAAGTTGGACGAACTCTTAATGTAAAGGATTTCGATCTCGAAAAACTTTTTGTCAAAGAAGGTGTTCAGATCTTACATTTATCTGGTTTGATAGGTGCTTTATCGCCCGAAACAAGCGAATTTTGCCTGCAACTGGCTCGCTACGCAAAAAAAACGGGTACCCGCATTTCTTTTGACCTGAATTACCGGGCTTCGTTTTGGAAAGGTCGCGAACAGGAATTGCGCGATATTTTTACTGAAATTGCTTCTGTATCCGATATTCTTATTGGTAACGAAGAAGATTTCCAGCTCTGTCTGGGTATAGAGGGTCCAGAAGCAGGGGGAAAAGGTATTGAAGCTGAAATAGAAGGCTTTAAAGGAATGATTGGCCGTGTAAAGGCAGCTTTCCCTAATGCATCGGTTTATGCTACTACCTTGCGTCAGGTAATTAGCACCAACGAACACCTTTGGGGAGCTATCATGCTCGATGGTGAAGACTGGCACGTTATACAGCCCCGTAAGATCAATGTTCTCGATCGTATTGGAGGTGGTGATGGTTTTGTTGGCGGTTTACTTTATGCGATACTTAAGGGCTGGCCGGCGGAACAATGGCCACAATTTGGTTGGGCATCGGGAGCATTGGCTACGACTTTCCTGACCGATTATGCGCAACCGGCCGACGAAGAACAAATATGGAGTATATGGGGCGGTAATGCCCGCGTAAAGAGATAAAGATTAGCGCCTGTTGTGGTTAATGATTATTGTAAATGGTAAATCAATAAATAATAATTATTCTCATGATTTATTACGAAAAAGGATCCACGGACATTGAACTTTCGTCGGACGATTTGAAAACAGGCTTGTTCGAAGCTTTAAACAAATTAGGGGCGAAACATAAAGTACTCGCTATTCCGCCTGATTATACGCGCTTGCCGAGCCGTGCAGGTGAATTGACTGAATATGCCTGGCAGTATTACGGCCATGCACTTACTGATGTGTTGCCAGCTTTGGGAACGCACTCGCCTATGACTGACCACCAGATTGCTCACATGTTTGGGACGTTACCGGCTTCGCTGCTTCGTGAACACGACTGGCGCAATGATGTGGTTACCGTAGGTTATGTGCCCTCGGAATTTGTAAAAGAAGTTTCGGGCGGAGCGGTTGATTTTCAATGGCCTGCGCAGGTGAACAAATTACTGATTGAGGGTAATTTTGATTTAATACTATCTATTGGTCAGGTAGTTCCACACGAAGTAGTGGGAATGGCTAATTACAACAAAAATATCTTTGTGGGAACAGGTGGTGTGGAAGGTATCAACAAAAGTCATTTTGTAGGTGCTGCCTATGGTATGGAACGTATGATGGGGCATGCTGATACACCTGTGCGAAGGATTTTCAATTACGCTTCGGAACATTTTACGAATCATCTCCCTATTATTTATGTGCAAACGGTGGTAGGTCTGGACAAATCGGATGGCAAAATTAAATGTCGTGGTTTGTTTATAGGTGATGATTATGAGGTATTTGACAAAGCAGCAAAATTAGCGCTCGAAGTGAATTTTGATTTATTGGATAAACCGCTGAAAAAGGTAGTGGTATATCTTGATCCTACCGAGTTTAAAAGTACCTGGCTTGGCAATAAATCTATCTACCGTACCCGTATGGCTATTGACGATGGCGGTGAACTCGTAGTTATTGCTCCGGCTCTTAAGGAGTTTGGCGAAGATAAGGAAATAGACCGTTTGATACGTAAATACGGATATTTTGGCACGCCGGCCACCCTCAAAGCCTGCGACGAAAACGAAGAACTACGCAACAATCTGAGTGCAGCGGCTCACCTCATTCACGGTTCGTCCGAAGGACGTTTTAGTGTTACCTATTGTCCGGGCAAAGGCGCTGACCACCTTACTCAGGCAGAGATTGAAAGTGTTGGATTTAAATATGCTGATATTGATGCTGTTACTACAAAATATAATCCTGCAAAACTCAAAGATGGTTATAATCTAATGCCCGATGGCGAAGAAATATTCTATATATCCAATCCGGCACTGGGTTTGTGGGCATATCGTGAGAGATTTAAATATTAAAATCTTTTTCAAATCTTACACGAGCTTTATTGTCCAAATAAGTTAACTTTGTATGCAGATATAATTGTGTGCAGAGCTTGACAAAAACAATTTTGATGGATAAATTGAATGATATAAACTGGGGAATTATCGGCTGTGGTAATGTGACTGAATTGAAAAGCGGCCCTGCTTTCAGTAAAATAGAACATTCCAAGTTGGTAGCTGTTATGCGACGTAATGCCGGGCTGGCCGAAGATTATGCAAGGAGACATAACGTTCCACGGTTTTATGCTGATGCTTCGCAACTGATCAACGACGCTGAAGTTAATGCGATATATATTGCCACACCGCCCGATACACATGCCCTTTATGCCATACAAGCAATGAAGGCCGGTAAGCCGGTGTATGTGGAAAAACCTATGGCGAGAAACTTCTTGGAATGTCAGGATATGATTCGTGTTTCGGAAGAAACCGGTGTGCCGCTTTATGTGGCTTATTACCGGCGTACATTGCCTGCTTTTCTGAAAGTGAAAGATATGATAGAAAGTGGTGTGATAGGAAATCCGCTTTCGGTGCATATTCAGCTTCACCGCGCTTTTGGTGAGCGTGATAGTCAACCTCATACTCAAACATGGCATGTGAACCCGGATATTTCAGGAGCAGGACATTTTTATGATCTGGCTTCGCACCAGTTTGATTATCTCGACTTTGTGTTTGGCTCCGTGGAAACTGTAAGCGGAATGGCTGTAAACCGTGCCGGATTTTATAAAGCCGAAGATACCGTTACTGCTGCTTTTCAGTTTAAATCGGGAGTTGCTGGTTCGGGTAACTGGACTTTTGTTGCTGATAAACAGTGCGAAAAAGATCTTGTCGAAATTACAGGTACCGAAGGGACGATTAGCTTTCCCTGCTTTGATAAAGGAACGGTTCAGTTGATTAAAAACGGACAGTTGGAAGAGTTTACTTTTGAAAATCCGGAAAATATATCTTTTTATCTGGTGAAACAAGTTGTAGAAACCTTGCGGGGTGGTAACCCATGCGTAAGCACCATGTATTCGGCAGTCAGAACGTCATGGGTGTTGGAAGAAATCGTAAAAGATTATTATAAAGCTTTTTAAAAAAATGATAAAATATTGAATCCCTAAAATATTGCAAATCCACGAATGAAGATTATTATTGACGATAAAATCCCATATATACACGGCGCATTTGAGCCGGTGGCCGAAGTTGTTTACCTTGCGGGAGCGAAAACCACGCCCGAAGTTGTTAAAGATGCCGATGCCATAGTAACACGCACACGTACCATTTGCAATGAAAAACTTCTGGCTGGTTCGTCGGTAAAGTTTATTGCCACCGCCACTATTGGTTACGACCATATTGATACCGATTATTGCGATGTTGCGGGTATTCGCTGGACCAATGCTCCCGGCTGTAATTCAAAATCGGTGGAGCAATATATTGCCTCTACCATGATGGTGCTCGCCGAAAAATACGGTTGGAATTTGAGCGAAAAAACAATTGGTGTGGTGGGAGTAGGCAATGTGGGAAGTAAAGTGGCGCGCGTAGCAGAGCTTTTTGGCATGAAAGTGCTACTCAATGACCCGCCACGCGAGCGCGCTGAAGGCTCCGGATTGTTTGTGAGTTTGCAAACCATTCAGCAGGAGGCAGATATTATTACTTTGCATGTTCCGCTCAATATGAAGGGCGAAGATGCTACTTACCATTTAGCGGATGAAAGTTTTTTCAGATCGTTAGGTTCAAAACCGGTGTTGATAAATTCTTGTCGTGGTGAGGTAGTGGAGACGCAGGCCGTGAAAAGCGCTTTGAAGCAGGGAATAATAGCTGACTTCGTTTGCGATTGCTGGGAAAATGAACCGGATTTGGATTTGGCACTTTTGGACTTGACTACCATAGCTACTCCGCATATTGCAGGATATTCCAAGGATGGGAAAGCTACAGGAACTTTGATGAGCGTGCAGGCTATAAGTGATTTTTTTAATTTAAAATTGAACGATTGGCGGCCTTCAGGTGTTGAATTACCAGTGCAAACTGAAATAAATATCGATGGTAGCGGGCTGACGTTACAGCAGATCTTGTCACAAGCCGTTTTGCATACTTATGATATCAGAAATGATGATGCTGAATTCAGGAAAAATCCCGCTTTGTTTGAACAAATTCGTGGCGATTACCCTGTACGGCGGGAGTTTCAGGCTTTTACTGTTATTGTAAAAAATGTAAATGAACAGGCGATTGAAAAACTAAAAGCTTTGGGATTTAAAGTTGAGGCAAACAGTCGCGGTATTGAAGTTTAGAAATTAAACTTTTGATAAATACTAATTTAAAATCAGATAATCTATTGTGTAATCATAAAATTAAATATTAATAATTTAATAATGCCATTCTTAAGTTTCCCTTGGGGCGATTTAAGAGGCTGAATACTATCATGAAACAAAAAGCAGATATTGGCTTAATTGGTTTAGCCGTCATGGGCGAAAATCTGGTACTGAACATGGAAAGCAAGGGCTTTACGGTTGCAGTTTTTAATCGTTCGGTAGAAAAAGTAGATAAATTTATAGCCGGACGTGGTGCAGGCAAGAACTTTATAGCTGCGCATTCGGTGAAAGAACTGTGTGATTCTCTCGAAAAACCACGCAAAGTGATGATGCTCGTTAAGGCCGGTCAGGCAGTGGACGATTTTATTGACCAACTGATTCCTCATCTTGAACCGGGCGATATTATTATTGATGGTGGAAATACACATTTCCCGGATACGATACGCCGTACCAAATACGTCGAAAGCAAAGGTTTACTTTATGTAGGAACCGGAGTTTCGGGCGGTGAAGAAGGCGCGTTGCTGGGCCCATCGATGATGCCGGGTGGTTCACCAGCTGCATGGCCAGCCGTGAAAGAGATTTTTCAGGCTGTGGCAGCTAAAGTGGAAGATGGCACACCCTGCTGCGACTGGGTAGGCGAAGGTGGTGCGGGCCATTTTGTGAAAATGGTACACAATGGTATCGAGTACGGCGATATGCAGATTATTAACGAGGCTTATCAGGTTATGAAAGACTTGCTGGGACTATCGGCCGACGAAATGCACGAAGTATTCAAAGAATGGAATAAAGGTGATTTGGATTCGTATCTGATTGAGATTACACGGGATATTCTGGCCGTGAAAGATGAAGATGGAACGCCTTTGGTAGATAAAATTCTGGATACTGCCGGACAGAAAGGAACAGGGAAGTGGACTGGCGTTTCGGCGCTCGATTTGGGCGTGCCTCTTACGCTGATAGGTGAATCGGTATTTGCCCGTTGCTTGTCGGCGCAGAAAGATATTCGTGTCAAAGCTTCGAAGGTAATAAGCGGACCGGCGGTTCATTTTACCGGTGATAAAAAGCAAATGATTGACGACCTGAAAGATGCTTTGTTTGGAGCAAAAATTATATCATACGCTCAGGGCTATAACCTGATGATGGAAGCAGCTAAGGAAAACGGATGGAATCTGAATTTGGGAGGTATAGCATTGATGTGGCGTGGCGGATGTATTATTCGTTCGGTATTTTTAGGAGATATCAAAAAGGCTTTTGATAAAAATCCTGCACTTGAAAATCTGTTGCTCGACCCATATTTTAAAGACATTGTGGAAAAGGCTCAGGCTGGATGGCGACGGGTATGTGCTGCCGCGCTTACCAACGGTATTCCTGTGCCTGCGCTAACTTCAGCGCTTTGTTATTTCGACGGTTTCCGCTCGGAACGCTTGCCTGCTAACCTGCTTCAGGCACAACGCGACTACTTTGGAGCGCATACTTACGAACGTGTGGACAAACCGCGTGGCGAATTTTTCCATACCAACTGGACTGGCCGTGGCGGCGACACAGCGTCGACAACTTACGTGGTATAGTCTTTTAATAATGAACAGACAAACATGAGTCTGATATAAATTCTGAAAACGGAGTGGTTGTTAATCACTCCGTTTTTTTGTATGTTTGCATCATGGAATTTGAATCCTCAAAAATCCGAAATTGCGGGTTACACGCGTCAACTAATTAAATAAGTAAAAAGTAACACATGAAACGAGCATGAATACGAGTATTCACCAAAGACAGTGAAAATTTGACATGCGAGTTCCATACGACCTTTAAAAAAACAATTATTTACGTATG
>JAFNAV010000092.1 GCA_017860345.1 Bacteroidota bacterium | reverse complement strand
AAGACTTATTTTATGCGTATTGGTTTAAAGCTTAACAACAACTTTTTTCCCACTATAAGCTATAGTCTTTTCAATTTTTTTACCTTCTGTAACAACAACGATATTAAACTTACGATTAGCAAGCATTCCGGGATATGTTCCCTTACGTGCCTCGATGGTCAATGTTTGCCCTTTATCATTCCATTTCATAGGAATTTCAGTGTATTGTCCCTTCTCATAATTATAATTATCGCCTTCGTCTTCATACAGGGTGAACGTTGCATTGGCGCCGGGATAGATACGCAATGTAATGTTATCCCAGGCTTTCTCTTTCACAAACTGAAGATCCTGACCCATAGGAAAAATACTACCCGCTTTTACATATAATGGCGAATGTGCAATTGGCGCATCGGCTTTGATTTTTTGTCCTCCATCAAGTTTTTCATTTGTCCAAAAGTCGTACCATTGAGTTCCGGCAGGGAGATATACTTCGTACTGTTTCTTTTCAGCCCAGTTCACAGCAGGCCAACCGTTAGCAATATCCTTATTTTCCTGCATATTCCAGCCCGACATTTCATCCGTTTTTACCACTTTTTCTTTGGTAAAGAGAGGGTCAACCACCGGACAAACCAAAAGGCTGCGTCCAAACATAAATTGTTTTCCTAAATCCCAGGTATTCTTATCATCCTTAAAGTCCATCACAAGAGCACGCATAAAACTATCATCATTCTTGCTCACCTGCCAGCTTGTACTGTAAATATAAGGAAGCAAATTGTAACGCATTTTTACAGCCGATAGGAGTGCATCGAACACCGGTTCGCCTGGTTTGCCGTAGTAATATAGTTCGCGATATACATCTGTACCATGACTGCGCATCATTGGATTGAAGAGTCCGAATTGCATCCAACGTACATAAAGCTCCTGAAACTGAGGATTTTTGGTTCCTGAATTATCAAGATAACGACGATTGTAAGTACCAGCAAAAAAACCACCGATATCAGTATTGACGTTTGGATTAGCCGTTAAGGTATAATTAAGGCATAGAGGAACCTGATTGCGCAAAGACTCCCATGAACTACCGGTATCGCCGCTCCAGGTATTGGCTCCATAACGCTGCTGGCCCGCAAAATACGAACGGGTAAGAATAAAGACACGTTTATCTTTATCCACGGCACGCTGATGTTCATCAACGCCACCTACAGTCATGAATGGGAAAAGGTTACGCACCGAGCGATAAGAACCTACTGAACACTTTTCGTCCAGATCAGATTCTTTGTAATTAACATGGTCAGGGTCGGTTGAGTCCATCCACCAGGCATCAACTCCCATTTTATGCAGTCGGGAGAGATTTTCCCAATAAATATCGCGTGCCACAGGGCTGTAACAATCATACACTCTTACTCCTGAAGGATAGTCTTTACGGGGAGGCCATGAATCAAGACCCGACTCAGGCCAGGTTTCGAATGAGAATAGCAACCCTTTATCTTTAAGTTGTTTGAAAGCCTTTGTTTGCGGACCAAAACTTGACCAGATACTGATACTCAAGTGAGCATTTTTTTCGTGTACTTCATCAATCATTTTCTGTGCGTTATTAAAGTCCTTATTGATAAACTCCATGGCATTCCAGGTATAGTTTGTACCCCAATACTGCCAGTCCTGAATGATGCCATCGAAAGGAATTTTCATCTCGCGATATTTGCGAACAACTTCAAGTAATTCGTCCTGAGTCTTGTAGCGTTCACGACTTTGGTGAAAGCCATACGTCCACATAGGAAGCATAGGCACCTTACCTGATAAGTGACGCATCTCACGGATTACACCATCGGCGTTCCCACCATACATGAAATAATAGTCAACCAGCTTTCCAACCTGACTCTCCAGTTCAAGCGTCTTGTTGTCGTTCAAATTCGTTGGTGAATAGTTGTCCCAATAGATACCGTAGCCCTTAATACTCTGGAAGAAATGAGCAAAATCCTGAAGGTTAGATTGCTGCATCTTACGGTGTTCACCCCGCAACGACATCTTGCCATTTTGCAACATTCCGATACCATAAATAGGTTCATCGGTATCAAGCGCAAAGCATTGTTTTACTTTGTATGCACCTTTGTCGATACCCTCAGTAATTGGAGTGAATGCATATTCACCCTCTGCCAAAAGGGACGTACCATCGGCTTTTGCAAATGTAACCTTTCCGGTTTTCTCTTCAACTGTTACTTTCAATACTGATGATAAATACGTTGTTACATCGGCAACGGTTGCTTTTTTTACCTTTACACTTTCTGGTGTTGCAGTCACAACAACCGATTTTTTATCAACAGCTTTGTCATCGGGAGTTTTAGTAACATGTACTATGCTCGGCGTGAAAAACTCAATTTTTAAATTTTGAGCCGTGACATGTGCAGCGACAAAAGTCAGAACAACTGCAAATATCCATATTTTTTTTGTCATTTTCATAAATGTTTATTTTATATAGATTTATATTTTAAAATTCTTTATTTTGTTGGGGTTAAAAGATATAACCCCGCACCATGTTGCGGCAATTCTTTGCTGAAACTCCCTTTAAATTTTCCAAGTTCTTCGTGACTCCAAAGGTCGCGCACTTTAACTTTACCTTTTATGCCCAAATCTTCGAAATTTACCTTTACAGTAGCAGTTTCAGGAAGATCAATATTAGCTTTGCTAACAAGCACACCAAAAACGACCGAGCCTTTTTCCTGAGTCACTACGCCGGTTGCTGTAAAGGTGTCGTAACCTTCCGGTAATTCGTAAATGATAACGGATTCTCCATGTGTACCAATACCTTCGGCAGGTTTATCGTTGATAACAATCGGCTTGTTATCGCATGTCCGGTTCACGCGGGTTTCACCCCAACCTGCACTCGCACTGATCCATTTCAAATCGGTAAGTTTCAAATCTCCTTTTGGTCCGTGAAGCACAGGATCGACCCATACCATGTGATCCCAGTCGAAACCATTGCCGCCATCTTTCACGAACAATACGAGCTTCTTGCCATCTTTTACTGATACTTCTACCTTTTGAGAGCTACCCTGTCCCGAAATTAATGGACTTGCATAGTCGGCATTGTTGAAATCAATATTATCGCCTTTGTTTTGTGCATTGAAAAGTGCAACGTACTTGTCTTTGCTGTTAGGCACATCGGCAGTCCAGACAATCAGGTTTTTATCACGCGATACCTGACGGTTGTTGGTGCTTTGCTGGTTCACTTTCAACATTTCGGGATTAGTGAGCATCTCTTTGGTGAAATCATCTAATTTGGTCATATCGCCACCGAAAATGAGTGGTGAACGACCAATAGCCCAAAGGCTCATCAACGTATATTGCTCATTTTTAGTAAAGTTGGTCGGACGTTTGAAATCAACAATCCCAATCGGAAGCATATCGGCATCCGGAAAATGGCCGGGGCCACGGTATGGAGTCCAGGCATCCAAACGCTCAAACATGGCCAGAAGCAATCCCCATCTATCCCAAAAATCATCAGTTATGCGCCACATGTTGGCATGGTTCATCACATGTTCACCAGCTTTGATCGGAGTAGCACCCGGCGACAAACTTAAAATGATGGGGCGGCCTGTTTTGTCAATTGCATTGCGGAGCGCCTCAATTTCAGCTTTTTGGATATCGTCATAAGGACGCGAAATATCATCGCACTTAATGAAATCGACACCCCAATCGGCATACATCTGTACAATTGAATTATAGTAAGCCTGACCTTCGGGTTTGGTAGCATCAACGCCATACATATCCGGATTCCAGGCACAACGGGAATTGGTCAATGCAATATCCTGAGCCTTAACGGTTGTACCCAACACAGGCAGGTTTTTTTCAACCGCCTGACGGGGAATACCACGCATGATATGAATGCCAAACTTGAGTCCTTTTGAATGCACATAATCGGCAAGCGGCTTAAATCCTTTTCCGTCGGCAGCCGAAGGAAACTTTTTCAGCCCGGGTGTCAGGCGACCGTATTCGTCCATCGTGAGCGTAGCTTTCGGGTCGTAAGCATGTCCTTTTGCTTCGGGTTCGTACCATTGAATATCCACCGTAAGATATTGATATCCGCTGGGCAAAAGATACTTTGCCATGGCATCGGCCTGTTCCTTAACTTGTTGTTCCGTGACTGTCGTACCAAAGCAATCCCAGCTATTCCAGCCTAAGGGTGGAGCAGAAGTCCATGTGTGATAATTTGTTTTTGTCTGCGCTGAAGCAGCGGCAATACTAATTGCAATACACACAAAAAGAAGTAATACCAGTTTATTTGATTTCATTATTTTTTATTTTTTAGCAGAGAATTTCCACCAGTCAAAATCCAATAAGTCTTTTTCGCCTTTGAATACAAAATACAAATCATGGACTCCTTGTACTTTTTTTACCGGAGTTGTAATTGTTTTATAAATATCCCCCTCACCGGAAGTATTCACTTTAATCGTTGCCAATAAAGTTCCGTCCACTTTATCAGTGCGAACCTCAATTTTACCACCTCTCAATGACGCTACACAAACATCAATCGTTGAGGCTCCTTTGGAGAAATCTACACCCTGAACTTTGATATAATCACCATTATTGACAGAAGTGACTACCATACGTGTCGTCTGTAGTTTTCCTTTATTCCACGAAACATTGCGTTCCCATTCTTCCACTTTCATCGTTTTTAAACCTGCGCAATAGGCCATGGTTTCGGCCTGTACTTTTTCGTAGGGATTAACATTTTCTATTTGATCTACATTTTTCGACCAAAACGGAAGCTTTTGAATGGTACCGTCTTCGTTGAAAGTGAGTTTCTCCACACAAATAGAACGTCTTTCATAATGCTTCGACATGGTTTGTTTCAGTATAGCATAATTGAAGCCGAAAACATAAGTGGTGCCTTTGTAATCAATTATTCCCGGGTGGTTACCGTTTGAGCGTGGATCACCATCCATAATCGAACCTTTATACTCCCAGGGGCCGGTTGCGCTTTTGCCCATGGCATAAGCCATCCCTTCGGGACAACAGGTGGAAGCATAAGCCATATAATAATGTCCATTACGTTTATATGCCCATGGACCTTCCTGATAATGAAACGGATCGGGTTGTCCTTTTACCTTTGCAATCAGCGGATCTTTAATCGGTTCTCCTTCAAAAGAAATCATATCGTCATTGAGTTTCACATACCAGAGATTTGGGTTTCCCCAGTATAAGTATGCTTGTCCATCGTCATCTATAAGTACTGTGGGGTCGATACTATTATACTGACCACCAATCAACGGTTTCCCGATTGGGTCTTTGAACGGGCCATAAGGACTGTCTGATACCAAAACTCCAATCCCAAAACCGCCCGGCATGGGGCAGTAGAGATAGAACTTTCCGTTGCGACGAATGCACTGAGGTGCCCATGCTCCATTGTCGGTAGTTACCCACTTAAAATCTTTCAGGGATGCAACCGGACCATGATCTGTCCAGTTTACCATGTCGGTGGAAGTATATAACAACCACTCCTTCATATTAAATCCAAATGCATCGTCTTCATCATGACCTGCATAAAGAAATACCGTATCGTTGTAAACCACCGGAGCCGGGTCAGCAGTATATTTAGTCTGTATGATTGGATCTTGGGCCAAACAATTAACGCTAATGGATGAGGACAAACTTAGAATTGCTACCACAGCAAGTTTATTGAATTTACTTTTTCTCATTTGATTAAATTTTTATTTATACAGCATTGTCAATTTTTCGATTTTACTTTATTTTCTTCAATAC
>JAFNAV010000067.1 GCA_017860345.1 Bacteroidota bacterium | reverse complement strand
CATGAAGGGCGAAAGAGAAATAACGCTGGATGAACTAAAACGCAGATTGTATCTGGCGCTCATATCGGTCAATATTCTGGAAGGTGTGCGTTTCTATGTATCGTTTGCCTGCTCTTTTGCTTTTGCCGAAAACAAAAAAATGGAAGGAAACGCCAAAATAATCAAGTTTATAGCCCGCGACGAAAACGAGCATCTGGCGCTTACGCAAAAAATGATTCGGGATTTGCGAAATAACCCCGACGAAGGTTTTGCCCATATTGTAAAAGATATGGACGACGAGGTGTATGCTTTGTATAAAGATGCTGCCGAGCAGGAAATGCGCTGGGCCGAATATCTGTTCGAAAACGGATCTATCATAGGGCTTAATACCAAACTGCTGAATAAATACATGAAATTTCTTACCGATAAAAGACTTAAGGCTATTGGTTATAAGCCTGTTTTTGAGGAAAAAACGGACCCGCTGTCGTGGATGGAGCGTTGGCTGCGAAACGATTCGGTGGAGGTGCTGCCACAGGAAACAGAAATTACCTCGTACCTGGTTGGCGGAATAGATATGACCGTGGATGATAAGGATTTTAATTTCTAAGTTTTGCCAAAAAAAATATGAGGCTGTCTCAAAAGTAGATTTGAAAAATAATTTTCTTTCAATTTGCAAGTAAAACATTGCTAAGTGCATGGCAAAAATTCTATTTTGCCTATAATTAATGGACGTGAATAGTGATTCATGTGAATAGAAACGCGGATATAGCGGATTAAACAGACTTTCGCTGTAAACTCAAAAGTTTTCTTGATGCGGATTACATTACAGATTTTAGACTTCACAAGTGAAGTCAGCTGATTTTCAGCAGCGAGTACTAATCCGTAATTTACGTAGTAAATAAATCAGAATTAAAATCCGTTTTATTACTACAATAAATCAGTGTATATCAGTTAAATCCGCAATATCCGCGTTTCTATTTTTCTTTGTCATGTACTTAGCAATGTTTTACTTACAATTTATAACGTCACAAAATTGAAAAGGGACTTTTGAGACATCCACATGCTATGTAATTTGCCCGTTTGTTTACAGCAACTTAAAACGTTAAACTGACTTAGCTAAATGCTACCTTCCATTGATTTTTCGAGTTCGCGGGCATGACTTAGAAACTCCTGTACATTCATTTCTTTCATGTAGATAAGGCCGTGAGTGGCTCGTATCAGCGGGTGTTCATTCTGGTAAAAATAATCCTTGCCTAATAATAACTGTATTTCTTTCAGCTGATCCACCCATATTTTCTGGGTGAGGTAGCTAAATTTGCCGTCGTACTGGTAACTTGGAAATGGAGCATCTACCTGACTTAAATAGCAGTCGGTAAAGCTCTTGTCGAGAAGAGCAAGCGCATTCATCGAAACCGGGATAATCACTTCAGCCTCCGAGGACTGAAACCTGAACCATACATTGCGGTATCCCCATATTCTCAGGTTACTGGTGTCGGTTTCATTACTCCAGAGTTTTACGGCTTCGGCTATGGCCTGCATTACTTTGTAATGGGTGTCGGGGCCGCTTCCTTCCGGGTCCAGTGCCAGGCTTATTACTGTTGGTTTTAGTTCCCTGAGCATCTGCAAAATTGGCTGTACATCCCGTTGTTTATCCGGTTGTTCTGTAAAAATATCGCCAGTGTAAAATCCCAATCGCAGGTGATGTACGTTTTTTACCTGTACGCCAAAGTGTGCCCAAACCAGCTCTTCCTCAAATTCGCGAATCATACCTTTTAGCTTCTGAATTTCAGGTGGATTTTTTTCTCCATCATAACTGTTTTGAAGTATACGGAGTGTTTCGCCTATTTTCTGTCGCAAATCGGCTTCGGTGCTTACTCCGTAAACGGCTGTAAATGCCCTTACCAAACGGTGGCAAAATCCGCGGCGGCGCTCAACCGGTTCGCCCGAAGCTACTTTGTTAAGATAATGATATACATCTTTATCCCACTTAAATTGGTAGCCCGACTCAAAGAAATCGGGATACTTCACCATCTGAATTTGTTCGGCATCCAAAAAGTTTAGTACTTCCTCAAGTGCCTCTATCACAAAGGAGTTGGTTACAGCAGTAAAGCCCGAGGTCAATACTGCAAAGTGCGAAACATTGGTGGCCGAGCGCAACTGGCGGTTAACATGCGGCATGATACCCAGCATAATGTCGTCGTGGTGCGGACCGGTGTGTAAAAATACCTGATTGGTTTCGGCCTTTTTTCCAAGGTCTATTTTTTGAATTATTCTGTTTATAACATGCTCTACTGTTTTGTCGGATAAATCGGGTATAAGCCTGCAATATTCATCATTTTTCAGATCATCGGTGGTAATGTGGCTTCCGTATTTATTCAGTTTTTTGCATAGTTGCAATACGGCTTTCTCAGTTTTGTTATCATCCCAAGCACCGCTGTGAAAAAACTCGTTGATACTGTCATTCAGCGATACGGCCGCTCCTTTAGTGATGTAAAATCGTCCGTTTTTCAATTTTTGCAAAACAGTGGCCGGGTATTTAACGTCCATATCGTTTTCGAGCGCATTTTTTACCACATCCGACTTGGCTTCGCTGGCCGCAAAAATAATGGCTACAGCATCAGGATTATAAGTAATGGTTTCTAAACCAATGGTGATAACCAGTCTGTTGCGCGATACGGCTATCCCGCCCAAATCTCCGGCAGCTACAGCCTGAGTCTCAAAGTTGGTTTCGGTAAGTCGGGTAGTGGAGAAGTGGTCGGAGCCCCTTGTGTTGAAAGCAATATGCCCATCAGGACCTATGCCGCCCAGAAAAAAGCCTATACCTCCCATAGCCCTGATTTTACGCTCGTATTCGCTACACCAATTGTCAATTTTAAAAATTGATTCCTGTTGTATCAACTCGGTATTATTTCGTGCGTTGCGGTAGCGCAAACTCAAATCTACTTTATTGTCCGGAAAAACCTCCGAGAAATGTCGGTTGCCTGCAAGCTTTATTTCATCACAGTTTATCAGTAACGCATTGTCGGGATTCAGACCAAAATCTTTCAGGTAAAATGCTCTGTCGTAGTAGTTGAAACTGTTTTTTTGCGACGATGAAATAGGATAGAATTCATCTATTTGCACAAAACGCAACTGACTTAAATCGGGCTTATCGGGCAGGTAATACTTCTGTCTTAGGCTTTTTACCTGAGGCGTATCCCAATTGTCGAGCAGGTGTTTTGTCCATTTAATAAAATACTCAGGAGTTTTTCCGGTAGGCAGGCTGATAACCCCTTGCGGATTCGCGGCCACCCATTCCAAAAAACGCATAGCCGTAAGCAAACCAAGCTTCGGAAACGAGTCGACTACGATGTAAGGGATTTTAGCATGCTGACAACTAAATGTATCTTCGGTAATAAAACCTTTTTCCAGATTTGTCAATAAATCATATTTCATTGTATTATAATTTTAATGGTAACTTTTTTTTATAAAAACGATGGGCGTTATAAATATCTCAGCTTTTCTCTGTGATTAATATCAGAGTTTTTGTGAACATAAGTTCAACAGAAAATAATATTCAGATGCTTAATAATTAGGCTGTTGAACGTAATAAAGGTTCAGGCTGATTTTTTATCGTGAAAACAATAAGTATCTGAATTTTTAAGTCAAAATGATGATACAAATATATCCTTTTTATCCTGATTTATAAAGAATTTTCAGGATAGAAATTTAATTGATTTAAAGAATATTTATGTAGGTGTTACAGGACTAAAACAACGACGAATCTCTTATGTGTTTAATTTTAAACATTGATTAAAAATGGTTACTTTTGCAGCTTAAATCAAAAGTATATGTCAGCACTCATTATCGGTACGCCCTTGCAGAAAGGTGCCACCCGCGTTCTCTTTCTGGGAAGCGGCGAGTTATGTAAAGAAATGGTTATTGAGGCTCAGCGCCTTGGGGTGGAAACTATCGCGGTAGATTCTTACGAGAATGCCCCGGCCATGCAGGTAGCTCACCGGCACCATGTGATAGATATGAAAAACGGTAAAGCGCTCCGCGCAATCATTGAACGGGAACAGCCGGCACTTATCGTCCCGGAAATCGAAGCCATTGATACCGTGATGCTCGAACAACTCGAGACTGAAGGTTTTCACGTAATACCCACTGCACATGCTGCCAGACTAACAATGGACAGAGAGGGTATTCGCCGCCTGGCTGCCGAAACGCTGCAATTGCCTACTGCCAAATATCTTTTTGCCGACACTGCCGATGAGTTTCGCTCGGCTGTGATGGAGATTGGTATTCCCTGCGTTACCAAACCTATAATGTCGTCGTCGGGCAAAGGGCAAAGCACCATCAAAACCGAAGCTGATATTGACAAAGCCTGGACTTATGCGCATGAGGCTGCGCGTGGTATTGGCAGCAGGGTGATTATTGAAGAATTTGTTACTTTCGACTACGAAATAACTTTACTTACCGTGCGTACCGCTTTTGGTACACGTTTTTGTGCTCCGATAGGACATGTGCAAATAAGCGGAGATTATCACGAAAGCTGGCAACCCTGCGGCATGGAAGAGGATGCTATACGCCAGTCGGAAGAAATAGCGCTTCGGGTAACCGATGCCCTTGGTGGATATGGACTTTTTGGTGTTGAGCTGTTTGTAAAAGATGGCAAAGCCATTTTCAGCGAGGTATCGCCACGTCCGCACGACACAGGGATGGTTACCATGGCCACTCAGGTGATGTCCGAGTTTGAATTGCATGTACGTGCTATTCTGGGATTGCCGGTAGATACGCGCTTGTTGCAGGCGGGCGCTACGCATGTAATTAAGGCTGATGAAGAACTATGGAACCCTGTTTTTGACATCACGGAAGCAGTGCATGTGCCCGACACCAAAATACGCTTATTCGGGAAACCCCTCTGTAAAGCCGGGCGACGTATGGGAGTGGTACTGGCAACCGGCTGCGATACCGACGACGCCCGCTCCAAAGCCGAAAAAGCTGCGCATCTGGTTCGAATTGGATAGAAAAGATTTTTCAGGAGCAATTTCTCTAAATAGCTATAAATAAGGAGCAGTTCAATTTTTTTTGAACTGCTTTCTTATTCTGTTTCGTACTGCTCAAAGTTCCTTGCCCAAACGGATATGCTAATCAAAGCACTAAGCCTCGAATGCACGCCCTCATTTGCTCATTTAAAGGACATATCCGTGAGGGCAGGGAAAAATCATTGTTGAACATTTGCCAAACAACTCAATAGAAGAAAATTAATAAAGAGTGTTTTGAATTTCATTTTTCACCATTCCTTTTTGTTGGCCTTATTAATTAAATTAAAAAAGAATAAATCATTAAAAGCAGTACCCGCATCAATAGCGTAAGATGGCATAAGTACAATTTTACCTTTACCATAATCTATAGTTGCAAGTAATACCAGCAATGTAGGGTTGGTTTCTTTGTTGTTAACATCCTGTCGAGCAAAGTATAATCCATAAGCAGCTTTTTTATACTTACTTTCAAATGGATAAAACCCTTTGGGATCTTCAGAAAACTCCCAACTATTAGTGCCAATTATTGTTTTTGAAGGGACTGCCTGATTGCCGATAAAATGGTCTATGTAACCCCAGCCATTGGAATCCCAAGAAGCTCTTTTTCCTTTGGATTGTTTGCCTCCCCATTGTTCAATCTTAGCACTCAAAATATGTTGATTGTTTAAAAAATCTCCCCATAATGAATCAAATTTAAGTATGAGTGTAGCACCTGAATATGCTAACTTTAATAGCTGTTCGGCACCATCATCATACTTTCCTGCTAAGATGACTTTTGCTTTTGCTTTATTCACAATGCTAGCATTGGCTTGTACAAGTGCTGAATCAGCAACTGGCCAGTTGAAGGTTGAAATTGGAATTCCTTTTATGTCGTTTTTAAAAGAAGTGCGATTAGATAGTAACACTTGTTCTTTTCCATTTGCAACTGACTTGCCTTGTGCATTGAATAATTCTCCGCAGATTGTGATATATCCTGCGTGCCACTCACTTTTCAACACTAATTCGATACCCTCAACAGTTTCAGCATAATTATCCCCGGCTTTTAAATTTACGAGTATCTCTTTTTTGAAATCTGTTTTTTTTCCTACGCCATCGGTAACTGAAATAAGGAGTTTGTAAGTTCCCGAAGGAATTATTTTTTCATTGATAATACTTATATCAAATTTTGCAGTATCCGTAGGTGTAAAGAATTTTCCATTTTTTCTGAATATAGCTATTTGCAGTTGCCTTACCCAATACTTATAATCTTCTGCCGGACCTTTCAGATTTCTACCTTCATCTAATATGGCTGACTCCCACACATCATTATATTTAGTACTATAAGAATGCGCACTCCATCCGTTTATTGCAAATCCATCTACAGAATTATTAGCCATAATTCGTTGACCTAATCGTCCATCGGCATACATAAGCGATCGTCCGGCTTGAGTAGATACTTCCGCTGGACTGGTAATAACTCTTGAACCAGTTTTTGATAAATTCCAATCCGAAAATGCTTTTTCAATTTTATTATGGTTGATTAGAAACGTAGAGTTATCGTAACTTCCAGCCTTCAATTGTTTTTGTTGTTCTGCTGTTTTCCACCAATTGGCCGGTCCACAATAACAGAAAACTTCGCCAAAATAAAAAAGGTCATTGCCAGCATCTTTCGAATGGGATTGAAGCGTATATTCATCAAATCGAGGTTCACTTCCCACGGTATGGTCATCCTGGAAATCGTCCCTGATAGTATTTTCATAAGGGCGTATATGATTATTTACACCACTGGGTTGTGCATGTTTATAAAGAATTCTTCCCTTTATTTCTCCTTTTGCTGAGTGACCAGAGGCATTAGTAACCAATACCGCCGGATTAATATGATGTATGTTCCACATAGCTTTCTCACGTACTGGCCCCCAGAAATTATCTTCGTTGCTAAGATTATGAATTAATAGAGATGGGTGATTTCGGCCACGAAAAGCCATACGGCGAATTTTTTCTTGTAGCACTCTTTCGGCGATTGAGCCTTCTATTATTGGTTCTTTACCTTGCAATTGATGCATTCCTCCAGGCTCTTCATACGTTACAACTCCAAATTTGTCGGCAGCATCCAGTACCCTGTATTCTCCAATATGTCTGTGTAGATTAACCCCATTATGACCAATATTGATGGCTTCTAAAACAGTCCTTTCTGCCATTTCTTTTGTTGCAAATAATCCTGTATGAGCATAAAAGCCAAAGTCGATGGCACTTCTGTGTCGAAATCTTTTCCCATTCAAATAGAAACAACTCTTCCCATCTTGGTTTTGCTTAACCTCAAAAACACGAAAACCAAAAGGAGTGGATAGGTTATCGGTAATCATTTTTCCCTCTTTCATAGTCACTTCGCAGTTATATAAATTTGGCTTGCCTACATCCCAGAGTTTTGCATTTGGAACAGTAAGCGATAACTGAATCCGATTTTCGCCTGGTTTTATTTCAGTTAAAGTATCTTTCTTCACATTATCCACTCGTACTGATATAACTTTTGTCGCCGTTTTTAGAGTATTATTCCGAATATTTACATTTACCTCAATATTTCTTGCATTGGCGGGAAGTTGGTTCATGACGAAAACATCTGAGATATACAATGGATTAGTTACTGTAAGCGAAATATTATCTATTCCAGAAAAATCACGTCCTGCAGGCAAGCTGTATTTTCCCCAATGAATTTGAAAAGTATCCTCAAAACCTCGCGAACCGCCCGGATTTGTAATGCGAATGGCAATTTGATTCTCCTTGCCACATTCAAAAAAACGGGATACATCAAATTCTATTGGCGTTTCGCAACATAAATCATATCCGGCAAGTTTTTGATTGATGTAGATTTCCACTCGTAATCGGGCTCGGGTGATATTTAATCGAATTACTTTATCTTTCCAGTTTGCAGGAATATTCATGGTTTTATAAACCCAACTGACACCATGATAATAAAATGTTGCATCGCCTTTGGCAAATACTTGTTCAATACAAACAGGAACTTCGCAGGATACACCTTGAGTTTTCAATTTGTTCCAACCGCAAGTCGGCTCATTTAAAGGTAAATCCTCAAGTTTAAACTCATTAGGGGCATAAATACTATCGTTTACCCATTCGGCTTTTTCATCGAGCCATACATTCCAACCTGCACCATCCAGTGAAACTGTTTGTCGTGAACTAAATTCTTTAGTTGTACTTTTCACATTGCTTTGAGCAAAAAATAGTTGCGAAGCAATGGGGAAAATGAACAATAAATAAATATTTTTCTTCATCTGTAAATTGTTATTTTATGTATTAATAACGTAACTTTAGCATTTATAAGCAAATCACAACCGTCAGCAATAACGTCAAACGGCACATCCCGACGAGTCAGGATATTCTCCCGGCTCTGATTTTTATTTATGTATAATAGATTAATTCTTGTTAATCATTCAATGGTTAACAAGAATTAATTACCTCTTCAAAAAATCTCACATAAAACGCGTAATTTAGTTTTCGTTACGCTTGCCTGATGACCATACTTTTACTTTTACAACAGTATTTTCATTTAACTCGAATGGTCCGGGCGATGGATTGTTTGAACGTTTTTTACCCAAATAATCATGGTCCAAAACATAAAGGCTTCCATTGGGTTTTTCAAAACGGGCGTCGGAAATTTTGGTTTTGTTCAGCAGGTCGGACGTCACTACAACTCGTTTGCCACTCTTGATACTGGCCGGATCAACGTTCATTTCGATCCACCATCCGTCCGCTTCTTTTTTGAGTTTGAACCCGGGATTGAAATCCTTCGCTACGAAAACGTCCTGATCGAGAGTACTGGGCTCACTGCCGTTCAGGTAGACGTTACCGGCAGCCCGGAAAATTCCGGGATCGCACTTATTGAACGCTGTCAATCCGGGCCCTCCGACAAACAGATTGTTGTAGAAGCGCTCGTCATTACCATCGACCGTTGATATTTTCCGAATTATTGCGCTATGTGGTTCCAGTACCGGGGTGCTTCGTTTCTCGGTAAAGGTTGGAGAGAAGCTGCCGCAGAACAGGTTTTGGACGAAAGCTCCGCCTCCGCAAACAAGATGGACACTTGAGTTGGAAGAAAGGAACAGGTTGTTGTCGAGCAGGAAAGGACCATGACTCACTTCCACGAAGACATCATAATTTTTGTTGTCGTTGAATATGTTGTGGCTGACCCACGTACCTTGTGCCATCCAGTCCAGCCAAATGCCTCCGTATCCTCGGGTGCTGTAGATAAAATTGTTAGCGATAACCACGTCAACAGCTGCGTGGAATTTGATGCCGGCAATTTCAAATCCGCCAAAACGTCCTTCCATCGCTATGTCGTGAATTTCGTTGCCTTTTATTACAGAACATACTGCCCCAAGGCTACCTACAATTCCTGTTTGTCCGCAATAGGCAATGGTGTTGTTGAGCACCTGATGGTGCCCGATAGATTCCGTGGTCCAGCCATAATCTACCGCTTCCTGCACTCCTTTGTTCCATCCTTGGGAGTCCATCTTGTAAATGTTGTCGTTCTTGTCGCCGAATTTACCCAACGCGATGCCCGAGCAACGGGCAAAACTGATGTCGTTGTTTTCGATAATCCAGCCCTTGCTCCAGTGTGTGCCAATTAGTCCGACCTGCTCGGCTGTGGGTGGAGCCCAATTGCAGGCAGCTTGTGTTAGAGTAAAGCCTTTAACCGTGATGTAGTTGATGTGCTCCTCAGATGGATAGAAGACGGCTTCCCGGACGTTGATTTCGACGGTTTGCCTGTTTGGATTCTTACTTTTTGGAAAATGCGCCAACAAAGTGGTGGAGCCGTCTTTGACCTCGCCAAACCAGAAAAGTTTGTTGGTAATAGAATCGAACTCCGCCTTGTTGCACGACTCTACGAGAGGTTCTCCATCGATGTAAACACGGCCGAGGTGCTGATTCAACTTGTTCTCGAACATATAATCGCCGCGAATCAGAATTTCATACGGATTGAAGTTGCCGAAAAAGCTGTTGGGGATAGTGACGGTCCAGACGTCACCTTTCACCTTCTTCCATCCCCTGACAACCTCCGAACCCTTGATAACGACCTTTTCGCCCGGCGCCGCTTGATAAACGATTCGTTCGCTATCGGAAGTTCCTCCACGGGGTGGATTTACCTGCTCACGATAAATGCCTTTGTGAACGGTAATTACATCGCCTGCCTGTGCAATATTGGCAGCTGCCTGAATTGTTAACAATGGAGAGGCTTTACTTCCGTTGTTACTGTCATTTCCTTTTTTTGATACGTGTATTTCTCTCGCATTTAATTGAACTCCAACAAACGCTATACACAGCAAAATAATTAACTTCCTCATAGATTTTCTTTTGTTATTTGTTATTTCATTATTGTCCACTAAAAATCAAAGATATTACTTTGAAATATCTGATTATATGTGTTTTACAAGTAATTTTCACGGGTGACGATTTGAAAGTTTATTCTTGTTTCTTGTTAAATTCAGGACCCACGAATAAAGGCAAATATGTGTATGCACAAATCGTTGAGTTTTTATTTCAGTGGTTTTTCGATAATCTTGTAATGAAGTACTACGGCAACAAATATGTAAAACATATTACTTGTTGGAATCAACTTCTGGTGATGATTTTCGGTCAAACTGACTTGCCGAGATAGTTTGCGCTATCTTATTTTGGTGATTGATGCCCACAGTAATCTTTCAAAAAACCAACAAAAAACCAACAAGAAACCAACAAGAAACGGATTATTTTATATGCATCTTAATCGTTCCGTATGAAAAAATTGAATTGGGAGGAAAGCCATGTATATACGCCGTGTCAAGCAATTCTTGACACGTTGAATACTACCTGTAACATTAGCTGCACTTAATTGTAAAAAATTCTGGTCGATGAACTAACGACCATCCTTATTTCAATTATGTTTTCGTCCAATCCGAACCACTTTTCGAAAAGATACAGAGTTGTTTTCGATACATCTTTATCGAAAAAAAGTCTGAACAATATTCTTTATCTTACCACTTTTTTTTCTTTGTTTGTATTTAAGTAAGCAAAAGTGTACTTTACGCACAAAAACACTTCCGATAAATTAAACGAAAAGCGTAATCCCGATTGTTATTGTTTTATCTATATTTGTAAGGGTTACAGTTAAATGATTCTCTGCTGTACTTTTATTTATATTTATTTTTTCTGCTATCTCCGTATTTGACGTTCCTTCAACCCTGCTTCAAATATTTTATTCTAATATGCAAAGCCGAATTATTGTTAGCCACTATTCGGAGCTAAAGAGGCTGCTGAAAGTAAGAGTTCGGCTCCGGAAAATATCTCGCAACCAATTGCCCAGCCAAGCAGTAACGATATAAACAAGGTGTATGCAGATGAGTAGTGCGTACGTTTGCTATAGCATATAAGCAACTGTCTGCTTACCTTAACAGGTACCTGTTAAGGTATTAAACAGGTACCTGTTAAACGATTAAACAGGTACCTGTTAAGGTGCCAGTTCAACGTTATTCAGCCACAAGAAGATGAGTATGTGTCAATATAAGGATTGAGCTAAGGGTATAGCATTGGCTGTGTATTGCGTGCCAATATGTAGCTGATAACTACACGCTGGCAAGTAGGGTACAAAAAAAGAGGATTGTAGTGCGACTGTTTTGATAAAGCAACGCTTCGCTACTTAAAGAATTTTTTTTTCAAATATGCAGAGCCGAGCGCTGCTCCCCGATGCTTGGCATAGCTGCAAGCTATGCCGAACAAGCTCGCTCAAACAAATTTGCTATTTAAAGCACTAAGCCTTGCACACGTTCGATGGGATTAAAAAAATTCTATCGAACGCACGCCCTCATTTGCTCATCTAAAGGACATATCCGTGAGGACAGGTGTTTTCTCTTTTTTCAATAATCTCTTTGTCTCGTTGTTATATATATCAATGCGCTTTTGTATCTCGCTGGAGTTAATAAAAGTATCAACACTAATATATATAAAATCATTCTGTTTTTGAATACTACGATTGTGTTCTTCTGCAATTTCTACACTTCCTTTCCCTGAAATCAAGTAAAGATAGATTTTGTTTTTATAATTATCTCTTGCAATCTCAATTAATCGTTTGTACATTACCTCACTAATTTCAGGATGAAGAAGAGCCTGAAAACATGACCGTATAGAGCATACATCTTCCACTCTAAATGCAGGGTAAGTCTTAAGCCTTTTAATAGGTTTTAAATTTGAAATACAGTAAGTATAATATTTCCACTGTAGAGATTTTTTAGGTATTTCAACATAATCTTTTACATTGATAGTACTTTTCAAATGGGAAGCATCTTTTGCAATTTGAACACTTTCATGATTTCTATAGACAGCAACTGTATCTGAAACTATTTTGTTAGTATACAATTGATATCCCATTCTCTTGAGTTTAGATTTCGTTCCTTTTGAAAGAGAACCCATCACCATCTCTTCTGTTTTTTGCTCGTAGATAATGCAAACATTCACTTTGTTTAATTGCTCATAGTCTCTAAGCTGCCATTTACAATACTCTGAATAAATAAATGATAATCTTATGGGTATTTTTATAGTTGTACTTTCTCCCGACCTCAATAAAATCAAATCTTTAGCTTTTATTTTATTTGTTTTTTGCCACCATTTAACATGGAAGTCTTCAAATTCTGATGGGTCATGACAATCATCAGTATACCATGGAATTTCATCCATATTGTCGTTTAAAAATAAGGTATTATTCAAGAAAAAATTACGTGCTTCAATTGGATAGAGGAGATTCCATTGTATTGTTCTTTCTGTTTTAATAATTGGCAAATAATAATCAGTTGAACTATTGTTTTTGATTAATAGTGTAATATATGAATCTTCAGTAATAGAATCGTTATTTATAATGAATTGCAAACCTGAATCTTTCTTAGGAGCAAAAGCATAAGTGCTTGTTTGAATAATAAAACATCCCAGTATAAAACAAAGTAATCTCATTTTAATGCGTTTATGAGGTTATTATAATAATCATATTGTGCTTGATTCCTTCGCCCAAACGGATATGCTATTTAAAGCACTAAGCCTCGAACGCACGCCCTCATTTGCTCATCTAAAGGACATATCCGTGAGGACAGGTGTATTACTCCAAATCTTTCTCAGTAATAACAAACCGTAGCCACTCCTGTTTTTTTTGCTTATCAAATTCCCAATTGTTATTATTAAAAATATCTTTCGCAAGAATTCTTCCACTACTAGTATTGATAAGAACATCTTGAAGAATAAGAGGTACATCGTATGGCTCGAGTGGTTGCTTTTGTAGACTAGCCTCATAAAATATTGTTTCTGAATAAGGAAAACAAATTATAGTATCTTCAATACTAATACCGCGAAATTCGTTTTTTGAATTTATAAAAACGATAGTGTCCGAACTTAAATTCTTGATACTTTGTCTAACAACAATATCAATGCTCCAAGCATCACATCCAGAAAGAATAATCGCAACAAATACTAAACTCAATAAATTGGTAAATTTATTTTTTTTCATAAAGGAATATTTAATATGTTGGGTGTTTATATCAGTTCTTTCGCCCAAACGGATATGCTATTCAAAGCGCTAAGCCTCGAATGCACGCCCTCATTTGCTCATTTAAAGGACATATCCGTGAAGATAGGATTAAGTTCACCCAATGTTTTTTATTGCATGTTAGCCGTTGTTTTTGATTGGTTCTATATTGATCAAATGACATTTGTTGCAAAAAGCCGGAGGGGCGTTTTTATACCATAGCGTTCTGAATTTCTTATAACTGTCGGAGTTTAAAGTGTTTATTACTTTAGAATTAAATACATTGCCAAAGTTTAATTCTTTTGGGAAAGGTTTTGCACAACAAGGCGATAAAAAACCATCCCAGCAGATATAAAAATGTGTCCATGGAAACTGGCATTTCTGAAAATTATTGGTTGTCTTAAAATTTCGTTCGGTAACTAAAACTTCGGGAGTCTTTTTTATTATTTCTTCAAGG
>JAFNAV010000036.1 GCA_017860345.1 Bacteroidota bacterium | reverse complement strand
TTTATTCGCTCCTTATCTCGTAACACCACCGTGTCTCTCAAAGCGGGTGCAAAAGTACATACTTTATTACTACACTCCAAATCTTTTTATGGGTTTTTTCTGCTAAAAAACATATTTTTCTTCAAAATGCTGAATATAAGTGCCTTAAAAAGGCATTATTTTAACTGAAAAAATCATTCTGATATTAAAATTAACACCCAAGAACAAAGAAAACACTGTATTGATTACAATTTGACAGTATTTTTAATAAGTAAAACTCATTTTTCGCTGACGAAAGACTTTAAATTTATTCAAAAAACAAGACTTCAATCTACGTTTTTCTTCATTATTTTATAGAATTTGCCCATTAGCCGTTCACAAAAATTGAGTTTGCCTCGAATTATATCAAAAAAAAGAGGCATCCTTATATATAAAGATGCCTCTTCAGGAGAACTAATACCTCAAATATTTATCACATAACAACAATTTTAGATATTGAAATATCTTTATTCTGAGAAACCGACCGGACAATATATATACCGGCACCCCAGGTTTGAGCCGAAATAAGCTCGTCGGTGGTTCTATATTCTTTTTTAAAAAGCAGGTTACCTTTTATATTATACACTTCTATTGTGTCGGTTTCGCCCTGAACAAGAATCTGCTTTTGGGAGGGAATATACACGGCAAGGATTCCTGAATTACTATCGGGACGACTTACGGATGTAACCACCTTGTATTCGAAAGCTCCTAAATCGGGGGCATTACCCAGAAACGAAAGCCCTACATCGACACCTTTATCTATCATTGCACTGGAAGACACCAAATGCAGACAGGTTATATCGGGCAAAGTGCCATCGGACTGGCGACTACCTATGAGCTGCGTATAATCAAGGCTTACGAAATCGGAGGCTGTACAGCTAAAACCTGAAAGCCATGAATTATTTGATTGCGTTACCGACTTAGCGGATAACTTATTTGAACTTTTGGAACTGAGCGATGCCGAGTTTTTCACCAACAGCGTTCCATAAGAGCTGTTTGAAAAACCATAATCAGGATTATTCAAATAACCTGTACAATTATATAATGTCATTGTACCATTATTATTATTCTGATCAAAACCCTTTACTGTATTTGCAACAGACACGCAGTGATTGAGCACGGCGTTGTTTGCAGTGTAGTTTCCGCCTACTTTAAAACCATTGCCATTACCATAATTGGTGATTATGTATCTTCCTGAGGCGTTTTTAAAATTAAAGAACCACGAAGCACTGTCAGTTTTGAAACGGATATGCTCTGTCATGTCGTACGATGCAGGGCCATTGGCGTAACACCAGCAACTGTCGTAAACAGTATTGCCAACCTTTTCATAACTATCCCAGCCATCGTCACTATTCAGCCAGGCCCGACAGCCTTTATACGTATTGGTTCCGGTGTTGGTATATTGTTTGTCGGCAAAGCCATCGGCGTTTCCACCAAAATCGGGACTTGAGGTACCTCCCGTCATATAATCGAAGTTTTCGTACGAGTCGCAGTTTTTAATCAGGTTATTGCTACCGGTCTTCATCTGGAGGCCTGAGTCGCAGTTCCATCGGAACGTACAGTTTTCAATTACATTGTTACTTCCGGTAACCTGCATGCCGTTATCGCCGGCGCCTTGAATAATAACTCCTTTGAAAAGAATATAATTTCCCGAGACTTTAACACCCTGATTGGAGCTATTGTAGGCCTGCGTACGAAAATCGAACACCGGCGTTTCTCCGGGATAAGCCACTATTGTGAAAAACTTTGTAGAATTTCCTGATTTTGAAACTGTAAGTGACGACGCAAAGCTATATGTTCCTCCACGAAGAATCAATGAGTCACCGGCAGTAAGGCTTTTGCCCAATGCGGTAGAAAAAGTGAGCGGCGCCCCAACGGTACCGGCAGCGCCCGATGTACCGGCAGGCGATACGTAGTAAGTAGTAGAATAGGCATTCAAAGCCAACAAAAAAAGCGCAAACACCAATACTTTACGCATGTGATAATATGACATTATTCAAGATTATAATAATTACGATACAAAAATAAGGCATATCCTTGCTATCAATGTGGTTGAATTGTTGGTTTTGGTGTATAAATTATCCGATTTAGAATAGAAATAACATGAGTTCATAAATAACAGAAAACAAAAAACCCGATATCCTAAAAAAAGGATACCGAGCTGTATTGTTGTCTTACTAGGATTCGAACCTAGACAGGCAGATCCAGAAACTGCAGTGCTACCATTACACCATAAGACAAAGTTAAATTTTGAATTGCAGGTCAAAATTATAAAACTTTTTGCTTACCTGCAATTTTTTATTGAAAATACGGTTGAATTCAGTGAAGAAATTCAACCGTATTTGGTTTTTGTTGTCTCACCAGGATTCGAACCTGGACAGGCAGAACCAAAAACTGCAGTGCTACCATTACACCATGAGACAATCATTAATTTGCTTCCTGAAAAAGCGGTGCAAAGATACGATTGTTTTTTCTTCCGTCAAAATGTTTTCTGAAAATTGTGCATAAATTCTCAGAAAACACTACTCCGCAATCAACAGAAAATAGTTCTTTTTGCCCTTCTGTGCAAGCAGATATTTACCATTGAGTAAATGAGCAGCAGTAATGATTGAATCCTGATTTTCAAGCTTTTCTTTATTCAAACTAACCCCGCCGGATTGTACTAATTTTCTCATCTCGCCTTTGGATGGAAATACGGCAGAATGGTCGGTAAATAAGTCGATAGCCTTGACGCCTTCCGTTAAGATGCCCATCGACACCTTAAACTGAGGAACTCCCTCAAAAACAGCCAACAAGGTATCTTCGTCCAATTTTTTCAGCGCCTCGGAAGTTGCATTTCCAAAAAGAATATTGGACGCTTCAACCGCAGCATTATAGTCATCCTCGGAGTGTACCAGTATGGTTACCTCTTTGGCTAAGCGTTTTTGCAAAACACGTAAATGAGGCGCCTGAGCATGCTCGGCTATCAGGGCTTCGGTTTCGTCTTTGGCGATGGAGGTGAATATTTTGATATATTTATCGGCATCGGCATCGCTTACATTGAGCCAGAACTGGTAGAATTTATAGGGAGACGTATAACGACGATCGAGCCATACATTACCACTTTCGGTTTTTCCAAATTTACCTCCATCGGCTTTAGTAATCAGCGGACATACGAGCGCAAAAGCATCGCTGTCAGTTTTACGGCGAATAAGTTCGGTACCGGTAGTGATATTACCCCACTGGTCGGAGCCTCCCATCTGTAGCTTACAGTTCTTGTTCTGATTGAGCCACAGGAAATCATAACCCTGCAAAAGCTGGTACGAAAACTCGGTGAAGGACATTCCCACGCTTGAGTCGGAACTCAGGCGTTTTTTTACCGAATCCTTAGCCATCATGTAGTTTACAGTGATGTGTTTACCGATATCCCGAATGAAATTCAGAAAAGTGTATTCCTTCATCCAGTCGTAGTTATTTACCAACTCAGCTGCATTGGGAGCATCACTTTCAAAATCCAGAAACTTAGCCAGCTGTTTTTTAATCGAATCCTGATTGTGGCGGAGCGTATCTTCGTTGAGCAGATTACGTTCGGCCGATTTACCCGAGGGATCGCCAATCATACCGGTGGCACCACCTACCAGCGCAATAGGCTTATGTCCCGCATGCTGAAAATGCCTAAGCATCATTACGCTTACGAGGTGGCCAATGTGTAAAGAATCGGCAGTAGGGTCAATACCCACATAAGCTGTAGTCATTTCCTTAGCCAGTTGTTCCTCGGTACCGGGCATCATGGTATGTATCATACCACGCCACTGAAGCTCTTCAATAAAGTTCATCTTGAATATAATAAGTTAATTACGTATCGTTTTTTGTTTCAGGCTGCAAAGATACTATTTTTAGTTTTTTGAAAAGCCATACCTGATATTTTATTTTACGTTTTACAGAATTTTGATTACTTTCGTCAGGTATTAATTGTATGAAACATGCATGAGTCAGGAGATTCGCCGAAGAGCGTAAAGTTTACCGTGCGAGTTGCATACAACCATTAAAAAAACAAGTATTATCGGACGAAAAAAATGATTTAGGAAATGAAACTACGGATTACATTATTTATAGCAACAACACTGATGCTAACAGCCTGCGGAGGCAGTAAGTGGGCTATTTCGTCGGTATCTTCCAACCGCATAGCCATCGACAGTACTACTGAGCGATATGCCGACAAGAGTTACGAAGCGTATCTGCTACCGATGAAAACCAAACTGGATAAGGAAATGAATGTTGTTATCGGGCAAACCGATGTTACTATGCGGGCTCATGGGCCTGAGAGCCTGCTCTCAAATTTTAGCGCCGATGTGTATCGCAAAATAGCATCGGAATACCTGAAAGAACAAGTGGATATTGCCATTGTGAATTTGGGTGGCTTACGTACCACCATACCGGCTGGCGACATTACCTTACGTAAGGTATTTGAATTGATGCCTTTTGAAAACGAGTTGGTTATACTCTGGCTCAAAGGAGATAAACTGAATGACCTTCTGCAGTATTTCGCCTCTATGGGTGGCGAAGGTGTATCGGGAATAAGAATGAGAATTGACCAGGGAAAAGCCGTAGATATTACTATAAACGGACAGCCGCTGGATATAAACAGAAGTTACAGCATAGCCACTAACGATTTTTTGGCAGGTGGCAACGATAAGATGGTACAATTAGCCACCGCAGAAAAACGCGTAAATACCAGCATCAAAGTAAGGAATATGCTGCTCGACTATATTAAAAATGAAACAGCCAACGGCAGAAAAATTCAAAGCCAGTTGGACGGAAGAATTACCCTAAGCTCTAAAGGGGAATAAAAAAGGATATTTGAACAAAAACAATAAAGATTATGAATTCAAAATATAATACCCGAAAAGCTGCTAACCCGATTCCCCTTCAGGGCTTGGCGATTTTTTTCTTGTTACTATCATCGTTAACAGCTTTTGCCGGCGAAAAGGTTAAGCTTGTAATACTTCATACCAACGACACGCACAGTCAGGTAGAACCTACCGAAAAATCGTCGCTAAAAACCTCTGATATGGGTGGATATGCCCGCAGAATGGGCGTAATTGCCAACATACGCGGCGAAGAGAAGAATGTTTTACTGCTCGATGCCGGCGATTTCTCGCAAGGAACTCCATATTTTAATTTCTACAACGGCAGGGTGGAAATGGATGCCCTAAACCGTATGAAATACGATGCCGGAACTCTGGGAAACCATGAGTTTGACAACGGCACGGATACTTTGGCCGTAATACTATCCAAAGCCCGTTTTCCTATCCTCAGTTCCAATTACGATGTAAGCAAAACACCTCTGTCGCCTTATGTGAGTCCTTATCTGATTTTACATAAAGCCGGACTAAAAATCGGGATTATGGCTTTAAATGTAAACCCGGAAAGTCTTATTATTCAGAGCAACTACCGTGGAGTTGTGTATAAAAATCCTGTAAAAGAAGCAAAAAAAATGTCGGCTTACCTGAAAAAGAAGCAAAAATGCGATTTGGTTATATGCTTATCGCATTTGGGTGGCGACTCTACCGCAGTTGATGTCAACGACTTTACAGTGGCTCATGCTACCAAACACATCGATATTATTATAGGTGGTCACTCCCACTCCATGCTGCAAAACACTAAAACTATTAATGCCGCCGGTAGAGCTATTGTGGTGGCTCAGGTCGGTAAAAGTGGATTGTACCTGGGCAGAATAGATTTGGAATTAGAGAAGAAATAATTATTGAATTCATAATCCTTATTTCTTTTGATTCTTGGGGGCAAAATGATGAGTTCAGGTTTATCTGAATAATTTTTCTATCTTTGCGCAATAAACGAACAGGTGTTATTTTTTTATATGCAAAAACAAAAACCTGAAATAGAAGCTATCATACTTGAAAAAGCCGAACTGGAGTTTTATCAGTTTGGGTTTGAAAAAGCGTCATTGCGGCGTATCATAAAGGCTGCCGGGATAAGTATCGGTAATTTTTATAATTATTTCGGGAGTAAATCCGATTTGTTTAATCGAATTGTGAAGGATGAATATGTAGGATTCAGCAAATTTTTGAATAATCATGAAACGGTGGAAAATCCTCTCGAAATTATTCAGAGCCTGAATGCTGATAATATTAAAGAAATAATTGGTGGTGTAATCCGAAGGATTATGCCGGAGTTCAACAGGAGATTTGTGATTCTGGCCGAAGCCGATAAAGCATCCGGCTATGAACATGCCCGTCAGCAAATTCTTGACAGTATAACCGAGCATTTGAATGAGCATTATACCGCAATGAATCGTGTTCAAAATAAGGAATTTACCAAACTTATTGCAACTCAATTTTTGGATGGAATGCTCTCCATTATCAAAACCAATATCGATAATAAAGAAAAAAGGAATGAACTACTTTCGGATTTTTTCCAATTTTATTTCAGCGGCGTTATGGGTTTGATTGGATATAAATTCTAATTTTTTTTGAAGCTAAAACGAACAGGCGTTACTTTATAAACAACTTAAAAAATGATAGATGTAAAGAATTTGAATTTCACTTACAGAAATTCTGGAAAACAAGCTGTTAGTGATATGAATTTTAAAATTCATAAAGGCGAAATCTTCGGATTTCTCGGTCCGAGCGGTGCAGGTAAAACCACTGTTCAGCGATTGATTATAGGGTTATTGCGAAATTATAATGGGCAAATAAGTGTAATGGGTAAAGAACGAAAACATTGGAACAAAGACTTTTACGAAAATGTGGGCGTAGCATTTGATTTTCCCAACTTGTTTTTAAAATTGTCGGCTTTAGAAAATTTAAAACTCATCGGCTCATATTACCGCAATAAAGAAACGGATATCAAACAACTATTGGACAGAGTGGGCTTGCTGCCGGATATGAATACCCGCACCGAAAATTACTCGAAAGGAATGAAGATGCGACTGAATTTTGTGCGAGCCATCCTTCACCAACCGGATTTGTTGTTTTTGGATGAACCAACTTCCGGTCTCGATCCTGTCAATGCTCACATCATCAAAGAAATGATTACTGAACAAAAACAGCAAGGCAAAACAATTTTCCTGACTACACATAACATGACGGTAGCAGAACAATTATGCGACCGTGTAGCCTTTGTGAACGATGGAAGAATTGTAGTGGAAGACACGCCTAAAAACCTGATGATACAACATGGAAAACGTATGGTAAAAATTGAATATAATTCAGATAATCAGATCATTGAAAAAGAATTTGAATTGACTGGGCTTGCCGATAACAGTGAATTTACGCATTTACTCAAATATGCAGAAATAAAAACCATGCACACTGCCGAGGCTACACTTGAGGATGTATTTATCAAACTGACCGGAAGAAATTTGTTATGAGAACACTTAATGCTTTACGCGCAGATATGCGTTTTCAATTCAAACAGGGTTTTTACCTGGTATATGTGGCAATTGTGGTTATGTATCTGATTATTTTGCACTATTTACCGACCAATATTCTTGGGATTGCATTGCCTTTGGTGGTTTATTCTGATCCATCTGTATTGGGTATGTTTTTTATCGGTGGAATTATCATGCTCGAAAAAGGTCAGGGACTCTTGCAGGTTTTCACCGTAACACCACTAAGAACGGCAGAATATCTGATAGCCAAAGTACTTTCATTGGCTATAGTTTCGGTGCTAGCTACCATCGCGCTTACGGTTTTCAGTGCTCACAACGAGGTCAATTGGCTTCTTGTGATTTTTGCCACAGTTCTCACATCGGGTATTTTCACACTGTGCGGAGTACTTATTTCAGCCGGTTGCCGGAATGTTAATCAATATCTACTTAAAACCATTCCGTATATGTTGTTATTTGTGCTACCCTGCTTTTCGTTGATATGGTTTCCATCGGGGAGTTGGTTTTGCGCAGTCCCAAGTGTTGCTGCACTACGATTGATGCTGGGAGCATTTACGAACGACATTTCCATACTCGAAAGCGGATTACTGCTTGTTTATCTTATAGTTATGAATTACATTTTCTTTCGATGGGCTGAGCGGGTATTTGAATCAAAAATTGTATTTAACGAATAAATCATCCCAAGTTATGAAACAAATTACATACTTTCAAAATGATTTGAAACAGGTATTCAGAGATACAATTACAGGAATTCTGCTTTTTGCACCCGTATTGTTGATAGTGTTTTTTAAACTTATCACGGTATTTCTGGTCCCGATACTGCTTCAAAAAACGGGTTTCGACTTAACTCCGTATTACGGTTATGTTTTTTCTGTCATACTGGCTTTATCAGCTGGAATGCTGGGAATAGTTTCGGGTTTTCAGATGATTGACGACCGTGACGGGCATATAACCGAGTTGATGTCAGTAACACCTTTGGGTCGTAGCGGATACCTCATAAACAGAATGTTACTAACAGGACTGCTGTCTTTTTGTTATGTGGTTTTGGCCTATATTGTATTAGGTTTGGTTGAAATGGGATTATTTAGGATTCTCTTTTTGGCAAGCATGATGTCAATTTACACAGGTATTATCGGATTGCTGCTCTATTTTGGAGCCGATGATAAAGTTAAGGGGTTGACTTATGCCAAGGCATTGAACATCTTCATGTTGTTCGCTCTGGTTGATCTTACCGGAATGAAATGGCTAACCGTATTGTCATGGATTTTCCCACCTTATTGGATTTCGAAGGTTATTGTAAACAATAGCGTAAGAGATTATTTGCTCTGTTTATCTGTCCACCTTATATGGCTAATTGCATTGATATACGGATATTTCAGATCCTCTAAAAACTAAACTATACAAATAAATAGTATCGATAATCGGTTTTATTGACTGTTCATAAACAGTTTTCAGTCATTCATTGTTTTCTTTGCATTTAAAAGGCAACATATTGCTTATATTTGCAATTTAGAATCACATAAAGTTACAAATACAACCATGCCGATTAAACAAATACGAAAAATTTATTCTGGTTATCACAAGCCCGGCGGACAAAAAG
This sequence comes from Bacteroidota bacterium, assembly GCA_017860345.1. GTDB lineage: Bacteria > Bacteroidota > Bacteroidia > Bacteroidales > Paludibacteraceae > Paludibacter. The sequence goes on along the minus strand of JAFNAV010000036.1, from coordinate 40,811 downwards.
AATTGCTGGCACTGGCTTTACCCATGATTATATCTACCGCTTGCGATGGTGTAATGACCTTTACCGACCGTCTTTTTCTCGCCAAAGTAGGTTCGGAGCAAATGAATGCCTCACTGGCAGGCGGTGTTGCACTGCAAATGCTAACCTTCTTTTTTATCGGACTAATAGGTTATACCACAGCACTTACGGCACAATACATGGGTGCGGGCGAAAGGCATAATTCATCACGCACCACTTTTCAGGGCATCATCATCACACTGATTGCCTGGCCGCTGATTATTTTGATAAAACCGTATCTTGGATTAGTCTTCGGTTGGCTCAATACGCCTGCATCCCAGGTAGCTTATCAGATTGAGTACATTTCGGTATTATCATGGGGTGTTGTTTTTACATTGCTCAGGCACACACTGAGCTGTTATTTTGTAGGCATTGGTCGTACCAAAATAGTTATGCAAGCCACTGTTGCAGCCATGTTGACCAATGTAGTATTGGATTATATTCTGATTTTCGGCAAATTAGGCATGCCCGCAATGGGAATCACCGGAGCAGCATTGGCCACGGTTTCCGGTTCAGTTGTGGCAACCATCATGTTGTTCATTACTTATTTGGGCAGAAAAAACAATCAGGAATTTTCGGTCAGGAAATCATTTCGTTTTTCGGCCGAAATCATGAAAAAGTTACTTTACTATGGTTCGCCGGCCGGGTTTGAATTGTTTCTGAATTTTATAGCCTTCTTCTTTATGATAGCCCTGTTTCAGTCTATAGGAGATGTGGCTTCAACCGCCACCACCATCATGTTCAACTGGGATATGGTTTCATTTATCCCATTGATTGGTATCGAAACCAGTGTAACCAGTCTTGTAGGACGATATATGGGAGCAGGTCGTCCACAAGTGGCGCATCGGGCAGCTTTATCAGGAATAAAAACAGGAATAATTTACTCTATGCTTATTCTGATATTATTTGTGTTTATTCCTAAAACGCTGGTATTGGTATTTGAACCTGTAACCTACAGTCAGGTATTTGCCGATGCTATTCCTATTGCTGTATCCATGATTCAGATAGCTGCTTTGTATGTACTTGCCGAAGCGGTAGTAGTGGCTTTAGTAGGAGCCTTACGTGGAGCCGGAGATACGCATTTTACAATGATTGTGTCGGTTATTGCTCACTGGTCGTTTGTACCTTTACTATATTTATGTCTGAAGGTTTTCAATTTGTCTGTACCATTTAGTTGGTTTATGCTGGTTGTATTTTTCCTGATCTTCAGTTCTATACTTGTATGGCGTTTCCGAAGTGGCAAATGGAAAAAAATCCGAGTGATAGCCTGATTTATTATCACTCATCGTCCTTCAATTTTATTAATTTTCAGTTAACTTTGCAGCATAGTTTATCCTACTAAAAAAAAACAGAGAACATGTTTATTCTTACACTTACTTACACAGCTCCAATAGAAGTTATTGATGAATTAATTCCCGCTCACAGAGTCTATCTCGACGAAAATTATGCTCTTGGAAAGTTTATTTGTTCAGGGGCTCAAATTCCCCGTACGGGTGGAATTATTATTTGCAATGCTGCCAATAAAACGGAGGTAACTGAAATCATTTCGCACGATCCTTTTTACACACAAGGCGCTGCCAACTATCAGGTTACGGAATTTACACCTACAAAATATGCTGACGAATTCAAACCCTTTATAAAATTTTAAAACCATGAATCCACTTGATACTTTTCAAAAAGAAGCTCCTGAAGTAGCCAAAGCATTTGACGGTTTAATAGACGCATTAAAAAGCACTTCAGGCTTAGATGCCAAAACCAAGCAACTGGTTTACATTGGTATAAAATCGTCGATGGGCGACACCACTGCTGTGTATTACCATGTAAAAATGGCTAAACAACTGGGAGCCACCCGCGAAGAAATACGCGATACCATTCTGATTACGCTTACAGTTTGTGGATTAAAAGGAGTCACCAGCTGCTTACCAACGGCTATGGAAGCATACGATCAGGCAGAATAATGAAATTTCAACATTCCCAAAAGCACATGCTTTATTAATATCACATATTACCAGAAACAGGGAATTATACGTTTGCAAGAACACAGATTTAACAAAGCTACAATACTTACTACGCTTATGAAATTTGTGTCCGTAAATAAATCTGCGTTTAGCTTGTAACTACTACATTTTTCAAGCATTAAAAAAACCTGCTATATATAAACTCAAATATTTTGCGACATGGATATAAAACCGCTCGACACAATCAGCTTTGATCAACTATACAACGCTTTTAGCGCAGCATTTGCCGATTACGAAATACAGCTAAGCTACGAACAGTTAAATACAATGCTTCAACGCAGAGGTTTTGAGCCTAAGCTTTCTTTCGGAGCTTTCGACAATGGCGAACTGGTAAGCTTTACATGCAATGGTTTTGGTCAGTACAACGGGCTAAGAACGGTTTACGATACCGGTACCGGCACATTAAAAGAATATCGCGGACAGGGACTGGCTGGTAAAATTTTTGAATATTCGGTTTCTTTTTTGCGCGAAGCGGAAGTTAAACAATATCTGCTTGAAGTATTGAAACACAACGAAGCAGCTGTTTCGGTTTATCGTAAACAGGGCTTTAAGGTAAGTCGCGAATTTTCGTACTTTACCGAAACGAAAGAAACCATTATCAATACAACACAGAACAAGATGTGCAACATCCGGATTGAAAAATCTGATTTACAGACTGTAAAACATTTCAGTTCCTGGTTCGACTTTCAGCCATCGTGGCAAAATTCGTACGAATCGATACACAGACAGCGCCAGGGTTTTGTTGTTAATGCTGCAATAGCAGATAGTATACCTGTGGGATATTGCATTCTTGAAGCCATATCGGGCGATATAGCTCAAATTGCCGTTAATCCCGAATATCGCAGACGGGGAATTGCATCAGCACTTTTAGCTGCAACATTAAAAGAATGCACCGGCACAGGAGTAAAGCTGATTAACACCGATAACCAATTCCCGACGATCAACGAATGGGCTAATTCGGTTGGGTTGGTTAAAAGAGGTGAGCAATTTGAAATGATTTTGGAGCTATAAAAAACACCGTTTAACGGGATTTTTTCATGATTTATCGGGAATTTTTTATGTTTTACCATAATTTATTATTGTTTTACGATAAATATATGTTATTTTTGCAGATGTATTTATTTATCATTTATAGTCATTAATTAAATAAAGAAATGAAAAAGTTTTTATTTGCTCTGTTTTTAATTATACCGGTTTTATTAAATGCCCAAAATACCGGAACTAAGTTTGTAGTTAAAGGGCAGGCTGTTGATTCGCTCACACAGGAAACTCTGCCTTACGTTACTTGCTCGGTAGTTATGGAAAAGAACCCTCAACAGGTTGTAACCCGATTTGCCAGCGATTTGGATGGTAAGTTTACCGGTGAACTGAAAGCTGCCGGCAATTATATAATTGTTATTTCGTGTGTTGGTCAACAACCAGCCTCAAGACACTTCAGTGTAAGCGCAAACAACACTCAGGCGCAACTTGGTAAAATAGGTTTGGGCGCCAATAAACAAGCTCTTAAAGAAGTAAGTGTGGTGGCCACCCGTCCGCTGATAAAAGCTGATGCCGACAAAATTACCTATGATGCTGAACAGGATCCGGAGTCCAAATCGTCGACCGTACTGGATATGCTGCGTAAAGTGCCGATGGTTACTGTAGATGGTCAGGACAATATCCAACTAAAAGGATCGGGTAATTTCAAATTCTTTCTGAATGGAAAACCCACCAATATGTTCAACAACAATCCGGGGCTAATTCTGAAAAGCATACCGGCCAATATGGTGAAAAACATCGAAGTAATTACCCAACCCGGCGCTAAATACGATGCCGAAGGTATTGGCGGAATTATCAATATTGTGACCATACAGCAAAGTTCGGCGCAGGGATATTCGGCCACAATAAGCGGACAGGCTTCGTCGCGCGGTTCCTACGGAGGCGGCCTTAACCTGATGATTCAAAGCGGTAAATTCAGCTTCTCGGGAAATTATAATTACAGCTATAACAAGCAGTTTCCGGTAACAACATCTACCGAAAGAAATTCGTATGTTTCAGGAGCTCCTTATCCTTATGGCAAGCAAGTGGCTACTGTAGAGAATCCTACACCCATGCAAATAGGTAGCGGACAGCTAAGTTATGAATTAGATACGGCCAATCTGTTTACATTCTCGTTCAACCGTCAGTTTGGTCGCCCTAAAAGCACAACCGTGGCTACAACCGAAAATTTTGACGGAGACAGGAATAAGATTTTTGACTACACGCAGAATAGTACGCAAACCCAAAGCTGGGGTTCAACCGACTTAGGCGTTGACTACCAACACTCTTTCAAAAAGAAAGGCGAAACATTAACCCTGTCGTATAAACTAAGCAATACCCCCAACAGTAGCAATTACGAAGTTACAAACACATTGGGACAAAATTATACGCACCCGCAGGCCGGACTAATTCAATGGAGCCAAAGTGATAATACTGCCTCATCGAATGAGCATACTTTTCAGGCTGACTACTCCAAGCCAACAGCCAAAGGGCAAACACTTGAGTTTGGAACCAAGTACATACTGCGCCTCAACAGTAGTGAAACAGACGAGGCTTACAAATATTTCGACTTTAGCAAAAGCTATCCCTTCACTCCCTACCTGACGAGAGATACTGTATCTAATTTTGATAACAATCAGGACATACTGGGAGCTTATGCAAGCTATACTGCCAATATAGGCAAATGGGGTATTAAAGGAGGATTGCGCTATGAATACACCTGGCTCAATGTTGAATTCAACGAAACAGAAAGAAACTTTAAAGACGAGTACGACTCCTGGGTACCATCGGCTACGCTTACCTATCGACTCACCGATATGAATAGCCTTAAACTGGGATACAACATGCGTATACAACGCCCGAGTATAGGATATTTGAACCCCTATGTAGACCGCAGAGACCCGAACTACATCAGCTATGGTAACCCAAATCTGGATCCTGAGAACAGTCACAACATTACATTGGGTTACAGCAGTTTCGGTGCCAAATACAACATTAGCGCCGAGTTGGCCTACACTTTTGTAAACAATGCTATCGAACAATATTCATTTATAAAAGACGGAAGTACTGTTCAGGAAATTACGTATGACAATATCGGACACAACAAACAGCTGGGACTGAATGTATTTGGTAGTTACCGTGGTTTATCCTGGTTAAATTTATATATGAACGGAAATGTGAACTATGTAAAAATGAATAGTAGCGCTTATGGTCTGTCCAACGATGGTTTCACCGGACGTATGTTTCTGGGAGGCACATTTATGCTTCCAAAAGACTTCCGCATCAGTACCGGTGGGGGCGGAAACCTGCCTCAGATAACCCTGCAAGGTAGCCAGTCTGCATTTTACTTTACATATATGGCGCTTTCAAAAGAGTTCCTGAAAAAACGTCTGACAGTAGCTTTGAGTGCAGTATATCTGCCCGAGTCGCACATTATACTTACCACCAAAGGAGTTAACAGCACCACAGGAGCAACTACTTTCGACCAGCGAACGGATGTTCATCTGACTAAGAATACAGAGTTCCGTCTGAATGTTTCGTACCGAATCGGAAGTATGACAGCGCAGGTTAAGAAAACCAAAGCTACCATATCCAACGACGACCAAAAAATGAAAGAAAATAGCAGCATGGGTCAGTCGCCAATGTAAAAAACCTTTTTGTTATGCCTGCATACCCCAAGCTTATTGTATATTACTTTTCCGGAACGGGCAACTCGGCCAATGTTGCCCGCTGGATAAGTGATGCCGGCTTGGCGATGGGCATGCAAACAGATGTGGTGAATATTGCCCATGTCAAAAGATTGAATATCCCTGTACCGGACGACGATGCGCTCATCGCATTTTGCTCGCCGGTACATGGATTCAACTACCCTCCTGTAATGCAATCGTTTATCCGGCGTTTCCCCAAAGGAAAAAACCCGGTACTGCTACTCAACACACGTGCCGGCATGCTTATAGGCCAATGGATTACCCCGGGCTTATCCGGCATTACATTTTACCTGTCGGCGCTGATTTTAAAACTAAAGGGTTATCGGATTCAAGCCATGCTACCGGTAGATTTGCCATCGAACTGGATTTCGGTACATCCGGGACTAAACCGCCGCACGGTAGAATACCTGCACATCCGCAACCGGGAACGTGTAGAAGCTTTTGCCCAAAAAGTGCTTAACGGACAAAATGATTTCAGGTCGGTGCGGGAAATTATTCAGGATATTATTATCAGTCCGGTTTCGCTTGCTTATCTTTTAGCGGGACGTTTTTTCTTTGCTAAAACCTACTTTGCTTCGGCCGCCTGTACCCACTGCAATGCCTGCATTGAACAGTGTCCGGTCAAAGCCATCAAGTCGGTAGCAAACCGCCCCTTTTGGACTTTCAAATGCGAGAGCTGCATGCACTGCATGAGCTACTGCCCGCACAAAGCCATTGAAACGGCTCACGGATCTATCCTTGCATTCGCGCTGATTTTTTCGTCAATTATCTGGGTTGCTGTTATTCAACTTGCCGGAACTACGCTTCATCTCGACAATGCGCTGATTAGTTTCGGTATTCAAACGGCGTTGATGATTTTTCTTCTTGGAGTATGGTATCGGATTATTCATTTTCTGTTGCGATACAAATGGGTTGAGCGCATAATCACATACACCTCGCTTACCCGCTATAAGTTTTGGGGAAAACGATACAAGGCATTAAAAAAATAATTCCGGAATAAGGAAAGTAAACTTTTAGATTTTGTGGTTGTTTAACAAGAGGACTCATCGACATAAGTACATGATAAAAAAAACAGAAACGCTGATATAGCTGATTTAACTGATATACACTGATTTATTGTAGAAACAAAACGGATTTAATTCTGATTTTACTGCTTATCCCTTTCGGTCGAACTATAAGATTTTAACCACAATAGACACATTAGAAAAACGATTAGTTGATTAAGATTTTACAATTTCGTTATATTTAAATGCCGATAGGCATTTGCCTATTGTGCTCTATATTATATATTTTCATATTAATTTTCTTTCTATTGTGCCTATTGTGGTTTAATAGATTTTTACCTTGGTAGTAGTAACACAAAAGTTTTGAAACGAATATGTATATAACCTGACTAATTTGGATAAGCAATCTGATTTATTTACTACGGAAATGGTGGATTAGTTTTCGCAGCTGAAAATCAGCCGACTTCACTTGTGAAGTCTAAAATCTGTAATGTAATCCGCTATATCCGCGTTTCTATTCACATGAATCAATTATAGGTAAAATAGATTTTTTGTCATGTACTAAACTCATCGATATAAAAAAATTGCTAAGACGTTTTCATTATGGAAAATATAATTTCAAATCAAAGAGCTTTTTTCAACACCAACCAAACCAAAAATATCGATTTCAGAATAAAACAACTGCAAAAGCTGAAAACCTTGTTGCAGAAAAACGAAGAGCGTTTGGAAAAAGCTATTTACGAAGACTTTAGTAAATCGGCTTTTGACAACTATTCCAACGAGTTGGCACTTTTATATCTCGAAATTGATGATGCCACAAGAAACCTGAAAAAATGGTCGGCGCGAAAAAGGGTATCCACCAATCTGGTCAATTTTCCGGCACGAAGCTACATCATTCCTGAACCTCTGGGCGTTTCACTCATTATAGGTGCCTGGAATTATCCTTATCAACTGTCGTTTGCACCAGCCATTGCGGCCATAGCAGCCGGCAACACTGTGGTGTTAAAGCCAAGCGAACTACCGGCCAACACCAGTAGAACGATGGCCGAAATAATCAACCAGAATTTTGAACCAGAGTTTTTTATCGTAGTGGAGGGCGGTGTTCAGGAAACGCAACTATTGCTCCAACAGCGCTTCGATAAGATTTTTTTTACCGGGAGCGTGCCTGTGGGACGCATTGTTTATCAAGCTGCAGCAAAACACCTTACCCCCGTAACACTGGAGTTGGGCGGAAAAAGTCCTGCTTTTATTCTGGATGATAAAAATCTGGATATCTATGTAAAGCGTTTGGTGTGGGCCAAGTTTCTGAATGCCGGACAAACCTGCATTGCCCCCGATTATATACTGGTGAAAAGTTCCTTAAAAGACGCGCTGATCCAACAGCTTATTGCAGAAATCGGAAAAGAGCAATTTTCCATTGGAAATCAAAATTACGTGCAGATTATCAGCGAAAAAAACATCAACCGTCTGGCAAAGTACATTGATAAAAACAAGGTAGTTTATGGTGGAAACTATGACCTTGCTACCCGGGTGTTCGAGCCCACAGTAATGGATAATGTTACTTTTGATGATGCTGTAATGCAGGAAGAAATTTTTGGCCCCATACTACCCGTTATTGCGTTTGAGTCGGTAGACGATGTGATTGCAGCTGTTAAACGACGGGAGAAACCGCTGTCGTGCTACGTTTTTACTCAGGATAAAAAACTCAGAGATAAAATTCTGCACGAAATATCGTTTGGCGGAGGTTGCGTAAACGATGCCATCATGCACATCAGCAATAGCAAAATGCCATTTGGTGGTGTAGGCGAAAGCGGTATCGGGTCGTATCACGGGCAGTTTGGGTTCAGAACTTTTTCGCACTACAAAAGCATTCTGGACAAGCCCGTTTGGCTGGAGTCAGGCTTGAAGTATTTTCCACATACTCCGTTTAAGTTTAAGTGGATGAAACGTTTATTGAAATTATAATCTTTTAATTTTTAAAACAAAAAAACATGAATCTTGATGAAGTTTTGAATTTCCGTCGTTCGGTACGCAATTATGCACAGGATAAGCCTCTTGATACCGGGAAGGTAAAACACTGTATTGAACTGGCAACACTCGCTCCCAGCAGTTCCAATATGCAACTTTGGGAATGTTATCATATCACTCATAAAGACTTAATTGAAAAAATGGCTGTTGCCTGCTTGTCGCAAAGTGCCGTATCCACGGCCAATCAGCTGGTGGTGTTTGTTACCCGGCGCGATTTATTCCGCAAAAGGGCAAAACAAGTGCTTGAATTTGAACGCGGTAATATACTACGAACCAGTCCGGCCGAGCGACAGGAGAAACGCATCAAAGACCGTGAGATGTATTACGGCAAAATGATGCCCTTTTTGTATGGACGCTTTTTTGGTTTGCTGGGTTTGTTTCGCAAAATCCTGACCGAATCGGTAAGTCTTTTCCGCCCCATGTTTACCAACACGAGCGAAAGTGATCAACGCATAGTGGTGCACAAGAGTTGTGCGCTGGCTGCTCAAACCTTTATGATAGCCATGGCCAACGAAGGTTATGATACCTGTCCGCTGGAAGGATTCGACAGTAAGCGGGTAAAAAAGCTACTGAAACTGCCTCATGGAGCCGAAATTAATATGGTGATTTCCTGCGGCATACGCAATGGCAATAAAGGTATCTGGGGCGAACGGTTTAGAGTGCCGTTCGAAGAAGTGTACAAAAGCCTGTAAAAACAAAATACCCTTTTTGATTATCAAAATACTGACTTCAAAAAGGGTATTTTTTTATTCATCCCTGATTATAGCTTTTTAAATTTTCATTGCTTTGTTCTGATAGGTTTGAGCTTCATACCGTCAAATACAACAGGGAAAAGTATCTTATCATCAGTAGTATATATATTTGTTGAAAACTCCCGCGCGCCTTCTTTCAGTTCAATTACTCTGGCTCCATTAGTAAGCGACCCATAGGTAGTAGCGGTTCCGGAGAATCGCCCGTAAGCTAAACAAATTGTATTCATCTGCCCTATATAATCGTTATTATGGTCATGTCCGGTAAACATTGCCATCACATCGCCGGCCTCGTACATGGCTGCATACATCCCTGTGTTTAGCGCACCATAACATTCTTTTTCGCCCCTGTTCCCAACCCGGAGGTATCTAACAGTATCGTTCAACATACCGTATTCACGAAGCGGAATATGAAAAAATGCCAAAGCAGGATAAGGCTTTCCCTGATGTTTGTCAGTAAGTTTCTGACTGGTTTGTCGATACCATGCCACCTGACTGAAATCAAAATAGCCATAAGATTCGCCTTTGATATTTTTGCAATACGCATTCGAGTCCATCCCATAAAGTATGGCTGCCGTAGTGGTGTCGGTAGAATGTTTAATTCGGAGGTAAAAATTTCCTTTACCGGTAATATTATCGGGGCCAGTCTGAGCATGGCAAAAAGGTAGTGTGGTTATATAATCCATAATTTGAGCCCTCGATTTTCCATGTTCATCATCATGATTTCCGAGCACTGCCGCCCATGGTATTTTCCGGTCGATGGCTATACGCAACACTTCGTTCCAGCCCTGATTCATAGCTGAGTCTACCACAATATCTCCGGTAAAAAACACAAAATCAGGATGCAGCTTATCTAAAATCGCTCCCAGTTTTTCAAGCCCCTTCCGGGCTTCGGAATGGTTAGTTTTATAGTGAATATCGGTAAACTGCACAATGCGGAACACACCTTCTTGTCGGAACTTTAACTCAGATGTATTTTGAGCATTTATCGCTAAAAAGGTTAAACATATACAAAGAAGCAAACACTTTGTTCTCATACTAATTATTTTTTCTTCAAATATAACAAATTAATTATTTTATGAAAAATATCCGTATTTTCGTACACACCGGTAAAGTTTGCAGCTCCGGGTCCGTAAGCCAGCACAGGCACAAATACAGGAGTGTGATCGTCCGAGGCATAAACGCCGCTAATGCGTCCTTCAGCTTTATCGCCATCGATTATCGACAGGCCTCCGGTTTCGTGATCGGCGGTAACAATCACGAGTGTTTCGCCGTTACTATCGGCAAATCGGAGCGCCTCCTGCACCGCCATATCGAATCCCAGTGTTTCGATGATGGATGCCGGAAACGAATTAGCATGACCGGCATAGTCTATCTTAGCTCCTTCAATCATCAGAAAAAAGCCTTTCTTGTTGATATTTAGCTTTTTAATAGCTAATGCAGCTGTTTGGGTCAGCAAAGTAATGTTGTGGCGGGTAGTAGCATTAGCAAGCCGCTCGTCTAACAAAATCAGTTTTTTGTTTACATCATACGGCTGATTGATGCTGTCGAGAAACTGATAATCGTTCATCAATTCATTTTTCAGATTACGTCCATCCTTTCTGTCAACAAAAAGCGCACGCCCGCTACCACCCAGAAAATCAGGCTGTGTACGGGTAAGCCAGTCGGTAATTTCATCGGTATTGTCTCTGTCGTCAGCATGTCCGTAAAAAACAGCAGGTGTTGCATCGGCCACACTCCCATTGGTCACTATTCCGCAAGATTTCCCTACGGGCAATAAAATTTCGGTAACCGACGAATTGGGATGCCCCTTGCCATCGGTTGCAATAGAGCGATTGGGCGTTTTCTGCCCCGTAGCCAAAGCGCTACCTGCTCCGGCTGAGTCGGTTATAAAGTTTCCCTTAGCTTGCGTTCGCTGAAACCCGATATATTTTAATTGCGTGATGGACAAACCATTATTTACCAAGTCGGCGGCTGCAAGTTGCGACACACCCATTCCATCACCTATCAGAAGAATAATATTTTTTGGACGAACAGGTTCCCCATCATTTCGCCCGGTTGGTTTGTAATAAGCAACGCATGAATCGAGCGACAAACTGTTTTCGTCGAACCCGCTGAAATTCTTAGTTGCTTTATCTAATTTATCGGGACGAATGATTTCATGTTGCACCGGAATGTGTTTTTTATCGAAAGAAAAATTATGTTGTAATTCGGTTCTAAAAAAATCGGCACACTTTTCAGGATGATCAGTATTGATAATGTCTACACCCATATTACGGAATGTTTTCCAGGTATTCAGATTATCGGGACTACCCCAGAAGCGAATCATTTTATTTAAACTTTTAGCCTTTTGAATGGCGGCCAGTAACTTTTCTTTTTCATTCGGAACGATACCGCCTTTTCCATTCCATGCCGAGAAATCCCGGAAAGAAGCACTGAAAAAAGCCAGACGCTTTAACTCACCGCTGCTATATTTCTGTTTGAAATTGCCATCAAAAAAAATCTTCTCAGGATAATTTCCGAACAGAGCCGGTTCCGGAATTTCGCCCGTAAACACAATTACAGGAGCATACGGATTCTGACTTTTGTCAAAAACATCAGGATATTGATTGATAGATTGCAATATTGCCGGAATTGAGTTTTTGTAATCATATTTAATGTCAATCATCAGATAAAATGTTTTATCCGAATTCTTCCAGGCTCTGCCACCATTGCTTCGGAACTGCTTAACAATAGGAAGTATGTATAAATTATCGAGGGTGTTTTCCGGATGAATTTCGGAGGGTTCGTGCGCCACCATTATTTTTTGCGTCGTTTTATCGTAAAACACATCCGCTTCGTACGAATCGAGCATTTGGGCATAAGCCTGATAAAAAGGAACAGTCTGATGATAATCGTTGTGCGAATGAATAAGCACCTTACTTTGCGCTGTAATTATCTGCCCAATAAACAAAAAGAAAACAACTGCAACTGCAGTTCTGAGATGAGTAGCAATATAGTACATAAAAATATTATTTTAAATCAATAAAAGCGGAGAGTTCTGAAATAACCCTCCGCTTATTATTATTTGGTGCTATGAACGTAAAAAATTAATTGTATCCGTCGTTCTGAACCAGATAACCTTCATTATCCGAAGCTCCATCGATAGCTGTTTGTGGTATAGGAAACAAACGTTTCTTCACATCTGTGTCTGTTTTCTCAGTCCAGGTACCTTCGTATTTACCGAACCGAATCATGTCGGTACGCCGTTGGTGTTCCCAGTAAAACTCAAAACCACGTTCGCGGAACAAAATATCTAATGTCATTGATGTCAGGGCTTTTGGGGTAACAGCAGGACGCGAAGTACGCGAAGCACGCACATAATTCACATCCGACAGTGCGCCGGAGGCATCGCCTTTGCGTAGTTTGGCTTCGGCACGCATCATATACAAATCGGCCAAACGTACAATAACCAAATCGGCCTCACCCTTGTTACGTCCATCGGTCGACGATTTGCTCCACTGGTATTTCAAAACGCGATATCCTGTGTTGTAATCGCTACCTGCGGCTGTAAAGTTTATTTCCCGTGTGTAGTTAACCACCGCATTGGCAGCAGCCTGACGCCAGTCGCGGATTTTACCAATTTTATAGCGGCCATCAGCCGATAGTAGAAATGCTGTTTTTGAACCTGTATTCTGAAGTCCGTATTGCAAACCACGATAAATACCACGGTTGGGCTCGTACTGAGCGGCTGTCACAGCCGAGTCGGAAGGAATAATGAGACGCTCCCACCAAAAGCGGCAGTCAGCAGCAGCCGGATCTGTCGATCCATTGGCAGCCACCCACGAATCGTAAAAATCGGGTGTAATACCCGGTCCGTCGGTACCATTACCGTTTTTCACCAAAGCATTTCCGTAGAAATTACCCGACATTGAAAAGTACGACATGCGATTATGACCACTTAAATCAGGACGTTGATCAATGGCAAATACCAGCTCTTTGTTGGTATGGTTATCGTTATCAAAAATATTGAAATACTCCTTTGATAATTCGTACTGACCAGAGGTTATTACCAAATCGGCATATTTGATTACATTATCCATATCCGATGTAGTAAAATTAAATGTAGTGGCATATGGGTTGCGGTAAACAGCTGCATTTAAGTACAAACGCGCCAACAGCGCATAAGCAGCATTTTTGGTCATACGTCCCGCCCCCACATCGTTACGTAATCCATTATTGATAGCAGTTTCAAATTCAGAAGCAATGTATTCCACTGCATCGTTGCCGCGTAAAATTACCGAAAGTTCAGTGGGATCTTCTTTTTTGAAAGCAATTCCCCACAAGTCGAGCATCAACATATTGTAATACGCTCTTAAACCACGGGCTTCGGCCACAAACATTTTAGCATTCTCGTTGGATGCAGCCAGAGGGCTTAACTCGTTAATGGCAATTAAACTATAGCTAATCATCTTGGTAAGATTGGTCCACACCTGCGATACATTGCTGTGAACCGATGTGTAAGTATGCTGATGCAATGCTATATAAATACCATTATCACCCCAGTCCTTACCTCCGCGATAGGGCAAAATAGCTTCATCGGTAGTTATTTCCTGAAGGGCAAAGTATTTAGTATGTAAAAATAAATCGGGTAAAAGCGCATAAGCCGGCGATATGGTACTTTCAACAACAGCACTGTCGGCGCCGGATGTAAGCGACTCATCCAGAACAATTTCGCTAAGATCGGAACAGCTATAACCCAATAGTATGAAAATAGCCAGAATTGGAATAAATATCTTTTTCATTTTTTTTGTTTGCTTTGAATTAATTAAACGTCAAGTTAAGACCTACCGTAAAAGTACGCGCTGTAGGATATCCGTTCAGGTCGATACCAAAAGACTGGAAACCGTTCATAGAACGATTCTGGTTTACTTCAGGATCAAATCCGCTATATTTGGTAATTACGAATAAGTTCTGACCTGACAAAGAAAGACGCATATCCTTCAACCAATTGCTTACACCTATCTTTTTTGTATCAAAACTATAACCTAACGACAGATTGTTCAATCGCAGATACGAACCGTCTTCAAGATAACGGGTAGAGACAGCTCCAGCATTGGTTAAGCTTTCATTGGCATATTCGGTAGCAATAGCAGTGGTATTTGATGAATTGGCCAACTGCGCTTTATAAAATTTATTCATGGCGGTATTGTTGTAAATTTCATTACCCGACACTCCATTAAAATTGGCGGACAAATCAAATCGTTTATATTCGGCATTCAGATTTATACCATATGTAAAATCAGGTAATGCACAACCCACCACCGAAAGTTCACCGTCGTTGGCATAAGTTGACAAACCATCGGAACCAATACCAGTAAATGTCTTCATGTAGAACGAACCTACCGGATAACCATTTATCAGACCGTTAATAGTGGCCCCGGTAAGACCCGAACCCGATGCCGAACCTGTGGTAAGAATGGTGTACGGTGAGTTTTTAACTACGTTTTCCACATGAGAAAAAGTTCCGCCTACCGAAAATCTGAAATCTTTCAGTTTGTTGAAATTGTAATTTAATGCAAGCTCCCAACCATTGTTGGTTATTGTCATGTCATCAATGTTATCCCACACTGTATTTGTAACCTGAATTGGGTCTCCGGGTGGAATTATCAACAATATATTGTTTGTTACTTTGTTATAATAATCAAAAGAACCGCTTAAAGTACCATTAAAAAGTCCAAAATCTAATCCGAGATTGGACTGATTAGTTACCTCCCATTGCAAATCTTCGTTAGGAAGGCGGTTGTATTGTATGCCTGCAAAATAAGAACCGGTTTGATATAAAGGATAACTCGTACTGCTACTTACAATAGTGTTATACGACGCTTTAGTTTGTTTTACCGGTATTTCCTGATTACCAGTTTGACCCCAACCGGCACGTAGTTTCAGATTACTGATAATTGCATTATCTTTCAGAAATTGTTCTTCCGAAATACGCCATCCGGCTGCAAAAGACGGAAATATACCATAACGGTTGTTTGCACCAAACTTCGATGAACCATCGGCACGTAAAGTGGCAGTCAACAAGTATTTATCGTACAGGCTATAATTCAATCTTCCGAAAAACGACTGTAATTTTGTGGTATAAGCATTACTCAAAGGCCATTCGCTAGATGTTAGAATTTTACCTGTTTCAATAGTATTTCTTGGTTCTAAACCATCTGACTCTGTAAAATCTTTTATTGTCCAGTAGCTTTCACGATAGAACGACTCCTGATAAGAGTGTCCTGCCATAACCGAAAAATTATGTACATCGTTTTTCCAATTGTAGTTAAAGTAATTCTCAATCAATGTATTTGTGCTTTTGTGATTGAATTGCGTCAGATACCCATCTTCACCGATTGCTTCTGAAGCTTTAGCCTGATAATCGGTTTGATTTCCGGTATTTTCATATACAAAATTCAGCTTGTATGTAAAGCCTTTAAATAATTCAATGGATGGTGATATATTGGCTGATAAACGGCGCTTTTCGCTGAAAGTAGTATACACATCTGCCTTCATCAGTGGGTTGTTTAGATCTGTATAATCTATCGGATTGCCCAATTCGTCTTTGGCTGTGTAAGTGGGGTTAAAACTCAACATATCCGATACCAAACTTGAAGCATCTGAATTCTCTCCTTTTTCTACCGAAGCATTTACACCATAATCGATATTTAATTTACCGCCTATTAATTTCTGATTGGCTTTCAGGTTAGCTGTATAACGTTCAATGCCTGTATTGATAACTATACCTTCCTGATTCAGATAACCTGCCGATGCACGGAAAGTAAAATTATTTGTTCCTCCCTGCATAGTCAAACTATGGTCGTTGGTAATGGCGGTTGTTGTTAACACATCCTGCCAGTCGGTATTTCCACCACGGTCTATCAGGTTGCCGCCAATAGCAGTTACATTTGTGCGAAATTCATCGGCCGAAAACACGGGCAATTTCTTAGCAATGGTTGACATCCCTACTTTTGAAGATATCGAAAGCTGTGTGCTACCAGCTTTACCACTTTTGGTGGTAATCATGATCACCCCATTAGCACCACGTGTACCATAAATGGCTGCTGCCGAAGCATCTTTCAACACATCAATCGATTCAATATCGTCGGGGTTAATAAAGCCAAAAGGATTGGAATCGTCAGTCCCCGTACCTCCAAGTCCCACCGGAAAACCATCAATAACAAACAGAGGTCCTGTGTTTTCGCGCAAGCTGCTTTGGCCGCGGATAATGATACGCTGTCCGGCACCCGGCGCTCCACTCGATGAGGTAATGTTTACACCCGATACTTTACCCTGAATCAATTGCTCAGCCGAATTAATCACCCCCTTATTGAAATTTTCGCTTTTGACCGACGATACAGAGCCGGTAATATCCCTTTTCTGCTGAATGCCATAACCAACAGCTACAACCTCATTAAGCAGAGTTGTTTCTTCTGCCATAACAACATTAATAACCAATTGATTTCCAATAGCTACCTCTTTCTGTTTCATTCCGATAAAGGAGAACACAAGTGTCTGACCGGCTTTGGTCGACTGAAGCTGATACACGCCATTTGCATCAGTTACAGTTCCTGTATTTGCACCCTTTATCATTACAGTAACTCCCGCAAGTACGTTACCCGATTCATCGGTTACTTTTCCCGAAACAACACCCGATTCGGGTTGCATACTTGTATTGGTAGCGCTCCGTAGCTGATTGCTTTCGGCAAAAGCCGACAGAGACGCCAATAAAAGAATAACAGCCATCACTAACTGCCTGCTCATACTTTCTTTTGAAAAAAATTTAATGTTCATAATTAATTGTTGTTTGTTTATCAAAATCTGTTTGTTTTTTTACTGTATCGGATTTACAAAAACCGGATTGGAATAAAACCATAAATCGGCAAATGCTTTGGCTGCACTATTTGGCTCCATAAGTACGTCGTTAAGCGGATTTCCACAATCGTCAGTTTCGTTTGGTTCATTTAACTTATGATTTGTCCCCCGCAGGCGGAAATAAAGCGGCTGAGTTATGTTTACTACTTTAAAACTCATTTCAACCCAGCCATTGCCCGTTCTTTTCCATTTCGAGCTGATTAAACCCCGGCCGTCTGTCACTCCTCCATTAGCATCAAAGCGGGCTATCACGGAGGTTGTATTTACCGAATCTTTATTATATTCGGCCGACTCCGGCTTTATTATCCCACTTACTTTTCCCTGAATTATATCAATGTGGTTTAAGACCGGATTCCGGTAATTGCTATAAGTATTGAAATTATTTCCCTGCGGATCGCGGGCTTTTATCGTGATTTTAATGGTTTTGCCCACCGGTATATGTAGTTGCGACCCCATTGATGCTTTTCGTTGGCTATCGCCCAATATCTCAACATGAAAGATTAATGAATCGATCAGATCACCCATTACTACCCAGGTGTTTCCTGAGCGCAAACCGTCTACAATTTGTTGTGCCGATTTACCTTCGGTATAGGTGTAATTTTTGAGATATTGACCCGGATAAAAATCGCCTACCTCACTGTGACAATCTGAATTGGCAAATAACCAAAACCGACGCCCTTCCGAAAGAAGCGCATCCCACATACCTCCAATTTTTGCGGAATATACCCCGGCTCCTCCATAAGTTCCTCCACCTACCGATGTTCGTTCGTAAAGCCCGCGCGGCCTTGTAGTTTCGCGGTGATGCCCCGGTATGCTCTCGAAACCAAAACAAATACCGGGAGCTGTATTATTCATATCGCGAATGGTAGCTATGGAATATCCCCGCGTGTGTTGCGGATAGCGTTCAGGATGCGCTATAACAAGATAACTTGTATTCGGGTAATTATCTCTGAGCCAGGCAAGTGATTCGATGGCTTTAGCATGACCCGATAGTTTACTTTTAACCCAGCCCTGCAAAGCACCACCTAAAGTATCGGTATCGCCCTGATCAAACTTATATTCAAACTCTGACAAGGGATTACAGTTAGGCAGGGAGTCAAATTGATTATTAATAATCCCCAAACTTCCATGCTCATGCCCCGGAATGTTCATTTCGTAACTTTGCAAAATTGTTTTACCCGGATAAAGTTTTCGGGCTTTGAGTATTTCGGCAAAAGAACTGTCGCGTAACACTTGCCAGCGCCACATTATCTGGTGATTGTTATTTATCTTTTTAGTTCCTAAAATAGGATTAGGGTTATAGTTATCCCAATAGTCTTTAATTTCAATTCCGGTTTCATTTCCTGAAGTACGTGCGTTGAATAACGATGAACCGCCATGTTCGCTGTTTGCCCACCAGTCTAAACCAAATTCATTATTCTTTTGCATCATATACCCTATGGAGAAGCTACCATCGGTATAGGTTGTGTGTTGATGAAAATCGCCTTTAAGGTAAGACTGAGCAACAATATTTGTTGATAATAAAGAAGTTATAAATACGATATAGTGAGTTATTCGAAAAGTCATATTTTTTTTAAAATTTTCAGCAAAAGTAGACGGGTGGTATTAAGCTTTGGTTACAATAGCATTTAGACAAGAAAAAAGAAATACTAAGAAACAATTACAGTTCTTAATTGATTTTAAAAAAAACAGTTCCCGGATATATGCACAAACTTGCACATCAGCCAGATTAGCCTTAAGTTTGCAGTATGAAACACGCGCTCTATTTTTTTAATCCGGAACATGACCTGGCTTTAGCCAACAACGACCTTAATTTCAACGCACCGGCACCGGCACGCCAGTTAGCGTCGGATTTATTGCTCATTCCCGTCTGGTTTGCTCCTGACGGTAGCGGCGTGGCGGGCTCCGGTGAAAGTAATGAGTGGCTCCAAAGTATGCAAATGCTTTTTCCGCAATTGAGCAACACAAAAATATACGGGAGTGCTGACTTTAAAGCGGTTTCATCTATCGTGCCATGGGGCTGGGATGCAGCGCTGTGCAAGCAAATCTCACCCGGCACAGGCGACAGCAAAACTTTGGACGAGCCATTAAAAACGCTTCTTCCAAACGAATTGCAATTAAAAAAAATCAGGGACCTATCGCACCGCCGAACAGCTATTCGGGCTTTGCAATATTTGCATGCACAGACTTCACTCCGGGGGTTTTTACCTCATCAGGGTCAGGAAATATCGAATATTGAAATGGCAAAAGACTTTTCAGTGACACATGCTCAGACGATATTCAAAGCACCGTGGTCGGGCAGCGGAAAAGGATTGAGCTGGGTACGCAATGGGTTAACGGACAGTCACCTCGGTTGGTGCAGGAATATCATTGCAAAGCAGGGAAGTGTTATCGGCGAGCCAATATATCCGGTAGTACAGGACTTTGCCATGGAGTTTTCCTGTACCCACACGAAAGTTTCCTTTGTCGGTTATTCGCTTTTTGAGACCGAAAAAGGCATTTACCGCAGCAATCTTTTGATGCGCGATGATGCTATTTTTGAGCAGCTTACCGGGAAGTTTATTCCGCCGGAATTGCTACTTTCGGTACAAAATCATTTATTGCAATTTATCGAAACAGAAATAGCACCTCACTATACCGGCATGCTGGGTGTGGATATGTTTGTATACACCGAGAACGGAAAATTTAAGCTGCATCCCTGTGTGGAAATCAACCTGCGAATGACCATGGGGTGTGTGGCGCGTATTTTTTACGACCGGTTTGTACATCCTGAAGCTAAAGGACATTTTTATGTGGATCATTACCCGGCAGCAGGGCAGTTATGGAACGATCATTTGCAAAGAAAAGCCCAACTGCCTTTGTCCGTAGAAAACGGAAAAATAACAGCGGGCTATCTTGCTTTAACTGATGTCAGGTCGTCATCGCACTACCGCATCAGAGTTGAAATATTATATGATTATCCGTAAAAACGACCATTAAAAAAGCGATTATCTTTTAAACGAGCGACCTCGTCCGGTGAGCCGAAAAACCAGTGTTTTTTGTGTCAAGACATCCCGATAGCTATCGGGAGTAACTGGGGTTTGGGGCAAAGCCCCATTAGAAATATCGTTTGGTCTTTATGCGGATAATCATAAAATATTATGATTTGATGATTTCGCCAAACCCGTCGCTACGCTATCGCATCGGCCACAGCCTTAGCCAGCGATACGGTAGGGCGGCCAATCAGTTTTGAAAGCGACCGGCTGTTATCAAACAAATCGCCGTTGGCTACTGCCGCGTCCCAGCCGGCTATGGCTGCTGCAAATCCTTCGGGTACACCATGCGATGCCAGCACTTGAGCATATTCAGTTTCAGACAGGTTGGTATAAGGGATAGATTGCCCTGTTTGTCTGGAAATTTCGGCAGCAAGGTCGGCAAGCGTATAGCTTTCATCGCCCGATAGTTCGTAAGTTTTGCCGACATGGTCGCCCGAAGTCAGTACCACAGCAGCAGCTTCGGCAAAATCGGCCCGTACGGCCGAAGATATTTTACCATCGGCAGCACATCCCACAAACGCCCCGGCAGCTATAGCACCTCCGACTGAGCCCGTATAGTTTTCGGTATACCAGCCATTGCGCAAAATGGTGTAAGCCAGGCCGCTGTTCTTCAGTATGTTTTCGGTGGCTTTATGTTCGGCAGCCAAACTCAGCGACGAACTGTCGGCATGAAGCAAGCTCGTATACACAATGTGCTTTACCCCGGCAGCTTTAGCCGCAGCTATCACACGGGCATGCTGTTGTTCGCGTTGCCCTATCTCACTTCCCGAAATCAACAATAGTTTTTCGATACCTTCCAAAGCAGCCGCATCAGCCGTATTATAGTCAAATGCGCGCACCTCAACCCCTGTTTCGGCAGCTTTCGCGGGATTGCGAACTAAGGCTATTATATTATCAGCCGATACTTTGTTTTTTAAACTATCTACTACAAAACGACCTAATTGTCCGGTCGCACCAGTTACTCCAATCTTCATTTTTCAGTTTCCTTTCTTTTTAATTTTATTGATTCTTTGTTCTTCTTATTTTTTATATCTACTTTTGTAACGCAAAGTAACTAATAATAGTTTACATTTGTAACAAGTAACTTTAAGGTAACAATAAAAATAGTAGTGACCTCCGGGTAACCATGACAACAAAAACAAAAGAACCGACGCAATGTCCGGTTACAGCTACCCTTGAGCTGATAGGTGGAAAATGGAGAACAATTATCTTATACTCACTCTCAAACGGCACAAGACGTTTTGGCGAAATAGCAGTGCGCATCCCCGATATTTCGCGGAAGGTACTGACTGAGCAACTAAAAGAGCTGGAAGCAAACGGACTGGTAGAACGAAAAACATACAAAGAAACACCGCCCCGTGTAGAATACTCGCTCACCGAAACCGGTAAAAGCTTATCGGCCGTATTTCGCGAACTCGAAATATGGGGTATAAACAATGTGCTGACAAAACGATAGCCCGCTACCGGTACACATTCGTCCCCTTTTTTAGTTCATTTATCGTCACCGGTCTTTCTTTCGCAGAAATTTGTTTGAATCATATCAGGTAAACAAATAGCTTTGCAAAAAAACAAAACACATTACCATGTTTCAAAAAAGTGTCAGATATCAGGTATTAAAGGGAATTTATTCTTTTATCGATTATCAGTCCATAGCCGGCGATAATCTGAAAAGCGTAAAATTGTACGATAAAATTGCCCCTTATTACAATATAAGTCAGAAGATTTATTTTTTACTGAAATTCGGAAGCGAAAGAAAGTTCAGAATGCAGTTTTTAAACGAGTTGACTATTAAAGATACAGATCGGGTACTTGAAACTTCGACCGGGGTGGCCGACAACTTTAAATATCTAAACAATAAGGCTGAATATACAGGCGTTGATATTTCGCTAAAGATGCTTGAACAGGCCCGAAAAAATGCTAAACGCTGGCGTATTACCTCAACATTTGTACATTGCGAAGCAGAGAATCTTCCGTTTAAAGATCATTACTTTGATGTGGTTTTTCATTGTGGCGGATTGAATTATTACAACGACAAGCAAAAAGCTATACTCGAAATGATACGTGTAGCCAAGCCCGGCACCAAAATTGTAATTGTAGACGAGACCCAAAAACTTGTAAAAGACAACTACCAAAAAAACCCGGTGCTGAAAGGACATTTTGCCGATGCTGCCAAAGCTTGTATACCCTTACAACTAATTCCCGAAGGTATGCTCAATATCAAATCTGAAATTATTTGTAATGATACCATTTACAAAATATCATTTACAACTCCATACTAAACAAAAAAATTATTATCCATATTTATAATTAAACACCATTGCAGGCATTAAAAAAAATAATCGACCAACAACTGAAAGCCAACAGCCACATCAACCTGTTCAACGACAATGCTGCGGAGGCTTTCGTCTATAATATTCAGCTCCGGAACCACTCACTGCAGGCACTCAACGAAAACGAAAGAGATGAACTGGTGAATTATACCACAGAGCAGGCGCTGAAAACATGCTTTGGCGTAAATCAATACTACCGTTTCAGCAAGGAAGCTGTACTTGAACTGAAGCAAATCTATCGTTCAGTATTTAATCTGAACTACCTGACTCAGGAAGATGCCATGAGAAAGCACGCCCAAAACATACAACAATGGATAAGAAAATACCAGCCGGCATACAGCAGATATTTTGAAAAACAAGACGAAACTCTACCGGAAGCTGTTCCCTGCTTTGAATATACACCCGAGCTACAAATAGGGCTACTCGGTATAGAATTGCACCAACTGAAGCAACCGGTGCTCGACATTGGATGCGGTGAAAATGCCCGCCTGGTACTTTTCCTTAAAGATAAAGGAATTGATGTTCAGGGAATTGACCGGCTATGCACCGAAAGCGATATCGCGCATTGTACCGACTGGCTCGACTACCGCTACGAACCGGCCAGCTGGGGAAGCATTATCAGCCACCTGAGCTTTACAAACCATTTCAGGCATCAACACATTCAGGCAGACGGAAACCACGAAGCTTATGCCCGTAAATACATGGAAATCATCCACTCACTAAAGCCGGGAGGCTCCTTTTATTACAGTCCCGGACTGGAATTTATCGAGAGCTATCTGCCGCCTGAGTTATACGGCATCTCTACACACCAAACCGGCATAGACGGTTTTAATGCAACCATTGTAACAAGGTTGACCTGAATTGTAACAAAATAAATACGACATACAGGCCTGTGTATATTGATAGTTAGACACGTTTTAAAAAAAATATCACAAAAAACTACTATCTTTGTAACCGGTAACTAATATTAAGATTGCGGTTTTCTCGTTTATGCTTAAACAACAACTACAACAGAAATTACAACAAAAACTCTCGCCGGCACAAATTCAGGTCATAAAGATGCTCGAAGTTCCAACGCTTGAGTTGGAGGAGCGCATCCGTCAGGAGCTGGAAGAGAATCCTGCCCTGGAAGAAGGCGCTGATGTGGATAGTAGTTCCGATGAAATAAATGATGACTTTGATAATGGCGACGGGGGCAATAACGATGACTTTGACCCGGATGAATACATGTCGGATGATGATATTCCCGATTATAAACTGAAAGCTAACAACAGCTCTAAAGATGATAAGCGGGAGGATATTCCGTTTTCGGCTGGTATGACCTTTCACGAAGCTCTTATTGACCAGCTTGGGCTGATACAACTAACCGAGCATGAGCGCATGCTGGCCGAATATGTTATAGGCAATATCGACGAAGAGGGATATTTGCGCCGCACACCCGAATCGATGGTGGACGACATCGTTTTTAATGCCGGCATCCAAACCACCGACGAAGAAATGTACCGGATGATTAACGTAGTAAGGCAGTTCGACCCGCCAGGTGTGGGAGCTACCACGCTTCAGGAGTGCCTGATACTACAACTCGATAGAAAAAAACAGACTGAAGAGGTAAAGCAAGCTAAGTTGGTACTCAATGATTATTTTGAGGAGTTTTCAAAAAAACATTACGACAAAATAACCCGCGGACTTGGTATAACTGATGATCAGCTGAAGAAAATAATTTCGGAAATTATACGCCTTAACCCCAAACCGGGCAATGCCTGGGGTGGAAATGTACTGGAAAAATCGATGGCTACCATCGTACCTGATTTTATCCTCGAAAACGACATGGGCATACTCACCGTTCACCTGAACAACAGTAATATTCCTGAATTACGGGTGAACAATACGTATAATGAAATGTTTCAGGATTACGCGTCGAACAAAAAGAACCATACGCGCGAAATGAAAGATGCTGTGATGTTTGTAAAACAAAAAATTGACGCTGCCCGCTGGTTTATCGACGCCATAAGACAACGCCAGCAAACATTGCTAACTACCATGATGGCTATCGTGGAATTTCAGAGAGATTTCTTTATCGAGGGCGATGATACTTACCTTAAACCCATGATACTTAAAGACATTGCCGACCGTACGGGATACGATATTTCTACCATCTCGCGCGTAAGCAACAGCAAATATATTCAAACTGAATTCGGTATTTTTCCGGTGAAGTATTTCTTTTCGGAATCGATGACCAACGATTCGGGCGAAGAAGTGTCGACCCGCGAAATTAAAAAAATACTTCAGGATTGTATCGACAACGAAGATAAGCGTAAACCGCTGAACGACGATGCTTTGGCCGATGTGCTGAAAGAAAAGGGTTACATTATTGCCCGACGCACCGTGGCCAAATACCGCGAACAGCTGAATATCCCGGTGGCACGCCTGCGTAAGGAAATTTAATACTGTAAACACATATTTTTAAAACTATTGATCAATTAAAAAATAATTATATCTGCATTTATAAAGTCTCTTACTTCGGCAAAAATCAGGGGCTAAAGATTAAATATTTATGAAAAAATTTTATAACATCATTTCTTTTGTATTCCAGCCCTTGCTGATGCCCACCTATGGTATAGCCATGCTTATAAATCTGGATGTGTTTGATGTACTTCCGTTTATATGGCGGATGATTGCCATTATCGGAACGCTCCTGTTTACCGGCATTTTACCTGCGGTACCTATACTAATGATGCTGAGACGCGGCGAAGTAAACGATTTGTTTATTTCCAAACGCGAAGAAAGAACCATGCCCTATCTGTTCACTTTTCTGGCCTATATATTCTGGACCCTGTTTATGTGGCGGGTACTCAATTTTCCAGTATTTATGGTAGCAGCCGGTATTGGTACTGCCATATCCATTCTGCTTATTACGTTTATCAATCTGAAATGGAAAATATCGGCTCACCTCTCTGGTATAGGCGGCTTGGTAGGTGGCATTTTTGGTATCTGCTACCGCATGGCCTACAACCCCATTTGGCTTTTTGTACTTATACTGTTCATATCAGCCCTGGTAGCTATTTCGCGCATAGCGCTCAAAGCCCATACTCCCGGACAAACGCTGGCCGGATTCTCACTGGGATTTATCTCGGTGTTTTTGCCCTGTTTCTTTTTATAGCTACAAATAAAAAATCCGTCGGGTGAATGCTTTTGCCCCTATCACGAACATAAAAAATACAAACATAATTTTAAATATAAATCATGATTACTACAGACCAACTTAAAGATTTGTTGGAGCGCGAGATCGCGTTGAGGAGGTACCTTTGACATCGACTCCAAGACAATACAAATAGAAGAAGAAGAACTAAGAACTCACGCTCCCGGATTTTGGGACGATGCGAAAGCTGCCGAAGTGCAGATGCGCAAAATTAAAGAATTGAAAAACTGGGTAGAAGGCTACAGCAGCATAAAAACTGCCGTGGAGGAACTACAGTTGGCTTACGACTTTTACCGCGACGAAGTGGTAACTGAAGAAGAAGTAGACCAGACATACAACCACGCTCTGGAACTGATTGAGACCCTGGAGATGAAAAACATGCTCTCCAAAGAAGAGGATAAACTCGGTGCTGTGATTAAGATTGTGGCGGGTGCCGGTGGTACCGAAGCGCAGGACTGGGCCGATATGCTTTTCCGGATGTATCAGCGCTGGGCCGAACGACAGGGCTATAAGGTGGAAATTACCAACATACAGGATGGCGACGAGGCTGGTATCAAAACCGTTACCATGCAGTTCGACGGCGAAATGGCTTATGGCTACCTCAAAAGCGAAAACGGTGTTCATCGCTTAGTACGCGTATCGCCTTTCAACGCTCAGGGAAAACGAATGACTTCGTTTACATCGGTATACGTGGTTCCATTGGTCGACGATACCATTGAAATTGAAATTAACCCCGGAATGTTATCCTGGGATACTTTCCGCTCGTCGGGAGCTGGTGGGCAAAACGTAAATAAGGTAGAAACCGGAGTACGCTTACATTATAAATTTGTGAATCCGGTTACCAATCAGCCCGATGAAATAGTGATTGAAAATACCGAAAGCCGTTCGCAGTTTGGCAACAAGGACAACGCCATTCGGCTGCTTAAATCGCAACTTTACGAACTGGAACTGGAAAAACGCCGGGCAGCATCGGCCGCGGTAGAAGCCGGTAAAAAGAAAATTGAATGGGGATCGCAAATCCGCAGCTATGTGTTTGACGACCGCCGCGTGAAAGACCACCGTACCAATTATCAAACATCCAACGTAAACGCTGTGATGGATGGCGATATCGACGCTTTCATTAAAGCTTACCTCATGGAGTTTGCCGAATAATTTTCAGAAACGAACAAACTCTCTCTTATATCAGGAATTAAGGGTTTTGCTTCGGGCAAAACCCTTAATTTGTTTAATAAGCCAAATTGCAACTCCTCCCCTAAAAAATACCCAAAATCACATGAATAGTATCAATTATTATCATTGCGATTTATAATTTAAGATTTATATTTGCATTAAATATAAAAATCTTAAATTCTGAGTTTATGACACTCAACGAAATAGGCCATACCGGCGTAAAAGTCCCTCCTGTTATCTTTGGAACCAGTGCTTTAGGCAATCTGTACACAGCTTTGTCCGACGATGTGAAACTTGAAATTGTACAGCAGGCTATTGAACATGTGCCGGCGCCCGTGGTGTTTGACAGTGCCGGAAAATATGGCGCAGGGCTGGCTCTCGAAAAATTAGGCGAATGCTTAGAAAAACTGAATGTAGCCCCCGAAAATGTAATCATAAGTAATAAACTGGGCTGGAAACGCACCCCGCTACTTACTCCCGAACCTACTTTTGAACAGGGCGTATGGATGGACTTAAAAAACGATGCTGCTCAGGACATAAGCTACGATGGCATCCTGAACTGCTACGAACAGGGCAATCAGTTGCTGGGCGGAAAGTATGCGCCGCAACTGGCTTCGGTTCACGACCCGGACGAATATCTGGCTGCTGCCACATCGGCCAAAGACAGAGACAGCCGTTTTGCACAAATTGTAGATGCTTACAAGGCACTGACTCAGTTGAAAAAAGAAGGAAAGGTAAAAGCCATAGGCGTAGGAGCCAAAAACTGGAAAGTGATAGAAGAAGTATCAAAATCGGTAGAGCTGGATTGGGTAATGTTTGCCAACAGCATGACCATACTGAATCACCCGGCCGACTTGCTTGCGTTTATGCAGTCGCTTCACAACAAGAATATTAGCATAGTCAACTCAGCTGTATTTCACGCCGGATTCCTGATTGGCGGTAAGTTTTTTGACTATCGGCTCATTGAACCGGATACTGAAGAAAATAAAGCTATTTTCAAATGGCGCGAAGATTTTTTTGAACTTTGCAAACGGCACAACATTTCTCCTGCTGTGGCCTGTGTAAGCTTTGCTACTACAGCTCCGGGCGTTGTAAGCATTGCGCTCAACACCTCAAAACCATCGAATGTAAAAGCCAATGTAGACTCGGTAACTACCGTTGTACCACCGCAGTTTTGGCACGAAATGAAAGAAAAAGGCCTGATAAGCCAGGCTTATCCGTACCTTTAATACATTTTGAGAGTTAACTAATCATCAGCCAAAAAAAATTATAATACTCAATGATAAAAATAGATAGCCACCAGCACTACTGGCAGTTCAACGAGCAGGACTACGGCTGGATGGGCGAAAACATGTCGGCCATCAGGCACGATTTTTTCCCTGCCGACCTGATTCCGGAACTCAGAAGCATAGGTTTTGATGGCTCGGTGGCAGTACAGGCGCGGCAAAATCTGCAAGAAACAAACTGGCTTCTCAAATTAGCCGACGAAAATCCGCACATTAAAGGTGTTGTGGGATGGGTTGACCTTTGTTCGCCCGACGTTGATG
Source organism: Bacteroidota bacterium (assembly GCA_017860345.1). Lineage (GTDB taxonomy): Bacteria > Bacteroidota > Bacteroidia > Bacteroidales > Paludibacteraceae > Paludibacter. The sequence goes on along the minus strand of JAFNAV010000036.1, from coordinate 12,050 downwards.
AGCAACTCAGAGCTTTTGCGCAACACCCAAAAGCAGTGGGTGTGCGTCACGTTATTCACGATGAGGAAGACGTAAATTTTATTCTACGCCCCGACTTTATGCGTGGAGTGAAACAGCTTGAAAAATACGAACTGGCTTATGACATCCTCATTTTCCCGAAGCATTTACCCAATACGCTGGAGTTTGTAAAGCAATACTCCGAAAAACAAATTTTTGTGGTAGATCACATCGCTAAACCGCTTATTAAAGACGGTATCATTTCGCCCTGGAAAGAACAGATTACCGAACTGGGCAAGCACCCGAACCTGTATTGCAAAGTATCGGGTATGGTAACTGAAGCCGACTGGAATAACTGGTCGCCCGAGAACATAAAGCCTTATTTAGACGTTGTTTTTGAAGCATTTGGACCCAACAGAATTATGATCGGGTCAGACTGGCCTGTATGCCTTGTTGCCGGAAAATACGCCAAAGTTATGGGTGTGGTGACCGACTATATAGCCCGACTGAGCGAAAGTGAAAAAGCAAAAGTACTGGGTGGCAATGCCCTGAGTGCTTATAAGATTAAAATATAATAACTAAAAATACAATGAAAGCTGTTCAAATAACCGAACCGGGTAAAGTATCGCTGGTTCAAATAGAAAAACCGGGCATTAGTGCCGATGAGGTTTTGGTAAAAATTCATTATGTGGGCTACTGCGGCTCCGACCTGAATACATTTCTGGGTAAAAACCCGATGGTAAAACTACCGGTGATTCCCGGCCATGAAATAGGTGCTTCTATCGAAGCTGTGGGCGAAAATGTACCGGAACATCTGAAACCCGGAATGCCCTGTACGGTAAATCCATATACAGCCTGCGGCAAATGCCCCTCGTGCCGTAACGGCCGCCCCAATGCCTGCCAGTACAACCAAACATTTGGAGTGCAGCGCCACGGTGCCATGTCTGAGTACATCCATGTACCCTGGACAAAAGTTCTGGCCGATGAAGCCATCAGTCCGCGCGACTTTGCGCTGGTAGAGCCTATGAGCGTGGGCTTCCATGCCGTATCGCGGGCACAGGTAACCGACCTCGACATTGTGATGGTGATAGGATGTGGTATGATAGGCGTAGGCGCTATTGTACGTGCTGCACTGCGTGGTGCGCGGGTAATAGCCGTGGATGTGGACGATACCAAACTGGCATTAGCCAAAAAACTGGGTGCGCACTACAGCATCAACTCCAAAACAGAAAACCTGAGCGAAAAGCTGAAAGAACTAACCGGCGGCTATGGCCCTGATGTGGTGATTGAGGCAGTAGGCGCACCGCAAACCTATGTAATGGCAGTGAATGAAGTGGCATTCACCGGCAGGGTGGTATGTATTGGCTATGCTAAAACCGAAATTGCTTTTGAAACCAAATACTTTGTTCAGAAAGAGTTAGATATCCGCGGCTCGCGCAATGCCATGCCCGAAGATTTCCGCGCTGTGATGGAGTATATGAAACGTGGAACTTGTCCGGTAGAAGAGCTCATAAGCGGTATTTATACGCCCGACGAGGCGCAAAAAGCCCTGGAAATATGGGCTGCCGATCCTGGCAAGGTATTCCGCATCTTTATCCGGTTTGCCGAATAAACAGATGCAGGCACCATCCGGTCAGTACCTGAATTCCTGACGCTAACAGAGATATGACAGATTTAAGAAAATAACAGGTTCATAACAGCCAGTTTAAAAAATCTGTTATATCTTTGTAGCATCAACAAAAAACAGTAAGCATTTTTCTGTTTTAACAAGGAAAACAATACAACAACACATCCCTTGCAACAACTGTGAACACCGGAAAATCAATACAAGAGCAGGTTATAATATCGCTGACATCATTTCCTGAAGCCATTCCATTTGCCGTACAAGCCATTAAGTCTGTTTTAAATGGTTCGGTATTGCCTGATAAGGTTGTACTTTACCTGACTGCTTCGCAGTTTCCGGAGGGCAAACTACCTTCGGCACTAACAGAACTTACGCAGAACAACCTGTTTGAAGTGAGATTTTATGCCGAGAATATCCGTTCGTACACCAAGCTGATTCCGGCGCTAAAAGATTTCCCCGACCACATAATTGTTACCATCGACGACGATATTTTGTACAATAAAAATATGCTACGGGGACTACTTCGCCTGCATAAAAAATACCCGGAAGCCATTTTAGGGCATCGCGTGAGGCACTATAAACCGAATGCGCCTTATCGTTCGTGGAAACGATACAAGGAACACAGGTATTTGCTGAAAAGTTTGCGACCACGGTTCTCAAACATTCAAACCGGAGTTGGAGGAGTGTTGTACCCGCCTGATTCGTTAGACCAAAACATGCTTGACTCACATATATTTATGGAAATGGCACCTACGGTAGACGATATCTGGTTTTGGGCAGCGGCGGTAGCTAAGGGAACCAAAATAGCTCCCGTACCTTTCGGCGATTATAAACTGAACGACCTGAGAAAACCCAAAGAAATAAGCCTGTTTAATGTGAATGGAAACGTGGCTAAAGACGTAAACAGAATTGTTCTTGAAAAGATTCTTGAAAAATATCCTGAAATAAACAACAAACTTATTGGTGATATAAACCGGGTAAAAGATTAAATCCTTGCTTACGGATAAAGCGCCGGTTTAACCCGAATACTATCACCATCAGCAATCGCAGGCGGCATCTTCCATGTCATTGAGGTCGTATTGATTAAAGTAGGTAAGGTTGCGCTGCTTATCAGTTCGTGCTCTGCCTCTGGCTCTTTTTCTTAAAAATTCATCGTACGATTTTACTGCGTAATGGTTGATGCGAATGACATCCTGTTGGGGTTCGCGATCGCGAAAATGCTTCCTGACAACCTCACCATGTGAATCTACCGTATGCCCCGATATACGCGCCACCTCGTGGCAACCGATAAAGCTAAAAACGCGCCGGGGATTGACGATGCTTTTCACGTGGCGGTTTAGAATATGAGTGGGGAGTGAATGTCTTTTAAAACGCTCCATCACATTGCCTTCCGTTTGTTCTTTAGCTCCCCCACTGCCATATACCAACCAGTTGATTTCAACCGCCGCACAGGATTCAAACTTGCTCAAAAATGCCGGAATAGTTGAATCGGCTAAAGGCACAATAAATTCGTCCAGATCAATAACCGCTATCCAGCGTGCATCCAAACGGTGTTTCTCCAGGCAATCGTCGTAGGCCAACAGTTGTTGACGCAGCCCCGGAAAAAAAATATACTCTACAAGTCCCGATTTGATGTACGGGTCGAGAATTTCTTTTGTATTATCCGTGCTTTCATTGTCGTAGATATAGAATTTTTCTACTCCTAAATTATGATGCCACTCAATCCATTCTTTGAAGTAAGGCCCTTCGTTTTTGGCTATCGCACATACAGTCAGGTAATACCCGGGTACCGATTTGTTGTTTCTCATCCGTACCACAAGTTTTAATGCTTTAAGTAGTCCGTAGCGCAGTATTCCACGCCACCTGTTCCGCACCATTTTATCGGGGATAGGCCCTGCAATAATTTCGGCCAATAGCTTGTTTAGTCGCGGAGCTATTGCTTTCCATTTCAAGGTCTTTTCTTTTGCAAGCGGTTTAGGGATACCTAAGCTCATATATTATTAAACTTTTAAATTGAGGGTAAAAACTTAAAACTATTCGATTAAAAAAATCTCTGCAATACTAAAAATGGAAGCAATAAAACGGGGTTAACAAATTAGACATTATTTCTTTAGTACACGACAAAAATTCTATTTCACCTATAATTGATTCATGTGAATAGAAACGCGGATATATCGGATAAAACATATTTTCGCTGTAAACTCAAAAGTTTTCCTGATACGGATTACATGACAGATTTGGACTTCACAAGTGAAGTCGGCTGATTTTCAGCCGCAAACACTAATCCGTCATTTGCGTAGTAAATAAATCAGACTTAAAATCCGTTTTTATTACTACAATAAATCAGTGTATATCAGCTAAATCCGCCATATCCGCGTTTCTATTCTTTTTTGTCATATATTTAGCATTATTTCAATTGAATATATTAAGACGCATATTTATTGATGTTTTAGCATCAATATTCGGCTTACAACCCCCAATTCTATGGGATAATGCCTCTCCGATACAAACAATCAAACACAACGGTATGCGCGTTTTTCAGGTCGCAAATTTAATAAAAAAACCTAAGTACATGACAAAAAAGAATAGAAACGCGGAATATTGATTCCAAATCAACTGCACCGCTCAGCAGCATGAATATAAACAAGGCGTATGTGGGTGAATAGTGCGTGCGTCTGCTATAGCACACAAGCCAACTGTCTGTTCACCTTAACAGGTACCTGTTAAGGTATTAAACAGGTACCTATTAAATGACTTAACAGGTACCTGTTAAGGTGCCAGTTCAACGTTATTCAGCCAACAGAAGATGAGCATGTGTCAATATCAGGATTGAGCTATGCGTATACCATTGGCTGTGTATTGTGTGCAAACCTGTAACTGAAAACAGTCAGTAGCCCCCCACAGTCAGTAGCCAATGAAGCTCTGGACAGCAAGGGGTGAAATCAGGCTTCGTGCCGGGCTACTCCCCGACTATAAGGATAGCCACCGCATTTTTTATTCAGACTCTAACAGGGCATTCAAATTAATTATTTCGCTGCCATTTTTTTTGTAATAATTCAGCATTTCGTCTATTTTTCTTTTGTCGTAACTCGTGATACAATCTGATATAACGGTGACTTTGTAGTTGTTTTTGCACATATTAAATACGGTTGATTTCACGCAGGCAATGGCGTCAGCTCCTGTAATGTAAAATTCGCCGATTTCATTTTGCCTGATAAATTCAGCAAAATCCTGACTGGTCAGTGCATTGCCTTTGGATTTTTCAAAAATATTCTTTGAAACCATTTTCATGTCCGAAACCAATTCAGCCCCCGGCGTATTCGGTTTGAAAGTCCTTGTACCATCGGATAAGTTGTAATGCCTGATGTAAACAACATGAATTTTATTTTCCACGGCCCAATCTATGGCTCGATTAACGTTATCAATGATTTCTTTGTAGTTTTTGGTAATGTCATTTTGAATATCAATGACCACTAAAGACTTTTTTTGCATGGGATTTCTTTCTTTTTGATGTTTTTAATTCAACAGCTCTATTTCATTGCACTATCGCTTGTTAGTATGTGCCTTACGGGGGCGGTCTTGTACAAAATGCGGGAATATTCCTTTTGTTTCTGTCCAGTAAACATCTTCCTGCTTATATATAAAAAGAAATCTGCCATCTGGCGAAATATCAAATGAATTATCATCGGCAGGGGTATTAAATTTATCTCCAAAGTTTATGGGCGACAACCATGAACCATCTTTCTTCTTGTAAAAAATATAAGTATCGTAACCTCCTTGGCTGTTTTGTGCGGTAGATGACGTGATTAGATATTTCTCCTCAGGATCGATAAATGGGTCGGTATCGCTGCCCTGAACATCAAAAGGTAAAACAACTTTTTCGGGTTCTGAGTACACTCCGTCTGAATATTTTGATTTATAGATATTCCCAACTTGCCTGAGAGAATCCCAGCAACAGAAATATACGGTACCACTTTTGGTAATTGTAGGATGAAATTCCCATATTTTAGGATCCGGAATATCTATTACTTTTTGGGGTTCACCCCATTTATTTCCAATTTTTTCAACCCTCCAGATGCAATACTGCTTAATATCCTGCATTCCCTTGCTTGAGGAGTAATATAAGTATTTTCCATCAGGCGAAAAAGCCGGTTCGGTACTGAAACAATCATTAGAAAACTCTGCCACCCGGGGTTCAGTCCATTGATTATTGATTTTTTTGATATGCATTATTTTACACTCAGGCCAGCTTGGCCCTGCTGAGAAAAAAACCTCGTCGCCAAAAGGTGAAATGGCTAATGACTTTTCATTAGAGTTTTTTAATGATACTATATCGGGAGCAAAAAGTTCAATTTTTTGTCCGGGACTTTTAACCCCAAAATAGTCAAATTTTGGGCTTTGCCCAATACTCATTAAAGCTAAAGACATGAAAAACGTGATTATAGCAATTGCTTTCATTATTAAATTTGTATTTTATATATTATTTTTTATTCTTTTCAGAGCCCCAGCAAAACGGGAATACGGTTCAACCAACGCTTCCGTTAGCGAGCTGTGCCGGCAGCTGGAGGATTAAGGGTTAGGTGGTTTCGTGTTTAAAATAAAACATCTATAGAATTTATTTCAGTTTCAGTCATTTTTCTTAATTCGTTTTTTCTTAGTATTCTAAATCGACTTGTGTTTTCATCATAACTCTCAAGAATAGAGTTCCTCACAAAATACTTTAACACAACATTCTTTTGGGTATCTGGCAAATGCTTTTTTATAGATATTCTTATTTTTTCGTTACCAAAAACATAGCCTAATTTTGCATAATAGTTCTTTTGTCTTAGATTTATTTCAACAGGGATTAAATCATACCTTGTATTCTCAATATTAAAAAAATCCTTATCTATATAATCTTCCTTCTTTATAGTCAATCTATTCCCAATAATATTCAAATCTTTATAACCATTTATTGATAATTTTATATGTGGAAATTTTTTTATTAAACTACTATCTAATTCTATTGTTAATGTTTGCGATTTACTATTACATACGGTGTCTAATACTATATAATCAGTAAAGTCAAATCCACAATATAAATAGACTGATTTGTTCTTTACTTCCCAAAATCCGTAATAACTTGGGAAAATGTCTGAATACAATGGACTTTGCACTAACAAATATGTCGAGTCTTCTCGAAGAATTAGTGAGTTATAATCAATAGCACTATCATTGGAATTTTTATATATTCCAATTAAATCGTTTCTATCAATAGAAGAATTACATGAGCTAAAGACAACAATAATTAATATAAAATTCAATTTTATGTTTTTCATTATGATTTTCAGGTTTTTTCTTTTGTTTTACTCCCCCCGTTCGCCGTAGCTTATAAATATTCATGTTCCCGATGTTGTTGCAACAGCCACGGGACGCTATGCCAAAAATCCTTGCAAATTACGCTATGGCGAACAAGGGTGTATTCACTGTCAGCCGCGGCGGACAAAGCTAATCGAAGATCAGCGCAGCTAATGCGGGAGCTCCCGATTCCTATCGGGACTGCTAAGTGCACAGCTTGTCCCGACTCGTCGGGGTCAGCCAGCCTGTGGACATAGGCGGATGTTAGGGGCTAGGTGTTTTGTTTTCATTTTCTGTCAATTATGATTTCACTTTCACAGAGAAATACTTGAACCAGTAGTAAAAAGCTTCTGGATTTGTTTTCTTTAGTTTGTTCAGTTTTGTATTGTTGGGCTGTTCAATTTGCCATGTTGTCATATCTATTTTGTTACTATACCGCTCAATCGGAGTTTCTGTTTGCATTAATGCAACTAAGTAAGCTGTTCTTGCAGCATGTACGGTTGCCTTTTCAATGTGGTAAGTTTCTGAAAATATATAACTTGCAATCTGCTTTAACCCTAATTGTAATACTTCAAAATTGGCATTTCCAACTTGTAGTCTCAGTGATATGGATAAACAATTCTCAATAATATCATCCAATATGATATTTACATCTTCTCCCATATTTCGATATTGTAGTTCAACTAAGGCAAAAGCGGAAAATACTGATTTTACAACTTTTACGTCATCAATTTCCTCAAATATATTCCCAATATCATACAGTTGTTTGATAATTTCCTGACCCATCGGCTTTTCTTTTTTGTAATAAGGAATTCCAGTGGTATTCGGAGCAAAAGCAGTTAGCTTGTCTCCCATAATGTTATTGAAATCGGGAGTTGTTGTTTCTGCAATTTCTCCTTCGTGCGTAACAAATGTTAACTGTATTTGAGTAGAAACAAGATTGTTATAGTGAGTGTCTTCAAACAAGATATCAAGTAGAACAAACTCCTCATCATTGGTTTTAAGTAAGTTTTTGAAATAAAACTTGTAGTGTGCTTTTTCAATTCCACTATTTACATTTCGGTGTTGTTCTTCTGCGCGGATAAATCCTTTTTTAGTTGCAATTTCGGACAGTACTTCTTCAAGATTCTCTACAGTTCCGGAAATAATAATATCAATATCGATTGAAAGTCTTTTTGTGCTGTTGAGCAGCAGCATTAATGCAGTTCCACCCTTAAATACAAACTTAAGATTTGATTCACTTAGCCCTTCTAATAATATTAAAGCCCGAATAAGCTTTTGAACCAATCCCTTATCTGCTTTCTTAGTCCTCGCTATTTCTGTAATCCACTCACTTGAAGTGCAATTTTCTTGTATCATTCTTTCGTTGTGATTTTGACAGTAAATTTACAATACTGTCATTTTATAGTTTTAATAAATTCTGAAATTTGCTCTCTTTTTGCTTTTCTGCTAGCATATCTCAAAAGTTTGTCGATATTTATGGTGTATTTTGAAAAAGCATTATTGAAGATATGAGTTAACTCGTATCCGTGCAAAAATTCAAACTCTTTATCTGCAAATAAATCAACTAATAGTTTTTCAATAGTCGTTGTTGGAAATTTATTTATTGATTGAGTTGGTGAGCCAGTTACCAATGACCGCACTATTATTACGCTTTCTCCAAAATATACATCTTCGTTTGTTCTTCCTCTTAGTACATACTTAAACTTTTCTCTGAGTTGTTCGAATACGGCATTAATAGCATCTCTTTCAACTTCAACATAGTAAGTATCTTTGTTGATTAGGTGTTGCGATACAGGGTTTATTTCACTAATATGCCAGATAATATACTTTAGATATGGAAAATTTGTTTTCATAAAACTGTTTATTTTCAATGCTTTTGGCGTTATCTGAGGCGTAAAAGCTTTTCCATTTTCGAAGTTATATTTTCCTCTTCCGATTCTTTTTATAACATCTGTTTTAACTAAGGTGTATATTCTCCAATTTATAGTTGATTTGGCTATGGTTGGTTCAAAAGACTGATAAAAAGTAAATATGTCTTCCACTTGAAAATATTCTTTATCTCCAAATTCAGTTTGCAACTCTTGAATATGTAAATCTGTCTGTCTCATTTAAGAAAATATTTTCTGCAAATATAACTATATTTTGACAACAATTCCTATTTACTGTCAAAATACAGTATTTGTAATCATGGATTAAATGGTATAAAATACTGTCAGTTTACTGAGCCTCTTTCTTTTTTTCGCTTCTGACTAACGCCTGAGGCTATGGGAACAAGCCGTCACCGTTGCACGGGATGTTCCATTAGCAGGCGTACTCACTGTCAGCCGCGGCGGACAAAGTGAATTGAAAATCAGCGTAGCTAATGCGGGAGCAAAACTGCCAAAATGCACGTCAGCCAGCCAATGGACATAGCGTGTGTTAGCGGGTCGGCTTTTTGTTTTTTAGTTTGTTTAATTCGTTTTTCGTAATCCAAAGTTCGTGTCCAATAGTGTCTTTTAGGCTTTTAAATCGAACCAATTCAAACTGCTTTTTCTCTTTGTCGTATTTTGAAGGTTTTATAACTGCAAACTCATAGTATTTGTCTTTATTTCTGCCAGTTTCTACATTGTCAAAGTAAATTGTGTCATTTTGGAAACGATAATCTCCCTTGATTTCAGTTACGCCAAAACAAACACTTCTTTCTTTAAATGTAAAGTTATCTTTTAGTTTTATTGTTGTCATACAGTTTGCTGCACCTTCTCTTTGAGCAATTAAAATATCTTTTCCTTGAAACTTATCAAAATCAATGAGTCCGTTAGGTTTAAAATATGTCAATACCATGACTGTAATTAATAAGCTGACAGTCAAGAGACGAAATGTATTCGAGAATTTTTCTTTAATTACTAAATAAAATTGTCCGATAAAGGCAATGAAAAGTCCTATATAGGCAATCACTAATATCAAAAATAGTGGAAAAGCAAAGAAACCAAGTTGTCCTTCCCAGAAATAAGTCGTATTGATAAAAATGAAGAATAATAATGTCGATATAAAAACCCGTTTTAGTCTCATATTTTGCTTGTCTTTATTTTTTTAAGCTGCCCGCTAACGACCGAGGCTATGGGCATTTGTCCGCCAGCTGGCTGAGGGAGCATTCGCTGTCCGCCGCTGCGGACAAAGTGAATTGAAAATCAGCGTAACTAATCGAAGATCAGCGCAGCTAATGCGGGAGCTCCCGATTCCTATCGGGACTGCTAAGTGCACAGCTTGTCCCGACTTGTCGGGGTCAGCCAGCCTGTGAGTATAGAGCGTGTGTTAGGGGCTATATGTTTTTCTTATTTCAAGTTTTAATTCTATTTCTCGTTCTGTTGTTTTGTGTAATAGAAGATAATCTGAAATCTCAGCCTTTTTATAGAGTTCTTCAGTCACAGTGAATTTTTTCCCGCTTGCGATTATTACATATTTTATAAATTCTTTTGAAAGTCTGTCTTGTCTGTCTGTGTAAGAATGTTTGTCTTCAATTATTTTATATTCAATTATTTTAGTCCCATTTTCAATTTCTTTTCTAAGTTGTCGAGATAATATAAATGTCAGTAGTAGTGTGGTGAATAGAATTCCAAACATGACGAGTAGTTCAAATCTTGGAATTATCCATTTTTCGGTATTTACAAAGAAAAGTAAGTGAGTCAGCATGTAAACCATGACAAAAAAAGTCACTCCAGTAAAGTAGTTTGAACGTAACTCTTTCTTAAGCGAATTTAATTCTTCAGTTGTCAATAATTCTGTTTTGTAAAGCATTTTTTCTTGTAAGTTGATTTATTTTACTCTCTTTCCGTTTAGCCAATAACAATAGTCTCTAATTTTAATATTCTGCAAAGTCTTTATTTTTTTACACTTCTGATTAACGCCCGAGACTATGGGCACGGGCGGTCACCGTTGCACGGGATGTTCCATTTGCGGGAGCTCCCGATCTCTATCGGGACTGCTAAGTGCACAGCTTGTCCCGAATTATCGGAGGACGGCCAGCTTGTGACTATAGAGCGTGTGTTAGCGGCTGGCAATTTTGTCTAAAGTTTTGTTTTCAATTGTTCGTAATTGCTCTTAGTTTCTCAATTTCAGTTTTCCAGAGTTGTCTGCCACTAACAACAAATTTCTCTTGTCTACCGTCTTTCAAAGAAATCGCAAGTCCATTTGGAACAATACCAAGGTTGTTATAAAAAGTGATGTCTTTGATTTGGTCTATAGAAATCGCAAGTTCGTGATTCTGTAAGTTAAAGCTGTGAGATTTGAATTGAAGTTTATCAGTCAACAAATAAAGTTTTCCACCAACACCTTCACTGTTCTTTAAGTGATTTGCCCCTCCTGAGTGAATTACGCTTTCTCCGTCTTTGGTTTCAATTTGTGTCTGACGTTTTACAGCTTTTGAGTTTACAAACAAATGAATGAAAATTCCAAATAAAAGACCTGAAATCGGTCCCGTAATAATAGCAGCATTAATTCCATGCGTAAATCCTTGAAAAGTTCCGAATAGAAGTCCGAATACTATTCCAGCCAAAATAGAGTTTTTAATTTTTGTCATTCTTTAATTTTTTATCTTTTTATTATTTGTGAACTGTTATTGTCTGTCAAAGGTTTAATCAGTCACTCAGTCGTTTTTTTGTTTTTTGGCTTACCCATAACATCCATGTATGTACACCCATATCGACTATATTTGTTTGTATAGATTGTTTTAATTTTTTGTAAATCAAATATTTATTTTTGGACACCAGAAACACTACAGGCGCACATATCCAACCTGTTAATTCAAAATTATTCTATCTTGTCCGGTGGTCTTACCCTTTGTTGCCGGCTTCTTCCGCTCTCCGGGTTTAAAGTTCTTAATTTCTGCCATAAAATTAATAAAGTTTTTTTACTGAACAAGGTGTGAGGGTGGGTTTTTGTTTGGATTGTAAATTATTGTGTGGGGCGGTGGTGCGTTGTAGGTATGGTGGCTTGCGTGAATGCCCGTGGCGCCGCGTGGGTGAGGGATAGTAGCGGAAAGGACGCACGCGGTGGTGTGGCCTGAGCCGCAGGCGATGGCCATGCCGGAGCGGGTGGACTTGGAGCGGATAGC
>JAFNAV010000035.1 GCA_017860345.1 Bacteroidota bacterium | reverse complement strand
AGATTTTAGACTTCACAAGTGAAGTCGGCTGATTTTCAGCTGCGAACACTAATCCGCCATTTACGTAGTAAATAAATCAGAATTAAAATCCGTTTTATTACCACAATAAATCAGTGTATATCAGTCAAATCCGCTATATCCGCGTTTCTATTCTTTTTTTTGTCATGTACTTTGATGTTTTTTATAAAAAATATGAGATGATATTTATGCCTGAGGTAACAATATCTCACGAATAGTGGCATTTTTCATTCGGATATTTTCGTGCGTTGCCCAGATTATAAGTGGTTTATACTCCATTGTCTGGTTGTCAATAAGCTCCACAATTTGATTTTTGACGGCTTCGTCCAAGCCGTTTAAAGGCTCATCCAGCAGTAATACGTGGCTTTGCGCTGCCAGAGCTCTTATCAGCTCAACTCTTTGTTGCTGGCCACCACTCAGTTCGGCGGGGTACTTGTTGGCAAACTCTTGCATGCCGGCAGCACCCAGTAAGTAAGTAATTTTATCTTCTTCGGTTTTGGTGTTAGTTGCAAAACGGATGTTGTCTCTGATATTTAGCCATGGAATTAGCCTGTTGTCCTGAAATGAATAGGCTACTGTAAATTTGCCTGAGGGTAAAACTAATCCCTGGTATGACTTGTCGATGCCGGAAATTATTCTGAGCAAAGTGGTTTTTCCGGTTCCCGACGGCGATTTGATGCAACTAACCTCAGTATCAGAAAAAGTATCGGTTAATCCCGAAAAGATTACTTTTTCGCCAAAGTTTTTTACAAGATTACTAATACTGATTTTTTTTGATGTGTTCAAGTGTAGGTTGCGTACTACTCCAGATTGTTTGCGGTAATGTATTGGGATTTTTATAAGTTTTTTGATTAAAAAATCGAATAAATAACTGATTGTAATGGCTATTACGGTCCATGAAATAACTTCAGGTATGTTGATGTAGGCCTGCGCCTGCTTCATTCCCGTACCTATACCGTGGATTGGCTGAGCCAAAACTTCGCCAATAATAATGGCTCGCCAGCCAAATCCCATAGCTGTGCCGATACCTCCGAAAATAATATTACGGGCCGAAGGCAAGTAGATGCAGACAAAGATTTCGGTTTTTGATTTGCCAAATACCTGCGCCATTTCCACCAATTTTGGGTCGGTATGTTCGAGGCCGTTCAAAGTGGCCTGATACAGGATAGGAAACATGGTAATTAGTGCTATGAATACCGGTAAATTATCGGGGCGGAACCACAGCAAGGCAATAAGCGTAACCGAAATAACCGGTACCGACCTCAATACAACGAGCCAGGGGTGAAAAAATGCTCTCCAAAACCCCGAAAACCCTGAAAGGGTGGCTAAGCTAAAAGCTGCTACGAAGGCCAACGAAAATCCGGCAATTCCCCTGAGGATAGTAGCGCCGATAGCCGAATAAAAACCTTGCGTGCCGAAAATGTGAATGACTCCTGCGAATAAGCTTTTCAGGTCGGGGAATATTGCCGGATAACCAATGAACAGGGCCATGGTTTCCCAGATAAGCATCAGCACTACTATAGATAAAAGTGTTGGTACGAGGCTCTTTTTCATTTATTCGGGCTGGTAAATAAAATTTCGGTTGGGCAGTTTGCCGCCAATGCTTTCGGGGGCAAACTCGTAAAAAATATTCAGGTAGCGCATCACTTCTTTCTCAACTGCGAAAGCACCTACATATCTGATATTACATAGTGGTAACGACTTTTTAGCGGTTTCGGTATCACTTATTATTTTATGTTTTACCAATAACGCTGCAGCCATATCCGGCTCATTGTTGATAAAATTGCAGCTGGCTGAGTATAATTCACAAACTTCTTCAACAATGTCATTGTTGTCGTCGGCAAACGAAGTATTTACCAAAAAAGCCGTTTGGGCGAAAATATCAATATCAGTATTAAAGATATACTCTTCGCAGTCGAGTTTGCTTAAAACTCTGATTTCAGGGTTTTTGATAATCAGGTTGCTTACCTGCGGTTCCGAGATTACGGCTATTTGTACTTTGCCGCTGAGCAGTGCGCCGGCCAGTTCGTTGTTGCCTGTGTAGGTGTAGTCAATTTGTACATTCCGTAGCTTCTTTTCATCGATATACCTTTGTAACAGAATATCGGGCGTGGCACCTTGCCCAAATACAGCTATGGTGTTGTTGTGCAGTTGTGTCAGGCTTTGTATGTTTTGGTTGTTGGTAACAATGTATAAAGTACCCCATACCGGAAAAGCCACAGCTTTATATTTTACATCTTTGTTGTACAAATTGGCGGCCATTACAGTGGGCAGTACGGCAAAATCCAGTTCGTTTTTCATCATAAGCGCCTGAATTTGCTGAGGGTCTGATTTGATGACGAACTCAATTTTTTTATCTCCGATTTTTTGAGGATTGTCGTATAGTTGAATAAAACTTATTGACGATGGCCCATCAAGTACGCCTATGCGAATGTTCTGAGGGGCTTTTTCACGACAGGATGAAAAAAGAATAAAAAATAAGCATGTAAGAAATGTGATTCTTGTTAATGTGTTTTTCATTTCCAACCGGAATTTTAAAAAGAGAGCCGTCAATAATTATTTTTTTACGAGTTCAATCACTGATATTTCAGGGCGAACCCCTATGTGCATGGGCAGCCCTATATAACCTATTCCTCTGTTTACATAGATATATTGTTCGTTTTCAAGATAAAGCCCTGCCCAATGCTTAAATACAAAGGCGGCCGGCGAAAAAAGCCTTTTGCCAATTTTTAACCCTAACTGTGCGGCATGTGTATGACCCGAAAGCGTCAGAACAATGTCTTTGTGCGACCGTATTTCGGCATCCCACTGATTGGGGTCGTGCGCCAGCAAAATCTTGGGTTCGTGGGCTAACGACCCCCGAAGCGCCTTACAAAGGTTGCTATAACGGAAAGCAGCTGTTTTGCCCCAGTTTTCGACGCCAACCAATAGAAGGCTGTCGTTTCCCTGTTTCAGATACACGTGTTGGTTGAGCAATAATGTGAATCCAAAATCTCTGATGGCCTGATTAATTTTGTTGCGGTTTTCCGTTTTTGCACTATCGGTAACCCAGGCGGTATAGTCGCCGTAGTCGTGATTTCCCAACACTGCAAATTTAGCATATTTTGACTTGAGTTGCAAGAAAAAAGGCGTCCAGCCTTCAGTTTCTTCAGCATAATTATTAACCATGTCGCCTGTAAATACAATTATGTCTGCATTCTGCTGATTTACAAGGTCAATTACAGGTTTTAGTTTTTTGAACTTTTTGTTCCAGCTACCGAGATGCAAGTCGGATATTTGTACTATTTTATAGCCATTGAATGCTTCGGGCAAGTCCTTTATCGGGATTCTTGTGTGAGTTACCTCAAACCGGCGGGGAGTAACGTAAGCGCTTAGTAGCATAATTACGATAACAGCCACGCTTAATGTAATACGTACTATTCCGAAATAAACAGATTCTTTTTTAAAAATTTTTTTATATAAAAAATGGAGGAAGTAGAAAATAATATGTATCAGTTTAGGTATATAAATAAGCAGAAAAAAGAAATAAGTCCACATAATAACGGCAATAACCCGATAATTGCGCACATTCTCAAGTCCAAACTTAACGTACAGAAAAAGTACCGTGAAAAATGCGGGCGCTATCAGGTGCAGAATTATAAACAAAGGTTTGGCATTCTGGCTTTTCAGTTTTCTGTAAAAAAACAGGTCGGCAATAAGAATGGTCAGCAGCAGTAAAACCAAAACAACGGTATACATCTTCATACCAGTAAAAGTTATAGATTGAAGCACAAAGATACTTTTTTTGCGCATATTTTCAGTAAATAAGTGAAAATTGTAGATTTTATTTGTATATTTGTAGGCCTTAAAAATAGTACGCGAAGCTTCATTATTAGTATGTCAGCGCATTTTATCTATTTCGTTGTGATTTTCATACTCGTGGCCGATTTTGGCCTGGAGCGAAGCTTGGCCTACCTTAATATCAAACATTCAAAACTAAAACTTCCTGATATTCTGTCTGATATATACGACGCGGAAAATTACGCACGTCAGCAGAACTATTTCCGCACAAACACACGATTCGGTTTTGTAACCGCTACTTTTGGCTTTATCGTTATTTTACTTATATATATTCCGGGTGGGTTTGGTTGGCTCGACAGTGAGCTGACAACATTTATTGAGGCTGATATTTTGAGGTCGCTGGCTTTTTTTGCTATCCTGTTTATAGCAAACGACTTAATTAATATCCCTTTTGAATGGTACGATACCTTTGTTATTGAAGAGCGTTTTGGCTTCAATAAAGTAACCCCCGGATTATTTGTACTCGATAAACTCAAATCTTATTTGCTTGCAGCCATCATAGGTGGTGGGCTGCTGGTTCTTGTAATTTGGATATATAACCTTACACCGCAGTTTTTCTGGTTAATTGCATGGGCAGTGATGACAATTTTCGGGTTATTCATGTCTATGTTTTATTCGGAGATTATTGTGCCTTTGTTCAATAAGCAAACTCCCCTGCCCGAAGGTGAGTTGAGAGATAAGATTGAAACATTTGCAGGTTCGGTTCATTTTAAACTGACGAATATTTATGTTATCGACTGGTCGAAGCGCTCGACCAAGGCCAATGCTTATTTTACGGGTTTTGGGCCTAAAAAGCGCATTGTGCTTTACGATACCTTGCTGGATAAGCTTACAGCCGACGAAATTGTGGCAGTACTGGCACACGAAGTTGGACACTATAAACACAAACACACGATAAAAAACATATTAATTTCTCTGCCATCGTCTCTGCTGTTGTTTTTTCTTTTAGGAATTATGCTCAGTAGCGATGCGTTGGCTCAGGCATTCGGAGGTGTGTCGGCCAATTTTCATCTGAATATACTGGCGTTTGGCATTATTTATTCGCCTGTTTCACTGGCGCTTGGGCTTATATCCAATCATCTGTCGCGCAGGTACGAGTATCAGGCCGATTCGTTTACTGCTACGCATGGACTGGGAGATGTGCTTATATCGGGTTTGAAAAAATTATCGTCGTCGTCGTTGAGTAATCTTACGCCGCATCCGTTGTACGTGTTTTTTCATTATTCGCATCCTACTATTTATCAAAGGATTTTAAATATCAAATCCTCAATAAAACACGAGGTTACTGAATAATTGATGAATGTGCGTTAAACTAAACGTATCACTTTTTTTGGGAAATTAATAGATTAAAACTGAAAACCTATGTTACTTGGAATTATGGGCGCTATGCCCGAGGAAATGGATAAAATTCTCGCGGCCATTACCGAGAAGGAAATTGTAGAGAGAGGTAGCCGCATTTATTATAAAGGAAAATTATACGGACAGCAGGTTGTTGCAGTATTTTCGCGTTGGGGTAAGGTGGCTGCGGCTACTACGGCTACCAATATGATTCTTGAGTTTGGGGTCGATCGCATCGTTTTTACGGGAGTAGCCGGAGCTATTTCGCCCGACTTGCATATTGGCGACATAGTGATAGCGCAAAGACTTTTTCAGCACGACATGGATGCCCGCCCGCTTATGCGCAGGTTCGAGATTCCGCTTACAGGGAAAACATCGTACGAAATTCCGCAGCAAAATGTGGACATCATGGCAGATGCCGTTCATAACTTTTTGAAAAACAACAAGACATTCAGAAAAATACTGAGTGAGCAAAGTATAGAATACCCCAAAATGCTGATTGGAGACATTGCAAGTGGCGACTTGTTTATTTCCAGTTCACAGATGAAAGAGGCTTTGTTGCGCATTTTGCCTTCGGTGGCATGTGCCGAAATGGAGGGGGCAGCCGTAGCTCAGGTTTGTGATGATTATGGGATACCACTTGTGGTTGTCAGGGTTATTTCGGATACCGCCGACGAGGAAGCGCATGTGTCGGCCATCGGATTTGTAAATCATCATGCCGGTGATTATTCATTGTCGATACTTCAAGAGTACATTACCTTAATTAATAAGTAGTCGGTATTATTGAAAAAATCACGGTTGTTTATCTTGTTTATATAGCAGACTCATACGAATGTGTAATCTAATATATTAATTAATCTTTTTTAAAAAATTATGGTAGACAACATTTTTTATTTAGTTCCTTTAGCTTCCATTGTAGCTCTGGGATTCGCTTTCTATTTCTTTAAGCAAATGATGAAGGAAAGCGAGGGTACAGACACAATGAAAAAAATTGCTCTTCACGTACGTAAAGGTGCAATGGCTTATCTCAAACAACAATACAAGGTGGTAACTATGGTATTTGTTGTGCTTGCTCTTATTTTTGCCGTGATGGCTTATTTCAATTTGCAAAATGCCTGGGTGCCTTTTGCTTTTCTTACCGGCGGTTTTTTCTCAGGATTAGCTGGCTTTTTTGGTATGAAAACCGCAACTTACGCATCGGCTCGTACAGCTTATGCTGCACAGGAATCTCTGAACAAAGGCCTTAAAGTGGCTTTTCGCTCGGGAGCTGTGATGGGTCTTACCGTTGTAGGGCTGGCATTGCTCGATATCTCGGTTTGGTATCTTATCCTCGATTATTTTGTTGATAGTGCCGACCACAACAAGCTGATTTATATAACTACTACCATGCTTACTTTTGGTATGGGGGCATCTACTCAGGCTTTGTTTGCCCGCGTGGGTGGTGGTATCTACACCAAAGCTGCCGACGTAGGTGCCGACCTTGTGGGTAAGGTGGAAGCCGGTATTCCTGAAGACGACCCGCGTAACCCTGCTACTATTGCTGATAATGTGGGTGATAACGTAGGCGATGTTGCCGGTATGGGTGCCGACCTGTACGAATCGTATGCAGGCTCTATCCTGGCTACTGCTGCTTTGGGTGCGTCGGCTTTTATTGCCAATGAAAGCATGCAGCTAAAAGCAGTTTTTGCTCCGATGATTATTGCTGCGGTTGGAGTAGTTCTTTCTATTATTGGAATTTTTATGGTGAAAACCAAAGAAGGTGCTAAAATGAAGGATCTGCTGGGCTCGCTTGGTTTGGGTGTCAATGTTAGCTCTGTATTGATAGCTGTATCTACTTTTGCTATTCTTTGGGCTTTGGGTATCGAAAACTGGGTGGGTATTTCCTGTTCGGTAATTGTGGGTCTTCTGGCTGGTATTATTATCGGTCAGGCTACCGAGTACTACACCTCGCAAAGCTACCGACCAACACAGAAAGTGGCCGAAAGTTCTCAAACAGGACCGGCTACCGTGATTATTTCAGGGTTGGGACTGGGGATGATTTCAACGGCCATACCTGTTGTTACTATTGCTATTGCCATTGTACTGGCATTTATGGCTGCTCAATTCGACGTAATGACAATGACGTATACGGCTAATCTTAGTTTAGGACTGTATGGTATTGGTATTGCTGCTGTTGGTATGCTCTCTACTTTAGGAATTACGCTGGCTACTGACGCCTACGGACCTATTGCCGATAATGCTGGTGGAAATGCTGAAATGAGCGGATTGCCTAAAGAGGTTCGCCAGCGTACCGATGCTTTGGACGCACTGGGTAATACTACGGCTGCCACGGGTAAAGGTTTTGCTATTGGTTCGGCAGCGCTAACTGCATTAGCACTTCTGGCTTCGTATATCGAAGAAATTAAAATAGCTCTGGAACGTATTGCCCATGCCTCTATGGATGGAATAGCCAAAGTGGGAAGCGAGCTGCTTACGATTGAGCAAATCAAGGTATCGTCGTTTACCGATTTTATGGAGTATTATAACGTTACCCTGATGAACCCGATAGTACTTGTGGGTATTTTTATTGGCGCTATGATGGCTTTTGTGTTCTGTGGACTTACCATGAATGCCGTGGGGCGTGCTGCTCAAAGTATGGTAGAGGAAGTGCGTCGTCAGTTCCGCGAAATTGTTGGTATTATGGAAGGTAAGGCTGAGCCCGATTATGCCCGTTGCGTAGCTATCTCAACTAAAGGCGCTCAACGCGAAATGCTTTTCCCATCTATTCTGGCCATTGTTGTGCCTATCGTAGTTGGTGTAATTCTCGGTGTTGGAGGTGTTTTAGGCTTGTTGATAGGCGGATTAAGTACTGGTTTTGTATTGGCTGTGTTTATGGCCAACTCGGGTGGTGCCTGGGATAATGCCAAAAAATATATCGAAGAAGGAAATTTAGGCGGAAAAGGTTCGGATAATCATAAAGCAACCGTAGTAGGCGATACTGTTGGCGATCCGTTTAAAGATACCTCAGGTCCATCGCTGAATATTCTTATCAAGTTGATGAGTATGGTATCCATTGTAATGGCCGGTCTCACAGTTTCGATGAGTATTTTCTAATCGACTGATATTATATTGTAAACAAAAACTCCTTCCAGTTCTGATTTGAACCCGGAAGGAGTTTTTTTATTGATATGATTAATTGCGAAAGCTATTTAACTACTATTGCTTCCAGATTTTTATTCCTGATCTGAATATAAATAACTGATCCGGCTTTGCTTAGCGCAACAGGAACATAGCCCATACCAATACCTTTTTTGCTATCGGGAAGCATGGTGCCGGAGGTTACCACTCCAATTAAAGAGCCTTCGGCATTTACAATATCGTATCCGTGGCGCGGTATGCCTCTTTCGGTTAACTCAAACCGAACCAATTTACGACTAACCCCTTCAGCTTTTTGTTTTTCGAGCAAAGGACGATCAATAAAGTTTTTACCATCAACAAACTTGGTAATCCATCCAAGTCCGGCCTCAATAGGCGATGTTGTATCGTCAATATCATTGCCATACAAACAGAAACCTTTTTCAAGACGGAGCGTATCTCTGGCTCCTAAACCAATTGGCTTGATGCCGTAAGGAGCGCCGGTTTCAAAAATTGAGTTCCATATTTTTTCGGCTTGTTCCGGATAAAAATACAATTCAAAACCTCCGGCACCTGTATAGCCTGTGTTTGAGATGATTACGTCATCCACCCCGGCAAAATCACCTGTTGTAAAGGCATAATAAGGGATATCCGAAAGATTTACCGATGTCAGTTTTTGTAATACTTCGGTAGCTTTTGGTCCCTGTATGGCTAACTGAGCCATCCATTCCGATGCGTTTTCAAGTTCAGCCCCTTCAGTATTATTGCTTACGCACCAGTTCCAGTCTTTTTCAATATTCGATGCATTCACTACCAACAGGTATTTTTCAGGGGCATAATGATACACCAGCAAGTCGTCTACGATACCACCTTTACCATTCGGAAAGCAGGAATACTGCGCTTTGCCGAGCGGAATGGCAGCTACATCGTTGGAAGTAACTTTTTGGAGAAATGCAAGCGCGTGAGGCCCTTTTACCCAAAACTCGCCCATGTGCGAAACATCAAAAACGCCAACGCCGGTACGAACAGTGATGTGTTCATCGGTAATGCCGCTATATTCTATAGGCATATTATAACCTGCAAATTCG
The DNA here is from genome assembly GCA_017860345.1 of Bacteroidota bacterium. Lineage (GTDB taxonomy): Bacteria > Bacteroidota > Bacteroidia > Bacteroidales > Paludibacteraceae > Paludibacter. The sequence continues at coordinate 20,390 of JAFNAV010000035.1, read as the reverse complement.
TGCATTTTGGCTCCCAGCGCCTCATGAATATGTTTAAATGGAGTTGATTTCATATTTTTTATCGGCTGCCGTTACATAGTCAGGCAGTAGTATTTTAAATTTAAAAAACTGGTAAATGATATTTATTTTGTTATTATCGGCTCCCAAGAATCTCTGCAATTTTGATAATTACCTGCATAGATTTTTCCATGGATTGAATGGGTACGTATTCAAACCTGCCGTGAAAGTTGTGACCGCCTGCAAAAATATTAGGGCAGGGTAGGCCTTCAAACGAAAGGCGCGCACCATCAGTTCCACCGCGAATAGGCTTAACGTTCGGTTTTACCCCAGCAGCTTCCATGGCTTCAAACGCCAAATCAACCACGTGGATAACCGGCTCTACCTTTTCGCGCATGTTGTAATACTGATCGCGCAATTCGAGGCTGGCCGTGTTTTCGCCAAATTCAGCATTGATTTTGTTGACTAAATGTTGCATTTCTTTTTTACGTCGCTCGAAACGATCGCGATCATGATCACGTATGATATAACTCAACGACGACTTCTCAACAGTACCTTCCATGCCTACCAAATGATAAAATCCCTCGTAGCCTTCGGTATGTTCAGGGGTTTCGTGCCGGGGTAGCATATTGGCAAACTGATTGGCCACGCGCATGGAATTCAGCATTTTGTGCTTAGCATATCCCGGATGTACATTGATGCCATTGAATGTGATTTTAGCTCCGGCAGCGTTGAAGTTTTCATATTCAAGCTCTCCTATTTCGCCACCATCGATGGTGTAAGCCCATTCGGCACCAAACTTAGCAACATCGAAATGATCGGCTCCCTGACCAATTTCTTCGTCGGGAGTAAATCCTATGCGGATTTTTCCATGCTTTATTTCTGGATGCATTATCAGATATTCCATTGCGGTAACAATTTCGGCTAAGCCGGCCTTATCATCGGCGCCAAGCAGCGTAGTGCCATCAGTTACTATAATATCCTGACCTTTGTATTGAAGAATTTCAGGGAATTTTTCGGTTTCCAAAACGATCACCTTTTCTTCGTTCAACAGAATATCGTTGCCATCGTAGTTTTGTACTATGCGTGGTTTTACGTTCTTACCGCTCATATCCGGACTTGTATCCATGTGCGCTATAAAACCTATGGTGGGTATTGGTTTGTCGGTATTGGCAGCGAGGGTAGCCATAACGTATCCGTTTTTATCCAGGTCTACCTCTGTAAGGCCAATAGATTTAAGCTCTTCCACCAGATATTGAGCAAATACCATTTGTCCGGGAGTACTTGGGGTCATTTTGGTATTGTCGTCAGATGTGGTGGTGAAACTCACGTATTTGAGAAATCTTTCGGTAAGTGTCATAATGTCGTTATTTAATTTTAGCCACAAATTTAATCTTTTTTTCTGTATAAATTTTCAGATTTTTGATTTTTTAGGAACATGGAAAAACGAGATTAATTAAAATCAGTATTATGTAAACAAGAACAGAATTCATGCGAAAATAGATCTAAAATTGTATGAATAAAAAAAATAATCTATATTTGCGATTATAATAAAGAATGAAACTTAGCTTATGGACTTAGACCAAATAAAACTATTAGGCAATCTTGCAAAGAAGATTGGCGCTGAGAAAAGAGATAGATCTAAAGTGATTGCTTCTTTACAATCAGCAAAAATTCTCAATAAACAAGAGAGTCTGACTGGAACGTATAGTAATCTGAACAGGGTTGTATCTCCATCGAAATGATATTGTATAATACCAGACCTAACTTAATGATAGGATTTCATGGTTGTGATATATCTATCAGAAATGAGCTCGTAAATAATCCAAACAAGATTAAAAAAAGTCAGGAATCATTTGACTGGCTTGGAAATGGATTTTATGTTTGGGAAAATAATTTTTCAAGAGCCATGAAATGGGCTCAGGATAAACAACGAAGAGGACAAATTCTTGAGCCTTCTGTTGTTGGTGTGGTTTATCAATTAGAATACTGTCTCGATTTCACTGATTCTGAATTTATTGATATTTTGGCAAAATACTACGAACTCTTTAAGCGGGATATGAGTGTAGCCGGAATAGAACTACCTAAAAACAAAGATTTACCAAAAGATGAATATCATGATTTAATTCTAAGAGAGTTAGATTGTGCTGTAATTGAATATCTTCATAGCAAAATTGAAGAAGAAATTTACTCTGATGTTAATGAAAAAGGATTTAGCGAATATAAAAATTTTGATACAGTTCGTGGAATTTTTACAGAAGGTGGTCCGGCATTTGAAGGTGCTGGAATTCAGTCAAAAAATCATATTCAAATTTGCATCAGAAACTTAAATTGCATCAAAGGTTTTTTTATTCCAAGAGAGCCTGTGAAGTATCCTTAGATTTTCAATTAAAACAGGTAACCGAACTTCATTTTTCGTACCTCAGTAGTAGTTATTACTTGTTTTCTCCTCCAATTTCAAAACATAATTGTTTGTATCTTTGTTGAATAAAGCAAAACTAAAAGACATGATGGGTTTTCGTTTACCCTGAAATTTGCATTTGTATGAGATTTAAATGCAAACTGTAATCAAAAAAACAGTAAAATTCAAAGAAATAATGAACAATAAAATATATCAGTTGACAGACTTTTTACCAACGACCAAAAAGGAGCTTGAATTGCGTGGTTGGGATGAGGTAGATGTGGTTTTTTTTACGGGCGATGCTTATATTGATCATCCTGCATTTGGGGCTGCGGTGATAGGACGTATTCTCGAAGCTGAAGGTTTAAAGGTGGCCATTGTACCGCAACCGAACTGGAGGGACGATTTGCGCGATTTTCGAAAAATGGGTCGCCCCCGCTTATTTTTTGCCGTGTCGGCCGGTAATATGGATTCGATGGTAAATCATTACACGGCTAATAAACGCCTGAGGTCTGACGATGCTTATTCGCCTGAAGGTAAGCCCGGTATGCGGCCTGATTATGCTACTGTAACTTATTGTAATATTCTAAAAAAACTATATCCCGATGTGCCGGTATTGGTAGGAGGTATCGAAGCTTCGTTGCGCCGCTTTACGCACTACGATTATTGGTCGGATAAGCTGATGCCCAGTGTTTTAGTACCATCTAAGGCTGATATTTTGATTTACGGAAATGGCGAAAAACCTTTAAGGGAGCTGGTAAAACAATTACGCGAAGGAAAATCTTTTGCTGAAATGACCAATATTCCGCAAACATCATTCTTATCCAAAGAAATACCAGCCTCGCCATGGAAAGATATTACACTTACATCGCACGAAGTGTGTCTGAGAGATAAAAAGCTTTATGCTTCTAATTTCAGGCATATCGAGGAAGAATCCAATCGTTTTGAGGCCGACAGGTTGTTGCAGCAAACGGGTAATCGCTGGGTGGTGGTAAATCCACCTTACGCTCCTTTGTCGGAGGCTGAGCTGGATGAGTCTTTCGACCTGCCCTATACGCGCGTACCACATCCGAAGTATAAAGATAAGCATATACCGGCTTACGAAATGATTAAGTTTTCGGTGAATTTGCACCGGGGATGCTTTGGTGGATGTGCTTTTTGTACCATTTCGGCTCATCAGGGTAAACATATTGTTTCGCGGTCAAAGGAATCTATTCTGAATGAGGTGCGTAAAGTTACTGAGATGCCCGGTTTTAAAGGTTATCTGAGTGATTTGGGTGGCCCTTCGGCCAATATGTACGGACTCAAGGGGATAGATATGGAGATATGCAAAAAGTGCAAAAAGCCTTCGTGCATACATCCTAAGGTTTGTTTCAACTTAGATACCGATCATAGTAGTTTAATTGATATTTATCGTTCGGTAGATGCTTTACCCGGTATCAAAAAATCGTTTGTAGGTAGTGGGGTCAGATATGATTTACTGCTAAGCGATACAAAGAGTGAAAAAGCCAATGTAAGTCATGCCGAGTATATACGGGAGCTGATAAGTAAACACGTATCGGGAAGGCTGAAAGTGGCTCCGGAACATACGTCGGACAATGTGCTTAAACTGATGCGTAAGCCATCATTTGAGTATTTCAGTAAGTTCAAATCGCAGTTTGAGCGTATCAACAGAGAAGCCGGGTTGAATCAGCAACTGATACCGTATTTTATATCCAGTCATCCGGGGTGCCATGGCGAAGATATGGCCGAGCTGGCGGTACTTACCAAACGCATGGATTTTAAACTGGAACAGGTGCAGGATTTTACGCCTACACCTATGACTTTGGCAACTGAGATTTATTACTCCGGCTACCACCCTTATACGTTAGAGCCAATCTATACGGCTAAAACTAAAAATGAAAAACTTGATCAACGTAAATTTTTCTTTTGGTACAAAAATGAATACAAGCAGCAAATTATCAGAGACCTTCAAAAAATGAAGCGCCCCGATTTGCAGAGTAAAATTTTTGGCAGATAAGAGTTACATAGCATCGATATCCGCTGTCTGCTACCCGAATTTTTACTACTTTTGTGCGGATACATCAACTATCGATAACGATGACTTACGATCAGATTATTGCATACCTTTACAGTCGGCTGCCGGTGTTTCATCAAATAGGTGCAGCGGCTTATAAACCAGGGCTCGATAATACCATTCGCCTGATGGAGGCATTGGGCAATCCGCACCTGAAGTTTCGGTCGGTGCATGTGGCGGGCACTAATGGCAAAGGTTCGGTGTCGCACTTGCTGGCTGCCGTTTTTCAGTCGGCCGGACTAAAGACGGGCTTGTATACTTCACCACATTTGGTTGATTTTGGCGAGCGTATTCGCACCAACGGCGCTATGATAGACCGTTCTTATGTGATTGATTTTGTTGAAAAAAACATAAGCCTCTTCGATGAAATACAGCCTTCTTTTTTTGAAGCTACCATGGCTATGGCGTTTAGTTATTTTGCTGAATGCAAGGTGGATATAGCAGTGGTAGAGGTGGGGCTCGGAGGCCGATTGGACAGCACCAATATCATAGCACCGGAACTGTCGGTTATAACCAATATTAGTTTTGATCATGTAGGCTTTTTGGGCGACACGCTCGAAAAAATTGCAGCCGAAAAGGCGGGTATTATTAAACCAGAAACGCCGGTAGTAATTGGCGAATGGTCAGCTCAAACGCGTCCGGTTTTTGAACAAAAAGCTACTGCCATGAGCGCCCCCTTATTTGTACCCGATGCGCCAATGACTTTCTGTGGGTACGATGGTTCGAAAATGCTTTGTACAAATACTGCCGGAAAAACGTATAAAGTAGGGCTTGCCGGAGATTATCAGCTATACAACGTGGCTACCGCACTGAAAACTATCGAAGTATTTCAAAAACTGAGCTCTTTGGGTAGTCGTGTTACCGGGCAGGCCATAAGTACAGGTTTGGAAATGGTTACCGAACTTACCGGATTGCGCGGTCGGTGGGAGATAGTAGGGCAGCAGCCTTTGGTAATTGCCGATACCGGACACAATGTAGCAGGTATTAGCTACGTTACCGAACAGCTGAAACGCCAAAATTATGATAAACTGCATATTGTTATCGGTATGGTAAATGATAAAGATATCAGCCATGTGCTTGAATTGCTACCGGCCAATGCTGCATATTATTTTACGCAAGCAGGTGTGGCAAGAGCGCTACCGGCTCAAACATTGAAGACGCTTGCTGCTGAATCGGGTTTGCAAGGGGTGGCGTATACTTCTGTTATTGAAGCTTATAATGCAGCAAAAATGCAGGCTACTCAGAATGATGTGATTTTTGTAGGGGGCAGTAATTTTGTGGTTGGAGATTTTTTTAATATTATTGACAAGGTTGTTTAATTGTTTTTTTGTGAAGCAAAATAAATGAACTATAATTTCAGAAAAGCTAAAATGGAAGAACTACCATTCATATGGGAAATTCTCCAAAAATCTATTATCCGACGCGGAAAAGAGGGAAGCCAACAGTGGCAGGATGGATATCCGAATCAGGAGGTGATAAAAAATGATATCCTAACCGACGCTGGTTATGTGCTTACCGGAGATGGCGTAATTATCGGTTATAGTGCAGTGATTTTTAATGACGAACCTGCTTACAGTCGTATAGATGGACGATGGCTTACGAACGGCGATTTTGTGGTGGTGCATAGGGTGGCTGTAGCTGAGGAGTTTTTAGGCCAAGGGCTTGCACTTAAGATTTTTGAATTTATTGAAAATATTGCCTTGGAAAATAAAATATTCAGTGTTAAAGTTGATACCAATTTTGATAATCTGGCCATGCTGAGAGTGCTCGAAAAATCGGGATATACCTATTGTGGCGAAGTGAGTATGAGGGGAAATGCCAGAAAAGCCTTTGAAAAACCGTTGTCGGATAAAACTCAATGAAATATTTTCATAGTTTCCTGATTATTATTTACCACAAATAAATTGTATGATGAAAAAAATAATTTTTTTGTCGTTGTTGCTGGTGGCTTGTACATTAACAGCCATCAGTCAGGAGGTTACAGGCCACTGGAATGGTCTGTTAAGTGTACAAGGTCTGAAATTACGCTTGGTTTTTCATGTTGTTAAAACAGACAATACCTATTCGGCTACGATGGATAGTCCTGATCAGGGAGCTAAGGACATACCAATGACAGCAGTTCGTTTCGATGGTAAAACACTTGTGGTTGAGCATAGCGCAGCTAAAATTGTGTTTACGGGAGCCCTGACCGACGATGGTAAACTAACCGGCGAATTTGTACAGGCAGGCATGAGGTTTCCTATGGAACTTACACGTGAAGCTCTGGCTAAACCAGAAGCTCTGCGACGTCCACAGGAACCAAAACCGCCTTACCCATATGCCGAAGAAAATATAAAATTTAAAAATGAGAAAGCCGGCATCACCCTGGCCGGTACACTTACAAAACCGAATGGTAAAGGTCCGTTTACGGCAGTAGTGCTTGTTACGGGAAGCGGACCCCAGAACCGGGATGAGGAGTTGCTTGGTCACAAACCGTTTAAAGTTTTGGCCGATTATCTTACCCGCAATGGTGTTGCTGTATTGCGTTTCGACGACAGAGGCTGCTTTGAGTCCGGAGGCGATTTCAAATCGGCTACGTCTTTCGATTTTGCAACTGATGCCCAAGCTGCATTGGATTACCTGCGCACCCGAAGCGATATTAATCCGGCAAAAATCGGAATTATCGGGCATAGCGAAGGCGGTATTATTGCTCCCATAGTAGCTACTAATACCAATAAAGTGGCTTTTATAGTGCTTATGGCCGGCCCGGGAATCTCAGGGAGAGAAATTCTCCTTCGTCAGCAGGAACTTATAGGTCATGCCAATGGTGTAGATCCGGAGCAGGTGAAAATTACTAAGGAGGTTAATACTAAGGTTTTTGATATGGTAGATAAAATAACCAATCCGGATACACTGAAGGTTAAAATTCGTGATTATCTGATTGATGTATCCGGAAAAACGCCCGGTATGAATATTCCTGCTGGCCAAAGCCTTACCGAGGTGGTTGATGTCCAGATTGCACAGATACTCAACCCATGGATGCTGAATTTTTTACGATACGATCCTGCTCCTACGCTTACGAAAGTAAAATGTCCGGTACTGGCTATTATAGGTAGTAAAGACCTCCAAGTGCCTGCCGAAGTGAATCTGAAAGCCATTGAGCAGGCTCTTGTAAAAGGAAAAAACAAACATTTTGTTGTTAAGGAGCTGCCCGCAATGAATCACCTTTTTCAGGACTGCCAAACAGGTTCTCCCAACGAATATGCTGTTATTGAGCAAACAATATCACCATCAGTGCTTGATTTAATCGCAACATGGATAAAAAAAATATAACTACGACTAAACCGCGTGTTTGTAAGCTTTCTTCTCACTGATTATATTTTTTTATACGGACAGTAAAAACTTTTTTTCATTAAATATGTTTTTTTAAAACACGCAAAAAATAGAACATGCTGCATACGCCATTAAGAATCAAATCTGTGACTTTGCCTAATCGCATTGTTATGTCGCCCATGTGTCAGTATTCGTCTACCGATGGATATGCCAACGAGTGGCATTTAGTGCATTACGGAACGAGGGCGGTTGGTGGTACAGGACTTATTATTCTGGAAGCCACTGCTGTGACTCCCGAAGGACGGATAACTCCGTATGATTTGGGAATCTGGAGTGATAATCATATTGCAGAGTTGAAAAAAATAACCTCTTTTATCGATGCGCAGGGGGCAGTAGCCGGAATACAAATTGCTCATGCAGGCCGTAAGGCTTCGCACGACAGTCCTGCAAATGGTGGTCGTCAGTTGTTGCCGGGTAAGGGTGGCTGGGTCACTGTGGCTCCATCGGCCATTCCGTTTGATCAGGGAGAATTAGCCCCTGTTGAATTAGATCTGGCGGGAATCAAAACTGTGATTGCGCTTTTTAAAGAGGCTGCCGTACGTTCTTTACAAGCAGGATTTAAAGTGCTCGAAATACATGCTGCCCATGGATATCTGATACAGGAATTTTTGTCGCCTTTGAGCAATAAGCGTACCGATGAGTATGGTGGAAGTTTTGATAACCGAACCCGTTTGTTGCTGGAAGTAACCGAAGCTGTACGTAGTGTATGGCCTGTGGAATTTCCTTTGTTTGTACGGCTTACGGCTACCGAATGGACTGATGGTGGATGGATGCCCGAAGATACAATAAGATTGAGTATTCTGCTTCGCGAAAAGGGTGTTGATTTGATTGATTGCTCGTCGGGTGGAAATGTGCCGAATGCCCGAATACCATTAGAACCCGGATATCAGGTGAAATTTTCTGAGTCGGTAAAAGCATCTGGCATAATGACTTCTGCCGTTGGGTTGATTACGCAAGAGTCGCAAATTGAAGAAATATTAGAAGCGGGCAAGGCCGATTTGGTAATGTTGGGCAGAGAATTATTGCGTAACCCATATTTTGTTATGAATACAAAAAATGCTACTACTCCCTTACAATATATCAGGGGCAAAAGAGTCTGAATAATAATTTTAAAAATATATTTAATTAAATTTGTAGATGTCAATTTTTGTCGTTAAATTTGTCGACAATTTTGTTAATTCAAATATTTAAAAAAATAGCCAACCGGCGAAAAACTAAAAAATTCACTATCACTATCACTATCCCGATTGAACCCTCTCGAAGATTTTTAATAATCTGCTGAGAGGGTTTATTTCATGGAGTCAGTTCTGTTGCCATACTTCTGTTTTTTATCTGGTCTTCCTCTTTTTTTCTGGAAATGACCATCCCGAAAGCTCTTAGGGTGCGGTATGCGAGTAGCATACTTTGATAACAATAAATTATTATGGCTACATATGTTCAAAACTCAGGAACTATTTCAGTTGTTAGTACGTTTTGAAATTTGTATCTTTGTAGGTTAATTATTTTAAAGGCATGCGTTTTAGCATCAGAGGATAAAAAAGATCAATATTTTGGCAACGAAAACAGACAAAACAACATCCGTAGATACCACCGAGCAGGTTGAGGTTATTGGAGCCCGCGTCCATAACCTTAAAAATATCGACGTAAGTATACCGCGCGATGCGCTTACAGTAATTACCGGATTGAGCGGAAGTGGCAAGTCGTCGCTGGCATTTGATACCATCTTTGCAGAAGGACAACGCCGGTATATCGAAACTTTCTCAGCATATGCCCGTAGCTTTTTAGGCAATATGGAACGCCCGGATGTGGATAAAATCACGGGATTGAGTCCGGTTATTTCCATTGAACAAAAAACTACCAATAAAAACCCAAGATCAACCGTAGGTACAACGACCGAGATTTATGATTTTCTTCGTTTACTATTTGCGCGTGCCGGCGAAGCGTTTTCGTATGTTACCGGCGAAAAAATGGTAAAATACAGCGAAGATCAGATTGTAGACCTCATACTGAAAGATTATGAAGGGAAGAGAACCTTTTTATTGGCTCCACTTGTAAAGGGTAGAAAAGGACATTACAAAGAGCTTTTTGAACAAATTCGGAAAAAGGGGTATCTGAATGTGCGCATCGATGGTGAAATACGGGAAGCTGTTCATGGTCTGAAGGTGGATAGATACAAAAATCACGACATTGAAGTGGTTATTGATAAGCTGCTGGTAAGTGAGAAAGACCGCCAGCGACTCAAACAGTCGATGCAAAAAGCCATGCAGCAGGGAAATGGCATTGTTATGCTACTCGAAAAAGACAAAAACGAAGCTCGCTTCTTCAGTAAAATGTTGATGTGCCCTACCAGCGGTATTTCGTACGATGAACCTGCTCCGCACAATTTTTCGTTCAACTCACCGCATGGTGCTTGTCCGCATTGTAAGGGTTTGGGATATGTCAACCAGATTGATATGGACAAAATAGTGCCCGATCGTAAATTAAACATATTTAACGGAGCTATAGCACCACTGGGAAAACACAAAAGTACCACCATTTTTTGGCAGATTGAGGCTATTCTCGAAAAATATGGACTTACACTAAAAACTCCGGTGTCGGATATTCCTGATGAGGCCATGGACGAGATTATGAATGGCACTGAGGAACGACTGCATATTAAAAATCAGGCCATTGGCACCAGCTATTTTCTTAGCTACGAAGGGATTCTGAAATACATCGAGATGCAAAGCGAAAGCACAGCATCGGCCACTGAGCAGAAATGGGCCAATCAGTATTCCCGTGAAATTCGCTGTCCGGAATGTAACGGTGCCAAGCTGAAAAAAGAATCGCTTTACTTCCGTATCCACGATAAAAATATTGCGCAGTTAGCCGATATGGACATTGCTCAACTGGCTGATTGGCTCAATAATGTTGATGCTTTTTTGTCGGTCAAGCAGAAAACAATAGCTTCGGAAATACTAAAAGAAATTCGCACCCGCTTACAGTTTTTATTAGATGTGGGTTTAAGTTATCTGGCGCTCAACCGCAGTTCCCAATCTTTGTCGGGTGGCGAAAGCCAGCGCATACGCTTGGCTACTCAAATAGGGTCGCAGTTAGTGAACGTCCTGTATATTCTGGATGAGCCAAGTATAGGCCTGCATCAGCGCGATAACGAGCGACTTATCCGGTCGCTTAAGCAGTTGCGCGATACCGGTAATTCGGTGATAGTGGTGGAACATGACAAAGATATGATGCTTGCTGCCGATTACGTAGTAGATTTGGGACCGCGCGCCGGCAGACATGGCGGTGAGGTGGTTTTTGCAGGTACTCCCGTGCAAATGCTCAAAGCAGATACGCTTACATCGGCATATCTTAACGGGAAAAAGCGTATTGATATACCTGAGAATATTCGCCCGGGCAATGGCAAGTTTCTTACTATATGTGGTGCGCGCGGCAATAATCTCAAAAATATTGATGTTACTTTTCCGTTGGGTAAAATGATATTGGTTACCGGAGTATCGGGTAGTGGAAAATCAACCCTTATTAACGAAACACTCCATCCAATTTTGAGTCAGCATTTCTATAGGTCGCTTAAAGACCCCCTTGAGTACGACAAGGTAGAAGGCCTCGAAAACCTTGATAAAGTAGTAGAAGTAGATCAATCGCCTATTGGCCGCACACCACGCTCCAATCCGGCAACTTATACGGGCGTTTTTTCTGACATCCGCAATGTGTTTGTTACTTTGCCCGAAGCTAAGCTGAGAGGGTATAAACCCGGACGTTTTTCCTTTAATACCACTGGTGGCCGATGCGAAACCTGTGGAGGAAACGGTTACAAAACGATAGAAATGAATTTTCTGCCCGATGTGTACGTGCCTTGCGAAACCTGTAACGGCAAACGCTACAACAAAGAAACGCTTGAAGTACGCTTTAAAGGTAAATCTATTGCCGATGTATTGGATATGACTATTAATCAGGCAGTAGAGTTTTTCGAAAATCAGCCATCTATTCTCAATAAAATAAAAACTTTGCAGGATGTAGGTTTGGGGTATATCAAGCTGGGGCAATCGAGTACCACGCTCTCGGGTGGCGAAAGCCAGCGTGTAAAATTAGCCACCGAACTGTCGAAGCGCGATACTGGCAAAACCATCTATATACTTGATGAACCTACCACCGGACTGCATTTTGAAGACATCAGGGTGTTGCTTGGCGTACTCAACCGGCTTGTTGATAAAGGAAATACGGTAATCATTATCGAGCACAATATGGATGTTATTAAAGTGGCCGATTATATTATCGATATTGGACCTGAAGGTGGAGCCGCCGGAGGAAATGTGGTTTGCAAAGGTACGCCGGCAGAAGTAGCTAAGCATGCAACCAGCGAAACCGGACGCTTTTTGAGAGAGGAATTGAAGAATAAATAATAATAATCCGGCAATAGTACTTAATTATTTCTCTTTTACGGAGTGCCTGTTGGACGTCGGGTTGTTTTTTTGGCGCATTGAGAAATTATTTCGTATCTTTGATTCTTTAATTTAAAATTATTCTAATGTCAACAGGGGTAAAAAATATACTTTTCGGTTTAAGTGCGTTTATTATTTTCATGTTAATATCTCTCGTGCTTAAACTGGTATCAAACCGCATTCCCGAAAATGCCGATTATTTCGGATTGTTTACCAACAGCGATATATTGATAGGCTTGATGGTGGCTATACTTGTTACTTTTACGCATATCAGACGTAAAAATCTTAAATAAATTTTTCTTATATTTTTTATAGGTGATTGATACTGTATTATATATTATTCGTTTTCTTCTTGGAGAAGATTTGCCCGAGCATATTTTATCATCGGTAGGTTATACTGCCGACGAAAATGAATTCGGGAAATATCGTGTTGTGATTAAACCATCTTCTTTTTTTGATCGTAACTTTTATGGCACTTCGGCTTCTTTGCCGGTTTTGCCACTTAAAATATGGGAGGAAACTCCCCTGCTGTATGGCGAACCTGTGGTGGAGAAACATAATGACACACTATTGCTGCATGCCGACCTTGTGGCATCGGTTTATTTCCTGATTTCGCGTTACGAGGAGTGGGTACGCAAAGATGTAAGAGATACGCACGGGCGATTTCCCGGTAAAGAATCGCTTCCTTACCGTTCCGGTTTTATTGACCGCCCTTTGGTAGAAGAATATGGTCGGCTTTTGCGCTCATTGTTGCGCGACACCGGACTTGATGTGCCGGAGCCACCTAAGCAAATCAAAAAGATTTTCCTAACGCATGATGTTGATCAACTGGCGCATTACCGGCATATCAGAGGTTTAGTGGGAGGATTGCTCCGGGGCATTAAACGCAATAAGGAAGGACAAAGAGCGCTTCGCAGCTTTTTTGGTAATCTGCGTAACGATCCCTGGTATACCTTTCCTTTTCTTTATAAATTAGATAATGACTTGATACAAAAACTTGGAAAAAACAGATGCGAGTCTGTTACTTTCTTTAGGAGCGGAGGTGGCAAACGTAGAGAGGATAAACCTGTATCAAATTTATCGCACCCTGATTATAAGTCGCTTATCAGATATTGCAAACGTAAAAATATTACGATAGGTCTTCATACGAGTTATCAGGCAGGAATAAACCCTAAATTGATTATCGATGAAAAGGATAAATTAGATAGGATTATTAAAACCAATGCTGTCTACAATCGTAATCACTATCTTTGTTCGCGCGAGCCCATGGATATGCTCAATCTGGTAGACGCAAAAATAACCGACGATTTTACCCTGGGTTTTGCTGATATTGCCGGTTTCAGACTGGGAACTTGCCGGCCTGTTAAGTGGATCAATCTGATTACCACCGAGGTGTCAGCGCTAACCTTACACCCGTTGGCAGTAATGGACTGCACGCTGAGTGATAAGAAGTATATGTACATGAATGCGCATGATGCTTATCAGTATTGTGAGCAGCTGATAAACAGGGTTAAGGAAAACAACGGAGAGTTGGTACTATTGTGGCACAATACGATGGTAGAAAAGACTCCGGAATTGTATCACCGGAATTTATATCGGGAGATAATTAAATATCTTTCTACAGAATCATAATTTCTGCTGATACTTTTTAATCCATATTTGCACGATAAAAAGCGCCGAAACTATGCGGATACTTATATTTGTCGACTCGTTTCTACCCCCGGCTTACCTTCCGCGAATACGATATTTTTGTTCGTATTTTGCTCAAAAAGGATGGAAGGTCGATTTGGTGACTGAGTATTTTGTATCTCAGGACCGTATTCCCACCGAAGTATCATCTTTGGTTATTGATTATTATAAATACCGAAAGGGTTGGAAATACCGCATTGAATGGCTGCTGAAATTTGTGATAAATTTGATAACTGACCATAAAGGATATTATTTTTACACCCAATCGCGGCAGTTTACGAAAGATAAACAGTATGATTTTGTGTTTTGCAGCACGTATTTTACTTTCCCATTAACCACTGCTGCCAAGGCTGCCCGAAAGTTACAGATTCCGCTTTTTGTTGACTTGCGCGATATTGTAGAACAATTCCCTGACGATAATCCATTTATAACTCATAAACTTCCTGGTTTTGCGGGGAAAATAATTGCAGCTCTTTATAAAAAAATTAGTGTTTTGCGCCGTAACAAGGTGCTTAAGACTGCCGCTGCGGTAACTACTGTATCGCCCTGGCATGTAGATGCTTTGTTGGCATACAACCCTAATACACATTTGCTTTATAATGGGTATGACGAACAGGTTTTTATCCCTGAAAAGCTGAGTGCCGATAAATTTGTTGTTTCGTATTATGGCCGGTTGTATACTGAAAAAGTTAGAAATCCGCGCTTGTTGTTTCAGGCAATAAGCCGGTTGCAGAACAAAGGAATACTAACTCCCGAAAACACGGTTTTGCAGTGGTTTATTGATAAGCAGTCCAGCGATGTAATCTCTGCCATGACCGACGAATACGGGCTAAAAGATTTTACAGTATACCGCGATTTTGTAACTCAGAATATCCTCACTGATGAAATTAATAAAAGTTCGGTGGTGCTGGTGTTGTGCAACCATGACCCCGGAAAGCAATATTCCGGAATAATGACTACCAAAGTTTTTGAAGCTATAGGGCTTAACCGACCCGTTTTATGTGTCCCCGATAATAAGGATAATCTGGCCGACTTAATCCGTGAAACGAATTGTGGAATTGTAAGTTCTGATGTGGATGAGGTGGAAAATTTTTTGCTCACAAAATTTACCGAATGGCAGCAATTGGGTCATACCCAAGGTATGCTCAGCGATACAGTACGGTTAAAATATTCAAGAAAAAACGGAGCCGAAATACTCGAAAATCTGATTTTAAATACCATTGCCCTATGACCGGATTAACCATCCATATTGTGGCTTTCGACATCCCGTATCCCGCCAATTATGGTGGAGCTATCGATGTGTTTCACAAAATTAGAAGTTTGCACAGTCGGGGAGTGGCGATTATTTTACATTGCTTTCAGTACAACCAACGTGCCCAAGCGCCCGAACTCGAAGATTTTTGCTCAAAGGTATATTATTATCCCCGAAATACTGCTTTCAGGGCTCATTTGAGCTATTTACCATATACCGTTTACAGCAGGAAAAATGAACTACTGCTCAGCAGGCTTTGCGCCGATAATTATCCGGTTATATTCGAGGGACTTATGTCTTGCTTTTATCTGGGACACCCCAAGCTGAAAAATAAGGTTAAGATATACAGAGAAAGTAATATCGAACACGATTATTACATGGAACTGTTTAAAGCTACGCATAAATGGAGTGCAAAACCATTTTATCTTGTTGAGGCATTGAAACACAGGTGGTTTGAGAAGAAAATAACCAATGCCACATTATCTCTGGTTGTTTCTACAAACGATTGCAACCAGCTGAAGCGGAGATATCCCGGTAGTAGAATTGAATTTATGCCGTCTTTCCATCCACATGATGAAATCAGTTCGCTTACGGGATTATCGGACTATGCATTGTATCATGGCAACCTTTCGGTAGCCGAAAATGAAAACGCAGCAATTTATTTGTCTGAAAATGTATTTTCAAAATTACCTTGTCGTTGTATAATAAGTGGTATGAATCCTTCTGCAAGATTGATTCATGTTGTGGAGCAATATTCTAATATTGAGCTTATTGCCAATCCTGAAGATGTGGAGATGGAGGCGCTTGTGCGAGATGCGCAGATAAATATTCTTGTAACCGGGCAGACTACCGGATTAAAACTCAAGCTGCTTAATGCCTTGTATAGTGGCCGACATGTAGTGGTTAATAGCAATATGCTGGCCGGTAGCGGTCTCGATGCCTTTTGCCATATTGCCAATGATTCTCAGGCGCAGATTGCCCTCTGTAATAAACTGATGCAAATGCCCTTTACCGGACAAATGATAGAGGAACGCAGAAATAGTATGAGTCTGACCTACTCCAACTCAGCCAATGCCGAAAAACTTATTGCCCTGCTGACTTCCTGTATAAAATGACATCTTGTCAGTACTGGGTTGAAATAAAATCACGCCAGTCTTGTTTTTCTGACAAAAATTATGTCCGTTGGCTTTGGCACAGATTATGCAAACCGGAATACACGTTCGATTATTAAAATTCCGGAATGAAAAATGCAGTCGAACTTTTTAAATTATTGAAACCAATTTAAATATTAAATAATAAACATATTAAGTAATTATGAACATCAAACCATTAGCCGACCGCGTGTTGGTAAAGCCCGCACCGGCAGAACAGAAAACAGTGAGCGGAATTATTATCCCCGATTCAGCCAAGGAAAAACCCCTGAAAGGTGAAGTGTTGGCAGTAGGTAACGGTACAAAAGATGAAGAAATGGTGGTAGCCGTTGGTAATACGGTTTTGTACAGTAAATACGCAGGAACCGAACTGGAGTGGGAGGGTGAAAAATACCTTATTATGCGTCAGTCTGATATTTTGGCAATTATTTAAAAAACAGCCCTCTAATCTCCTAAAAAGGGAATAAGAGTGCAGTCATGCTGAAATTATTTTATTCTTAAGAACATTGTTTAATTAATAAAAAACGCTTACCTCCGGCGTATTCCCCCTTTAGGGGGTTAGGGGGCAAATTTATGGCTAAAGAAATTCTATTTAATACCGATGCCCGCGACCAGTTGAAACAAGGTGTTGACGCGTTGGCTAATGCAGTGAAAGTAACGCTTGGTCCTAAAGGACGTAATGTAATTATCGAAAAAAAATTCGGGGCTCCGCACATCACCAAAGATGGTGTTACGGTAGCTAAAGAAGTTGAACTTGAAGATGCTTTCCAGAATTTGGGAGCTCAGTTGGTAAAGGAAGTGGCTTCCAAAACAGGCGATGATGCCGGCGACGGAACAACTACTGCCACTGTACTGGCACAGTCTATCGTTAGTGTTGGACTCAAAAATGTTACCGCAGGCGCCAATCCTATGGATTTGAAACGCGGTATCGACAAAGCTGTGGCTCAAGTCGTAAAAAGTATCGCTTCGCAGGCTAAATTAGTTGGCGACGACTATGATAAAATTCAGCAGGTAGCTACCGTATCGGCCAATAACGACGAAGAAATAGGTAAACTTATTGCCGATGCCATGCGCAAAGTATCGAAAGACGGAGTAATCACCATCGAAGAAGCTAAAGGTACCGATACCACTATCGATGTGGTGGAAGGTATGCAGTTTGACCGTGGATACATTTCGCCTTATTTTGTAACCAATACCGAAAAAATGGAAGTGGAAATGGATAAACCTTATATCCTTATCTACGACAAAAAAATATCAAACCTCAAGGAACTTCTTCCTATTCTGGAACCTGCTGTACAGTCGGGACGTCCGCTACTTATTATTGCCGAGGATGTTGATAGCGAAGCGCTTACTACATTGGTGGTAAACCGTTTGCGTGCGCAGCTCAAAATCTGTGCTGTAAAAGCTCCGGGCTTTGGCGACCGTCGCAAAGAAATGCTCGAAGATATAGCGGTACTTACCGGTGGTGTAGTTATTTCCGAAGAAAAAGGCATTATGCTCGATCAGGCAACTATCGAAATGCTGGGAACTGCCGAAAAAATCACTGTAAATAAAGACAATACCGTGATTGTAAACGGTTCAGGCGCTAAGGACAACATCGTTAACCGCATAGCTCAGATAAAAGCACAGATAGCTCAGACCACATCTGACTATGACCGTGAAAAACTTCAGGAACGTTTGGCTAAACTGTCGGGTGGGGTAGCTGTACTTTATGTTGGCGCTGCTTCCGAAGTTGAAATGAAAGAAAAGAAAGACCGTGTAGACGATGCCCTGAGTGCAACCCGTGCTGCTATCGAAGAAGGTATTGTACCGGGCGGTGGTGTAACTTATATCCGCGCTATCGATGTATTGGTTGATCTTAAGGGAATTAACGAAGACGAAAATATCGGTATTGATATTGTAAAACGTGCTATCGAGGAACCTCTTCGTCAGATTGTATTTAATGCCGGAAAAGAAGGAGCCGTAGTGGTACAAAAAGTACGCGAAGGTAAAGACGACTTTGGATACAATGCACGCACCGATGTGTACGAAAACTTCTTTGCTGCCGGAGTGGTCGATCCTGCTAAGGTAACCCGTGTAGCTCTCGAAAATGCTGCTTCAATAGCAGGTATGTTCCTTACTACCGAATGCGTAATTACCGAGAAGAAAGAAGATAACCCAGCACCAGCTATGCCAATGGGCGGCGGAATGGGTGGCATGATGTAAAAAAACATGCCGATTTCCCTGTTGGGAAGTCACAGTCTTAAACTATCTTCCCGCCGGCGAAATCCGGTGGATTCAATATAAATGTTCAAAAAAGGATACCTTTTCGGGGGTATCCTTTTTTTAGTTGAATAATAGCCTGTAACGGTTGTTTTTTTGACTATTCAATATGAGTCTTAAAACAACAAAACAAGCATTAAAATCACATCTTCTATCTGAAATTATTAAAAAACGGCACGGGGTGGTATTGTGTACGTATTAGCATACTTATAAGCCTCCATTTAATACCCAAAAGCTAATGCGCCACCGTCTACACTAAAGTCCTGACCTGTGATATAACTGGCACCGGGCGAGGCTAAGAAGCAAACCATAGCTGCAAGTTCCTCTGGTTTGCCAAAGCGGTGAAGAGGCATGCGGTTCAGTATCTTGGCTTTTCGGTCGTTGTCCATCACTTGCTGTGTCATTTCTGACGGAAACCAACCGGGCGATACGGAGTTTACCAGAATATTGTCGGCACTCCATTCTACGGCCAATCCGCGTGTAATACCCAGTACAGCTGCTTTGCTCGATGAGTATGGCACTACTTCCGAAAAACCCAGATAAGAGGCCATAGATGAGATGTTTATAATGCGTCCGATGTGAGAGGATTTGGTCAGATAAGGATAAGCGTGTTTGCAACAGAGCATGAGCCCTGTTACATTCACATTATGAATTGATTCCCATGTTTCCAGATCTACTTCTTCGGCCCGGATGCGTCGTGTAATACCTGCGTTGTTAACCAATACATCTATGCCGCCTGCTTCGCCTATTTCGTTCAGTTTTTGGCGGATACTTTCTTCGCTGCTTACGTCGATGGTGTCGAAAATTATCTGGTCAGGTACTGTTTCAGAAATTTCTACTTTGGGCTTGCCCGACCTGCTCAGTGCATATACCGTGGCACCGCATTGAGCCAGCATAATGGCTTGCTGTAAGCCCAGTCCGCTCGAAGCCCCCGTAACTACTATGCGCAATCCTTCGAGCGAGTATAATTGTTTTAAAATATCCATTTTTTCAGACTATGTTATATGCTATAGTTCATTATACACTCGGTTTTTATGTTTAAATCTCAGTGAGAGCCTCATCTTTAAAGGTGAATCCCCATCCCGGACGGTCGTGAGGCAGTGTATAGCCGTTTTTGATTTCGAGCGGATGGTCAATCAGTGGGTCAATCCAGTCGAACGATTCAGCGCCCACACCATTGCTTACGGTGCAGAGTAGCGGTATATCGTAATCTTTGTAATAATGAGGTAATACAGGTATGTTATAGCTTTTGGCTAATGCAGCACTATCGCGCCAGGCTTCTACGCCTCCCAGACGCAGAATGTCGGGTTGCCAAATGTCTAATGCGTTGCGCGACAGCAACTCGCGTAGGGGTAGGGTAGAGTATTCACGTTCGCCCATGGCCAGCGAAATACCGGCTTGATTACGTAATAGCGCATATCCTTCAAAATCAGTATGATCGATAGGTTCTTCGAACCATTGGATATTTAACTCGCGGGCAGCCCGCGCCAATGCCAGGGCGTTAGGCACATCCATTCCCTGATTGGCATCCATCATGATTCCTATTTCGTTGCCTACTGCCGCACGCACCTGTTTTAAACGGTCAAGGTCTTCGCGCCAATCGGGCTTGCCTACTTTAATTTTTACGGCTCTGAATCCGCGTGATTTATAGTCAGTTACTTCAGCTATCAGCTCTTCGGGGGTATACGAGCTCCAACCTCCACTGCCATAAATAGAGATGGGTTTACGAGTGCCACCCAATACCTTC
>JAFNAV010000001.1 GCA_017860345.1 Bacteroidota bacterium | reverse complement strand
ATTTTTATAAATTATGCTTAACGCCCGAGGCTATGGGCACATGCTTATTTTAGTTCTGAAAGTATAATTTTCTTTTGTTGCAAGGTATTTTTCATTGCTTTTTCTCTAATCTTTGGGTCTGTATTGTTTATAAGAGAAAAATACTCAACCGGAACTACCTGCCACGATAAGCCATATTTGTCTTTACACCAACCACAGGAACTCTCTTGTCCACCGTTTGATGTCAAAGCACTCCAATAGTAATCTGTTTCGGTTTGGTCTTTTGTGTTAATAACCAAGGAAACTGACTCGTTAAATTTTTGAAATGGACCTGCTGCTAAAATGCTTAATTCCATACCAGCAATTTCAATAATCGCTGTTTCAAAGTTTCCACCTCCTGCTTCTTGTGGATTTGTGTATTTGTGATGTTCTTTTAGTTTACCGTCTTTAAATATTGAAAGGTAATAGTCGGCAACAGCTTTAGCATCTGTCGTTTCTACCCAAATTGAGGGTGTTATTTTTTGAGTAATCATATTTTTATTCGTTTTAGTGGTGTCGTTTGATGATACAGTATGCGCTATTTGACTGACTTGAATTTGAGCAAGAAGTTGTCAAACCGATAATCATTGCTCCCAAAAGTAAATAGTTATTCATTTTTTAAGTCTTGTTAGTCTATTTGTTAACTGTGTTTTTTAAATTACCCATAATGCCCGAGACTAAGCGCGTTGGCGTTTTGCGGGAGCTTTCGGTCTCTATCGGGACTGCTAAGTACACATCAGACAGCCTGTGAACATGAGCGTGTGCTAGTGGTTAGGCATTTTTCTAATTCAAATATAGCTCTTGTAAGATAATTTAATTGTCGTAACCATTCAATTTCATCTTTCCATTCTTGTTGAGCTTTCATAAAGAGTCTCAATTCTTCTTTTTTATACTTTTCTTTTTCTTTTTTATTCATAAATCGTCTTGGTGGTGCTGGTATTTCAGTTGCACTACAAAAAGGTTCTGTTTCACTACGAGAACTTGTGCACATATTAATGTCTATGTAATTGTTTTCTCTAAAGTTACAATAGACTATCCATATGTCTTTATTTCTTGGAAATGAAGAACAACTGTCAAATAGTTTCCCTTTTATAATTGTTTCTTTATAATCCCCTTTGAATAATTCAATAATTTGAAATGTGTAGGTAGAATCAGCTTCTTTATAGTCAATTAGTTTTCCAATAAAAACTAATTCACAATATTCATAACTTAACTGTCTTAATTGCTCAATAGATTGAACCTCTCTACAGTCACAACTATAAATATCAATGTAAAATGTAAAAACTAAAAAAAGTAATACAGTTATTCGTTTCATATTTTTTTTTTTACGCTTACCCATAATGCCCGAGGCTAAGCGCGTTGGTGTTTTGCGGGAGCTTCTGGTCTCTATCGGGACTGCTAAGTACACATCAGCTAGCTTGTGAACATACAAGGCGTGTGTTATGGGGTCGTAGTTAGGTTTTCAAATTTTTTCTTGTTTTCGATTTCATAAAAGTCCTGAGGTACTTTAGTTTCAACAATATCAACAATTGTGTATTGAGAATTCTTTAATTCAATTAGTCCTCTGAATTTCAAATATTCATCAACGGCTTTTCTGTCAATCATTACTTTTCCATGTCCAGCCCAATGTCTATCTTCTCCGTTTTGTTTTACTCGTGAAATCCAATATCCATAGCCAGTTTCTATGTCATAATAATCACAGTGACCGGCTTTCTGGAACGCTTTATTATTAAAGTATATTGTTTTTCCTGTTTTTGATTTCTTTACATAACCAATCCAAGCTAATCCATCATGATTATTACCATTTTTTTCTTCAATGTAAAATAATTCTATAGCCATAAATGTATTTGTTTTTTGTCTTGTTCTATCGAAATGCAATTTCAGCTCCAAAGTGCGAAAAATCTCTAACCTAAAAGTTGTCTTTCAATCGTCAAACCGTAATTTCACCTATACCGCCTATATTTGTTTGAATAAATAATTTAATTTCGTGTAATTCAAATATTTGTTTCTATACAAACAAAACAGTAGAGGTGCATATATACAACCTGTTAATTCAAAATTATTCTATCTTGTCCGGTAGTCTTACCCTTTGTTTCCTGCTTCCTTTGCTCTCCGGGTTTAAAGTTCTTAAATCATGGCTGTAAAGTTAATAAAGTTTTTTTACTGAACAAGGTGTGGAGGTGGGTTTTGTTTGGTTTGCGAATTATTGTGTTGGGTGTATATGGTTTGTTGTCAGGGTGATGTGGATGGTGGCTTAGGGTGGTGAAGCGGTATGGATAGGGTGGATTACGGAAATGCCTGTGGCGCCGCGTGGGTGAGGGATAGTAGCGGAAAGGACGCACGCAGAGGTATGGCCTGAGCCGCAGGCGATGGCTATACCGGAGCGGGTGGACTTGGAGCGGATAGCCCGACCCGACGGAGGAGGGGCACCCCCAAAAGATTGAAGGATTGAGGGATTGAAGGACTAAGTTGTTGGGGTATTCATTAAGTTATTTAGTTATTAAGTTATTTAGTTATTAAGTTATTAAGTTATTGGGTTATTAAGTTATTGGGTTATTCAGTTGTTGGGTTGTTGGGTTGTTGGGGTATTCGTTTAGTTATAGTTTTGGAAACGGACTGTTACCGCCTGTGTTTGCTACACAGCTTTCTCGCTCCTCACTGCTTATTCCGTGTTTTTTGATGCTGTATTCTTTACTGCTGCATTATGTACTTTTTTGTTTTGTTTTGGTGGTAGGTTGGTCTAATTGTGTTATTTTTACACCTCAATTTTTAGTTTATACTTAATTTATGAGAAATTGTTATATTTTCCTGTGTTGTGCAATAGCAGGAGTTTTTAGTTATCAGGTGGTTGCGGGGCAGAGCAGTGCTACGGTATTCAAAATGCCTGCATCGGAACAGGCTAACTACGATTTTAAGGTAACAACGCTGAATACGGAGTGGCTTAGTTGTACCGAAAACGGACCCGGGAACGAAACGTTGCAGATGAAAAATCTGGCTACCGTAATAGCTGCTACTGCCTCGGATGTGGTTGCCTTGCAGGAAGTGGGAACGAGCGCTTCGTTCGCCACGATAGATACGCTGGTAAGCAGGCTCGGGAGCGAGTGGGGTGGTTGTGTGGAGCCGTGGTATGTGAGTAATTGCTATCAAAATCAGGCTATTGTGTATAAAAAGGCCCGGGTGCAGTTTGTAAGTTCATCGCTGATTACGAACGGGGGAAGCGCGTACAACTGGTCGAGCGGACGGTATCCGGTACTGTATAAGCTCAATTTTATTGCAGGAAACAGTGTGGTGCCTGTGTCGCTTATTAATATCCACGCAAAGGCTTATAACGACGCTTCCAGTTTTAACCGCCGGCAGGCTGCTTCGGAGGGCTTGAAAACTTTGCTCGATGGAAGTACGTTTAATACCCAAAAGATTATATTGCTGGGCGACTTCAACGATTATCTGACCGGTACGCAATGCTCTTCGTGCACTCCAAAGGTATCGCCTTACCAAAATTTTATAGATGCTACCAGCGACTATAAAGGTTTGACTCAGAATTTAACTGACCCATATTACGGGAGTCCGGTGATAGATAATATTATTATTTCTAACGAATTGTTTGATAATTATGTGGTTAATAGTGCTGCCCGTGAGGTTGCGGCTACGCAAAAAGTGAGTAATTACAGTACCACCACTACCGACCATACTCCTGTAAGTGCGATATTCCGGGTTTCCATTTCGACCGGTGTTTCGAGCGCTCCTGATATTTCGGGCATTACGATTTATCTTAATTCCACGAAAGATTATGTAATGGTAAAAAGCGATGTGGCAGTTGACCGACTGGCGCTTTACAACCTCACCGGGCAATGTCTGTGGACTGCGGATACGCCGGTTGAGAAAATTGCTGTTTCGCACTTATCTCCGGGAATTTACATTGTTGTATTAAAAACCGAAAGGGGATATTATCAGCAAAAAATAATGAAATACTAATTAAAATAGCTTATTTTCAGGATAGTACTTTGGTGTGCATCCCGAAAATAAGCTATTGAATCGTCTTTTATGATAAAAAAGAGTGTTTTCGTTTAAATGCTGAGTGTTTTTAGCCATGCATCGATTCGGACATCGGCTTTGTCAGCTTCGGCATCCTGGTCGAGAATCAATCCTACAAACTTATTGTCCACCACCGATTTAGAAGTGTCATATTTATAACCGTCGGTAGATGTGGCTCCTTCGATAGTTACTTTTCCTTTCAGGGCATCGTAAATGTGCGAAACTCCTTCGGCAAAAGTATCAGCATGATAGGCCTGATTACCCAGTCCGAAAAGTGCAACTGTTTTTCCGCTAAAATCGAGCGCAGCCACATCCTCAATTTTATCTTTCCAGGGTTTGAGCATTTCGCCGCGTCCGATCGACGAGGTTCCTAAAATCAAATAATCATATTCTTTCAAAGCATCCGCTTCGGTTTCGGCAATGTTTACTACCTGAGAGCCCGGAATTTTTGCACCCAGTTTCTCGGCCACTGCTTTGGCATTACCTCTGTTTGTAGCATAAGCTATCAATACTTTTTTTCCCATCTTCTTTAAATTTTATATGTTTTTTATTTGTAAAACAAACAGGGAAAGTAATAGTTTTATCAGAACAGAAGATTCAATATTTTTTATAACTAAGTGCTAAGTATATGACAAAAAAGAATAGAAACGCGGATATAGCGGATTTGACTGATATACACTGATTTATTTACTACGTAAATGGCGGATTAGTGCTCGTCGCTGAAAATCAGCCGACTTCACTTGTGAAGTCTATAATCTGCAATGTAATCCGCATCAGGAAAACTTTTGAGTTTACAGCGAAAATCTGTTTTATCCGCTATATCCGCGTTTCTATTCATATGAATCACTATTCACATCCATGAATTATAGGCAAAATAGAATTTTTGACATATACTAAAAACTAAGTGCTTTTTCTAAAGCATATTTCATCAGCAAAACGATGTGCTGCCGATGTTGTGTTATATAAGTCTAAACGGGTTTGTTATATGCTTTTTTATTGAGTAAGTATCTTGTTTAATATTTTATCCAATTCAGCAACATAATAAAACGGTATATTCAGAAGTCTGAATTTTTTGCCCGAAGATGTTACAAGCTCATCAACCGAAAATGGTTGAGACCAAACCCTAACTGCGATATCATGATTTGTGTTTTCCATAAAAAT
Source organism: Bacteroidota bacterium (assembly GCA_017860345.1). GTDB lineage: Bacteria > Bacteroidota > Bacteroidia > Bacteroidales > Paludibacteraceae > Paludibacter. The sequence continues at coordinate 100,561 of JAFNAV010000001.1, read as the reverse complement.
GTGTAACGACCGTAATCTCGAATTATGACCAGACTTCACTTCTGCTGGTATTAGTTTATCATGTAACCGGACTACAAAATCTACTTCAGCATCGGCACCTTTTTTATCGCGAACCCAAAAACTACGGGTTGATGACACTTTGTTGTCGAATACAAGGAGTTCCTGCGCAACTATTTGTTCGGCTATACTACCCCGCCACGTATCCATAATGTCTGCAGCATTAAAAATTTCATTCTGAATGCCTGCGGCATAATTTACCAACCCTACATCCAACCATAATAGTTTTGGAGATCGTTTTAATTCAGGATAAGCCGGTAAAAGTGTTTGCGTACAGGGATAAACCAGTTCTAAAAGCATTGTTTTTTCCAATGTACGAAATGCTTCACCCATCTCGCGCGATTTGTACGACGAACCTGCAAACGAACCCAATGTGATTCGTTGCGCCGCAAATGCCCACCCTTGTTGCAAAATAAACCGGATAATATGAGTGGTAGCATTGTTGCGACTGTATTTTTCAACATCATCTTTATATCCGTTTAGTAACGATTCGTATATATCTCTGATAGATACCAAATCTTTATTTTGAGCGTAGTGATTAATAATCTCCGGCATTCCACCAACCAGTGTAAAGGTTTTAAAAAGTTGCATAACCTTGCCATGAATGGTTTCCGGAACTGCTGTCAGGTTAATTGCTTTGGTTAATTCATTTTCACCCATAGCCCCTAAAAATTCAGAAAATGAACAAGGGCGAAGTGCAAAATACTCTACCCTTCCTACTGGAAACGAAAAATGACTGTCAATCAGACTTTCGAGTAAAGAACCGGCTGCAACGACATATATTTCCGGAAAATCTTCGTAAAAATATCTCAGTAAAGCAACTGCTTTTGGCGATTGCTGAATTTCATCAATGAACAGCAATGTTTTGTTCTGACTCCTGGGCTGATTGCAGAATAAATAAATAGACGTCAATATCTGATCCAAATCTGCATTTGTTTCGAATAATTGGGTAGCTCCCTGTCGCTCAAGATTCAGGTATAAATACTGGTCAAAATCTTTGCTGAATTCATGAACCAGTGTTGTTTTTCCAACCTGTCTGGCGCCACGTAAAACCAATGGTTTTCGTCCGGATTTTTTTGCCCATTGCTTTAAATAATCCAATGCATTTCTCTGAAACATATTGTGGAATTATTAATGTATTGATTTATAATGCAAATATACAGTATTTGTTTCAAAGTGACGGTATAAATTGTAAATATTTGTTTCAAAGTGACGGTATAAATTGTAAATATTTGTATCAAAGTGACGGTATAATTACAAAACAAGGGCTTCATCCAATGTGAAACCCTTATTATTTATGCGGCTTGGGATTTGAAAAGCTATCCAAGATTTAGTCATCATCTTCCGGATATTCTGATTTGCCCAAAGGGCAATAGTTTCATAACCGCAATGCCAACGGCTTGCGGATGGTGCTAACAACTACCTGCTGCCTGAAAGGCAGGACTTTTAGTGGTGAAGAATTGATTTACTACATCTTCATTTTTTGTTTTACCTTTCAGGCTGAAGTTGTTTTTATAACTCATAACCGCAGGTCATTGACCTGCGGTTATGAAAATCCCGCTTTTCAAGCTATTACGTTTCTGTACACCAACCGTTCGCCGTCGAAATCCACGGTGATGGCTTCGTTGTTGTGCACCGTTCCGGCAATAAGTTGTTTGCTCAGGTCGTTCAGCATGTATTTCTGAATGGCTCGTTTTACGGGACGGGCGCCAAACTGCGGATCGAAACCTTCGTCGGCTATAAAACGTATGGCCGCTTCGGTGAGGTTGAGCGTTATGCCGTTTTCCTTCAGTGTTTTCTGAATGAGCGAAATCTGCAGACGGACAATTTGTTCGATTTGCGATTCGTTGAGCGGCGCAAACATGATCAGTTCGTCAATACGGTTCAGAAACTCCGGACGTATGGTTTGTTTCAGCAGTTCGAATACCTGGTTTTTGGTTTGTTCGATGACCTGGTCGTGATTGCCGGCATTGATCCCTTCAAAGTTTTCGCGTATCAGGTTCGATCCAAGGTTCGAAGTCATGATAATAATCGTGTTTTTAAAATTCACCACGCGCCCCTTGTTGTCGGTAAGCCGACCATCGTCCAGCACTTGCAGCAACACGTTGAAAACATCCGGGTGGGCTTTTTCAATCTCGTCGAACAGCACCACCGAGTAGGGTTTCCGCCTGATGGCTTCGGTAAGCTGACCACCTTCATCGTAGCCCACATATCCCGGAGGCGAACCGATAAGCCGGGTAACGGAGAATTTTTCCTGGTACTCGCTCATGTCGATACGGGTCATCATGTTTTCGTCGTCGAAAAGATATTCGGCCAGCGCCTTGGCCAGTTCTGTTTTACCTACTCCGGTAGTACCGAGGAAAATAAACGAACCGATAGGACGTTTCGGATCCTGCAGGCCGGCACGGCTACGGCGCACAGCATCGGCCACCGCCTGAATAGCTTCTTCCTGTCCAACCACACGCTTGTGTAGCTCGTCTTCGAGCTGTAGCAGTTTCTCCTTTTCGCTTTGCAGCATTTTGCTTACCGGAATGCCGGTCCAGCGGCTAACCACGTCGGCAATATCCTCACTGTCCACTTCTTCCTTGATCATGGCATTGCTACCCTGCATAGTAGCCAGTTCCGACTGGTAACTGTCGATTTGCGCTTCCAGCGATTTTACCCGTCCGTAGCGTATTTCGGCCACTTTACCGTAGTCGCCTTCGCGTTCGGCTTTGTCGGCCTGATATTTCAGGTCTTCAATTTCGATTTTGGCTTGCTGAATTTTGTCAATCAATGATTTTTCTCTGCTCCATTTAGCTCTGAGCACTTTGCTTTCTTCTTTCAGATTGGCGATTTCGGCATTCAGTTGTTCGAGTTTTTTTACGTCGTTTTCGCGCTTGATGGCTTCACGTTCTATTTCGAGCTGTTTGATATTCCGTTCAATCACATCCAATTCTTCAGGAACCGAATCCACTTCCAAACGGAGTTTAGCGGCGGCTTCGTCCATCAGGTCGATGGCCTTGTCGGGCAAAAACCGGTCGGTGATGTACCGGCTCGACAGTTCCACTGCTGCTATGATCGCATCGTCTTTGATCCGCACTTTGTGGTGGTTTTCGTACCGTTCTTTCAGTCCCCGCAAAATAGAAATAGTGCTGGCCGTATCGGGTTCATTCACCATTACAATCTGGAAACGACGTTCGAGCGCCTTGTCTTTTTCGAAATACTTCTGATATTCGTCCAATGTAGTGGCGCCTATGGAGCGCAATTCGCCACGTGCCAGAGCCGGTTTCAATATGTTGGCAGCGTCCATGGCGCCTTCGCCTTTCCCTGCGCCTACCAGTGTGTGTATTTCGTCGATAAAGAGGATGATTTCGCCATCGGCTTTGACCACCTCGTTGACTACCGATTTCAGACGTTCCTCAAATTCCCCTTTGTATTTTGCACCGGCCACCAACGCTCCCATATCGAGCGAAAAAATCTGTTTCGATTTCAGGTTTTCGGGTACATCGCCGCGTACAATACGGTGCGCCAGCCCTTCGGCAATAGCGGTTTTTCCCGTACCGGGTTCCCCAATCAGAATGGGGTTATTTTTGGTACGCCGACTCAGAATTTGCAATACCCGCCGTATTTCCTCATCCCGCCCGATCACCGGGTCGAGTTTCCCCGACCGTGCACGTTCGTTCAGATTGATGGCATATTTTTCAAGCGAGTTATAATTGTCCTCGGCCGAAGCAGAGTTCACTTTCGATCCTTTGCGCAATTCGCCTATGGCTTCCTGCAACGCTTTTTCGGTCACTCCGGCATCGTTCAGCGTTTTGGTCATTTGGTTTTTCTCCGCCACCAGCGCCAGAAATATATATTCGAGCGAAACAAACTGATCGCCTGCTTTGGACGATAAGTCCACCGCTTTTTGCAACACCTTGTTGGTTTCGCGACTCAGGTAAGGTTCGCCACCCGATACTTTGGGAAATCCGCCTACCATACTGTCGGCAACAGAGTTCAGCATGGCTGTGTTAGCGCCTAATTTCCCAAACAGAAATTGCACCACATCCTCTCCTTTGTCCATCACGCCTTTGAACAAGTGCGGAGTTTCCACCACCTGTTGGCCGTTGTTTTGTACCAGTTCCACCGCCTGTTGAACAGCTTCCTGCGATTTGATTGTAAAATTGTTGAAGTTCATAATATTTGTTCCTTTCTTAAGTTCATAGTTTTTTAGTTGCTTTGGTTTTGGCAAAATGTTTACCAATAGGCTTAATCGGAAATTATGTCGGTTGGTTTTATTCAAATAGTTGGTTTTTAAGACAATAAGTCATAGTGTGCGGAAAGTATGTCAGGGAAATAGTCGTTTTTTTCGACTTAGTAGAATAAGAATTAAGAACATGATACTTGAGGGCTAAATTTAATGATTCATGCTTCTGTTAAGATACATTCCCTACGAGAAATAATTTACTATAAGTAGAATTGAATTAAGTATATAACAAAAAAGAATAGAAACGCGGATATAGCGGATTTGACTGATATACACTGATTTATTGTGGTGTTAAAACGGATTTTAATTCTGATTTATTTACTACGTAAATGACGGATTAGTGCTCGTTGCTGAAAATCAGCTGACTTCACTTGTGAAGTCTAAAATCTGTAACGTAATCCGCATCAGGATAACTTTTGAGTTTACAGCGAAAGTCTGTTTAATCCGCTATCTCAGCGTTTCTATTCACATAAATCAATATTCACAGCTATTAATTATGAACAAAACAGAGTCATGGACTAAAGCTAATTTGAATTATTTCCAACTCCCGATTGGCATAATGCATTAACTTTGACTAATGGGAATAATTAGTCTTAAAAAAATTGAGGCTGAAATTTTTGTGTGGTCGGGTATTGATGTGCTGAGGCCGTGGCGCTGCGTGGGTGAGGGATAGGAGTGGAAAGGACACGTACGAAGTTGCGGGTGAAGGCATAGCCGACACCAGCAACTGAGGTAGTGGACTTGAAACGTATAGCCCGACCCGTAGGGGCACCCCCAAAAAAATGAAGTGTTGATTGTTATAATTTGATGATTTTGAATGTGTTTTGTTCGATGCGGACAAGATAGATGCCTTTGCGCAAATATTGGATGATTAATTGTTCGTTGTTGCTGAGGCAATTGTGGGTTGCTACAATGCGGCCTGTCATATCGCTGATTGTGAGGGTTTTGCCTTGCGAATTTTCGATAATTACGAAATTGTTGACCATGGTTGGATATAGGTTGAGGGTGTTAGCGCCTGTATCGTCGAGGTTGTTGATAATGCTGTTTGAGGCATTGAATGTGGGTGCTTGACGGAGCCAGTTGCCGCTGCCGTCGGGTACGCGGGCGTAGCTTATGTTTTGACCGAGGGCCGGCAGGTGTACCGAATCGACGAGTTGAGCAATGCCGTTGCCGTTAGGCTTGGATAATAATATAGTTTCGCCATCTTTGCTTAATTTGAAATTCAGGTGATTTGCGCCCTGATTGGTTTCGTTGTCGGCCCACAAAATGATGCGTCCTTTTGCGGGAACGGTGGTTTTAGAAGGTTCGCTGTTTGCTATTTGATGCAGAGTGGGGTTTACCTCCAAATCCGAAATATACCATCCGGCTATGTTAATATCGTCGTTGCCGGAATTGAAAATTTCGATATAATCGTCGGTATCCATATTTTCGTCCTGAAAAATACTATTGCTGGATACTACTTCGTTAATTTTTATCAAATTTTCGTCGTTGGGTTCTTCTGTGCCGGTTTCTTCGTATATGGCTTTGATGCTGAAATCGGCGCTTAGCGTGGTGCTGTACTGAGGCGTTTCTATGGTGGTGCTCTGCGAAGTTTCGTCGCAGGTGACCGATAGATTGAATATCATATCGGAACTGGTTACGGCGTTCTGATGCACTTCGGTGGCTATTACGTTGTTGCCTTCCTTGAGCAATGAAGGGGGTATGGTGAATGTAAAGGTTTCGCCGTTGTTGTAGGCAGCGGCTACGGTGTTGAAATTTACATTGCCTGAGGGCATATTGCCGCGCCCGATTTCGGTGCCGTTGACATAAACGACTATGCCATCGTCGACCAATGTGCTTACCGTGAAGTTTGATTTACTGCTTAGATTGCTGATGCTGAACGTTTTTCTGAAATAGGCTGTTGGGTACTTATTGCTGGAGTTGCTACCATAATCTATGGTTGTGACTTCGCCCCGGCTACCGTATCCAAATTGCGCATAGCCGGTTTTCCAGCTGTTGTCGTTGTATGTTTCTGTATACCATTCGGCTGAAGGTATGGCGTTGCCGTCGGAATATTTCCAGGAGCTTCCGTTTTCGATAATCGTTGTTTTAACGGATGAACCGTTCAGAACCCAGTGCAGAAAGCGATATCCGGGGATGGAATTTGCGCTTAGTGTTACTGTTTGTCCGCTAAAGTACTTGAGGTTGATAGATTTATCCTGGATTTGTTCGTTGTTAAAAGTGTACGATGCTTTGTCGATATTTGCTGAAATACCAATGGTTTTTGTTGCTGCGTTGCTTAGAAATCTACTGCTTATAAAGCCCAGCATTTTGGCAGGACGATTCAAAGCAAAGTTTTTCATGTTGGCAATGTCGCTGTTAAAGTCACGATATGATGGCCATCGGGATTTATGGTAGCTGATTTCGGTGTTAATTTTCAGAGCCAGGCTGTCAAGTATGGATGCCGAGCGGTTGTAATCGAAAGTTGAAGAAATGTGTATGGCAAATTTGTCGATAAATTTCTTTCTGAAGTTATCGTTTAATACCAGTCGGCGTAGCAAGATGGTAGCCCAGCTATCGGGAACATTACTGGCAAGTTCGCCCAAAGCGTATATAAGTGTGTTATGATTGTACAACGAGGTATCGTAGAGACTGTAACCGAAGTCGGTGTCGAAAAAAATCCATCGCCATTTTCCCCCCTGAATTTTTTTCCATACCTTGACATTGTTGTCGGGCCAGTCGGTGTTTCCCATATAAATTTCGGACAGAAAACAGTTTGTGAAACTTTCGATATCTATCATTTGGCAAACTTTATTGTAAACTTCCTGCTGAGTTATATCGTTGTAAGTTATGTAATTAATTATATTGGCGAAGCTTGTATCTTGCGCCATTTCGTAAGATTCGAGGAGCTTGATATCTTCTTCGTTGTAACCATAATTGGAATAAACGAAGTCGACATCGCTACGCTCCCGCAGGTTTTGAATGCCATAATACTCACCGTTCATAAAGCAGACTGCCGGTTCGTAGGCTATGCAGTCCAAATCCATGCGTTTCATTACAAGCGATTGCATAAATCCATCTCTGAGCATAGAATAATAAAAGTCATTGCCACTATTGCGGAGTAAAATACTGCGGTACTTCATGCCGGGTTTAGATGCTTTGAAAATGTCGTAGTTCAGATTGTTGTAGTAATACTTTTTGGTGGGGTTTATTTTCAGAGATTTTTGATTGTTTAATCTGCTCCAACCTCCGGCAATACTAATATCAAGTTCCTGATTAAGGCGTGATACAAGCGTAGTATCAAACAATTCAAAATTAGCCGGCCGGTCCCAATCCTGATTCCAGTTGGCTGGGCTCGAAACGCCATTACCCCAAATTCCGTTGGTGCCTTGTACGTATATCCCAATGGTGTTGTCGGTCAGGTTAGCGGGTTCAGTGATGATAGATACAACAGGCAAATTGTAATCTCGCACGTTAATGAAATAAGTTGCGCTTACAATGTCGCTCGATAATTTACCCGCTGAAAAGGTTTTAGCTCTTAAAATCCGGGTAGTGTTTATAGTAATGGTGGTATTAGCATTGTAACGGGTACTTTTGCGTGTCGGCTCAGCCCCGTTGAGGGTGTAATATATAGTGTCGCCATACGATGGTGTGACGAAAGCGGCATACTTAGTACCGGTATAGAATCCGCTGCTAAGAGTAAGTTCGGGCTTATCACAGCGGGTCGAGGCATATTTTTTGCCGTTATTGGTGCTACCATTGCTAAATTGCTCAAAGTACACCCATTCGCCATCTCCATTTGTTTTTCTGCCGTATGAAATGTTACGGTACTGCGCCGGGTAAATTACGCTGTCGACAACTTGCAGTGAGGAGTTTATCAGGTATAATTTTCCGCCATCGGGGTCGAGTTTGAAGTTGGCATGGCCTGAGCGCGACGACCGTTCGAACCACAGTACACTAAAACTGTTTGCTCCAATTAACTTTGATGAAGGTGCCCATTTTTTGGGTTGCGACAGCTGGTCGGTAAGATAGTAAAAAGATTGATTGTACGAAGTGGTTGTGCTGGTGTTGTATAACTCAACCCACATGCTGTAATTATACGATTCGTCCATTACGGCTGACACATTGTTGGTCATTATCTCGTTAATTTTTAGCTGAGCGTTGCACCATCCGGAAACAACAATAAAGAGCAGAAAAAGGATTTTCTTCATTCAATTTGTATATGCGATTTTTTTCGATTAGAGGCTATTTCAGATACTGAATTTGCAAAGATAGTAATCTATTTTGAAAATTACTTTCGTTCAGTGTAAACACTATCAATCTGACCCGATTATTTTTTTATTGGTGAAAAATTATGACAGATTTTAGAAAATGATTTATATTTGCTTATCCATCTAAATCTATTTTGTATGAAAGTTATTTTATTGTTTGCTATGGTTGCTGTATTTGCAGTTTCAGCATTTTCTCAGACTGCTGATGATAAAGTGTTCAAAGTGGTTGGCTATAATGTAGAAAATCTTTTCGACTGTGTAGACGACTCGCTCACTAACGATGCCGAGTTTTTGCCGGGTGGTATGCGCGGCTGGAATTATGAGAAATACCAGCGTAAACTGAATAATATTGGTAGGGTAATCACAGCCATAGGTGGTTGGAATCCGCCGGCAGTGATTGGACTTTGCGAAGTTGAAAGTCGCAAATGCCTTTATGATCTGACCCGAAATTCAGGCCTTAAGAATCTGAATTATAGATTTGTACATCACGAGTCGCCCGACTTGCGTGGCGTTGATGTTGCCCTGCTATACCGCCCCGATAAATTCAAAGTGCTTAACGAGCGGCCTCTCAGCATTCATTTCCCGGATGCCCCAAACAGTAAAACGCGCGATTTGCTTTATGTTTCGGGGCAGGTGCCTACCGGCGATACCCTCCATGTGTTTGTTTGCCATTTTCCATCGAGGCTCGGTGGCGAACTCGAGTCGGAAGATAAGCGTTTGTTTGTAGCCTCGGTATTAAGGCATGCTGTAGATAGTATTTATAAATTGTGTATCGCGCCTAATATTTTGATTATGGGCGATTTTAATGATTATCCTGATAATGAAAGCATGAAAACTGTACTTGGTGCCCGAGTTCCTGATGAGAATACAACCCCCGGATTCTTATACAATATGATGTACGATTTTCACAAGAACGGCAAAGGAACTCATAAGCAAGCCGGAGAGTGGGGAGCGCTGGATCAGATGATAGTTACAGGGGCTTTGCTCAATACAAAAAACAAATTCAGCCTGTCGCCTTCGGATGTACATATTTTCGATGCGGAATTTTTACTCGAAACCGACGAAAAAGGTCTTGGCAAAAAGCCTTTCAGAACCTATGTGGGCATGAAATATAATGGAGGCTTTGCCGATCATTTGCCTGTTTATGCCGATTTTAAATATCAATAAAATAAATATGAAATAAAAAAAATGCTAAAATACAGCATGGATTATCACATTGATAAACCTGTAGTATTTTAGCATTTGTGCGTTGATAGAGAAATTATTTTGCAGCAATAGTTTCAATTTCAACTAAAGCTCCAAGTGGAAGATCTTTCACCGCAAAAGCCGAGCGAGCCGGACATTCTGTTTGGTAGTATTGCTTGTAAACTTCGTTCATTCCGGCAAAATTGGCTATATCCGACAAAAATACGGTAGACTTCACCACATCGCCAAAAGAATATCCCGCTTCGGCAAGAATGGCTTTGATATTAGCAAAAACCTGCTCGGTTTGACTGCTTATGTCTGTAGCTTCAATTTTTCCAACGGCCGGATTAATTGGTAGTTGCCCCGAAATGTAAAGCGTGCCGTTGGCCTCAACTGCCTGGCTGTATGGGCCAATGGCTGCCGGAGCATTGGGTGTGTTGATAATTTTCTTCATGATTTATCTGAATGTTTTTTTTATACAACAAAGATAAGAATTTTTATTTTTCAGTAAACTCAAATTTCATTATCTTTGCATTCTTGTAAAATACTTTTTTATTAAGAGGTATTTTGTTGATAAATAAACGATTGCGTAAGTCGTGAATGATAAATAATTAAATTGTAAATAAAAAACATGGAACTTGCAAGTAAGTACAACCCGACGGAGATTGAGTCGAAATGGTATCAGTATTGGTTAGACAACGGATTTTTTAGTTCGAAACCCGATGGTCGTGAATCGTATACTGTCGTCATTCCGCCTCCAAATGTTACGGGTGTGCTTCACATGGGTCACATGCTCAACAATACCATTCAGGATGTATTGGTGCGCAGGGCGCGTATGCAGGGCAAAAATGCCTGCTGGGTGCCTGGTACCGATCATGCTTCCATTGCCACTGAGGCTAAAGTGGTGAACAAGCTGGCGCAGGAAGGGATTAAAAAAACGGATCTAACCCGCGAAGAGTTTCTGAATCATGCCTGGGAATGGACCCACAAGCATGGCGGAATTATTCTGGAACAGCTCAAGAAATTAGGCGCATCGTGCGACTGGGATCGTACATGCTTCACCATGGACGAAAAACGGTCGGAAAGCGTGATTAAAGTCTTTGTCGATCTGTATAATAAAGGTTTGATTTACCGAGGGGTACGCATGGTAAACTGGGACCCGAAAGCATTGACAGCACTGAGCGATGAGGAGGTAATTTTTAAAGAACAACAAGGAAAACTCTATTATCTGCGTTATAAAATTGAAGGAGAAGACGGTTATGCGGTTGTTGCAACCACCCGTCCGGAAACCATCATGGGAGATACCGCTATGTGTATCAACCCCAACGATCCGAAAAATGCACATTTAAAAGGTAAAAAAGTCATCGTACCGCTCATAAATCGGGTTATTCCGGTTATTGAAGATGAATATGTTGATATTGAATTTGGTACAGGCTGCCTGAAAGTTACTCCGGCACACGATGTGAACGACTACGCTTTGGGACAAAAATACAATCTGCCTTCTATCGATATTTTCAACGACAACGGCACTCTCAACGAAAATGGTGCGCAGTATGCCGGTATGGATCGCTTTGATGTACGTAAGCAGATTGAGCAGGATTTGGCTGATGCAGGCTTGCTCAAAAAAGTAGAGGCTTACACCAACAAGGTAGGTTGCTCTGAACGTACCAACGCACCTATCGAACCAAAATTGTCGACGCAGTGGTTCCTGAAAATGGAAAATCTGGCCAAACCGGCTTTAGATGCTGTGATGAACGATACTATTAAGTTTGTACCCGAAAAGTTCAAAAATACTTACCGCCACTGGATGGAAAACGTTCGCGACTGGAATATCTCGCGTCAGTTGTGGTGGGGACATCAAATTCCGGCTTATTATGCAGCCCCCCTCAATCCCCCCAAAGGGGGGACTTCTGCGTCAGAAATCGTAATTGTTGCGGAAACCAAAGAAAAAGCAATGGAAATCGCAGCTAAACACCCCTCCTTGGGAGGGGCTGGGGGAGGCTTCACTTTGCGGCAGGACGAAGACTGTCTGGACACCTGGTTCTCATCGTGGTTGTGGCCTATTTCGGTGTTCGATGGTATTAATAATCCTGAAAACGATGACATTAAATATTATTATCCAACCAATGATTTGGTAACTGGACCGGATATTATCTTTTTCTGGGTGGCACGTATGATCGTTTCGGGTTACGAATACCGGGGCGAAGCCTGTTTCAAAAATGTATATTTTACAGGGATTGTGCGCGATAAGCTGGGTCGGAAAATGTCGAAACAGCTGGGTAACTCGCCCGACCCGATTGAGTTGATGGAAAAATATGGCGCTGACGGAGTCCGCATGGGATTGTTGCTCACGGCGCCAGCGGGTAACGATATTCCGTTTGACGATACGCTTTGCGAACAGGGACGCAACTTCAATAACAAAATATGGAATGCTTTCCGATTAGTAAAAGGTTGGGAAGTAGCTGATATTGAACAGCCTGAAACTGCAAAGTTAGCAATCAGGTGGTTCGAAAGTATTCTGACCAAAACTGTAGCCGAGATGGACGATTTGTTCTTGAAATACCGTTTGTCGGAAGCGTTGATGGCCGTTTATAAATTATTTTGGGACGAATTCTCAGCCTGGTACCTTGAAATTGCAAAACCGGCTTACCAGCAACCTATTGACCGTGCAACTTACGAAGCTACGCTCGGATTTTTCGATTCGCTCCTGCGCTTGTTGCATCCCTTTATGCCGTTTATAACTGAAGAATTGTGGCAGGCATTAACCGAACGCGAGGCAGGCGATAGTCTGATGATTTCGTTGCAACCGAAAGTGACTGCATTCGACGAAAATATCCTGACCGATTTTGAGAAGGTAAAAGAAGTAATTGCTGGAGTGCGCACCATTCGTTTGCAGAAGAACGTTCCGAACAAAGAACAACTCGAGTTGCAAATCATTGGCGAAACATTGGATACCTACAACTGCGTGGTTAGCAAATCATGCAACCTATCGGCTATCGAAAACGTGACTGAGAAGGCAGCGGGTTCTATTTCTTTCCTTGTTGGAACCACCGAATATGCAGTTCCGATGGGCAATCTGATTAATGCCGAAGAGGAAATAGCCAAAATGGAAGCCGAAATAAAGTATTACGAAGGCTTTATCGAGTCGGTAATGAAAAAACTTGGTAACGAGCGTTTTGTGGCCAATGCAAAACCTGAAATTGTGGAAGGCGAACGAAAGAAAAAAGCTGACGCCGAAAGCAAGATAGCTTCGCTGAAAGAAGGAATTGCGGCGCTGAAGAAATAGTGCATCCAAGCAGCGGCTGAAAGCCGCTTGCTGGATTGCAGAAGAAGGATACGCAACAAGCGGCTTGTAGCCGCTGTTAGCTTGGCTACCGAGCAGCGGCTTTCGGCCGCTTGCCGGGTGGGTTAAATATGCAACAAGCGGCTTTTAGCCGCTGTTTGCTATCCGAACCGAGCAGCAGCTTTTAGCTGCTTGCCAGATGATAATAATTAAAACATAAATTTATGACACCAACATATAAAGAATTGTGCCTGTTTGTGTGCGATGTAGCTAAGTCCACAGGGCAGATGATGGCCAATGAGCGCAAAAGTTTTGACCCGGCGCGAATAGAAAGTAAAGGTATGCACGATCTGGTAAGTTATGTCGACAAAGAGTCCGAAGCCAGAATTATTACTGCTTTAGGTGCTATTTTACCCGAATCGGGTTTTATTGCTGAGGAGGGTACCAGTGCAAAACGGGGCGAACGATTCAATTGGGTGATTGACCCGCTTGATGGAACTACCAACTTTATACAAGGTTTGCCACTTTATGCCGTCAGTATTGGTTTGCTCGATGGGGACGAGTTAGTTTTAGGTGTGGTATACGAAGTCGGGCGCGACGAATGTTTTTATGCATGGAAAGATGGAGGCGCTTATCTGAATGGTGATCCTATTCAGGTGTCGAAACGTACTGATATTCATGATGCTTTGCTGGCAACCGGGTTTCCGTACAATGATTTTAGCCGCATGGATACTTATATGGAGTTTTTGGAATGGAGTATGAAAAATGCACGTGGAGTACGTCGGTTAGGTTCGGCTGCTACCGATATGGCTTACGTGGCCTGTGGGCGTTTTGACGCATTTTGGGAGTATGATCTGAAACCGTGGGATGTTGCAGCCGGAACCGTTATTGTAAAAGAGGCAGGAGGAACTGTTGTGGATTATAGTGGCGGCAATAATTATCTGTTTGGTAGGGAAATAGTAGCTACAAATGGTTGTCTTAATGAGCTAATTCTTACCAAAATAGGGGAGTTTGCAAAGAAATAATTAACTATAAAGCAGCGAACAAGATGTTGATAAACGAAAGAGATACCCGCCGTGAACGATTGTTACAAATAGCCAACGATATGATGACGGCTGCCCGGACAGCTCCCAAAGGTAAGGGCTACGATATTATTGAAGTTATGCTTATAACCGACGATTCGATAAAGGTTTTATCGGAAGCAATGCTGAAATACAGCGAACAAACCGGTTTGAAGTTCATTACCCGCGATGCCGAAAATATCCTTTGGGCGAGCGCCATTGTGCTGGTAGGAACCCGTACGCAGGTGCATAGTCTGAATTGTGGTTACTGTGGATTTGATACTTGTGCGCAAAAGAATGCTTTTTCTGAAGTTCCTTGTGCCATCAATTCGGTAGATGTTGGTATAGCGCTGGGATCGGCTTGTGCAGTAGCTGCCGATAGGCGTGTGGATAGCCGGGTTATGTTTTCGGTAGGACGTGTGGTGCAGGAGCTCGGCTGGATGCCGGGATGTAGTAATATCTACGGAATTCCAATAAGTTCCACGTCAAAAAATCCGTTTTTCGACAGGGTTTCAAAAACTCCGGCTACTTAATGTTTTTATTTTTATAAATCAATTGTTTCAGCGAGATAGCTTGCTGACTGAATACAGGCATGTTACAAATTCATCCCGAACCCAAAGACAGACTCTGGACAGGCAGTTATATTTCAGCTTGTATAGGTAATTTTTTGTTATTTTTTGCTTTTTATCTGCTTGTTCCGGTTTTTCCGCTTTATCTTATTGAAAAATACGACGCTTCAAAATCGTTGGTGGGTATTATTCTGTCGAGTTATACCGTAGCAGCGCTCATCATTCGTCCGTTTGCTGGTTTTGTGCTGGATATGGTCTATCGCAAGCCGGTGTATGTGATAGCTTATGTGTTATTTGTACTCACTTTTGTAGGTTATCCGCTGGCCAATTTTATTGGTTTATTTCTGTTTTTCAGAATTTTACATGGATTTACTTTCGGATTTGTAACAACAGCCGGCAATAGTTTGGTGGTGGATATTATGCCGTCTTCGCGAAGGGGCGAAGGTCTGGGTTACTTTGGTGTTGCCAATAACCTTGCAATGGCGGTGGGTCCTATGACAGGCCTTTTTATGCACGATGTTTATTCTTTTGATGTGATATTTTATACAGCTATTTTGGTTGGGTTAACAGGGTTTGTTTTTACACTTTTTATTAAATCAAAAAATAATGCCCTGAATCGTGGCGAAAAACAGCCGGTTGCTTTCGACCGTTTTTTTCTTTTTAAAGGTTTTAATGCCGGGCTAAGCTTATTGTTTATGGGGATTCCTTATGGGGTAACAGTTACATATATAGCTATTTATGGAAAAGAACTTGGAATCGCAAGCGGAGTAGGGGTGTTCTTTTCGCTGATGTCGGTAGGGTTGATTGCATCAAGATTGGTGAGTGGTAAAATGGTAGATAAAGGCAAATTGGTACAGGTGATAGCCATGGGTACCATGCTTTGTGTTTTTGCTTTTCTGGCGCTGGCCGGAGTTAAAAGAATGACTGATGAGCTATTGGTCGTAATTATTTTTTATCTTATTGCCTTGATTTTGGGCGTAGGGTACGGATTTATTTTTCCGGCGTACAATACGCTTTTTGTCAATCTGGCTGCTAATAACCGGAGGGCTACCGCAAGTTCCACTTACATGACCAGTTGGGATATTGGTGTGGGCATCGGATTGGTACTAGGAGGACAATTAGCCGACAGTAATGGTGGACTTCAATTAGCCTATTTAAGTGGTGGTATTATCACATTACTCTCCTATATCTATTTTATAAAAATAGCAGGTCCGCATTATATTAAGAATAAGCTTCGTTAATTTTTGCGGCGTTGATAAACCCTCTTATTTTCTCAGGCTCGGTTTCAAATATATTTCCTACTACTACCAAATCGGCTCCAGCGCTGAAGGCCGTTTGTATGCCTTCGATGGTGCGGATGCCACCTCCTACAATAAGCGGGACAGATATGTTGTCGATAACTGTTGCAATGGTTTCGGAACTAACGGGGATTAGTGCACCACTTCCGGCTTCGAGGTAGATAAGTTTCATACCGAGCAACTCGCCAGCTACGGCCGTGGATACAATCATTTCTTTATTCTCAGCTGAAATAGGTTGGGTGGCGCTTACGCTTTGTACCGAAGTTATGCGTCCGCCATCAATCAATACATAGCCTGTTGGAATAACCTCTACACCCGATTGTTTGATTGTAAGCGCCGATTGAACATGTTGCTCTATCAGAAATTCAGGATTGCGGCCTGATATCAGCGACAGAAAAAGAACAGCATCTGCATTGGGCGAAAACTGCGAAACATTGCCCGGAAACAATACGACTTCGCAGTTAATCTCTTGTTTGATAATAGCTATGAGCCGGTTGGTGGATAACGATGCCTGACTACCTCCTACAAAAATAAAATCGGGTACAGCATTTTGAAGTTGATACAAAATCTTTTGCAGTAACTCCCCGGTACATTTGTCGGGATCAAGCAGAACGGCCAGCATTTTACGACCAGCTTTCTTATTTGTCAGTATTTTATTATAAATATTATTCATACAGATATTGAAAATCAGTCGGTTCCATAAACCAGACTATACTCATTGGTGTATTCAAAGTGTAAATGATATACTCTGTTTGTAGGTATGTGTGTGGCTTTCAGCTTATGGGTGTTTATTTCAAAAGGCTCTATTCTGAGTTGCGTTGCAAAATCGACGGCATCATGCCCAATGATTTTAAACAAAGCCTCCTTGGCCGACCATGCCAATTGCACTTTGGTCAAATCCTGTTCATCAAAGAGGTATTGCTGTTCTTCCAGGCTCAGAAAACGGGTATAGAGCCGGCCAAACTTTTCAGTAGGTTTTTCCACATCAATGCCACATCGTTTAGAGGAATGTACCATTACTGCTACCCATTGGCCGCTGTGAGTTATGCTAATTTCGCGTTTGTCATTTCTGATACCGGGTTTTCCATCGTCGTCATACTCAATTTCAACCTCCTTTTTTAGCAAGTGTTTAAGAGCCACCCTTGTTGCCAAAAACTCGTATTGCCTTTTTTTATTCTTGATAAGTTTGTATTCCGCTTTATACAATTCTGGCCTGGTGAGCATCAACTCCAGTTCCTCTGTGGTCTCTGTTAACTCCCACAGCAATATGTACATGCCGTTGTTATCAATACTCGCTTTAATCATTTTTTCCACTCAAAACTTTCCATTAACCTTACCATATCTTCGCGGATGTATTCCGCCATAGGCGCAATAGAGTCTTTATTGGGTACATTGTCGAAATATAGCGCTCCACGAAAGAAATGCCTGGTGCTGTCGGTCAGCACAAACTGAAGAGCCGATGCAGTATTGCCCTCCAAATCATAAAGAATTCCGTAAACTTGCTTCTCAGGATGTGCAAAAACCTTTTCGCCAATACCGTCAGCTTTTACAGCATGCTTGTACACATATCTGCGCGAATCTTCGCTTAATTCAAACAGATTGTTGTGGATAGGCTTGTAGCTACAATAAACATTAGCATTCAGTTGCGGATATTGAATGTCAATCCAGTATTTTTCGCCTTTTTCTTCATGTTTTACAACCCGGGCTATGGGCGATAAATCAAACTTATAAGGCAAGCTTAGCGTATCCACTGTCCGGTAGCTATGCTCAGGTATATCTACTCTGAAATATCCGTAAGGTTTAGGAGTGAAATTGCCACCGCACGAAGCTAAAGTTAAAGCGAAAAACAGGATGAAAAGATGATAGAATTTCATTTTGTGATGTAAAAGTGTTTCAAGAAAAAAGGGCAAAGCATATGCGCAAAAAGGTTTATTCTTCATTCTTTCTGAAGTCGTCTTTAATGTAGAGTTTTACCTTTTTTATGCGTCGGTTATCTACCGACATGATTTCAAAAACATAGCGCCCATAATCTATGCGTTCATTCTTAGAGGGGATTTCACCTTTTAATTCCAGAATTAATCCGGCCAGCGTTTCAACTTCGCCACTTATTTTAGCAAAGTCTGTTTCCGAAATTTCATCAATTTTAAAGAAGTCGTTCAGCTGAATTTTTGCTTCAAACAGAAAGGTGTGGTTATCGAGTTTGGTAAACAAGCGTTCTTCGTCATCGTACTCGTCGCTTATATCGCCAACTATTTCTTCAAGAATATCTTCGAGCGTTACCAATCCTGAAGTGCCGCCATATTCATCCACCACAATAGCCAAATGCACTTTGTTGGTCTGAAATTCGTTGAGCAAATCGTCAATTTTTTTTGTTTCAGGTATATAATATGCCGGGCGTACTAAGCTTTGCCAGCGGAAGTTCGTTGGCTTGTCGAGGTGTGGCAGCAGGTCTTTGCCATAAAGTATCCCTTTGATATTATCGCGCGTACCCGCAAAAACAGGTATGCGGGAGTAGCCGCATTTGATGATAAGTTCGAGCAGCTGTTTGTACGAAGTTTTGATATCTACATCTACTATATCCACGCGCGAAGTCATAATATCCACCACATGGATGTTCCCGAATTTGATAATTCCTTCCAGCATTTCTTTGTCTTCTTCATTGTTTTCAGGGTTCATCTCCAGTACGTGAGTGAGCTCGTCTACCGATATGTGGCTGCGGTTGTGCCTGGCAAGCCTTGTATTTACAATAGAAGTAGAGTTTACCAAAATGCTTACAAACGGGCCAAAAATACGCTCGATGGCCGAAATAAAGGGAACCGTTTGCGTGGCTGCTTTCCGGGCAAACTGTGTAGCATATATTTTAGGAATAACCTCGCCAAAAATCACAAGGATAAAAGAAATTATCATCACTTGCAGTACAAATCCCCATGTGGGAACTACCGAAAAATTGAAGATAGAGTTGGAGGCATAAGCCATCAGGATAATTATGGTGATGCTTATAAAGGTTTTTCCTACCAAAATGGTCGAAAGTAACCTTTGAGGATGATCGAGCAGATGAATGATTTTACGGTCAGTTTTGTTCTCACTGGCCTCAAGTTCGCTTAAGGTTTTGGCATCGAATGAGAAAAAAGCCACTTCGGAGGCCGATATTAAAGCCGATATAATTAATAGCAACAGGCTCAGAACGAACGTAATGATGGCAGGGACGGTCGGAGGCTGAATCGTGATTTCAGAGAATATGGATATAATTATACCGGTTTCCAAAATAAAATAAGTTTAAAGAAAATTCAATATCCGCAAAAATAATTATTTTTTTCAACATGTGATGTGCTTAAAAATTAATATTTACAACTTAATTTTCAGCAGGTTTCTATAAATTGCTTTTTTTTATGTTTAAAAAGCATGGATTGCAGGACTAATCATCGGTAAAATAAACTAACTTTACCGTCAGATTTTTTGGGTGTATGTGTTTTGATCAAAGGTTTTTAAATCGTTGAAATAAAGAATTATGGAAGATAAATTAGTGACGCTTGCCATACGTACTTACAATAGGGCTCAGATGATTAAAAATGTGCTCGAAGAAAATGGTATTGAGACAATGATTCATAATCTGAATCTGGAACAACCCGAAATGGCTGTAGGAGTGAGGGTTCGAATTAAAAAATCGGACTTGCCGCGCGCCTTAAAAATTGTTGAAGAGGTAGAAAGCGCCTGGGAGCGCGATGATGCTGATGGCGAAAAAAGACATGTACTTATATCTGTCGATTTTGCTGATATGGTAGAGCATACCATTGATTTTGGTTTTTGGTTTGCAGAGCAAATGGGCGTTTCGGTTACTATCCTGTATGTTTATTTTACACCATCTTATACTATTTCGGGTAATAGAGATTTCAGTACATACAGCATAAGCGATAGTGAATTGACGAGGCGAATTGTGAATCAGGCTAATGCTGATGCCGAAAATCTGGATAGATTGTTAAAGAAGAGAATTACCAATAAGGAATTGCCGGATGTAAATTTCGGTATAGAAATTAAAGAAGGTGTTCCCGAAGATGAAATTCTGGATTATTGTAAAAAGCGTAATCCGGAACTGGTAGTTATGGGTACGCAAGGTAAGAAAATAACCGATGAACTGATAGGGAGTGTTACGGCCGAAGTTATTGACTCAACCTTGTCGCCGGTATTTGCAGTGCCTGTACAAGTGGCTTTGCGCTCTCCCAAACAAATACGGCGGGTGGCTTTCCTTACCAATTTTGATCAGAAAGACCTTATAGCCATTGATAAAACAATAGAGCTCTGCAATTCTGAAAATACGGAAATCTATTTTATTCATTCGGCCGAAAAAACCGAGCCATGGAGCGAGGTGATGCTGGCAGGTATTAAGTCTTATTTTGCCAGTCAGTATCCCGGTATAAAAACCCACTATGCCTTGCTGGGTTCTTCCAATTCGCCCGAGTTGATAGAAAATTACCTGAAGGAAAAGGAGATTGATTTACTGGCATTTAATTCGCGCAGAAAAAAAATGTTCTCCCGGTTATTTAATCCCGGTCTGGCTTATCGCTTAGTGATGCAGTCCGACACCATGTTGTTTGTAACCCATGTGTAAATAGTTGTAAGCATTAGTTTGATTGAAAACTCCCGGTGTTTGTTCAGCGAATCCTATCCTTATATTTTTTTTAATTCGCAAATCGGCGCTTCTTCTTTGCGGGCAAAAAAATCCTTAGCACAAGCCCACTGTTGAGAATGAGTTGATTGTGGCATTGCCGGACTTGAAATTGTTTTAAATTCTTATAAATGTTTTCGTTATTCATTTTTTTTTCCGAAATTTGTGCTCTTAAAATATGTAATTAGAGATACTAATTTTAAGAAAAATAAGGTGAAAGAAACAAAGTACATTTTTGTAACCGGTGGAGTTACATCATCGCTGGGCAAAGGAATTATTGCCGCCTCACTTGGTAAATTGTTGCAGGCCCGTGGTTTTAAGGTAACCAATCAAAAGCTCGATCCATACATCAATGTGGATCCCGGAACGTTAAACCCCTACGAACATGGTGAATGTTATGTAACTGTCGACGGTCATGAAGCTGACCTCGACCTGGGGCATTATGAGCGTTTTCTGGGGGTTGAAACCCATAAAGCCAATAATGTAACCACCGGACGGATATACCAGAATGTGATTAACAAAGAGCGCAGGGGAGATTTTCTGGGAAAAACCGTACAAATTATTCCGCACATAACCGACGAAATTAAGCGTAATATCAAATTATTGGGTAGCAAAGGTGAGTTTGATTTTGTAATTACCGAAATAGGTGGCACTGTAGGCGATATCGAATCCTTGCCTTATATCGAAAGTGTACGCCAGTTGCGCTGGGAGCTGGGCAAAAATTGTCTCATCATTCACCTCACTTACGTACCCTATCTGGCAGCTGCTAAGGAGCTGAAAACCAAGCCGACACAGCATTCTGTAAAAGCATTGCAGGAGCAGGGCGTGCAGGCCGATGTACTGGTATTGCGCACCGAACACAATATCCCGGTAGAAATGCGTAAAAAAGTGGCTTTGTTCTGTAATGTAGAGCCATCGGCAGTGTTACAATCGATAGATGTGCCTACTATATACAGAGTTCCTATGAATATGCAGGCCGAAAAGCTGGACGAAGTAGTGCTGACAAAAATGGGATTTGACCTGACGCAAACGCCGGAAGCCGACATGGCGAAGTGGGTCGAATTTGTAGAAAAGCTCGAAAACGCCAAAGAAGAAGTACGTATAGCCATAGTTGGTAAGTATGTGCAACTTCCTGATGCTTATAAGTCTATCATCGAATCGCTGATACATGCCAGCGCCTACAACAATAAAAAACTGAAACTGGAGCTAATACTTTCTGACAAACTGTCAGAAGAAAATGTTGAGAAAAAGTTAAAACACATAGATGGCATTGTTGTTGCACCGGGATTTGGACAACGCGGAATGGAAGGTAAGTTTGCAGCGCTGAAATATGCTCGTCAAAACAACTTGCCTGCTTTGGGTATTTGTATGGGTATGCAGTCCATGTCCATTGAGTTTGCCCGCAATGTACTTGGATATGCCGATGCCAACAGTACCGAAATTGATTCTTCTACAACACACAATGTGGTGGACATTATGGAAGAACAAAAAAATATACTTGATTTGGGAGGAAGCATGCGCCTTGGTGCTTATCAGTGTAAACTGAAAAAAGGATCGAAGGTTTATGATATTTACAAAAAGGAAAACATCAGCGAACGCCATCGCCATCGTTATGAGTTTAATAATGCTTACAAAGATGAGTTTGAAAAAGCCGGAATGAGTTGTAGTGGGATGAATGAGCAGTCGAACCTTGTAGAAATTATTGAACTTACATCGCACAAATGGTATGTGGGTGTACAATTTCATCCGGAGTACAGCAGTACCGTGGTTAACCCGCACCCCTTGTTTATTAGCTTTATAAAGGCTGCTATTGATAAATAATAAATAAAAATAAAATAAGGCAGACGGTCTGAAATAAAATATTTGAAATAATAAATGGATAAAAACACAATCATCGGATTTGTGCTGATAGCACTTGTACTCATCGGTTTTTCAGTGATGAACAGACCTAATGAGGAAGAACTTGCGAGACAACAGAGATACAATGATTCTATAGCTCTGGTACAACAGGCTAAAGCTGAAGCCGAAGCTGCTTCGAAAAAAGCCAACGAAGTAGCTAAAATAGACTCAGTAAACCTCAATGATACCTCGGCTTTGGCCAAGGTAGCTGATATATACGGAGCATTCAGTCCGGCTGTAGTTGGCGAGGAAAAGTTTGTAACTGTTGAGAATGAGTTAATAAAACTTACGCTTACAAACAAAGGGGGACGAGTTTACTCGGTATTGCTTAAAGACTATAAAACCCACGATTCATTGCCTTTGGTGTTGTTCAATGGCAAAGAAAGTGATTTTGGTTTTACACTGGTTACTAACAACAACCGCATTGTAAATACTTCGGATTTGTTTTTTGATCAGGTAGGTGGTATAACCAAAGATGCCAAAGGCAACCAAACGCTCACACTACGACTTAAAACTGAGGGTGCGGCTTATATCGACTACATATATACCATACCTGCCAACGACTATATGGTACATTTCAACGTGAAGGCCAACGAGATGAATTCGGTAATGCCAGCAGGCACCAATTCGCTCGATTTGCAATGGTATACCAAAGTACGTCAGCAGGAAAAAGGCCGCAAGTTCGAGGATCGTTATTCGCATATTCATTATAAATTTGTGGCTGATGATGTGGAAACTTTAAGCGAATCGAAAGATGATGAGAAGAAAATCTCGAATAAACTTAAATGGATTGCGTTTAAAGACCAGTTTTTCAGCAGTATTTTAATTGCTGACGGTGTTATCGAATCGGCTAACCTCAAAAGTGCACTTGAGCCTGAAACAAGCGGTTATCTGAAATCGTACAACGCCGATATGTCGGTCGAATTTGATCCTTCGGGCAAAAAAGAAACCGGATTCAGATTCTATTTCGGGCCTAATAAATACAAGATTTTATCCGGGTACGATTCTGACCTCAAAGGCGATGACAAATTACTTCTTCGTAGTCTTGTACCACTTGGATGGGGCATTTTTGGATGGGTAAACCGCTTTGCTATCATCCCGATGTTCAATTTGTTCAATACCTTTATTTCTAATTTCGGTATCATTATTTTGCTGATGACTTTAGTGATTAAGCTGATCCTGTTTCCGCTTACCTATAAATCATACATGTCTACTGCCAAAATGAGGGTGTTGAAACCTGAAATAGATGAAATACATGCCCGTATTCCTGCCGAAAAGGCTGCTGAGCGTCAGAAGGCAACCATGGATCTTTATAGCAAGGTTGGTGTTAGCCCTATGAGTGGATGCTTACCTACATTATTGCAAATGCCTATTTTATTTGCTATGTTTAGCTTTTTCCCGGCTGCTATTGAGCTTCGTCAGCAAAGCTTTTTGTGGGCCGATGACCTTTCGGCTTACGACTCAATTCTGCAATTGCCGTTTGTAGTGCCTTTTGGTTTTGGCGATCACGTAAGCTTGTTTACACTTCTGATGACAGTGGTAAGTGTGCTATATACCAAACTGAACATGGCCAACACGGCTACTGATCAGCCTGGAGGTGCAATGATGAAATGGATGATGTATCTGATGCCGGTATTCTTTATGTTTATGTTCAACGGATATGCTTCGGGATTGAGCTATTATTATTTCATCTCTACGCTTATTTCTATTGCTCAGACTTACGCCATACGTGCTACTGTCGACGAAAAGAAACTATTGGCTACCCTTCATGCTAAACGGAGCAGCAATGCTAAAAATCCGAAAAAGAAAAGTAGCTTTATGGAGCGACTCGAAAAAATGCAACGCGAACAGCAAAAAGCAATGCAAAACAAAAAATAAAATTCGTTTTTATGAGTTATATACCGAAAGCGCATACCGATAGGTTTGCGCTTTCGGGGTTTTTGGTGCAAAGGCTAACAAATTATTGGTTTGGATTTAATGGTTTAAATACTCAAATGGGTTAATATACGTGCGCTTTTTTTTGTGCTTATTAATATAAATAATTGATAATGATGAAAGTATATACATGGCTGATTGTTGGGGCGGTTTTATTCTGTACTTCATGTACAAAAAAGAATCGCTTTTCGGAAGTACCGGAGCAGGACAATTTTAAAGTAGAGATTGTACGCTTTGATAAAGACTTTATTGCTCTGAATACTCAAAAAATGGATCAGGCAATAGGGAAATTATATCGCGATTATCCTTTGTTTTTGCCAACATATCTGACTGATGTGTTGGGCACAAACCCCACTGATACAGCTCAGGTTGCCCGATTAATTACCGGGTTTCTGACCGATACGACATTTACTGCAGTGAATAAAAAAGTGTTGAGTGTGTTTGATAATGTAAAGCCTTATGAGCAAGCTCTCACTACCTCATTGGGGCTGATGCATCACTATTTCCCTCAACTAAAAACCCCTGAGGTTTATTTTTTTGTATCCGGTTTTAATCGTTCAATTATTACTACCGATGATTTTATAGGCATCGGGGTGGATTTATATCTGGGTAGTGATTATCCTAAATACAGTCAGATTACCTATGAGTATTTAACTTACAATATGCGCCCTGAGAATGTGGTGCCCGATGTTGTTTCGGCATTTATTTTCAAATCTTTTCCGGTTGATTACAAGGACAACAGGTTGCTCGAAAATATGATTTACCGGGGAAAGCTGATGTATCTGTTCTCGGCGGTGATGCCCGGATACAAACCACACGACCTGATAGGTTACAGTTCGTTGCAGTGGGAATGGTGTAGAAAATACGAAAAAGAAATATGGCAGGTGATTGTTGATCAGCGCGATTTGTTCTCGTCGGATATGATGCTTATAGGTAAATACGTGAACGATGCTCCTTTTACATCACCCGTATCGCAGGAGTCGCCTGGCCGGCTTGGCACCTGGGTGGGTTGGCAAATAGTAAACAAGTATATGGACAAAAATCAGGATATTACACTTGAGCAACTGATAAAAGAAACCAATTATCAGAAAATTCTTGATGGTTCAGGATATAATCCCTGAGAGAGTTCTGCCGCGGTATAAATCCGGTATTTCAGTCAAACAAAAAAACCTGCGTGAAAATATCATGCAGGTTTTTTGTGTCTTTAGCAAATAATTTTTAATTATGCCGGACTGATTGCTTCTGAAGGACAAACATCAGCACAAGTGCCACAGTCGGTACACAAGTCAGCATCAATTACATAGATATCACCTTCCGAAATTGCGTCTACCGGACATTCGCTAATGCAAGAACCGCAAGCGATACAATCTTCTGAAATTACGTAAGCCATTTTTTTCTTAAATTTTTGTTAGTACTAATTAGTTCTGCAAAAATATGACTTTTTCCATATCAAAAAAAATTTTTTAAATAAAATATTCGCTTATTTGCTCTTAATTCTTTATTAAAAGGTGATATTTTTTTAAATTTGCACAGGTTTATCTGTTTTCTATGTTTTTTGTCCTATTGTTAGTTTTGTAATTGTTTAAATTGTAACAGCCTGATTATTATAAATTTATTTCTCATGTTACAAAACTATTAAATTTGAGTGAAGAAAAACTTATCCGGCTTTGTTTTATTATTTTTGCATCGCAATATTTAAATATATAAACAAGTAAATTTTTATGAACAATTCATTCCTTAGCAGGTTGACCCCCAAAGAACCCAAGTTTTTTCCCATATTGAAAGAGATGGCTGATGTAATGTTGGTAGCTTCTGATCTTATTATAGAATGTATGGAAAATGCGGATCACGAAACTGCCATTGAGTATTATAAAAAAATTAAAGAACAGGAAAAGGCAGGTGATGTACTCTCCACTAAAATTTTTGACGAGCTGAATACGACCTTTATCACTCCATTCGACCGTGAGGATATTCATCATTTGGCTAACAGACTCGACGATGTAACCGACCGGATTAATAGCTGTGCTAAGAAATTAGTATTGTACAATCCAAAGCAAATGCCCAAGAGTTCGGTTGATTTGGCCCGCGAGTTGAAAGCAGGGGTAGTTTGTATAGGAAAAGCGGTAGACGAACTGAATGTGATTAAGAAAAGCTCTGTAAAAATTAAGGAATATTGCAAGGAGTTGCACGATATGGAAAACAGAGCTGATGATGTTTTTGAACATTTCCTGATAGATTTATTTGAAAATGAGAAAGATGCCGTAGAAGTTATAAAGGTCAAGGAAATAATGGCCGAGCTGGAGAAAGCAACAGATGTTGCCGAACAGGTAGGTAAAATTATTCAGACAATTATTGTAAAATACGCGTAAATCATTCAAATAAATAATTAAATCAATGGCTCTATTAATAACCATTATCGTATTGGCTCTGATTTTTGATTTTATCAATGGTTTTCACGATGCTGCCAATTCGATTGCTACAATAGTTTCCACCAAGGTACTTACTCCTTTCAGGGCAGTTTTATGGGCAGCAGCCTTTAATTTTGTTGCATTTTTTATTGCTAAGTTTATTATTGGTGAGTTTGGAATAGCCAATACAGTATCTAAAGCGGTAATTGAGGACTATATTACGCTTCCTGTTATTTTTTCAGGTATTGTAGCTGCCATCATGTGGAATTTGGCTACATGGTGGTTGGGTATACCGTCTTCTTCGTCGCATACGCTGATAGGCGGTTTTGCAGGTGCAGCTATCATGAGTGCTATCATAAACAGTGGTTACAGTACATTGGGCTTTGAATCCATCAAAGCTGATGTTATTATAAAAATTGCTTCGTTCATTATTCTGGCTCCTTTAATCGGGATGGTTTTTTCGTCCATCCTTACCATATTGATTCTGTTTATTTGTCGCAGAGCAAATCCCCACAAGGCTAATCTGTGGTTTAAGCGGCTTCAGCTTGTGTCGTCGGGGCTGTTCAGCATTGGTCATGGTCTTAACGACTCGCAAAAGGTAATGGGTATCATTGCGGCGGCTCTTTATGCTGCATACAATCAAAACGGACTGGATATGGGTATACATGATATAAAAGAAATACCGGATTGGGTGGCATTTGCATGTTTCACCATGATTTCGCTTGGAACCATGTCGGGAGGTTGGAAAATTGTAAAAACCATGGGCTCACGCATTACCAAAGTTACTCCGCTCGAAGGTGTGGCTGCCGAAACAGCTGGCGCTATGACTCTGTATCTGACTGAGATACTGAAAATTCCGGTTAGTACCACCCACACTATCACGGGTTCTATTATCGGGGTTGGCGCTGTAAAAAGGTTGTCGGCTGTACGCTGGGGCGTAACTAAAAATCTGCTGGTGGCGTGGATACTTACCATTCCGGTAAGTGCGGCTTTGGCTGCAGCTATCTATTTTGTTTTTGGTGGGCTGATGTATTGATTATACTGTTACTGGTAACTATACGGGAAAAGAGCGACTATGAATGTCGTTCTTTTTTTTTTGTTTGTATTAAAAGCAATTATGTAATTTATAACAATTATTAGTAAAATCAGTGATGACAAAAGCAGCAATAAATCAGTCAAATGTAATATAGTTCGTTGGCCGATAAAAGCTATCTTTGTTTAAATTAATTATATAAATTTCAAAAAACACATTGAACGGTTGTTATGAAGTTACTGAAAACCATTTTTGCTTTTTTTATTGCTCTTGCCTGTGCAGGAAGTGTGTATAGTTCAAATTATTCTCCGTCGGTTTTACCTTGTCCGGCCAAAGCTAAGGTGACTTATGCCGAACGATTTGCTTTGTCAGAAATGACCCGTTTTCCTAAAGCTTATATGCTCGATTATGGAAAGCAATATTATTTTGGCTACACGCAGGGGCTTGGTAATCTGGCCATGTTGAAAATGTGGAAAGCAACCGGAAATCAGAAATATTTTGATTATGTAAAGGAATGGGCCGATAGTTTAATTAATGACCGGGGCGAGATATTGCGTTATCATGTAGAAACGTACAATATTGATTATATAAATTCCGGAAAAGTACTTTTCGATGTTTATGCCCAAACAGGAAATCCCAAATATAAACTGGCCATAGAAAAACTTATGGATCAGATGCGCAACCATCCGCGTACCACTGAGGGTGGCTACTGGCACAAGAAAATATATACCAACCAGATTTGGCTCGATGGAATTTATATGGGGTCGCCATTTATGGCGCAATATGGTCAGGTGTTTAACCGGCCTGAATGGATTGATGAGGCCATTCATCAGGTGACGCTTTGCTACCAAAAAACGTACGACCCCAAAACAGGTCTGAATTATCATGCCTGGGACGAAAGTAGGTCGCAGAAGTGGGCTAATCCGGTTACGGGTCAGTCGCCGAACTTTTGGGGACGCAGCATAGGATGGTTCTATATGGCTGCCGTAGATGTACTTGATTTTATTCCCGAAAACCATCCGCGTAGGCAGGAAATTATAACCATTATTCAGCAACTTACCAAAGCTATGGTGCGGTATCAGTCGGGTAACGGACTGTGGTATCAGGTGGTGGATATGGCCGGAAAACCGGGTAATTACGAAGAGGCTTCGGTATCGGCCATGTGTATGTATTCCATAGCCAAAGCTGTGAATAAAGGGTATATTGCCGGTAAATATAAAAAAAATGCCGAAAAAGCCTTTAAGGGGATAACCACCAAATTGATTAAGGAGGAAAATGGTGTGCTTTCGCTTACAAAGTGTTGTGCAGTTGCAGGTTTGGGTGGTAATCCGTATCGCGACGGAAGCTATGAGTATTATATCAATGAAAAAATAAGAGATAACGATGCCAAAGCTACCGGCCCTTTCATTATGGGTTGTCAGGAACTTGGTAAGTAAGTTTTTTTGTCCCCTCAAAAAAACGGGATGTGAACACTAATATTGGTTAAGGGAGAGATTCATTTATTGAATTTTTCCCTTAACTTTATAGGCTCTTTTTTTACGAAGATAGTTATAAGTTTTTGTGTTTGTTGCTGATGTGCAATAAGCCATATTAGGGAAATGGTATTTACGATGGATATGTGCACAGACTGTGGCGCCGCGTGGGTTAGGGATAGAAGTGGAAAGGACGCTGACTTGGCCTGAGGCGTAGCCGAAAGGCTGAGGCAGGGGACTTGGAGCGGATAGCCCGACCCCGCCCAAGCGGGGGAACCCCCAAAGAAAAATATAAATTGAAATATGCGGTAATGTGGCTGAGTGTTGTGCTTATATGGTTGTATATGAGATGTTTCGCGGTTAAGAGCTGTGGAATGCTGAACTGATGATTATTGAGTGGGATAGCAAAAATAATAGCTAATATGTCAAATTAATTACTGTGAGTGGTAAACGCATGAGTTACATTTGTAGCAATAAAAAAATCTTTTGCTTCATGAAGAAATCATTTTCGATACTTGTAACAATGATTGTTATCGGTACTTTCCCAGTGTTTTCGGCTACCCCGGAGGGCATCCCCGATTTTGAATGGATGAACGATGTGGGTGCAAAAACGTTTCCGAAAAGTGATAAGGTTTTTTATGTGAATGAGGACGGCGCTGTGGGCGATGCTGTGGTAGATTGTACTGAAGCTATTCAGAAAACGATTGACCGCTGTGCGGCTGCTGGTGGTGGAAAGGTTACGTTTCATCCGGGTATATATTTGTCGGGCTCGGTGTTTGTAAAAAGTAATGTGAATTTTGAAGTGCCCAAGGGAACAACCCTGATTGGGAGCCAGAATATAACGGATTATAAAAAGATAAGTACCCGGGTGGCCGGGATAGAGATGGTGTGGCCGTCGGCGCTTATCAATGTGATAGGGCAGAAAAATGCAGCTATATCGGGCAGTGGCGTGATTAATGGGCGGGGTAAGATATTTTGGGACAAGTACTGGAATATGCGTAAGGAATATGATCCCAAAGGCTTGCGCTGGATAGTGGATTACGACTGTGAACGTCCGCAGGGTATTATTGTGTCGGATTGCGAAAATGTTACGGTGAAGGATATTGTGCTTTATCAGCCGGGTTTTTGGTCGTTGCATATATTGTATTCAACGCATGTTACTGTGGATGGGGTAATTATAAGCAATAATATTGAAGGGCGCGGTCCAAGTACCGATGGTGTGGATATTGATTCGTCGTCGAAAATTCTGGTGCAAAACAGCAACATCAATTGTAATGACGATAATTTTTGCCTGAAAGCCGGACGCGATGCTGATGGGCTGCGGGTGAACAGACCTACTGAGTATGTGGTGATTCGCGATTGTGTGGCGGGACATGGCGACGGGCTGTTTACCTGTGGCAGCGAGACTTCGGGTGGCATACGTAATATAGTGGCTTACAACCTCCGGGGGGTGGGTACTAAGTATGGTTTGCGCTTTAAATCTACAGTGCAGCGGGGCGGAGTGATTGAGAATATTTACCTCTATAATATTGCCATGGATGGTGTGCGCGACCCTTTTGTGGTTGACCTCAACTGGCACCCAACTTATAGCACTTCTTTGCTCCCGAAAGGGTACAATCCGGATAGTATTCCCGTCCATTGGAAGAAGATGCTTATTCCGGTTGACCCGAAAGTAGGAACTCCCAAATTCAGGAACATATTTTTTAGAAATATAAGCGCTACCGGTGCAGCTACCTGCATCAAAGCTTCGGGGATTGAAACGGGAACTATCGATAACTTTAGCTTTAAGCAGGTGAGTTTTGAAGGAAAAAATGCCGGAGCTATCAGTTGGGCAAAAAACTGGACGTTTGCTGATTTTACGGTAAAAGCAAGCGAGCAGACTCAGCTAATACTGACTGACAATATAAATGTAAAGCCTTGATAAATAAAAAATATTTTTCACTAAAAATATAAATCTAATTAACCAAACTGATTGGTTGGATAACAAAACCTTAAAATTTTAATATGGAACGAGCATCCCGATAGCTATCGGGACATGTGTTTAAACCAAAGACCATGTTCACTGCGAGTTCCATGCGACAACTAATTAAAAAATAAAAAAGAACGCATGAAAACCACCAACTTTTTAGCTGTGGATTTGGGAGCCACCAGTGGACGTACAATTCTGGGTATGATTAAAAGCGGGTCGATAGAACTACGCGAAATCAACCGTTTCCCCAATAAAATAATTGAAGCAAACGGACATTTTTATTGGGATTTTCTGAATTTATATCAATCGATACTTGAAGGATTGAAGATAATTGCCGACGAAAAAATAGAAATTCAGTCGATAGGTATTGATACCTGGGGAGTTGATTTTGTTTGTTTTGATAAAAATGGTGAGGTGCTGGGAAACCCCTACAGCTACCGCGATCCGCATACCGACGAGGCACAGGCCAATTTTTTTAAAATAGTACCCCGCGAGAAAGTGTATAAATCTACCGGGATACAGTTTATGAATTTCAATTCGCTATTTCAGCTTTCGGCTATGAAGGCGCATAACTCAGCCATATTGCCACTTGCTGAAAAAATATTGTTTATGCCGGATGCTCTTTCGTATATGCTAACAGGCGAAACAGTTACGGAATATACCATTGCTTCAACATCGCAAATGCTCGATGCCAATAAGCAAAAGTTTGATATTGAGTTGTTGAACGCTGTGGGGCTTACAGAGAATAATTTCGGACGTTTTGTGTTTCCCGGCGAGGTAGTAGGTACATTATCGGCTTCGGTTCAGAAACAAACCGGCTTGGGAGCCATTCCCGTAATTGCTGTAGCGGGTCATGATACGGGTTCGGCGGTGGCAGCGGTGCCGGCACGGGATAAAAACTATGCATACCTGAGTTCGGGTACATGGTCGCTTATGGGTATCGAGGCTGAGAAACCAATTATTACCGACGAGAGTTTTACACTCAATTTCACCAACGAGGGTGGGGTGGAAGGTACAATCCGTTTTTTGAAAAATATATGCGGTATGTGGCTGCTGGAGCGATGCCGGTTTGAATGGGGAACCACTTCCGATGAAAACTCTTATCCGCAACTAATTGCCGATGCCAAAGCTGCAGATGGGTTTATAAGCTTTATCAATCCGGATGCTGTGGATTTTGCCAATCCGGTATCGATGATTAAGGCCATTCAGCACTATTGCGAAAAAACATCGCAGGTAGTGCCACGCACAAAAGCCGAAATAACCCGTTGTATCTTTGAGAGTCTGGCATTCAGGTACAAGCAGGTGCTCGAAAGTTTGAGGTCGTTTGCATCGTTCCCCATAGAGAGTTTACATGTAATAGGTGGAGGCTCGAAAAATGCCATGCTCAATCAGTTTACGGCCAATGCTCTTGGTATTCCCGTGTACGCAGGCCCAATGGAAGCCACTGCCATAGGCAATGTAATGATTCAGGCTAAAACCGCCGGGCTATACGCCAACACGCAGGATATGCGTACCAGTATTGCTGAGTCGATAGAGCTGGTAGAATTTTTGCCCGAAAGTCAGGATGAGTGGGACACTAATTACAGAAGATATTTGGTGGTTACCAAAAATAGTTAGTTTTTTTATAATATAGCCAAACGAGGTATCAACCAATAAATAATAAGAATAAATAAAATAATTAAAACTTAAAAAATCGTATCATGAACGAAAAAATTCAGAAAGCTTTCGATTTGGCTGTTGAACAATACGCTAAGGTTGGAGTTGATGTAAATAAAGCGCTTGCTCAATTAGATAAACTGCCTGTCTCCTTGCATTGCTGGCAGGCCGACGATGTTACAGGGTTCGAAAATCCTGATGGTGCACTAACCGGAGGTATTCAGGCTACGGGTAATTATCCCGGCAAAGCCCGTACTATTGATCAGTTACGTGCCGATATAGATAAAGCTATGTCTCTTATTCCAGGCGATCACCGGGTGAATATCCATGCTTTTTATGGCGATTTTGGTGGAAAACTTGTGGACCGCGACCAAATAGAACCGGAACATTTCCAGAGCTGGATCGACTGGGCTAAGGAAAAAAACTATAAGCTCGATTTCAACTGTACTTGTTTCTCTCACTCTAAATCGGCCGACGGACTTACTTTATCGCATCCTGATCCCGAAATTCGTAATTTCTGGATTGAACACGTAATCCGTTCACGCAAAATTGCTCAGGAAATGGGTCGCCAGCTGGGCTCTAAATGTATGCACAATATCTGGATTCCCGATGGTTCCAAAGATGTTACCGTAAACAGGCTTCAGTATCGTAAAAACCTGAAAGAATCGCTCGATAAAATTTTTGAATACAAAACCAACGACGAGTACATGCTCGACTGTATCGAAAGTAAACTTTTCGGCGTAGGACTGGAGAGCTATACCGTGGGTTCGCACGAGTTTTACATGGGCTATGGGCTGAAAAACAATATTGTGGTAACGCTTGATTCCGGGCACTTCCACCCAACCGAAATTATATCGGACAAAATTTCTTCGCTCCTTCTCTTCCTGCCCGAAATCATGCTGCACGTAACACGCGGTGTACGTTGGGATAGCGACCACGTAGTAGTGCTCAACGAGGAATTACTGGCCATTGCGCAAGAAATTGTACGTGCCGATGCCATCGACCGTGTACACGTAGGTCTCGACTATTTCGATGCTTCCATCAATCGTATCGGAGCATACGTGGTGGGTGTACGCGCTACGCAAAAAGCTTTGCTACAGGCATTGCTCGAACCACTTGCCAAACTGCGCGAGTACGAAGCCAAAGGTCAGTTCTTCGAAAGATTAGCCTTGCTCGAAGAGGCCAAATCAATGCCATGGGGCGCCATTTTCGATTACTATTGCGCATCTAAGGGCGTTATTGTGGGCGAATCTTACATTGGCGAAATCCAGAAATACGAGCAGGAAGTAACCCTGAAACGATAAAAACAAACGGGTAGCCGAGGTCATCTTTATTTTTGATTCTCAGCTACCCGTTCCTCGCTTCCTCGCTACCCGCTACTCGCTACTCACTTCTCACTACTAAAAAATAATATTATGAACACACTTATCGGATTATTAATCATAGCTATAGGTAGCTTAGGGCAGAGCAGCTCCTACGTGCCTATCAAAAAAGTTAAAACCTGGGCATGGGAAAGTTTCTGGCTTGTACAGGGCATATTTGCCTGGCTGGTATTTCCCTATCTCGGAGCTTTGCTGGCCATTCCCGACGGACATACATTGACCGAAATCCTTTCCTCTGGCGATGGTGCTGCCTGGAAAGCCATGTTTTTCGGAGCCTTGTGGGGTGTTGGCGGACTCACATTCGGACTCAGTATGCGTTATCTGGGAGTAGCTCTGGGGCAAAGCATCGCCTTAGGAACCTGCTCGGCATTCGGTACGCTCATACCTGCACTTATGACCGGAACAGATTTATTTCACGGTGCCGGACTGGTATTACTCATTGGCGTAAGCATAGCCATTGCGGGTATAGCCGTTATCGGTTACGCAGGTAGTTTGCGTGCCAAAAACATGACCGATGAGCAGAAAAAAGCCGCCGTCAAAGACTTTGCTTTGGGCAAAGGGCTTTTGGTAGCCATACTGGCAGGTGTCATGAGCGCCTGTTTCAGCCTCGGACTCGAAGCCGCTGAGCCTATCAAAGTGGCCGCACAAGCCATGGGTGCCGAAGCCCTTTATGCTGGTTTACCTGCCATTTTGCTCATTACCTTCGGAGGTTTCATTACCAACGCCGTGTACTGTATATTTCAAAACATTAAAAACAAAACCCTCAAAGACTACTTCGGAGTTTCCGGCGCAGTATTCACCAACAACGTACTGTTCTCAGCCCTTGCCGGAGTACTTTGGTATTCACAGTTTTTCGGACTGGCGCTTGGCAAAAGCTTCCTCACCGAAGGCAGCGTAATGATGGCCTTCTCCTGGAGTATACTCATGTCGCTCAACATTACCTTCAGCAACGTTTGGGGCATTATCCTCAAAGAATGGAAAGGCGTCAAAAACGCCACCATTGGCGTGCTCATACTGGGTATGGCCATTCTCATTTTTTCACTCATTTTGCCCAATCTGCTGTAGCATTTACCGTTCATACTATGGGGATGTAGCCTTTCAGGGTTGCATCCCCATACATTTTTCACCCCTGCTTTTCCACTATACATTTTTTATTTTTTGGGGGTGCCCCTCCTGCGTCGGGTCGGGCTATCCGCTACAAGTCCATGTGCTCAGGCCAAGCCTTCGCCCATGTCCTTTCCGCTTCTATCCCTCACCCGGGCGCAACGCCGGAGTCATCGCGTTTCATCCATCGGCAATTACCACTCATCCTACATTTACATTCCCACAATACCAGTCAGTTACAACTATTATCATTTTTTAGGTTACTTTGTCATTTTGTGCAGTTTTATATTGTCGATAGATAGTTGTTCAAAATAATTTTTTTGTATTTTTGGATGTCAAAATACAAAAATTACGAAATGAGCTTTAAAACAGGTGTTTAAATCTAAGTTCATGCTCCGGAATCTTTTATCGGTTACTGATTAGCCATTAGCATTATACCGATATATTAACTCAAATAGCGCTGCTGTATTTTGCTGATAGTATCGACCTGTAAAAAAACTATGCGCAATATGTGTTAAAAAATATGATTGTCCGTAAAACGACCAGTAAAAAAGACAATATCTCTTAAACGAGCGACCTCGTCCGGTGAGCCGAAAAACCAGTGAAGTTGGCGTCAGAAACTGTCCTGTTTGAGCGACGTAGGAGCGAGTTTGGACGGTTTCAGCCAACTGAGCGCCAGTTTTTCGAGCGAGGCGGGTGCAGTCTTGACTTTTTTTGGTTACTTTTTTGTGTCAAGACATCCCGATAGCTATCGGGAGTAACTGGGGTTTGGGGCAAAGCCCCATTAAAAATATCGTTAGGTCTTTATGCGGATAATCATAAAAAAATTGAAGCTTTTCGTCTCACTATGAGTTCTGACTACAGCTTTACTTTTGGACTATCAGGTTTATGATTGCCTTTGCCCGAAAACGTTTTCTTTATGGGTAAAGCACTTTTATATAGCTTTATACAAAGCATAAGTGAATATCTATAAGCTCAAATTAAGGCCAATGAGCGATTAAACGGGATAGTTATCCGAAAAAATAATGTATATTTGTTTTTATTGTTTTTTTATTCTTGAAACGAGCATAAAAGCAAGACTTTACCAATACGGATATCCGGAAAACCACCGGGATGTGTATGCTGTTTCGTACAGGAATTATTAAAAATGGATATGTGCTGATAATGTTAACTTTGCAATATATAATTACTGGAAAAATCAACGTGTTATGAATTATAACGACTTGGGAGCTGAGTTCAAATATTTGATAGTCAATGATAAAGACCGTAAGTTTGGTTTGTCGGTCAATACGGTTGGCTTTCAGTGTATTAAGCCGTTTACACCATACCCACTCACTGAGCATCCTTCGGGTTATTTTTTTAATGCACAAAAAGGCAGGGTACTACGCGAATATCAGTTTGTATATATCACCAAAGGTAAAGGCGTTATTTCTTTCGACGCTGGAAAAGAAATTCCGATTTGCAAAGGGCGCTTGTTTGTAATTTTTCCCGAGCAATGGCATACGTATCACCCCGAATTACAAACCGGCTGGAATGAGTATTATATCGGTTTTGAAGGCTCTGTTATCGACTCGGTGGTTAAAGCCGGCTTTCTCTCCAAAGAAAATCAGGTACTCGAAATTGGTTTCAACGAAGAATTGGTTAATCTTTTTACCAAAGCTATTGAAATAGCCGAAAATGATAAGAAAGCCTCGCAGCAATACTTGTCTGGCATAGTGATGCACATCATGGGTTTGATGCTGTCGGTTTCGCAGAACAAGATTTTCGAGGTTGGCGATGTTATTCAGAAAATTGAGCAAGCCAAGATTATTATGAACGAAAATGTTTATAAGAATATTGATCCCGAGGAATTGGCCGAAAAACTGAATATCAGTTACTCCTGGTTCAGAAAGGTTTTCAAAGACTATACCGGCTATGCACCTGCCAAATATTTTCAGGAATTGAAACTGCGCAAGGCCAAGCAACTGTTAGTTGGAACTTCGCATTCGGTCAAAGAAATTGCCTACATGCTCGATTATAATTCTACGGAGCATTTCTTCTCTCTGTTCAAAAAAATAACCGGATATACTCCTATGGAATATCGCTCTTACGGCCGCGAAACTGAGGCTATCGATATTTAGTGAAAATTCAGGTGTCGGTTAAATAATAAACGCAACATCCCAAAAGCTTTTCAGAATGGCTCTTGGGATGTTGCTTTTATAGGGCTATGGATGTCAAAACTCCACGTCGTATAAGTGTTTGCCATCGCGTTCGAACCATTCAAGGCTCATGTCGGTCATAGGGTGACTGCGCAAACGCTCCAGTATTTCATGGCTTATTGTGGCCGCATGACTACCCACCATGCTTACACGATGAACCTGGTCAACCGTTTTGAAACTGGCTGCCAGTACTTTGGTGTGCAGCTTGTAACGATCTATATTTTCCACAATGTGTTTCACCACTTCTATCCCATGCGACGAGATATTATCCAGTCTGTTCACATAAGGCGCTACCCAGTCGGCGCCAGCGCGGGCTGCTACCAATGCTTGTTGCTGGGTGAAGATGGCTGTGGCCGTTACATTGATGCCGGCGTCTTTCAGCATGGCTATGGCTTTGTATCCTTCCAGTGATACAGGAATTTTAGCATAATAATTATCGCCAAGATCATATTTGGCTTTGTAAGCTTTGGCTTCGCGCACCATATCTTCGGCCTTGTGGCTTATTACTTGTACGTGAATCATTCTGTTGCCTACCAGTTCAATTATCTGCGGCAAAATCACTGAAAGGGGCTTGTTTTCGGTTCCGATAATCGTTGGATTGGTTGTTACTCCTTCGATAGGAAAGTAGTAGAAGAGCTCTTTTAGCTCGTTGAGATTGGCTGTGTCAGCTAAATAAATCATGACAGTTATTTTTTTATTGAAATTCTTGATTTGCAAAGTTACTGCATTTCTACGGTAATGCTTTTTATAATATCCATAAAAAAAGGATGAATTTTTGCGATTCATCCTTTTTCTAAAATTATCCGGTTTTTAATCTTCGTTATAGCTTTGTTCGTGTACGCCGGCTACCGAACGTCCCGATGGGTCAACCATTTTTTTGAAGGCTTCGTCCCATTCCAGAGCAATAGGTGTACTACATGCCACCGATGGTACCGAAGGTACGCATTGCGCAGCAGAGTCCGATGGGAAATAGTCGGTAAAAATACTACGATAATAGTATTCTTCTTTGTTCATCGGTGGGTTGATAGGGAAAGTCTCGTTTACTTTGGCCATTTGTTCGTCGCTCACCTGACTGCTGGTAAGTTCGCGTAAAGTATCAATCCAGTTGTAACCTACGCCGTCCGAAAACTGCTCTTTCTGACGCCAGGCTACGCTTTCAGGTAGATAATCTTCAAACGCTTTACGTAAAATCCATTTTTCCATTCTGCCTTTTCCGGCCATTTTGTCTTTCGGATTCAAGCGCATGGCTATATCCATAAACTCTTTATCCAAGAAAGGCACACGGCCTTCTACACCCCATGCTGCAAGCGATTTGTTGGCACGCAGGCAGTCATATTGATGAAGTTTACTTAGTTTGCGTACTGTTTCCTTGTGAAACTCTTCGGCATTAGGCGCTTTGTGAAAGTACAGATAACCACCAAATACTTCGTCGGCACCTTCGCCCGAAAGTACCATTTTTACACCCATGGATTTTATTACTCTCGAAAGCAGATACATCGGAGTACTTGCTCGTACGGTAGTAACATCATAAGTTTCAATATGATAAATTACATCGCGGATAGCGTCTAAACCTTCTTGTACCGTAAAGTGAATTTCGTGATGGATAGTGCCTATATAATCAGCTACTTTACGGGCAGCAATAAGGTCGGGCGAGCCATCGAGCCCTACGGCAAAAGAGTGTAGTTGCGGCCACCAGGCGCCGGTTACATTTCCGGATTCTATCCGGCGAGCCGAAAACTTTTTAGCTACAGCTGAAATAATGGACGAATCCAATCCTCCCGACAGTAAAACACCATATGGAACATCGGTCATTAACTGACGCTCTACGGCATCTTCAAGTGCTTTGCGCAGTTCGTCGATACTTGTGGGGTTTTCTTTCACAGCTTCATAGTCCATCCAGTCTCTGCTATACCATTTTTCGGGTTTGCCATCCGGACTGTAATAGTATTGTCCGGGTAAAAATTCTTCAATTTTGGTGCAATGACCTTCAAGCGCTTTAAGCTCCGAGGCTACGTAATAGGTACCCTCAGCATCCCAACCCTGATACAGAGGTATGATACCCATGTGGTCGCGACCTACAAGAAATACATCATTCTCAATATCATACAGGGCAAAGGCAAAAATACCATTCAAATCTTCCAGAAAATCTTTGCCTTTTTCACGATATAAAGC
Source organism: Bacteroidota bacterium (assembly GCA_017860345.1). Classification (GTDB taxonomy): domain Bacteria; phylum Bacteroidota; class Bacteroidia; order Bacteroidales; family Paludibacteraceae; genus Paludibacter. The sequence continues at coordinate 60,736 of JAFNAV010000001.1, read as the reverse complement.
AAGAATTACTTCACAATCAGATTTTGTCAGAAACTCATATTTTCCTTCAAATTCTTTACGAATACTCTGATGATTATATATTTCGCCGTTTACAGCCAAAACGAGTTTGCCATCTTTGCTGAAAAGCGGTTGTTTGCCAGATTCCGGGTCAACAATAGATAAACGTTCATGAGATAAAATGGCTTTGTCATTCGAGAAAATCCCGGACCAGTCCGGCCCGCGATGACGAATCTTCTTTGACATTTTTAGTACCTGCGGACGTAAGGTTACGGCTGAATTTTTTATATCAAAGGCACATACAATTCCACACATAGTGTTTTCTTATTTTTTTAGTCAGTATATATTTTTAAAATGTAAAGTTCTGAACTTTTAAAATGCGTGCAAATTTAATCAATTCTTTTTAAAAATGTGTGTTTTTAGTTGTTCAGCAATCACAAAAATAAAAATATATATTACATTAGATTAATGATTTATGAATATCTTCGGCAATCTTGCGTCCAAGAGCTATGGCTCGTACTACAAGGCTGGCTCCTATGGCTGCATCGCCGGTTGCAAACACTTTCGCAACACTGCTTTTTCCCTCGGTATTTACTTCCACATTTCCGCGGGCATCAAGCTTAACGCCAAGTTCTGCGAGTAAACCTTCGTGTACAGGATGCACAAAGCCGAGAGCAAGAAATACTAAATCGGCTTTGATAACGTCGGTTTTGCCTGTTGGTTTCATGTTGAATTTTCCTGCGGCGTCTTTTTCCCACTCTACTTCTTCTACATGTACTTCGGTAAGTTTGCCGTTTTCTCCTTTAAATGCTACTGTGTTTAAGCTCCAGCGGCGTTCGCAGCCTTCCTGATGCGAGCTCGATGTTTTAAGGATGTTGGGATAATAAGGCCACGGTGTAGAGGGATTTTTACCTACCGGCGGTTGTGGCAATATCTCTATCTGGGTTACTTTTACGGCACCCTGACGAATAGAAGTCCCTACACAATCGGAGCCTGTATCGCCACCTCCAATTACAAGTACGTGTTTGTCTTTGGCGTTGATAATTTTCTTTTCGGCAACTGTCTCGCCCATAATCAGCTGATTCTGCTGGCTCAGAAACTCCATTGCAAAATGTATGCCTTTCAGGTTACGGCCTTCAGGTTTAATGTCGCGTGGCTGACCGGCACCAATGGCGATACATACGGAGTCGAAATTTTTGAGAATTTCTTTGCCGGAAATATCTTTGCCAACTTCGGTATTGGGTTTGAATATTACACCTTCAGCAAGTAATTGATCTAAACGGCGATCAATGATGTTTTTGTTCAGTTTGAAGTTTGGAATGCCATAACGCAATAAACCGCCCAGCGAGTTGTCTTTTTCAAAAATAGTTACTGTATGTCCTTTTCTGTTCAATTGCTGCGCAGCAGCAAGTCCGGCAGGCCCTGATCCGATAACAGCTACTGTTTTTCCGGTACGTGTTTTAGGTGGCATGGCTTTAATCATACCTTCGGTAAACGCAACTTCGGTAACAGCTGCTTCATTCTCGCGAATGGTTACAGGAGATTCATGCAGGGCAAGTACGCAGGATTTTTCGCATGGTGCAGGACATATACGGCCTGTAAAATCAGGGAAGTTGTTGGTTTCGTGCAATACTTCAATGCCTTCTTTCCATTTACCTTTGTATATTAAGTCTTGCCATTCCGGCATTTTATTGCCAAGCGGGCATGCCCAGTGACAGAAAGGAATGCCACAGTCCATACAGCGGGATGCCTGAAGTTTTCTGTCCTCCCGGTTCAGTGTCTGTTCTACCTCCCCGAAATCGTATATTCGCTCATTTACAGGGCGGTAACCCGCTTCTTTGCGGGGTATATTCATAAATGCTTTTGGATTTCCCATATTATGTTGAAGCCCCTCTGAATCTCCCCAATGGGGAGATTTTTTGGTTGGCTTATAAAAGTTAGTTTGTAATAATTTTATTGTTTTACTTCCTGAACTCCCTTTTTTGGGGAGGCAGGGGTTTTTAGTAGTCGCGTTCTACCTGAGCAATTTTCTTGTTGATAGCTTCCATTTTTTCTTCCTGTATTACTTTTTTGTATTCTATAGGAACAACTTTAATGAATTTATCTACATAATCTTTCCAATTGTTCAGGATATGTTTAGCGCGCGAGCTGTTGGTAAATCTGTAATGATTTTCAATCAGATTTTTAAGCTCTTTACTATCATGACTGTCCTCGATAAGCGATAATTCCACCATTTCCATATTACAGAAAAAGTCGAAATTTCCTGTTTCATCGAGCACATAAGCTACACCACCACTCATCCCGGCGGCAAAGTTACGTCCGGTTTTGCCAAGTACCACTGTACGTCCGCCTGTCATATACTCGCAGCAGTGATCGCCTGCGCCTTCTACCACGGCTGTAGCTCCTGAGTTACGTACGCAAAAACGTTCACCAACTACACCGTTGATATATACTTCGCCTGATGTGGCTCCATACAAAATCGTGTTTCCGGCAATGATGTTTTCTTCCGGTTTAAAAGTGCTTTCTTTTGGTGCTACAACAACAATTTTACCTCCGGATAATCCTTTACCTACGTAGTCGTTGGCTTCGCCGGTAAGTTCAAAATATACACCTTTGCTCAGGAAAGCTCCAAAACTCTGACCAGCCGAACCTGTAAAATAGGCTTTGATGGTTTCGTTTGGTAGTCCTGCATCTCCGTAGCGTTTGGCTATTTCGCCTGAAAGCATGGCGCCTACCGTACGATCGGTGTTTTTTATTTTCGATTTTATTTCTACAGGCATGCAAAGGTCAAGCGCCGGTAATGATTTTTTAATTAAATCGCGGTCAAGCACTTTGTCTATTTTATGATCCTGTGTTTTTACCTGACGAAGTGATGCGCCATTTTGTGGAACATATAAAATTCTTGAAAGATCAACTTTCTTGATTTTAGCGCTGCCACCAATGTTCTTTTTCTGCTGCAACAACTCGGCTCGTCCGATAATTTCATCGAGATTACGATAACCCAATTGCGCTAAATGTTCGCGTACATCCTGAGCTATAAAGTTGAAGAAGTTTACCAAATACTCATATTTTCCTACAAAGTGTTTGCGAAGCTCTTCATCCTGCGTAGCTACGCCCACCGGACAAGTGTTGAGGTGGCATTTACGCATCATTACGCAACCCAAAATAATTAGCGCACTGGTTGCAAATCCATATTCTTCTGCTCCAAGTAATGCCGAGATTACAATGTCGCGACCGGTTTTGAGCTGACCGTCGGTTTGTAAGCGTACCTGTCCGCGCAGGTTGTTCATTACTAAGGTTTGTTGAGTCTCGGCAAGGCCAATTTCAACGGGCAAGCCTGCATGTTTAATTGAACTTGACGGACTGGCTCCGGTTCCACCTTCCGCACCACTGATCAGAATCAGGTCGGCTTTTGCTTTGGCCACACCGGCTGCAATAGTACCTACTCCGGTTTCCGAAACCAATTTTACACTAATCATGGCCGATGGATTGATGTTTTTCAAATCATAAATCAGCTGTGCCAGGTCTTCAATGGAGTAAATGTCATGATGCGGCGGAGGCGATATCAACGAAATACCCGGTATTGAGTGACGGGTTTTAGCAATGATTTTGTCCACTTTGTGTCCGGGCAGCTGACCACCTTCACCGGGTTTTGCACCCTGAGCTATTTTAATCTGTATTTCGTCAGCATTTACAAGATACTCGGCAGTTACCCCAAAGCGTCCGGATGCTACCTGCTTAATGGAACTGCGGGTACTCAATCCATCTTCACGTTTTTTATAACGTTCAGGATCTTCGCCACCTTCGCCGGTATTACTGCGACCACCTATTTTATTCATGGCCATGGCCATGGCTTCATGGGCTTCTCTACTGATTGAACCGTAGGACATAGCACCTGTAACAAAGCGCTTCATGATTTTCTCTACAGGTTCTACCTCGTTTATGTCAATCGGTTTTTGTTTATAGTCTAACAAATCGCGGATGAAAATCGGATTTGCTTTTTCATCTACAGCTTTTGCATATTCTTTATATTTGTCATAACTGCCTGTGCGTGTAGCTATTTGCAGGCGTGCAATGGTTTCCGGATTCCAGGCGTGCTCTTCACCATCAACGCGGTAGCTGTAAAGCCCCAGGTTGTACAGTTGCGATGGGTCGCTTCCTTCTTCGGGGTAGAATGCTTCTGTATGTGGTTTGATTACTTCATTGGCAACATCTTCAATATCAATACCGCCAATGGCCGATGAAATGCCTTTGAAGTATTTTTCCATGAAGGGCGATGAAATACCGATTGCTTCAAAAATATGTGCACCGCGATAGCTTCGCAATGTAGAGTTACCCATTTTGGATAGAACTTTAAGTAACCCTTTGTTTACGGCTTTGATGTAGTGCTTTTTAGCTGTATCCAAGTCCATGCTAATGTCGCCCGACTTGATTTTATCGTTGAGAATGCCAAAAACCATATACGGATTGACTGCATTGGCTCCAAACCCAAACAGCAAGGCAAAATGCATCACTTCACGTGGCTCAGCCGATTCAACTACGATGTCAATCTGCATTCTCTTGCGTTTTTGAACAAGGTAAAGATGTACGGCCGATACGGCAAGCAATGACGGGATAGGGGCATGGTTAGCATCTACACCACGGTCGCTTAGTACGATGTAGTTTTTACCATCATCTACGGCTTTTTCTACAGACAGACATAATTCCTGAATGGCCGACTCAAGACCTTTCGCACCTTTTTTGGGGTCGAAAAGCATAGGTAATGATATAGTGTAGAATCCTTTATAATTCAGATTCATTAATATGTCGAACTGCGAATTTGTAAGTACCGGGCTTTTGAGTTTCACCATCTTACAAATTTCGTGTGCAGGTTCAAGCAGATTTTGATGTACAGAGCCTACATAACCCGTGAGCGACATGACCAATTCTTCGCGGATAGGGTCGATGGGAGGGTTGGTTACCTGCGCAAACTGCTGACGGAAGTAATTGAATAATCGCTGAGGTTTGTCAGAGAAAACCGACAGCGTTACGTCGTTACCCATCGACGATGTAGGTTCATAGCCATCATTAGCCATTGGCAAAATCAGGCGTTCAATATCTTCTTTTGAATACCCGAATGCGTGAAGCAATGTAGGGTAATTATTGATTTCTGTTTTAACTTTGCGACCCGACGAAATGGTATCCAGATTAACGCAATTGCGGTTTAACCACTCGCGATACGGGAATGCTTTTGCCAAACCTTCTTTCAACTCAGTATCATAGAATATCTGTCCGAGTTCGGTGTCCACCATCAGCATTTTACCTGGCTTGAGGCGACCTTTTTCTTTAATATTTCCCGGTTCAAATTCAATGGTTCCCGTTTCTGAAGCAATAACCATGATGTTGTCATGTGTTACAAGGTATCGGGCTGGTCTGAGACCGTTGCGATCGAGCATACCACCTGCGTAGCGTCCATCACTGAAAAGCAAAGTGGCAGGACCGTCCCACGGTTCCATAAATGTGCTGTGATATTCGTAAAAGGCTCTCAGATTGTCCGAAATTGGATTTTTCTGATTCCAGCTTTCAGGCACAAGCATGGCCATGGCATGTGGCAGACTTTTGCCCGACATAACAAGAAATTCAAGCACATTGTCGAGTGTGGCACTGTCGCTCATACCGGGCTGTACTATCGGGAACAGCTCTTCCAGATTGCCCAACTGATCTGATTTTAAAACACTTTCGCGCGATTCCATCCACTGACGGTTACCGCGTATGGTGTTGATTTCGCCATTGTGACCGAGCATACGGAAGGGTTGCGCCAAATCCCAGGTAGGGAATGTATTGGTACTAAAGCGTGAGTGTACAAGCGCAATACCGCTGGTGAAGTTAGTGTTGGAAAGATCGGGGTAGTACTCGCGTAACTGAAGCGAGGTGAGCATTCCCTTGTAAATCATCTGCTTGGTTGATAAGCTGACAATGTAGAAGCTGCGTTCTTTCGCAATATTGGATTTTAGAATGGATTTTTCAATTTTTTTACGAACCACATAAAGTTTGTGTTCAAGTTCTTCCTGACTGTTGGCACCGGTCACGAATATTTGTTTGATTGCGGGTTCGTTCGAGGCGGATATCTGACCCAATATGTCGCTGTTTACGGGGACATCTCTGGTTGCAAGTAACTGAAGGCCGTCTTTTTCTAATACTTCTTTTATTACATTGAGGCAAAGTTGGGCTTTGGAGGCTTCTTTAGGAAGGAAAACGAGCCCTGTTCCGTATTTACCTTTGGCGGGTACGGGAATGCCCTGAAGTAATATAAACTCGTGAGGAATCTGAACTAATATCCCTGCACCATCACCTGTTTTGTTATCGGCACTTTCTGCGCCACGGTGTACCATGTTTTCTAATACCTGTAAACCTTTTTCTACAATTTCGTGAGACTTTTCTCCGTAGAGGTTTAAAACAAGGCCTACACCGCATGCATCGTGTTCGTTTTGAAATGAATACAGCGAACGCTGCTCATATTCGTCGATATGTAATGGGTTTGAACTCATAAAAATCTTTTTCTTTTAAAATCAGGCTTCTTCCGAAACCTACAACACCTCTTGATGTGCTTGTTGTTTTAGTTTTATTGTTGTGAAAAATAGTGGGAGATTTCCTCTTTTGGATAATTCTCCCACTATTATTAAATTATATTCAATTATCAGTGTATTACGGATAATAATACTTATCTGATAAACAGCAATTCGCGATATTTTGGCAATGACCACATTTCATCGTCAACAATAAGCTCAAGCTTGTCGACATTGTAACGGATTACATCGAAATATGGAAGTACTTTATCGTGATATGCTACTGCTTTGTCATACTCGTGTTCAAGTTTATTTACTTTGCGACGGGTATCTACCATATCGTCTACTGCATTTTTGATAACAGCAACACGTTCGCTGATTTCAATAATCAACTGGCTGTTCAGTTTGCTGAGGCTTTCAGCTTTGTCGGCAGGGAACGAAGCTTTAATTTTTGAAACATTATCCAGCAACAGACTTTGATAACGGGTTGCTACAGGAATAATGTGATTCAAAGTTAAATCGCCAAGAACGCGGGCTTCAATCTGAATCCATTTTACATAAGTTTCCCATTTCACCTCGTTGCGCGATTCAAGTTCTTTTTCAGTTAAAACACCCAGTTTGGTGAATAATTCAATACTTGATTTAGTAGTATATGCTTTAACTATTTCAGGAGCGCTTGTTTCGCAGTCCAATCCGCGTTTTGCAGCTTCTGCTTTCCACTCGTCGCTATAGCCATTTCCATCAAAACGTATAGCTTTTGACGCTTTGATATAAGATTTGATGACATCAAAAATTGCTTTTTCTTTGGTTGAACCTGCAGCCATTTTAGCATCTACCTGAGCTTTGAAGTCTAATAACTGATCAGCTACAGCTGTGTTCAATACGGTCATTGCCGATGAACAGTTGGCCGATGAACCTACTGCGCGGAACTCGAAACGGTTGCCAGTAAATGCAAACGGCGAAGTACGGTTACGGTCAGTATTGTCAAGGAACACTTCCGGGATATGAGGTATATCCAATTTGAGTTTCTTTTTGTCGTCAATCAGGATGGCTTCTTCGCTTGTGCTGTTTTCAATTTTGTCGAGCACTGCTGTAAGTTGCGAGCCAAGGAAAGCCGATATAATTGCCGGAGGAGCTTCATTTGCGCCCAAACGGTGTGCGTTCTGAGCAGTCATGATAGAGGCTTTCAGCAAAGCGTTGTGTTTATGTACAGCCATCAATGTAGTAGTGATGAATGTAATGAACTGAAGATTTTCTTCGGCAGTTTTACCCGGTGCGTAAAGAACTACACCAGTGTCGGTTCCCAGCGACCAGTTATTGTGTTTTCCCGAACCGTTTACTCCGGCAAATGGTTTTTCGTGCAACAGAACACGGAAACCATGACGACGGGCAACTTTTCTCATGATTGACATCACCAAAAGGTTTTGATCTACTGCCAGATTGGCTTCGCCATAAATTGGAGCAAGCTCAAACTGGTTTGGAGCTACCTCGTTGTGACGGGTTTTCAATGGAATACCATATTTATAGGCTTCAAATTCCAAATCTTTCATGTAAGCAGCTACGCGTGAAGGTACTGCGCCAAAATAGTGGTCTTCCAACTGCTGGTTTTTAGCAGATTCGTGGCCAAGCAAAGTACGGCCGGTAAGCATTAAGTCCGGACGGGTAGCATACAAACCTTCGTCTACCAGAAAATATTCCTGTTCCCATCCCAAAAATGCACTTACTTTCTTTACATTAGGGTCGAAAAGCTGACAAACAGCTACTGCTGCATCGTTTACAGCTGCCAAAGCTTTTTTCAGCGGCGCTTTCAAGTCGAGCGATTCGCCGGTATACGAGAAGAAAATTGTAGGAATTACCAAAGTGTCATCAACAACAAATGCTGGTGAAGATGGATCCCAGGCAGTGTAACCACGGGCCTCGAATGTGCTGCGGATACCTCCATTTGGAAAAGATGAAGCGTCAGGTTCCTGTTGTACCAACAATTTTCCTGAGAAATCTTCGATAATCTCTTCGCCAGGTGCGCCAACATAGTCAATGAAAGAATCGTGCTTTTCAGCAGTTCCGTCAGTTAATGGTTGAAACCAGTGTGTGTAGTGTGTAGCGCCCAGGTCAGTTGCCCACAGTTTCATGCCGGCTGCAATATGATTTGCCAGAGTAACATCAAGAGTTGCTCCCTGATTAATTACATTTTTCAGGGCTTTCAATGTGTCTTTCGACAGATATTTGGCCATAGCAACACTGTTAAACACATATTTGCCGTAATAATCGGAAGTGTACTTTTCCGGTGCTGATACACAAAGAGCTTTTTTCTTAAAAGCTTCTTCTACAGCTTTAAATCTTAATGATGACATAATTTTTTTTGTGTAATTTGATTTATTATTTTTTTTTAATATTTTGATGAGAATACTTTCTTAATGTCTCTATTATTCTACAAAAATAATTAAAATGATACTTTTAAGCAATTTATTCTTACTTTTTATGTGATAAATAAAGTTTATTTTTGTATATGAAATTTTTACGGGCATTTTAATTTCATATTGAAATAATAATAGTGCTTTTGCTTTCGATTTAAAACTAATAAATGCGCTATGACAGACATCAAAAAATGGCCGTAAAGGCAAGTTTGCTGAAAGAATGCCACAAAAATTGCATATATTGGTTTTAATATAAAAATTTTTCGCTTTAAATAATAATAAATTAAAATTTAAAGTGAGCAGACTATTTCATCGCGAAGTAGTCTGCCCGAAACAATAAAACTAAAAAACACACGATGTTTTTAATAATCGTGTTTGTGATTTACAACGGAGGTGTCTCCGATAAGCGCTTTCATCTTTGAACACCTTCCGTTGGTAATAATTTTTTGATATTAGTCAAAATTTGTATATGCCGTTTCGCCGTGCTGAGTTTCATCCAAACCGGTAGCTTCCTGTTTGTCGGTAACTCGCACACCAACGGTAAGATCAGTGATTTTGAATAATATATAGGTACCAACTCCTGAGAAAACCATGGTGGCAACTGTAGCAATCAATTGAATCCACAGTTGGTTAAGATTGCCGTAAAGTGCTCCGCTATAACTGGCTTGTATGGCTGGTGTGGCCAAAACACCTGTGAGTATAGCGCCAATAATACCTCCGATACCGTGTACACCAAATGCGTCGAGCGAATCGTCGTAACCTAATTTGGGTTTGACATAAGCTACCATTATAAAACAAATAACAGAAACAGCTATACCAATAATCAGAGCGCCACCTACGCCAACAAAACCTGCTGCAGGCGTTATGGCAACAAGACCGGCTACCGCGCCTGTAGAAATGCCAACCAAAGTAGGTCGTTTGTCGATAAACCAGTCGAGCAATGCCCAGGTGAGTGCTGCTGTAGCCGCTGCCAGGTTAGTTACCAGAAATGCGTTGGCAGCCAGTCCGTCGGCAGCTAAGCCGCTTCCTGCATTGAAACCGAACCATCCAATCCACAACATGGCTGTACCCATAGCTACATATGTGATGTTGTGCGGCGGTATGGCATGTCCTTTATAGTCGCGGCGTTTGCCCAGCATTATGGCTGTAACTAATGCTGCTATACCGGCATTGATGTGAACTACGGTACCTCCGGCAAAGTCAAGTGCTCCCAGATTAAACAACCATCCGTCGGCCGACCACACCCAGTGCGCCACCGGATTGTATATGAACAGTGCCCAAAGCAATGAGAATATAAGAAAACCTTTGAATTTGATACGTTCGGCAAAAGCTCCTACAATAAGTGCCGGAGTGATTACAGCAAACATACCCTGAAAAATAATGAATATAAGATGGGGAACAGTTCCTATGGTACCACCTTCGGGAGTGGGTTGCGAGTGCGATATAAATGCCGGACTCAGATCTGATATGTTTATATTGTTCAGAAATGCCCAGTCGAAGCCGCCAAAATAGGGTTTGAGCCATTCGATGGAGCTTGAGCCGAATGCGTTGCTGTAGCCTATTACTACCCACTCGATGCTTATTACGGCTACTAATATGAATATTTGTGCGAAAACGCTAAGAACATTTTTACGACGAACAAGTCCTCCGTAAAAGAGTGCAAGTCCGGGAATGGACATGAATAATACCAGAGCTGAAGCTACTATCATCCAGGCTGTATCTCCTGAATCTACAGTAGGGGCGGGTATTGTTTCCTGAGCTATTATGGCCGATGTTGACAATAATATAACTAAAAGGGATAAAATTATCTTTTTCATTGGTGTTTTTTTACTGTTTTGTGTTTTGTACTGCTGTTGCTTATTCCTGATTGTATAAAGCACCCGGACCTTTTTCGCGCGTTCTTATGCGGTAAGTTTCTTCAATATCGTAAACGAAAATTTTACCATCGCCTGTTTCGCCGGTCCATGCCGAATCAAGAATGGCGTTAATGGTTTTTTCGAGATTTACGTCGCGTATTACTATTGAAATCATTCTGCGCTGAATGTAGCCCGATTTGAATACCTGTCCACGAACTACCTGTTCTTCGGTGGACTTGCCTAAGCCTGTAATGTCCCAGTACGAAAACCAATCGATATCGACATCGTACAACGCTTGTTTGACATCTTCAAACTTCGATTTGCGTATTACTGCCTCAATTTTTTTCATAAGAATTTTTATTTATTTGTGTATTTTAGTTTATATGTGATTATGAAATATGATTTTTTGTGGACAATATTCTTTTTAGAAGTTAAAATGGTGTTAAAATGAGATTTTTCATTGAATATTGATGCAAAAATAATCTTTTCATCCTAAATTACAAAACAAAATGACAATTAAAATAAAAAAAATGTGTGGATATGATATGCTTGATGGTAAAAATCATTTCAAAATATCACAATATATTACTAAAACCCTTACTTTAATTACAAAAATAAAGCAGACCGCTTCTCACGAAGAGGTCTGCTTAAAACAATAAAACTAAAAAACACACGATTTGTCTTCAAATACAAAAGATGAAGCTGATCGTATAAATCAGCTTCAACCTTTGTTTATAATTTTTCTAAAGTTTTCTTTTTTTAGTTATAAGCTCTTTCACCATGTTCGTAGTAATCGAGCCCGTTTTCTTCTTCTTTAGCGCTTACACGTAATCCGATAGTGTGTTTAAGTGCGTAGAACAGTACAAGACCGGTAACGACAGCCCAGGCAAATACGGCTGCTACTCCGATAATCTGAGTTACCAGAAGATCTGTTCCGCCTCCATAGAATAGGCCTTTAAAACCATTACCTTCGGCAAAGAAACCAACCATAATAGTTCCGAATGCACCATTGATACCATGTACTGAGATAGCACCTACAGGATCATCAATTTTTACAACTCTATCGAAGAATTCAACGGCATATACTACAAGAATACCTGCTAAGAACCCGATAATTACTGCTCCACCGGGAGTTACCGTGTCGCAACCTGCTGTGATGGCTACCAGTCCGGCCAATACACCGTTCAGGGTCATGCTTAATCCTGGTTTACCATACTTAATCCAGGTTACCAACAGAGTAGCAATACCGCCTGCTGCGGCAGCGCCGTTGGTGGTAACGAATATGTTGGCTACCAATTCAGTGTTCGAGAGGCTTAATGTTGAGCCCGGGTTGAAACCGAACCAACCAATCCAAAGAATGAATACCCCTAAGGCTCCCAAAGTAATGCTGTGTCCCGGAATGGCGTTGATTTTACCGTTTTTGTATTTACCAATACGTGGGCCGAGTACAAAAGCACCAACTAATGCCAACCAGCCACCTACTGAGTGTACTACGGTTGAACCTGCAAAGTCGTGTACGCCTAATTGGGCTAACCAACCACCACCCCAAATCCAGTGACCTGATATTGGATAGATAATCATTGAGATTATGGCACTATAAATAAGATACGAAATGAACTTTGTGCGTTCGGCCATAGCTCCCGATACGATAGTTGCGGCTGTGGCGGCAAATACCAGCTGGAAGAAGAAAAATGCCATGTTTGGAATACCTAACGCTGTTCCATGATCTGTTTTCGAGAAAAATTCAATAGAGCCAATAAACCCGTTGCCTGTACCGTACATCAAGCCGTAGCCGATAAGCCAGAATACGATGGTACCAATACAGAAGTCCATCAGGTTTTTGAATAATATATTTGTTGTGTTTTTTGAACGGGTAAATCCTGCTTCCACCAATGCAAATCCTGCCTGCATAAAAAACACCAGCGCACCTGCTATTAAAACCCAGAAGGTATTTAGTCCTGTTGTTAGAGCTGTTAAATCCATAATATCTAATGTTTTTAATTATTCTTTAATGTATAATGATTCTGGTCCTTTTTCGCCGGTACGTATGCGTACTGATTCGTCGATGGTTGAAATAAATATCTTGCCATCTCCCATTTCGCCTGTGCGTGCCGATTTTACAATCGCTTCAGTTGCTGCTTCTACAAATTTATCGCGGCAAACAAATGATATGATACGACGTTCGATCAAGCGGGTTTCATAAACTGTAGCACGGAAAATCATATTTCCTGCTTTTTCATTTCCTACACCGGTTACATCCCAGTATGTGAAAAAGTCGATGCCTGCTTCGTGTAAAGCGTCGGTAACTTCTTCGAACTGCGACTTTCTGATAATTGCTTCAATTTTTTTCATAAAAAATATTTTATTTGCTTTAAAAAATATTTGTCTTGTTGGTTGGAACTATTTACAATGTAAACCCGGCTACTAGATAGTATTGTTCTGTTTTTGGATTTAAAATTGCGCTTACTTTTACAGGTACTGAGAATGTGTCGGTTACCTTGATTTCTTTAGTAGCACTTACTCCAACGTTGACCAAAGCAAATTTTCCGTCAGGTGTATGCCATCCATCGCCTGCACCTGCAAAAATGCTGAATTTGCTGAAAGCATAACCAAGTTCAAAGTATTTGTCGCCTCCGGCAGTCAGTGCGCCACCTGCTTCGTTAAGTATATAATTGGCTCCTAATGAAAGTCCTCCTGTGGTATAACCCAAATTGATTTCATAACCATGTGCTCCGGTTTCTTTGCTTGTGTCGAAATATTCGCTTCCGGGATAATAATAATCAGTTAATCCGACAGAAAGTCCAAAACCAAATGCGTATTTAGCGTACAAGTCCATTTCGAGGAATCCGTCTAATCCGGCTGAACCCCATGAGCCGATAGAGAAACCACCTGCTGTGAATTGAAGTGTTGGCTGAACTGACAAACCTGAGTATTTTGTACCGCGCCATACGTAAGAACTAACTACGTCGGCATTTACTGAGAATTCCTGAGCTTTAATGCTTGCTGTACCTAATAAAGCAACTAATACTACTGCTAAAATTTTCACTTTTTTCATAAACCTAAATTTTTATAAATTAATAAATTAATAATGAATGTTTTTTATTTTATTGATCACATGCTTATTGCCAAGTTTGTTTGTTTTGGAATAAAAATGTATCAAATTGCTTTTAAATACACTGCAAAGATATGCAAAAAGATATTTAAATGAGAAATTATATGACATTTTATTGTTTTTTATTTTTTACTGGTTTCGCATTGTAAGCAAAATGTATTTTTTGATGATGAATAGTATTTAAAAACGTTCAAAATAAATCAAAATGATATTTTAAATTATTTTATGATTCCATTTTGTGATATTTAAGCTTGTTTTTATAGCAAATGTTTTTGATAATATGTTTTCAGATGTCAAATTGCTTGTTTTTGAGTAAAAAAAATACCCGGAAGTTCCAACAGGAACTTCCGGGTATTTTTTTTACTGTATGTGTATGAGTGGATTATTTTTCCAATCGTTTCATAGCTTCAAGGGTGTCCTCGCGACTACCGAAAGCTGAAAAGCGAACAAAACCTTCGCCACTCAGTCCAAATCCGGCTCCGGGAGTTGTCACAATGTTCTTTTCTTTCAGCAGGTAATCAAAGTATTCCCAACTGCCCATGCCTTGTGGGGCCTTTGCCCATACGTAAGGTGCGTTTACGCCTCCGTATACGGTATAGCCGGCTTTTTGTAATCCTTCACGAATAATGCGGGCGTTTTCTGTGTAGAAACTAATCAGCGATTTTACCTGTTTCTTGCCTTCGGCACTGTATGTGGCTTCGGCTGCGCGCTGTACTACATACGATGTGCCGTTAAACTTGGTAGAGTGTCGTCTGTTCCAAAGTTTGTTGAGTTGTACTTTTTCGCCCGATTCCGATAGAGCTGTAACGCCTTTGGGTACTACTGTGTAACCACACCGGGTTCCTGTGAAACCGGCAGTTTTTGAAAAACTACGGAATTCGATGGCTACTTCGCTGGCTCCTTCTATTTCGTAAATGCTGTGTGGTACGTCGTCTTCGGTTATAAAGGCTTCGTAGGCAGCATCAAACAAAATGACCGAGCCGTTGGCTTTGGCGTAATCAACCCAAACTTTCAGTTGTGCTTTGGTGAGGGTGGTGCCGGTGGGGTTGTTGGGGTAACAAAGGTATATCAGGTCTGCTTTTTCCTGAGGAAGTTGCGGTACAAAATTATTTTCGGCATTACAAGGCAAATAAATAAGGTTGCTCCATACATTTTGATTATTGGGTTCTCCTGCGCGTCCTCCCATGGCATTGGTGTCGACATATACCGGATAGCTTGGGTCGGTGATTGCTACACGGTTGTTGGTGCTGAAAATGTCGCCAATATTGCCGGTATCGCTTTTGGCGCCATCGCTTACAAATATCTCATCGGCATCGATGCTCAGACCTCTCGATTTAAAATCATTTTCCACAATTGCATCTCTCAAAAAAGCGTATCCCTGCTCAGGCCCGTATCCGCGAAATGTTTCGGCGTGTCTTTGTTCTTCGGCGGCTTTAATCATTGCATCGACAGCCGCATCGGGCAGGGGAAGGCTTACATCGCCAATACCCATACGTATAACTTTGGCGTTGGGGTTAGCTTCTTTGTGCTGAGCAACCCGTTTTGCTATTTCAGAAAAAAGGTAAGTTGCAGGAATTTTGATGAAATTATCGTTTATTGTTGCCATAATTTAGTTGTGTCTACTCTTGGTCCCTGTGGGCGAAGAGTAAAGTTAGTGTTGTTTAAATTTATATTTTACCCTTAGTTGCTTAAAAATGATATAAGGGCAATTTGTGCAAAATGTTTGGTTTGATTCGGTCTTAGGAAGTTTTTCTTAATCTTTTGTTGATTTATACTTCCCCTTCGAAAACAGTGGTGGCGCTACCGGTCAGATAAACGTGGTTGTCCGATTCTTTCCATTCAATGGTTAGTTCTCCACCAAGAAGCTCTACCGTTGTTTTGCGCTGATTTAATCCATTGAGCACTCCCGATACTACAGCTGCGCAGGCGCCGGTGCCGCAAGCCTGAGTTTCGCCCGAGCCACGTTCCCATACCCGCATTTTAATATGATTATCGGTTACAACTTCAATAAATTCGGTATTGGTACGACGCGGAAAAATGGCTGCGTTTTCAATAACCGGGCCAATTTTGGGTAAATCGAGCAAATGTATATCTTTCAGATAAATAACGGCATGTGGGTTGCCCATCGATACTGTAGTAATATTATATTGTAGCTCCGGGGCGAATGTTACCGGTTCGTTTATTACCCTGGATTGCGCAAAAGTTGTGGGTATAAGCGTTGCGTCGAGTATAGGTTCGCCCATATCTACGGTTACTTTTTCTACTTTGTTGTTGCTGTCAATAAATAATTGCAATACTTTAACGCCCGCCAGAGTTTCGAGTGTTACAGAAGTTTTGGTGGTTAATCCTTTGTCGTATACATATTTACCTATGCAACGCGAAGCATTGCCACACATTTCCGACTCAGAACCATCGGCATTGAACATGCGCATTTTGAAGTCGCAGCTTTCAGAAGGCATGATAATGACTAATCCGTCGGATCCGATGCCCTTGTGCCGGTCGCTGTATTTAATGGAGAAGGCTACCGGGTCTTCTATTGTTTCGCTGAAACCGTTTACATAGATGTAATCGTTGCCGGTTCCGTGCATTTTAGTGAATTTCATGTTATAATTCAATGTTTTATTTCTGTTTTAGTCCACAAAAATATATATTAAAAATGATATATCTTTTGCGGTTGGATGTCAGATTCTTGAAAACAGACAAGAAGTGACTGTTTTTAATTTAATGGCGCATATGTTGATTATATATTAATAAATACAGCCTTTTTTGTGATGGTTTGATATTTATAGGTGTGGGTATAACGCAAAAAAAAGACGACCGTATTACCAATCGTCTTTTGTGACCCAGGAGGGGTTCGAACCCTCGACCCACAGATTAAGAGTCTGTTGCTCTACCAACTGAGCTACTAAGTCAGAGATGAGAATTTTTATGAATTGCGGTTGCAAAAGTAATGAAAAAAATTAAATCCGGTATCGATAAATCTGTGTTTTTTTAATGTAAATGAAATAAAAAAGCGTTAGTATCCTGATTAAGAAAAAAAACTAACAATGAGGTAAAGGTCTAAAATGAAATTCTTCGTTTGTTTTCGGCAGTGTCGGGCTTGCAAACTACTACGGTGATATGAAAGCACGATTGTTTACGTTCTCTAACAGCCAGTATTTTACAGTCCTCGCGCATTTCTATCAGCGTTTTTGTGAGTTCCTGAAGCACCTCCCAGCTTGGTGTTATGGAGTCGGTATCCAGGTTGTAAAAGTGTTTGTACGATATATCTACTGTGGTGCCGTAGTAATGAGCAGTATGGTCGGTGGCGTTACCATTTCGTTTGCTGAGTTTGTCCTGAGTTTCTACAGTCCGCAACAACGATGTAAGGAAAAAGCAATAATTTCCCAGCTTTTTGTCCTGAAGTTTTTTCTGAAAACGAAAAGCTATCTCGTTCACCATATCTACCGCTTCGGGAATAAGGTATGGGTGCGAGTGTTTCAACGATTTCAGATGGTACAAACGGCTGTCTTTCAGTTCAACAAGCTCGTGTCTTAGTACCATTAATGTTATCAGGCTGTCGAATGCGGCATTGGTTGCAAAGGGCTCTTTCAGTCCGTTGGTTTGAGCATGAAGCAGTTGGATGTCGTTTTTATCATTCAGTACACTGCTTGGTTGTATGGGAGCGCTGGCATGTAGTTTTTGATTGCAATTTGTATATGTGCTTTCCTCCTTAATTGGCTCTTTGTATTTGGTAATCAGGTATATAAATATAGATGAGAGAAATGTAAGCCCTATGAATATGTACAGAATGGTGTGCCTCTGCAGACGTAGAAATATTTTTTGCATATATAATATAACTGTTATAGCACACAAAGATAGAAATAAATATATCAACCATTATTTTATCACTGGCAGGAGTTATCAACAATATTGATTGCCTGATTAAAAATGTGAATAAAATGAATCGATAGTAGGTCTGATAAAAATGCTCACGGAATTAATTTACTATTTCAAAACAATTACGTAATTTTGCGCCTCAAACTAAATTAATTTTTATGAAACCTACTTTATTTGTGTTAGCAGCAGGCATGGGCAGTCGCTACGGTGGACTGAAGCAATTGGATGGACTTGGTCCCAACGGCGAAACAATTATGGATTACTCTATTTACGATGCGATAAAAGCCGGATTCGGAAAACTGGTTTTTGTGATTCGTAAAAGCTTTGAGGCTGATTTTAAAGATGTTGTAGTAAATAAGTTTAAAAATCTTATTGATGTTGAGATCGTTTTTCAGGATGTGAGCAGCGTGCCCGAGGGATTTGCTTACAACCCGGAACGTGAAAAACCATGGGGAACAAACCATGCTGTACTGATGGGAAAAGATGTAATAAAGGAGCCTTTTGCTGTAATTAATGCCGATGATTTTTACGGACAGGAGTCATTTGCTGTGCTGGCAGATTTTTTACGTAGTGTAGCCGGCAAAAAAAACCAATACTGTATGGTGGGATATCATGTGGGCAATACTTTGTCCGAAAGTGGATCGGTTAGCCGTGGAGTTTGTGTAGTTGATGAAAACGGCTATTTGAAAAACGTAGTTGAACGCACTCATATTGAGGAAAAAAGCGGTGCTATTGTTTATCTTGATGAAAAAGGCGAGGAGGTTACAATTCCGGCTAATACTCCTGTGTCTATGAATATGTGGGGCTTCACACCCGATTATTTTGATTATTCGCTGGCTTATTTTAAACAGTTTCTGACCGAACATGGCGATAAGCTGAAGTCGGAGTTTTACATACCGTTGGCGGTTAACAATCTGATCGTTGAGAAAACGGCTTCGTGTAAGGTTCTTGATACTACGTCAAAATGGTTTGGGGTAACCTACGCCGAAGACCGTCCTCAGGTAGTGCTTAAAATCAATGAACTGATTCGCAAGGGTGTATATCCAAACCAGTTATTTAAATAAAATTTCTTTATGGCAAAAATTTTAGTAACAGGTGGAACCGGCTATATTGGTTCGCATACGGTGGTAGAGCTGCAAAACGAAGGTTTTGAAGTTGTTATTGTTGATAATTTATCCAACTCTAATATTGAAGTCCTGAATGGGATAGAAAAAATTACAGGCATTCGTCCGGCTTTCGAGAATATTGATTGCGTGGATTATGTAAGCATGGACAGAATGTTTGAAAAATATAATGATATTCAGGCTATTATACATTTTGCGGCGAGCAAGGCTGTAGGCGAGTCGGTTGAAAAACCTTTGCTGTACTACAGAAATAATCTGGTGTCGCTTATCAATGTACTTCAATTGATGCCGATTCACAAGATTAAAAACTTTGTGTTCTCGTCGTCGTGCACTGTGTATGGGCAGCCCGATATTTTACCGGTTACCGAAAATGCTCCGGTTAAACCGGCTCTCTCTCCTTACGCTAATACCAAGCAGGTAGGTGAGGAAATTATCAGAGATACTATTTATGCCAATCCGTGCTATAAAAGTATCATACTTAGGTATTTTAATCCCATTGGAGCTCATCCCTCGGCCGAAATTGGGGAGCTGCCCAACGGAGTGCCCAATAACTTACTGCCGTTTGTAACGCAAACTGCTATAGGTCTGCGTAAACAACTGCAGGTATTTGGCGACGACTATAATACGCCTGACGGTTCGTGTATCAGGGATTATATCAATGTGGTAGACTTGGCCAAAGCGCATGTGGTGGCTGTAAAAAGATTGATTGATAACCAAAATGCAAGTAATGTGGAAACCTTTAATCTGGGAACAGGCAGAGGTTTGTCGGTACTGGAAATACTGAATACATTTGAAAAGGTGAATGGCGTAAAAGTGCCTCACATTATAGTGGGTCGTCGCGAAGGTGATATTGAAAAAGTGTGGGCAGATCCGTCGTATGCAAATAATGTATTGGGCTGGACGGCTACTGAGTCGGTGGAAGATACACTGGAAAGTGCGTGGGCGTGGGAACAAAATCTGGCGAAACGCTCCAAACAAGAATAATTTCAGTTTTTCAATATACATGAAATATTGGGAGAACAATTAATAAAAACTGAAATTGGTGCTTATTAATTGTTCTCTTTTTTTTATATAGTTTGTATAAGGCTGATATTGAGAGTATCTTATAAAAAACAAAAAATCAAAATAAAAATAAAATCAATATGCTGTATCCATTAAAATTCAAACCGGTACTGAAGGAAAAAATATGGGGTGGAACCAAACTTCAGCAAATATTTGGCAAAGAAACCGACTCGGATAAGCTGGGCGAAAGTTGGGAATTATCGGGCTACGAAAACGACGAATCGGTGGTTACTAACGGTTTTTTGGCCGGAAACAATCTGACTGAGCTGATAGAAATTTATATGGGCGATTTGGTAGGCGATAAGGTTTATGATAAGTTTGGGTTGTCATTCCCGTTGCTGTTTAAACTGATTGATGCCAACGAAAATCTTTCGATTCAGGTGCATCCCGGCGACGAGATGGCTGCGGAACGTCACAACTCGTTCGGAAAAACAGAGATGTGGTATGTAGTAGATGCCGAGCCGGGTGCCGGACTAATTATCGGTTTTACTAAAGACTGCGACCGCGATGAATATTTGGATGCACTCGAAAGTGATAGTATTGAGGAACTTTTGCAAAACGTACCGGTTAAAAAAGGAGACGTGTTCTTTATCCCTGCCGGATTGGTACATGCAATAGGTAAAGGAGTTGTAGTGGCCGAAATTCAACAAAGCAGTGATATTACCTACCGGATTTACGACTATAAGCGGACTGATGATCAGGGTAATGAACGCGAGTTGCACACAGAGCAGGCACTGGATGCAATTAATTTTTCGGCAGCCACCAACCCTAAAACTCCTTATCAGGCCGAGCTCAACGAAATAACTCATTTGGTTAGCTGTGACTATTTTACCACTAATATGATTAAGTTTGACCAGCCGCTCACCCGTAATTATGGTAATCTGGATTCGTTCATTGCATATATGTGTTTGGAGGGCGGTTTTGTAATTGAGTGCAATGGCGAGAAAACGGTGGTGAACAAAGGCGACACAATACTTGTGCCGGCTGCTATCAATGAAGTAGGGCTTATACCTGATGCCCAAACCACATTACTCGAAGTATACGTTTAAGGCAGTACATTTTTTGTTTTTCAGTACCCACAATAAGCCGGTGATAAGCGCTAAAAACATAAAGATTATTAGCATATCCGGGTTTATTTCATTAATTTTGCAACTCAAAATGAAAATATTATTGCCTTTTAGGTAACAAAATAAAACAGAATACAAAGATTTAATTAAGAACTAAAATGCCACACACGTCGCAACGAGGGCAGGCAATGCCCGAATCACCTATCCGTAAGTTGGTTCCGTTATCAGACAAGGCTAAGGCCCGGGGAATCAAAGTGTACCACCTTAATATCGGTCAGCCCGATTTGAAAACTCCTCAGGTGGCGATGGACGCGATACGCAATATCGATCGTACAGTGCTGGAATATAGTCCGAGCGATGGCATTAAAAGCCTGAAAAGCAAACTGGCAGCTTATTATCATACATTTAATATCGATGTTACCGAGGAGGATATTATTGTTACCACAGGAGGCTCCGAAGCAGTGAATTTTGCATTTATGAGTTGCCTTGATCCGGGTGATGAGATTATTGTTCCCGAGCCGGCGTACGCCAATTATACTGCATTTGCCATAGGCGCCGGAGCTGTTGTTCGTCCGGTATTATCTTCGATAGAAGAGGGCTTTTCGCTGCCCCCAATCGAAAAGTTTGAAGAGCTTATTTCCCCACGTACCAAAGGCATTTTAATTTGCAATCCCAACAATCCGACCGGATATTTGTATACCCGCTCCGAAATGAATAAAATACGGGATTTGGTGAAAAAGTACGACCTTTATTTGTTTTCCGATGAGGTTTATCGCGAGTTCTGCTACACTGGAGCTCCTTATATATCGGCTTTTCATTTGGATAATATCGAAGAAAATGTTGTGCTTATCGATTCTGTTTCGAAACGTTACAGTATGACCGGTGTGCGTATTGGTACTCTGGTGACTAAAAATAAGGAGGTGCGTAAAAACGTGATGAAGTTTTGTCAGGCACGCTTAAGTCCACCGCTTTTGGGACAAATAGCTTCCGAAGCTGCCATGAATACTTCGGCAGAATATATGCTGGATATGTACAACGAATATGTGGAAAGGCGTAAGTTTTTGATCGACGGGCTAAACCGTATTCAGGGAGTATACTCGCCTATACCGATGGGTGCATTTTACACGGTAGCCCGTTTGCCAATAGACGATGCCGACAGATTTTGTGCCTGGTTACTATCCGATTTCGAGTACGAAGGTCAGACGGTAATGATGGCTCCTGCCTCGGGTTTTTATACCGTGGAAGGTGCCGGCCGTGACGAGGTGCGCATTGCCTACGTGCTTGATAAAGAGGATTTGAAAAAAGCGCTTATCGTACTTCAAAAAGCGCTCGAAGTGTATCCCGGACGAACTGTCAGATAGTTTCGTGTTTATTGTAAATACTTTCAACTTTATTATTCAATCAATTTGCTCAGGTAAAAAGTGTCAGTAGAATATTTTATTGCTAAACGTATTCATTTTCAGCAGGGCAGGAAAAATGTTTCCCGCCCCGCTGTTCGTGTAGCTACTATAGCTATCGCGCTCGGACTTGCCGTAATGATTATAGCGGTGGCAGTAGTTGTGGGTTTCAAAAAAGAAATAAGAAACAAAACCATCGGTTTTGCTGGTCATGTCCAAATTTCAAATTACGACTCCAACAGTACCTACGAAACCAATCCGGTCAGGTTCGATAAGGCGTTCGTGAAAAAGGTTAAGGCCGTAGCTGGTGTTCAGCATATTCAGAATTTTGTAACCAAACCGGGAATCATTAAAACCAAAACCGAGTTTCAGGGAGTAGTACTTAAAGGAGTAGGTGAGGACTACGACTGGAATTTTTTTCGTTCTAACCTTATAGAAGGAAAAATTCCTGATGTAAGTGCCGACTCGCTTCAAAACCAGATACTTATTTCAAAAAATCTGGCCGACTTGCTTGGGCTCAAACTGGGCGATAGCTTTCTTACCTATTTTATTCAAAATCAGATTAAAGCGCGTAAGTTTGTTGTAACCGGGATTTATTCCACCAATTTTGTAGAATTTGATAAGCTTTTTATTATCACTGATATTCGCCATGTGCAAAAGCTCAACAACTGGACTTCGGATCAGTATAGTGGTATGGAAATTTTTATCAATGATTTTGATAATTTAGATATGGTTGGAGATCAAATTCATTTCGTGGCCGGCAACCAGATCAATGCTGACGGAAGCGCCTATTTTAGTCAAACCATCAAGGACAGAAATCCGCAGATATTCGGATGGCTTAACCTGCTGGATATGAATGTATGGGTGATATTGTTTCTGATGCTTCTGGTGGCTGGGTTTAATATGATTTCGGGTTTGCTCATCCTGATTCTCGAACGCACCAATATGATTGGTATTCTTAAGTCGGTAGGCTCAACCAACTGGTCGATACGAAAAATTTTTCTTTACCATTCTTTATTCCTGATTGGGCGTGGAATGCTGTGGGGGAATGTTATTGGCCTGACATTGTGTGCAATACAGTATTTTACCGGCGCTGTGCCAATGCCCGACCCTGAGTCATACTATGTGGCCACTGTGCCTGTAAATTTCAATTGGCTTCACATACTTTTGCTCAATGCCGGTACTTTTGTTGCTTCGGTTTTGATGATGATAGGGCCTTCATATCTTATTACAAAAATATCGCCAGCCAAAATTATTCGTTATGAGTAATCGTGGGCACAGCGTAGCGTAATTTCAGCTTCTTTGCTGCCTTTACGCTTTGTTACATTCTTCGTTGGGCTCTTGCTTAGCTGATTTCAATTCATTACTTTTGTACATACCTAAAGATTAAATGATATGACTGTAGCCGATAAAATTGAATCGCTTCGCCGTGAGCTCGAACAACATAATTACAATTATTACGTCTTGTCGCAGCCCTCAATAACCGATTTTGAGTTCGATGCTAAACTAAGCGAACTTCAGAAGCTGGAAGAGGAACATCCTGAGTTTTTTGATCCTAATTCGCCTACGCAAAGGGTAGGGAGCGATATTTCTGATGGTTTTAATCAGGTGGCTCATGTGTACCCTATGCTTTCGCTCGGGAATACTTATTCGGAAGGCGAAGTACAGGACTTTTACGAAAGGGTGCGTAAAGGATTAAACGAGGATTTTGAGCTGGTTTGCGAACTGAAATATGATGGAACGTCTATCTCGCTAACTTATGAAAATGGCTCGCTACTGCGTGCAGTAACCCGTGGCGATGGCGAGAAAGGCGATGATGTAACTGCAAATGTAAAGACTATCAGGAGTATACCGCTTCGTTTGAATGGTAGTTTTCCGTCGAAATTTGAAATAAGGGGAGAAATTCTCATGCCCTGGGCAGTATTCGATGAGCTGAATCGTGAAAGGGAATCTCAGGAAGAAACGCTTTTTGCCAATCCCAGAAATGCGGCCTCGGGAACACTGAAGTTGCAAAATCCGGCTATTGTAGCTACTCGTAAACTTGACGCTTACCTGTATTATATGCTGGGCGAAC
The DNA here is from genome assembly GCA_017860345.1 of Bacteroidota bacterium. Classification (GTDB taxonomy): domain Bacteria; phylum Bacteroidota; class Bacteroidia; order Bacteroidales; family Paludibacteraceae; genus Paludibacter. The sequence goes on along the minus strand of JAFNAV010000001.1, from coordinate 36,209 downwards.
AACTGCCCTGCGAGAAACATTATGATAACTTGATGGCTGCACGTAGCTGGGGTTTTAAAGTGTCGGATGCTACCCGGGTGTGCAAGTCGCTCAACGAGGTGTTTGAATTTATTCAATACTGGGATACCGAGCGTAAAAACCTGCCTGTGGCCACCGATGGTATTGTAATCAAGGTTAATTCACTGCTTCAGCAAAAAAATCTTGGTTTTACGGCCAAATCGCCCCGCTGGGCTATTGCTTATAAATTTCAGGCCGAAAAGGCGGTGACCCGACTGAATTCGGTGTCGTTTCAGGTAGGCAGGACAGGAGCCGTAACTCCTGTAGCCAATCTGGATCCGGTACAGCTCTCGGGCACTACTGTAAAAAGGGCTTCGTTGCACAATGCCGATATCATCGCTGCGCTCGATTTGCATATAGGTGATATGGTATATGTGGAAAAAGGAGGCGAAATTATTCCTAAAATTACAGCTGTAGATATGGATGCCCGTATTTTGGTGGGTGATAAAGTACATTTTATCAAAAACTGTCCGGAGTGTGGTTCCGAACTGGTTCGTTTCGAGAGTGAGGCTGCTCACTATTGCCCTAACGACAATGCTTGTCCGCCTCAGATTAAGGGTAAAATGGAACATTTTGTAAGTCGCAAGGCCATGAATATCGAAGGCTTAGGAAGTGAAACCATAGCTTTACTGTACGAAAATAATTTGCTTCGCAATGTGGCTGATATTTATGAATTAAAAATTCCTGAGCTTTCAAGATTGGAGCGGTTGGGCAGTAAATCAGCCCAGAATATTAAAATTTCGTGCGAAAAATCTCGCGAGGTGCCTTTTGAAAGGGTCGTGTTTGCACTGGGTATACGCTTTGTGGGCGAAACGGTGGCAAAAAAATTGGCCTATGCTTTTACCAATATCGAAGCGCTGGAAACTGCCACCTATGACCAGTTGATAGCTGTAGATGAAATTGGAGACCGGATAGCGCAGAGCGTAATCAAATACTTTGCTGATGAACGCAATGTTGAACTCATAACCCGACTTAAAAATTACGGACTTAAAATGGCGCTTGCTGAGGAAAAATTACAAGCGGCCGGTGATGCACTAAAAGGAATGGCCATTGTAATAAGCGGTACTTTTCAGCATCATTCAAGAGACGAATATAAAACTATTATTGAAAAACACGGCGGCAAAAACACAGGTAGTGTATCGGCTAAAACCTCTTTTGTACTGGCCGGAGATAATATGGGTCCCGAAAAAATGAAAAAAGCCGAAAGCCTTGGTGTAAAATTGATGACCGAATCGGAATTTTTGTCGCTTATAGGCGAAAAAAATAATGATGAAGCACATTTTACAGGAACTTTGTTTTAATCTTAATTAAAAATTTTCTGTTCTTGTTGAACTTTCGTTATTTTTGCAATATTTCTTTTTTAGAAACAAAACAATGAGGACACATCATGTTTGAAAAACTCAACAGAACAATTTTTCAGAAACGATTCAAAAAATTTAAACAGATAGAAGAGCGTGAGCGACGGTTTGTAAACTACAATTCGGCCAAAACAATAATGCTATTGTTCGAAAGCGATTATACCGAAAACAATCAGGAAGTAAGAGAGTTGATAAGAAAACTAACTGCCGATGGAAAGAAGGTAATGGCCTGGGGATTCTCTGCAAATAAAGTGGTTGTAAGCCCTATTTTGCCCGATTTCAGGATTTTAAACAAGAAAAACTGCGATTTTACTCAAAAGCCAGCAGAGTCTTTTTTCAGAGAACTCGAGAGTGTGCAGTTCGATTTATTGCTCGATATTACTGTTCATGATATTTTACCGTTAAACTACCTGACGCTCTATGCCCATGCAGGTTTTAAGGCTGGCGCTGGCAAGTCCGACCCCTTGTTATACGATTTTGTTCTGGATATAAAACATCTTACAACTTTATCCGACGAGGAAAATGCTTTTGAATTAGATGCATCATATATCTACAATCAGATAATTTTTTATCTCAAAAGCATACAAACAAGCGATTAAAAGCTTATTTTTGCAACAAATTAGAATTTACCGTATCCCGAATGATTAATAATAAGCTGACAGGAATGGGTGTGGCTTTGATCACACCGTTCAAAAATGATGAATCAATTGATTTTGAGGCATTAGCCCGTTTGGTGGAGCATCAGGTAAAAAATGGAACCGACTATCTGGTTGTGTGTGGTACTACCGCCGAAACTCCTACGCTTACCGATGATGAGAAAGAAGAAATTACCCGTTTTGTAATCGATTGCAATGCGGGGCGTTTACCTGTGGTGTTGGGTGTGGGTGGAAACAATACCAAAGCTTTGGTTGAAAAACTTCAGCACTACGATTTTTCGGGAATAGATGCTATCCTTTCGGTGACGCCTTATTACAACAAACCATCGCAGGAAGGGCTTTATCAGCATTATGCAGCCATTGCTAAAGCATCGCCGCTTCCGGTTATTTTGTACAACGTGCCGGGACGCACCGGTGTGAATATGCTGGCGTCTACTACGTTGAGGTTGGCCAATGAGTTTAGCAATATCTGTGCTATTAAAGAAGCTTCGGGGAATTTTTCGCAGATAGATGATATAATTAAAAATAAGCCTGAAGATTTCATGGTTATTTCGGGCGACGACGGTATCACTTTTCCGCTGATTACCCTGGGTGCCGTAGGTGTTATTTCGGTGATAGGTAATGCTTTCCCGCGTGAGTTTAGCCGCATGGTGCGTTTGGCTCTCGAAGGTGATTACAGCAGTGCCCGAAGCATTCATCACCGCTTCACCGAACTTATCGAACTGCTTTTTGTAGAAGGTAATCCGGCAGGTGTAAAAAGCATGCTGGCCGTTATGGGCATGATCGAAAACAAACTACGCTTACCTTTAGTACCCAATACCATTAAAACTTACGAAAAAATCAGATTGGTATTGAATCAACTTAACTAAGCTTTTTTTTTACGGAATTATTCACAATACAGTATTAAAGTAGGCCATTAGCCTACTTTTTTTTGTTTTGATTTTTTGAAATTTACAGTCCTAAGTAATAGCTTCGGTTATGTTACCTGCTTGTACAAAAGTTTACGCTCTTTTTTTAGAGGATTTTTACATTTGTTGTCGTTTTATTTAAAATTCGTTAACTGTAAAGCTGGGATATTTCATGTATTTTTGTGGAAAATCACAATTGAAATGAATTATTGTTTTTAGATAAATAAAAAAATATTCAGCAATTCATCCATGGATTGAGTACTATGAACACAAAGAAAAAATCAGTGAGTAAATCCGGCCGCAAGCCTGAGCAGAAAGTAAGTTCCAAACTAAATAAAAAACCGGTTGCAACGCCTGTTGAAGCTAAGCAGGATGTACTTAAATTAAAGCTAAGCAACTTTTTCACGCATTATTATCAGCAGATTTTTATTTTTCTGTTTGCTTCTATAGCGCTATATTGGACTGCTGTTAGTAATGATTTTTATCTGAAGTGGGCCGAAGAATATTCTCTGTTTATACCTACCCGATATTATTTCCAGGACTGTATGAAATTTTCAGGAGGTTTACTTACTTATACCGGAACTTTCCTCACTCAGTTTTATTATTATCCGGCGTTGGGAAGTATTATCTTTATTGCAATTTTATTTCTGATTCAGTATCTTACGCTTAAAACTTTTCGTATATCCCGGAAATATTATCCGCTATCTTTTGTGCCGGTGCTTATGCTTTTACTCTCTATAACGCAGCTGGGCTATGTCTGGATGCTGTTGAAGTCGCCCGGGTATTTCTTTTCCAATGCTTTAGGTATAGCCGCGTTTCTGCTCATGTTTATTGTATATCGCAATACATCGAACGTAGCTTTACGCACAGCAGTGCTTATGCTTGTTATTATTGCGGGTTATCCATTATTTGGGTTCTATGCTTTGTATACAGGCTTTCTGTGTGTGTTTTATGAACTTATTCAACTCATCAGAAATAAGCAGGTGTTACGAATGATTCCTGTAGTTGCTGGTTTTGTGCTGATTGTGGTAGTGCCTCTTTTCTTTTATTATTATGTATACCATTATACGCAGTTTATCGATATTTATACTGCAGGCTTGCCTCGCTTTGAATATAATCTGCGAGAGCTTGTTCTTTGGATTCCTTTTTTGGTAATACTTAGTGCGTTCGTACTATTTGTTGCATTTTTATTTCCCAAAGCAGATAAGGATAATGTAAAGCATCGTGGCGGTTATCTGCTGTCTGTTTCAACCTTTGTGCTGGCGGTAGTTGTTACCTGTACTATGTCGTATCGCGATGAGAACTTTACTGCTGGTACCCGAATTTATAACGCAATAGAACATAATAACTGGAATCGTGTAATTTCAATAGTTGAGAATCTGGAAGGTAAGCCTACTAAAAACATTGTGTTATGTTACCGTATGGCATCGTTACTGACTATAAGTAAGGCCGCCAATGATGCGGAATTAACTCAGGAAAACACAATTCCGCCACGTTGTATAAGAGCTACTTTACCGATTAAGGTGCAAATGGGAGGTATCTCTTTTTATTATAATTCGGGCGAAATTAATAAATGCTATCGCTGGTGTATGGAAAATAGCGTAGAGTTTGGTATGCGCGTAGCTTATCTGAAATATATGGTGAAATGTGCCATAGTGAACGGTGAGTACAAACTTGCTGAGAAGTATAATTCCATTTTAATGAGTTCGATATTTTACAAAAGCTGGGCTAAGCGGTATCAAAATTTTATTGAAAACCCCGAATTAACTAAAGATGATAATGAGATGGTTCTGCTTCGATCGTTGATTGATGTTAATGAACAGGAGTTTGAACAGTTGTAATTGAGAGTTGGTATATATGGTATATGACGTATTATTTTTTAAAGATTTAAGTACAAAAGTTTCGTACAGTTTGTTTGATGATGGCGAGGGTGTAGCGGAGTTTCATGCCATGATAGAACTTCAGGGCGAGCTAACTGATGCGGAGGCAGCTCTACAGTTTGAAAATATCAGCTGTTCGGTAACGCAACTCTTTTTGCAACCATTTTTGATAAACATGGCGCCGGTTTTTCAACGATGGTTTGTTTCTGATTTGGTTAATCAATCTGCATTTATACCTGCTAATGAGCACGTGGCCACATCTGTTGTACAACAACCACCTCTCAACGGGAGCAAAGCGGCCTTGTGGCTTTATGGTATTGAGAAGGCTCAAATTCAACAAGTTGGTGACAATGCTATTTCTGTTACCCGACCTTCATACATCCATTATTTTCATACTCAGATGCACGAAACAAAGGGTAGTGCGTTTGAACAAACAGCTTCGGTGTTTGGTAACTATAATGCAAATTTATCCAATCTTCGTTGTACGCTCATGGCTAATTGTATACGTACCTGGCTGTTTGTGCAAAATGTGGATACGCAATATGCCGGCATGGTTGAGGCTCGCAATAAAGTTTTCGATGCCGAAGGCCTTACATCCCGTACTCACTATATTGCCAGTACCGGCATCGAAGGCAGGTACAAATATCCTCAGTCCATTATCCTTATGGATGCCTACGCAATATCAGGGCTGACTCAGCAGCAGATTCGTTATCTGAAAGGAAGTACACACCTAAATCCTACACAGGAGTATGGCGTGGCCTTTGAAAGAGGTACTGCTGTGCAGTATGGTGATAGGCGTCATGTATTCATATCGGGTACAGCAAGTATTAATAACAAGGGCGAAATTTTACATCCATTGGATGTAGAACTTCAAACTCAAAGAGTAATCGAGAATATAAAAGTTTTGCTTGCCGAAGCTCAATGCGATATGCAAAATATTGCCCAAATGATTGTGTATTTGAGAGATATTGCTGACTATAAAAAGGTTAACAGATATATGCAAAACAATTATCCGTACCTGCCAACGGTTATAGTTTTAGCGCCGGTATGCCGTCCGGGTTGGCTTATCGAGATGGAGTGTATTGCTGTTCAGAGAATCTCCGAACCGCGCTACCCGCAATTTTAGGTGTTTGAGATTTAGTGACGTGCTAAATAATGTAAAGTTATTTTTTTGAGATAATTGCACGGGTGGCTGTTTTGTCAATTGATTTCATTAAGTCTTTTTGCGAAATTTCTAAAGGCTGTACCATGAACTCAGGTATGTTAAACGACTTAAATAAGGCCGGATAAAAATCAGGATTCTTTTGGGGCAAAATAAATGGTTTGGCCGATTTCCCGTTTTTAAAATAAGCTATATAAGGACGTGTGTACGAACCATCGTCTCTACGCGAACTGAATACAATCCAACTTCCATTAGACGACCATGAATGATAACTATCAACATCAGGGCTGTTTATCTCAGGCGTTGGTATCGATGTTTTGGTAGTCAAATCAATTAAATGTAAATCGCTGCTTTTGTGCCAAATGTGGAATGTGCCATAATCGGCTAAAGTGAAAAGCAGATATTTGTTGTCGGGTGATATACGTGGCAAGGTAGCGCTTTTCCTTATAGCTGAGGCATCAAAAATCAGTTCAGGCGAACCAAATTCGTAAGTGCTTGAATTGAATGCTCTCCGGTAGATGTTGTAATGAATGTCGTTGTATTTAAAAACAATCCTATCTTTGGAGCTAAGTCCTTCGGGGTATTTTGCTGCAGCGTAATACAAATATTTGCCATCGGGACTCCACGACGGGAAAGTTTCAAGTGTAGTGGTGTCGTTGGCAATTACATGTAAGCGGTTTTTATCTATATCGTAAAGAATCAGATTAGAGCGTGTGTCAAAAACTTCTACTTTAGTTTTGTCTTTTGCATAAAAACTCTGATGGGTGATGTTGGCCGAATACGCAATAATATTCAGGATAGGATGCCATGCAGGATACACTCCTGAGGATATTGTTGAATCGGTTTTCAAATCTATCTTTTTGATGCCCTGAGGAGTTACAAAAATAGTTCCTCCTTTGAACTGTCTTACGTGAAACTGAAATTTATTGGTTTTATTGTAGTTCTGAAACGAGTGACAGTTGATACATTGTCCATCTTCATTTTCAGATAAAGGAATGTTGCTGAAAACAATATCTTCGTCAAAATTGGTGATATTGCGCTGATTGATGGTCATGTATTCGTAGGTTGCATAAGAAGGCTCTATCAAACGGTACGAAATATATGGGTCGATAGCCTCCTGAGCGATATAGTTCCTGATTTCCTGGTACTTATACCATATTCCTTTTCTTTTTGCGTAAATATTTACATAAAGGGTGTCTCCCCGGTTTGCTTCGAGCAGATGCTTCCATTTCTTGATGTTCCATTGTACTTTTTTGCCCTGGCATATGATGGGTTCACCTTTGCCCGAATGTATTTCGCTTATAAATTGGTCAGCTTTTTCCTGAATATTGAAATTTAACGGAGCTATATTCCACGGTATTGCGCTGTTGCTGTAGTCAGGATATATGGTTGGATTATTCCTGATATTTTGAAAATCATCAGGCGTTTTTACGGAGCAGGAGGTGCTCATGAGGATAATCAGAATGCTGAATAGCAATGCGTGTTTTTTCATCTGTTAGTAATTGCTTATTAGATGCAGGACGGAACTTACAAAACAAAGTATATTTCTATTCCGGTAGCTATCGGAATGATTCAGGAATTTGTTATGCTCCTTGCATATTTTATCTAAAATATGAACCAAAATTAAGCATTTATTTAATTTTGTACAAACGAATTTATAGATTTATTGCACATAGCGGTGGTTTGTATAAAAAACATCCCGGCAATCGTTAGTTCGATTGTCGGGATGTCTTTATATTCAATTGAATTATACCAATCAGTATGCCCATTTGAGCCATACGGCTCCCCAGGTAAACCCGGCGCCAAAGGCTGTAAGTATAATGTTGTCGCCCTTTTTGAATTTTTTTTGCGATTCCCACATACATAACGGAATGCTGGCAGCTGAGGTATTACCAAAGCGATCGATGTTAATCATCACTTTGCTGTTGTCAACCCCTGTACGTTGTACGGTAGCATCGATAATACGCAGATTAGCCTGATGGGGAATAAGCCACGAGATGTCTTCGCCGGTAAGATTGTTCTTTTCCATCAGTTCGGCCGATACTCCGGCCATGTTGGTTACAGCGTGTTTAAATACAAACTGTCCTTCCTGGTATACGGTGTGTTCGTGGTTGTCAACCGAGTCGTGCGAAGCCGGTTTGGCCGACCCACCAGCTTTAAGCATCAGGTGGGTACCTCCGATACCATCGGTACGCAGGATAGAGTCCATAACACCAAATTCGCTGCTTCCGGGTTCAACAAGCACTACGCCGGCGCCATCGCCGAAGAGAGGAGCCGTTGTACGGTCGGTGTAATTGGTTATCGACGACATTTTTTCAGCCCCGAATACTAATGCTTTTTTAAATCGTCCGGTTTCGATAAAGCTAGCCGCGTTGGTTAGCGATACGATAAAGCCGGAACATGCCGCCTGAAGGTCGAAAGCGAGAGCATTTTTAATACCCAAACGTTCAGCAATCATCGAAGCACACGAAGGAAATACATAATCGGGGGTGGTTGTACCCACAATAATCAGGTCAATTTCTTCAGGTTTTGTGCCGGTTTTAGCAAACAAGTCTTCGGCGGCTTTAGCAGCCATATACGAAGTTCCTACACCGGGTTCCTTAAGAATCCTTCTTTCCTTGATACCTACACGGGTGGTTATCCACTCGTCGCTGGTATCCATCATAGTGCTAAGTTCGTGGTTATCCAGAACATATTCCGGTACATAACCGCCTACGCCTGTAATAACTGCATGAATTTGAGACATAATGAAATTTTATTTTAAGTACATAAAAATGAAGCCCGAAGGATTTACCCCGGGGCTTAACATTGTTTTTATTGAAAGTAAGAAGCCTGCACCTGATTAAACGGTTGCAAGTTTCTCGATTGCTAATTTACCTCTGTAGTAGCCACATTCACCGCATACAGTGTGATAAATATGAGCGGCACCGCAGTTCGGACAGATAGCCAAAGTTGGGGCTTCTGCTTTGTAGTGAGTTCTTCTTTTTGCGGTACGGGTCTTCGAATGTTTTCTCTTAGGATGTGCCATCGTTAATTGTTATTTTTTAATTGTTATCTATTATATTTTGCAAACCTTCCCATCGCGGGTCTATTTGATTATCGTCTACAGCAAAATCGTCATCGTCCTCCACTTCAAGATCTGTGTCTTCATCGTCCTTTGAGCGGGTTATGTGACGTTTAAGCTTGGTAACCATGGTTTTGTTACATTCGCCTGGAGCATGTGTATGCTTGATGGGAATGTTCAGAACAATGAATTCGTATAAAAACCAGGCCACATTGATAGCTCCTTCTGATTCGGGAACTATAACTATTTCGTCTTCTTCGGAAAAATTGCTTCCGAATTTTACCTGTAATTTTTCTTTGTAGCTGATTGGTTGCTCCATTTCGTCCAGACATCGATCGCACGGAATGAGTACATGGCCGCTCAAAACGAACTGGAGTTCAAAAGAATTGCTTTTTTTTAGCACTGTAACAACAGCTTTTACCTGTCCTTTTTGTACTTCGGGACTATCAATTTTTTTGAAGTATGTGTCGTCAAGATCGTATTCGTAAACACGGCTTTCACTCGCTAAGTCCTTTAGGACAACATTGTATTGTTCGAACTTCGACATAAATCAGCATTCATTAAAAAAACCGTGCAAAGTTACAAAAAAAGATGCTATTACAAAATAGTTTCCTTTTTTTATTTTGTAGAACGGTTATAATTTATATTAAACAGTTTTTTTTGTAATAAAAGCTATTACTTGCATCAGGAATAGATTTCCGGCTGAAGTTTTTTATGCTTTCAAGATAATCCGGAATGTGGTGCCGGCGTTTATTTCTGAGGTTTTTACAAAGATTTTTCCATTATGATATTCTTCGATAATGCGCTTTGCTAATGAAAGTCCCAGTCCCCAGCCTCGTTTTTTTGTGGTAAATCCGGGGTTGAAAATCGTTTTGAATTTATTGCGTTCAATCCCTTTTCCTGTGTCTTTTACATCAATAATAATAGCTCCTTCGCGTTCGTTTATGGTTATATCAATGCTTCCAATTCCATCCATAGCATCTATGGCATTTTTGCAGAGGTTTTCGATAACCCATTCAAAAAGTGGGACATTGAGATGGGTGAATATCTGACTACCATTCTGAAAAGTGTAACTGAAACTTACCTTTTGCGACGAACGGTTGCTCATGTATTGTACGGCGTTTTGTATGGTTTCGTTCAGACTGACAATTTGCAGATCGGGTGCCGAACCTATTTTTGAGAACCTTTCGGCAATGATGCGCAACCGGTTCACATCTTTAGCCATTTCGGGCAATAGTTTTTCGTCCTGATACTTTGTTTTGAGCAAATCAACCCACGCCAGCAGCGACGATATGGGAGTACCCAACTGATGAGCGGTTTCTTTGGACAATCCAACCCAAACGCGGTTTTGTTCTTCTTTTTTAGTGCTCGAAAAAGCAAAAAAGGCTATCAGCAGGAATACAACAATTACCCCAAGTTGTACATACGGAAATATATATAACTGCTTGAGCAGTACCGAGTCGTCGTAAATTATATACTGATAATTGTTGTTCAGATTTATACCAATGGGTGTGTGCTTGGGTTTAAGTCGTTTTATTTCTTTTGTATAAAACTGATCAATATTTTTCTTAGGTTCGGCAAAGTTACGAGCCAGAATCATCTCGTCATTATCGTCGATAATAATAACGGGGATGGTGGTGTTTTCCTCAATAATTTTGGAAATGAAATCGATGTCGCTGTTGTTGTCGGCTGTAATAAGCTGGCGGGTAGCTTCGGCCCATATCTCAATTTTTTTCTGCTCTTCGCGAGCCAATTCACGAGCCAATCTGTTGGTAAACATGGTTGAAACCAATATGATAGCAGCGCCGACAAGTATAAATACTAATTTAAAATGACGGGAGAGTTCATAAATTTTGTTCAGCGTTATCCCGGATTTTATATCCTTAAGCCTTATCATCGTATATTGTTTATTGTCTGAAAAATGCGCGTTAACATATACACAGACTACCTGATGTTGTTTTGTATCTTTTTAAACGTCAAAAATAATAAAAAAGTATGGAATAATACTGTCGTTGAGTGTATGCTTTATTTGTTGTATCTTTGTACGCAGAAAAAAAGAATGTAGATATTGAAGATAATGTACAGGTTAAGATGGTACTGCCGTTGCAATGTCTTAACTTAAGTGATTTCATGACTTTGTGCTTGCATAACTTCTTTTTAAAATAACATCAACCATGCATAAATCAGGTTTTGTAAATATTGTAGGCAACCCCAATGTTGGTAAGTCTACGTTGATGAACGCTCTTGTAGGTGAGCGTATCTCTATTATTACTTCCAAAGCGCAAACTACGCGTCACCGCATATTGGGTATTGTAAATGGCGACGATTTTCAGATTATCTATTCGGATACTCCGGGAGTACTGAAGCCAAATTATCGCTTGCAGGAGTCCATGCTTAATTTTTCGCGTTCGGCATTGACCGATGCCGATGTGCTCCTGTATGTTACAGATGTATTTGACTCGGCCGAAAAAAACGCTGATTTTGTTGAAAAGGTGAACCTGAACCCGGCTCCGGTTATTCTTATTATCAATAAAATAGATTTAATTGACCAGACTAAGCTCGAAGCGCTTGTGGAGAAGTGGAAATTACAGATACCCAGAGCTTCGGTTTTGCCTGTATCGGCGCAGGAAAAATTTAATATCGATCCGTTGTTCAACCGTATATTAGAGCTCTTACCTGAGTCGCCGCCTTTTTTTGATAAAGACCAGCTCACGGATAAACCGGCACGTTTTTTTGTAACCGAAATTATCCGCGAAAAGATATTGCTGAATTACGACAAAGAAATTCCGTACTCGGTGGAAGTGGAAGTAGAGCAGTTTGTTGAAGAGGAAAAGCTTATACGTATTAATGCGGTAATTTATGCCGAACGCGATTCGCAGAAAGGAATTATTATCGGACACGGAGGTAAATCCCTGAAAAAGGTAGGTACTGAGGCGCGCAAAGATATTGAAGCTTTTTTTGAGAAAAAGGTTTTTCTGGAACTTTATGTGAAGGTGGAAAAAGACTGGCGCAATAAAGATACTAAACTGAGAAACTTCGGATACCAGCTCGATTAAAAAACAGAATACAGCAGAAATACATACGATATAACTGCTGCCTGAACAATAAAAAATAACGCAAATTTTCGCAAATTATTCAAATTTCATTTTAAATGTATTTGGATAATTATCAATCAATTAACTTGTATTGATTTGCGAAAATTTGCGTTATTGACTATTTGTAAACTCCTTTATCCCGGAGTTGTGCTGTTCTGATTACGAAAAGAAAAGACCACCGTTGATATCGATATTACTTCCCGTAATGTAGTCGGACTCATCGGCAGCCAGAAATGCAACGAGATCGGCCACATCGCCCGCATCGCCTTCGCGGCGCAAGGGATAAATGCCCTTCATGCGTTCGCGGTTTTCGGGGGTGTTGAATTTATCGTGGAACGAAGTGGCTATAGTACCCGGAGCCAGCGCGTTTACCCTGATGCCTTTAGGTCCAAGTTCTTTGGCCATAGAGCGGGTAAATGTCATTACTGCACCTTTGGCAGTGGCATAAAGCGATGCACCCGGGCCTCCGCCATCGCGTGCTGCCAGCGATGAGAAATTGATAATAGATGATCCGGCAGGCATGTAAGGAACTGCTTCGCGTGTGCAAAACCAGCAGCTTTTCATGTTTACGTCCATCAAAAAATTATACCACGCTTCATCTTGTTCGGTGATGGTTTTACGTCCCACAATTCCTCCCACTACGTTTACCAGCACGTGAATTTCGTTGCCAAACTGAGCAACAGCCTCATCAAATAAGCGTTTTACGTCATCAGCTTTAGTCATATCGCCTTGTACAATAATGCCTTCGGAACCAGATTCCTGCACCATTTTCAGGGTTTCTTCGGCATCAGACGGATTGTCGAAATAGTTGATTACTACTTTGGCGCCTTCTGATGCTAATTTTACTGAAATTGCACGTCCCAAATCGCGTGCACCACCTGTTATGATGGCTACTTTCCCATTTAGTTTCATAATATATTTATGCTTTAAAAAAATCCATTTTTTTCGATGGTTGAATAATTATTTTATTTGTTCAATTTTTCCTACAGTTATAAAAATTGATGCCAGCGAGAGTGGTACCAATCCGGCTAAAAGTCCGAATAGCAAAGGCCAGCTCGAAATTTGTCCGGCAAAAAGTATGGCCAGGATGGTTCCCATTACGGCAGCAGCGCCGCCAAGTCCGGCCAACGAACCAACCGACTTGCCACAATGGAGGTCGCTTGGTAGAGTCTGGATATTGGTGATGGTAAACTGAAAACCACCAAGTACAAATGCCATCAGTACAACGGCTACTACCGCATTGGGTACCAGCACCGAAGCAATTATCGAAGGGATAATGATGGCACCACCAATAATCATAGCTGTTTTCCGGGCTTTGTCCACCGTATGACCTTTGCGGATAAGGTAGCCTGAAAACCAACCACCCGAAATACTTCCTATCATGGCACCCAAATAAGGAATCCATGCCGAGAATGCCAGTTCTTTGATATTGAGCTGAAACTGATCAACCAGATACATCGGAAGATAGGTTACAAACATCCACCAGATAGGGTCGAGGAAGAAACGTCCCAAAATGACAGAGTAGTTCTTTTTGTTAGCCAATAGTTGTCCCCAGCTTTTGCCTTGCTCCGAAGTCATTTTTGATTCGGGTTGCCCGCTAAGGATGTATTCACGTTCTTCATCCGTAATCCATTTGTGCTCTTTAGGCCCTTTTTTGTTGATAATAAGCCAGGGGATAATCCAGAGAAGCCCCATGCAACCTACGATAACAAAGGTCATTTGCCAGGCAAAAGACATATAAAGCATCAGAATGGCAATTGGCGCCAATACCGAACCTAACGAAGCTGCTGCTCCAAATAACCCCTGCGCAAATGCACGTTCCTTTTGCGGGAACCATTCGGCATTACTTTTGGTTGCTCCCGGCCAGGGACCGGCCTCGCCCAGTCCGAGCATCATTCTGAAGGCTGTAAGCGATATTTTACCGCGAGCCAGCGACGTAAGAGCATCGGCAGTTCCCCATATCAGTACCGATACCAGAAAACCTTTGCGGGTGCCTATTTTGTCGTATAGTTTTCCCGAGAAAAGCTGACTCAATCCATAAGCTATCATGAAGAATATGGTGATTTGTCCGAGCATTTCCTTGGCTTGACGGGCTGCTACTTCGGGCTCAGCATTCTGATCCACAATTCCCAGATCGTAAGCTATGCCCTGACGATTGATAAGTGTTTTACCCTCGTTTTTGAATGTTACCTTCTCGGCAGGCTGTATTATTTCGTCACCATTTTTGGATACAAGCCGGTAAGCATTCTGGTCTGGCAGATATTCAGCCTGATTTTCGTTTGCTCCGGGAAGTATTATATTCACCACATTAAACTCTACATTGGCCACCCACATGTAATTAAGTGTGCCGCGGTCGAGATAATTGATGATGGTGATAAGCATGATGAGACCGATGACCCACCAGCGCAATCCTTTTATTTTCATGCGTTCATTTTTTATTTTTTAATTGGTTGGAATTTGTCTCCCGATAGCTATCGGAATGCTCGTTTCCTGTGATTGTTATTTGATAAAATCCTGACGTACAGGGCTGAATGTGTCAATTAAAATTCCGTCTTCCAGACAAACAGCGCCATGTGGAGCATCCGGTTCGATGTAAAAACCATCGCCGGCTTCAAGTATGCGTTTTTCTCCATTTATCATTACCTCGAACTTACCGCTAACTACATAGGTGCTCTGCGAATGATAATGTTCGTGAACGTATCCGATAGCACCTTTTTGAAATACTACCTTCACCAGCATTAGTTGTCCGTCGTAACCCATAATCTGACGTGTGATGCCTTCTGATGGATTTTCCCAAGGTAATTCTGAACTTATCAGAAAATTTTCGCTTCTTGTCTTCATATATTTTAATTTTTAATTTCTGAAAAATAATAATTGTTTGATAATGAAATTTTTGTATTGTTGTAGATAAAACTTTTGTTTTCGGAACTCATACTGTTGGATGTAGCAAACAGATAATTTTTGCCCGAGTTGGTTGCCACTTTGATAACGGTGAGTTCCTCGTTGTCCTGAAGCAGTTGTACCGAGGCTACGGCGCTTTTGTAATTTATGGTAACTTCTTTTATCAGGTCGTAAAGGCCATGTGGCTCAATAACCGAGACGAAAGTGTGGTTGCCTGCATTGGGCTGACGCAGCATAAAACAAGGCTCGTAACGCAGGTTGAAATCAGGATCGCCGGCGCCTGAACGTGTAAGTAAGAGCTCAGTTTGTGAGTCGCACTTTGTGGTAATGGTGTAAAAACGGTTGTCGTTTACCCAGGTAAAGGTAGCATTATCCTGGTCGGTTTTGCCTTTACCTTCGACCCATAAGTGTTGGTATCCGTTTTTTGTACCGAGAGTTTTAAGTTCCGAAGTGTTTTTTTGAACGCTGAAGTTGCCCGACACCATTTGTCCCCGATAATAGAACGGAAAATCGAGCTGGTGAGCCGAATCGGATTTCACCCGGAAAATGTCGAAGATAACCGGAAATTCCAAGTCTGGAACAGTAATTAAAGCTGTAGTACGCTGCATGCTAACGTTTTTGTAAGCATTTTTTTCTACTGCCGATACTATCTGAATATCAGGGTTGGAAACATCTGCGTATAATAAGTCGGAATGGTAATTAGACGAAACCTTGATATTACCGTCGAAATGACTTTGTTCGTCCACAGTTACCGTGTTGTGAGCAATGGTTTGCATAGCCCAACTGTAATTTTCTTTGGTGTAATGCCCGCCGTATTTGGGTTCAATGTTGAGGTATCGCACTGCACCATAATCGGTAAGTATGCTGTTGTTATTATCAAAAAGTGATATTGAAAGTTTATCGTAATGTCCGTGCGAAAGCCCATGCGATGTAGCCTTAAAAGTCAGGCAGGTGTTTCCTTTGCGCAAAATGGCTATAGCCCCTTCGTCGCCTTTAGCGCCATCGCGCAGAATAAGAGGCTTGAATGTAAAGGGTTTTACGTCTTTTTTACTTGCAGCACGGGCAGTAGCTATGCCGGCATCCGACACAATAAATGAATTTTGCCGACGTGCAATGTCGAGCAAAGCAGTATTCGCCGGGTCGTTTTTATAGGCAATATCTACCGCATAAATTATTTCCTGAGTCTGATACGTTTTTTTTAGCGCATCGTTCAGGTAAAATATCTCTCCGTCGTAAGCGCATTGCACAAGTGTATTTACAGCTTTGTTCAATATACCATCTCTGTATTTAAAAATATTCAGTTCGGGTTGTTTGTTTTGTATTACCTGTGCAAATGTCATGAATGGCCATATTGCATAGCGCTGGTAATAAGGTCCTTCTGTAAAATAACCATCCGGCGAAAACAGTACATCTAACTGACGGATAAAGCCGGTTTTACCGTCTTTAGCTGAACCGTGAAGCGCCATGTCAACCAAATTCTTATCGCCCATAGCATATCCAATCATGCCCACTGCGGCGGTAGCCCAGGTACCATGATTGTGCATTTTGTTGAAAACGGCGTAATTAGCCGGATTTCCATTGGAAATAAACTCAGCCATTGGGTAAAATAAATTTTTCTCAATATTTTGACGGTCAGTAGCGCTGATATAATCGTATACACAGTCGTAAGCCACTGAGGTATGTACTAACCACACCGATTCGTTGAGTGTTTGCCAGAAAAGTTTTCCCGGGGTTTCCGATTTTACTGCCGGATGCAGCCCCAGAGTAGGGTAGAGGGTTGCATACTTTTTCAGCATATCAGTTACGAATTGTGCATATTCTTTTTTTCCGGTAAGCTGGTACATGATGCCTGCCGCATACATTTCGTAATAGTTGTTTTTGTGCTTTTCGTGCGTGTAGCCGCCGCCACCATCTTTCGGTTGCGGAACTGTGATTGTGCTATGTAGTGCATTATCGGCTATTTTTTTCTGCTCAGCTACGGCATTGTCAAAACCGGGATATTTGCCCGCATTCTTTTTAATTTCCTTTACGCCCGCCGGAGTTAGCAATAATCCCGGATGCTGCGCGTAAGCTGCTGTGTAGTAAAAAAATAGTAATGCAATGAGTAGTGTTTTTTGAAAGATGTTCATAATTATTATATATCGACTGGTCAACCAATTTTTATTGTTACAAATATAAAAATTTAAATTGGTCTACCAAAATTAAAGTTGCACGATTTTTATTTTTTTATCAAAATTTTTTCAATTGATTTATAACCCTGATTATTAATAAATTGAAGTAAATATAGCCCTTTGGGTAAATTGATGCTCAGGGTTGAGTTTTCATAAGCTTTCTGAGCTAATATGTTGCTGCCATTCAGATTATACAAGTTTATGCTTCCTGCGGTCTGAAAGCTTATTTCCACACCATTAGCTGTAAGTGTATAGCTCCAGTTTTTGTTACTTGTCAGAGGACTTGTATCTGTTGTAATGCTATTAGTAAATGAGGCTCCTGTTTCTTCTTTTACAGGCATTGATATTGAAACAGTTCCCGAAAGCTGGCTTGCTCCGGGAGTTTTGCTGGCTGCGGTACGTAAACGTCCGCGTATATCGGTGGTTATGTTTGCATATTCGGTTGTGCTGTAGTTTTTCAGTGCCGATGTGCTTCCCGGTTCGTATATTGGTGTACTGGTGGCAACTTGCGTCATTTTTGCATCTTTGCCGGTAACTACCTGACTTGCAGTGTAACTAAAATCGGTATAGCGTCCCTGATTCATCAAATTGTTTTTCCACGTAACCGACATTTTCGAGATATTAGTCTGGTCAACAGTAACGTTGTTGTACGAAGAAGATGAATTGAAAATATGATTGTGAGCGATGGTTGTGTTTATGGGTGGGAGGGTGAGCGACGAGCTGCTGTTGTAGTTGATGTTAAATGCCTGACTGCAATTGACAAAGGTGTTAAAAGCTACCAACGCATTTTTTACCTGATAATACTCGCTCAATGCTGAGTTTTCCTTTCCACGAACAATGCAAAGCGCCGCTCTGTAACCCGAACCGCGCAGATTTTCAAAGTAGTTGTTATATACTGTGTGATTTTCGCCGATAATTCTCACACCACCGGTTTCGGACACGCCATTGCCAAAAAAGTAGTTGCCTTCTACAATACAACTGTTGCCATGGCGAAGCGTAAGCATACCTTTACATTCCTGAAACAGGTTATTGATGTAGGTATTGCCGCAGGATTTGTTGGATACCACCTCTATTTCGCCATTGCATTTTTCAAAATAGTTTCCGTTTACAGTTACATTGGCTGTGGTCATGGAAGTAGAGCTATCGCCAATGCGAATAATTTCCTGTCCGTTCAGTTCGTTGCCGTTTGCATCCACATTGGGGTTGCGGTAACCAAAATAATTGTTTGAAATGCTATGATTGGCTGATAATCCATTGTTTAGCCATACCACCATCAGCGTGCCTGAGTTGGTTTTGTTCTCGAAAGAGCAGTGCTCAACGGTATTGCTGTTGCCATAAAGCGATACCCACTTGCTGTCTACAGTGTTATCGGCTGGGTTATAATTGATAATTGCTGTGTTTTTCAAAGTGCAATAGGTGGCAGTTTCCGAAGCTGAAGTGCGGAATGAAATAACATCGGAGCCACTTAACGTACCATCTTTAAAAAACAATCCGGTAACAATGAGGTAGCTCCCCGAAAAGCTTAGACGTGAATTGCCCGTTAGTATTACTTTTCCCTGCGTTTCGGCCATCAGAACTATGGGGTTGGTAGCAGTGCCGTTAGCTTTCAACGCTATAGTCTGATTAGTCCAGGTTCCGTTTTTAAGCACAATGGTATCTCCGGCTATCCAGCTGCCATTATTAATGGCCGATGCGGTGACGACGAATTTTTTCTCGGCATAAACAGAAATGCAGCAAAAAAAAACTAATATGAAAATGATTTTTTTCATTTCAAAAAAGAAGGTTGGATACATTTTTAGTTTATCTCAACCATTCAGATTGTTTTTTTAACGATACACTGATATAATTTAGTAGATCAAATAGTTGTTGTCTTTGCCAGTCACGGGCAGATATTTTGAATAAATATCTTTGTATACGGGTTTAGAACTCAATGTGTCGGCACGGCGCAATACCCAGCAAAATTCTTTCTGAACCTTATCCCAATCCTTGATTTGCTGGTACGGAAATTCGTTGGCCGATATGCCTGAATAAGGCAACAAAAACTCAATGGCTTTAGTGATACTGCGACCATCGTTAGAACAGGAACTGAAAATATCCATATGCAACGATTTGGCCATCGTGGCCATATCTATCATGTGTCCCAGGTTAAATACAGAATAGCCAAAAGCTGTAGTGCGTGCTAACTCAAGAGGTTGCGCACCGTTAGGCTCTATTTGTTTGAATATTCTTTTTTCAGCAAACTCACTGATGAATTTTTTTGCTATCTCATCTTTACCGGTAAAAAGAGCAAAACGCACCACCTGTACGTCGAATGCGATGCCATGGTTGTTGGCTGCCGATTGTTCTTCCTGACCTATTTCGGAGCTAAGCATCCAGTTCAGATAAGTATCAAACCAGGTAATCAGGGCATCATGGTCGGCACGGGTAAATTTTTTGGATGTCTTAATCAGTTCAACTCCTTCGAGCATTTCAACCAGAGAATACGTATCCAAAACTCCTTCGCCGCGTCCCTTGCCGTTGTTGCGCCCGGGTATGGTTTGTCCGAAGTTCATATTCGGATTCATCCGCGTGTTTTTGTTGATAAACCAGATTCTGATATTTTCAACTGCTTTGGCAGCATACTTTTCGTCGCCGGTAAGGTAATAGGCCAGCGACAAGCTGTATACACTACGGGTAAACTTAGCCAAAGGGATACGGTCCAATTTATCAATTTCAGGATTCACCACACCATCTTTCCTGATGTAAGGAAGTCCGTCGGCTGTATTTGGATTTGGCCACCAGTAGCGCCCCATGCTCATATAATCATGTTTGTCGCCGCTGGGAGGCGTCATGGGTTTGTCCATCACAGTAACTATTTTTATATCCAAATTCTTATCAGCTTCTCTAACAAGAGCTTTTGAAGCCTCGGTGGCTGTTGTGCGGGCGATGTCTATGGTTTGCATATTCCATATTTTGGGCTGCGCCTGACTCTGATAGAAACAGCTGATAACTGAGATTAAGATGATTGTGAAGCTGATTTTTTTCATATATTGCTTATGATTTTTTTATCTTTAATAATTGGGAGATTTGATATCGTGCGATAGCAGTTGAAAATTGTCGGTACGAAAAGGAGTAGCCGGAAAACCTTCTTTGTTTTTCAGGTTGGCATCAGTCCAGTTAGTCCATCCGTAACGGACATAACGTATTGGTTCCGCTTCAGGTGAAATAACTACTACTTTGTTGCCTTCAATCATAGCTTTAGCCTCTATAAATTTTCCATCTGCTCCACAAACGGTAAATCCTTTCAGTTCTCCGTCAGAAGCAAGTCCGCTGTAAATATAATCAAAATTCAGAATGGCCTTATTATGTTCGATTTTTACAGATTTAAAAACCGGTCCAGAATAAGGAATGTTGAACTTGTATAGCTGATTCAAAGCAATGGCTGATAGCCTTTCTCCCACAGGTTTTTTGTTGGTAGGATGAATGGTGTTTTGTTCGCCTACGTCCATGGATACAGCCATCCCTGTGTTTTTTACTTTTTGCAGGGTAAGGAGTTGAGCTTCGCGTAGTTCTGCCCACATGGGGCGTGCCCCGTAGGAAGGATGGTCGTAGTTGGCCAACTGTACAAAATAGAATGGCAGTTTGTTGTTCCTCAAATCTTTACGCCATTCGCTGATTAAAGCCGGAAAGAGTGTTTGATACTGTTCGGAGCGCGGAGCATTGGCTTCGCCCTGATACCAGATTACTCCTTTGGCTGTATACGGTAATATTCGTTTTACCATGGTGTTGTAAAGTCCATAAGGGCGTTTGTAGTTTTTCTCACCCATGGGCTCGGCCGGACGAACAGCCAGATTGAAGCCTGCTTTAACCGAGTCGTAGTAGATTTTTAGTTTTTTCTCGTACACAGCATACTGTTCGTTATATTTCTCGGCTCCACGCAGTTGCACATAGTTTTCGTAGGTATGCACAATGGGCGCGTGGTTGGGGTTACTCACCAGCGTTTCGCGACTCATCCATACTTCGGCTACTGTACCGCCTTTGTAACAACAGATTATACCTACAGGAACCGATAAGTTTTCCTGTAATTTTTTTGCGAAGAAATAGGCCACGCCTGATATTTGCGAAACGTTTTCGGTAGTGGCTGTGCGCCAGTTCATATCACCACGTGCACGGTCGCCAGCATAAGTAACTACCGGCACCATTACAAACCGGATATTCTTATTTTTTGCCGCAGCTATTTCTTCTTTGCCTCCATCGGTTTTTTCTAATGTCCATGCCATATTCGACTGGCCGGCAGCTATCCAAACCTCACCTACATATACTTCGTTCAACTTTACAGTTTCGTTGTCCGATTTCACTACCAATGAAAAAGGGCCTCCTGCTGCAAGATGTTTCATATTTATCTCCCATTTACCATCGGCTGTAACCTTCGCTTTAAAGATTTTATTCTGGATACTAACCTGAATTGATGATGCCGGAGTGGCTGTACCCCACAGGAGCGCTCCTGTTTTTTGCTGAAGTACCATCCCTTCGTTAAACAGTTCGTGAAGCTTCAGATTCTGAGCTTGTAATGTGATGCACAGAATAGCAAAGCTGAATATAAGTGCTAATTTGAATTTTGACATAATATTTGAGAAACTGATTAGTTGAATTTTTTTTGAAGATTACTGAATAAGTATTTTTTGAGCATTTGCTTGCCCTTGTTTATTTGTTACTTTTACAATATAAAATCCTTTTTCGGGAATTATAAATGATTTTTCCTCAGTAATCTTCAGCAACTTTCCCAGGCTATTGTATACCTGGGTTGAAGTTTGTTCTTCTGTATCTATTGTTATTTTATGGTCTGATACATAAACTAACGACTGCCCTTTGGTACCTGTTGTAATTCCTGTGCTGGTACTGTTGAGTACCTCATTCAAAAATTCAATAATTTCCGTTTCCATTTGTGTGTTGTAAGCAGTAGGAAATCCGCCATGCAATCCTCCGGGTACGGTGGTGAATTTGTGTTTTATATCAAACGCAGCCAGTGTGTCATTTAATATTACCGATTGGGAGTATGGTACTGTTGGGTCGGCATCGCCATGAATAATATAGGTTGGAGGTGTGGTGGAATTTACCATTGCTACCGGCGACACTGTACGTACAAAGGCTACATCGCCTGCATGGGTTCCTAACCAGTTTACCAATGAGGTATAAAACATAAAATCGGTAAGTTGCGATGGCCCGTATTTGTCAATAACGGCCATTACTTTGTATTCACCTTCATATTTCACACATTCGTTATCATACAAACTGTTGTTCTGAAGATAACCTGCCGTGAGAGCTAAATGTCCGCCAGCCGAACCTCCCTGAAAAATAATTTTTTTGCGGTCAATGTTCAATTCGTCGGCATGGTTGAGCAGATAGTGCATAGCACCCCGAACATCTTCTACTGCTGCGGGAGCTGTGGCTTCGCCGGTAAGTCGATACTCAACATTGGCAACTGCGTAGCCCTGATTAAAGTACATCGAAAATCCGCCCTGTTCTTCTTTATAACCATGATTCCAGCCGCCTCCGTGCATATTGATAACTACCGGAACGGGTTTATCGGTACTTGCCGGATAGTAAATGTCCATACGACAATTGGTACTGTTTACGTTTTTATATACCACGTCGATTTTTGAATTGTAATTGGCAGGATACGATACCGTTTTTAAAGTCTGAAAATTAACCGTAATATCTTTTGAAGTATTGGTGGCATTATCTTTTTCGGTAAATGTGCCAGCCGATACTGTTAGCGTATAATTTTTGTTGGCCGAAGGTGTACCTTCTAATGCCAATGGAAATGTCACTATGTTATCTGTAACGGTACAATCAGTCAGAGGGATGGACACCCCATTGAGAAGGATTGTTCCTGAGGCTTTCTGAATATTCTTATTGAAAGTGAGTGTAGCTGTTTTCTTCAGATTGGCAAAAACTACTTCGCCTTCGGAGGGCGAACAGCTGCGTAGTGTTACTTCCTGCGTTTCCTGATAGGTACGGCTAACAATTTTATAAATATATAATCCACTACCTGTATTGTTGGCTATTCTTAATTTTGTTTCTACGTTTTTGAGTACAGGTATTACATAAATACTGTCGGGGCTTTTGCGGGTGATATAAGTACCTAATGTTGTCCATGTGTTATTATCCCATGTTTCGAGTCTGAACGACATGGCTTCGCTACCTGTGGCTGCATGTATTTCTACTTCGCCTACGGTTTTCAGTGCAGGAAACTCAATGGCAGCTCCCTGAGAGTTTTTGTCAAGCAAGATACGGTTGGTGTGCGTTTCGCCTGTTTCGCAAGTTACCGAACCTGTATAAAGAAAAGCCTTTACCAGATTAAATCCATTGATAGTGCTGCTTGGGTAACTGCCCGAAGTATAAGTGGTTGTAGCTACTGTTCCCCAGGTGCCGTCGCCAAAGTCGGTCGATATTTTATCAACAGCTGTAGAGGGATTGGTAGTGCTACCACCTTCATATTTCGAGAGTTCGATATCGTCCACAATAAACCAACCGGCATTTACAAGAGCGGGGTCGGTGGATACTGTGGCGTACATGATGATTTTCATGCTTTCCGATTCTGATTTTATAGGAATTGAAATCTTCTGAAAACCCGGTGTTGCCGATTTGTTTGGAAAATTATAGGCTTCGTATGCTTTCAGAATGGTAGTGTCGGAACCTACAATTTTACCTACATATAAGGTCATATAAGTGGCATTGGCATTTTTCGATACATAAAAACTGAGCGAGTCGGCTCCTGTAACCTGCGGGCTGATTAAGTTTTTGCCGTATCTACCCGATCCTGTAGCATCGAACTTGGCTGCGTAGGTTCCCGAGAACGAAAGACCTGTGTGATTGAGCGTACTTGTGGAGTTGCACTCTCTTACCCAACCTGATGGCGATGAGGTGGCGAAGCCTTCCTGAAAATGATATTCGGTAGCCCAAAGGCTCGCGCTGACAAGGGCTGTAACGATAAGTAAGTAAATTTTTTTCATGGACGATGAATTAATGTTAAGTCCGATTCTCTGAAAAAGAGCTGTCGTTTTTTTCTTATTTTAATAGGGTGTTTTATAAAAATTTTGGTCAACCAATTTATTGGTCGACCAAAATTACAATATATGTCTTCAATAAAAAAATTATTTCAGGATAATTTTCCCAAATATGTTGCAGAACATAAAATCTACTCTTTTTATAAGTTTAAATGATGAATGGGTATGCCATTCGTTTAGTTTTTAAAGGGATTTATGGCCGCAACTCCATCTTTTACACATTCCTGAACCGATTCGTAGGTTGGTGGTACTTCCGATTCAAGTTGCAGTGAAATCTGGTTGTCGAGCTCCACCAACAATAAGTCGGGCTGCGTGTAGGTTTTTCTTTTACGGCTGATTATTTCCCGTTCAAAATTATTTTTTTCCATGATTTGTTAGCATTATAATTAATTTCAATAATATATATTCCGGAATTCAGTGAGGTATTGATGTTTGATATACCCGGATTAACTGAGTTGCTGTATACATAACTCCCGTTGCTGTTAATGATTCGGATGTTGGCTTGCATATTGCCATTATTCGTAATTTTCAGTCCATTGTTATTGGCTGTCACTTCTATTAAATCAGCTGTTTCCATATCGTCGCCGAGTCCGGTAGTTGCGCTTCCCGATTTGAACAGAATATCAAATCTGTTGGAAATATCACCTGCTTCTGAATTGAAAGTGTAAGTTTGATTTCCGGATATTTCCGATGTGATATTTAGTGTTTTATCTTTGATATAAATTGTATAACCATCGAAACCTGAGAGCTCTGAGGCTTGAATGCTGTAAGTGGAGTTTTTACCGGCCACAAAACCGAGCGGAATACTTAGCTCTTGCTCTATGTTGTTCAATCCGTTGATTACCAGTTTTTCATCTTGATTTATTGTGTAGATTTCCGGTACAGTGTTGTCCGGGTTAAACATTTTCTGCGAATCATATTCATCGTAACCATTGCTTGCTTTGGCATGGGTAGTAATGATGGTTTCGTCGGAATATATTCCATCGGAAATAACTAACCGAATGATATTTGCTTTGCTGTTTACTGAAGAATTTGCTTTTAGCATATTTGTTGCGGCATCAGCGTGTGAGCGCATGCTGTTATTGGTGAGCAGTTCTCCGGTGGTATATCCATCGTTTACCCTCACCCAAAATCCCTGAGTAGGCGGTATGTATTTGTTTACAGCCATTGCTTTATTGTTGTTGGTTCCTACCTGAGTCAATGCATTGTAAGTATCGAATACGTATGCGGGAGTAGCATCGTTGGTTTGCGTTCTGAACCATATGGTGCTTTTCAGATTGGTGGACGCTGCATACACCAGTTCCCAGTTCAGATACGATGGGTAAGGATTCCCGACCAGATTGAATCCGCTTTTTTCCAATGCATTGGTTCTGGTAAGTTGAGCGGTTTTTTCACCGTTGTTCAATATTCCGCTGAAAGATATGGCGGCATCGCTACCCGTAGCGGCTGAAATATAACCTTGAAGTACCGATAAACCGTCGGTAGTAGCTGCGCTGAGCCATTGAGCAGTGGGTTCATTGTAATAAACCACCGATGTGGCTGTACTCAGAGCCGATGCGGTAGCTCCCGATACAGGTGCTGAAACATACCAGTTACGTCCGTGCGTAAGGTGTTGCTGCACAGTGCCTGATATAAGACTTGCCGTGCTGTTTTCGTCTACATAAGTAGCTGTGCCGGTGGCATCGCTTTCTAATTTTATATTATCAGCTGTCAAAGTATAACCTGCCGAAAGCGTAAGTTGTGCACCCGGTGCGGCATTGATAGCTTTAACTGTAGTATTGGCATTTACGGTTAGTTTTGCTGCCGCCGGGATAATGATTGTGCTTGATGATGTTAAATTTGATAAGTCCGCAGCTGATACATTGCCCGAAATGCAGGTATGACTTGCCGATGAGAACGAAAGAAATGAGTCGGAAAAGTCTATATCATTATTGCCAATGGCCTGAACCCTGTACGAGTATGAATTGTTGGCCGATAAGCCTGTAATTGAAGTGCTTGCGGTAGATTGGCCATTTACCCGGATGGTACTAACCAATGTTGTGCCACGGTAAGTTCTGATGTCGTAGGCGGTGGCGTTGGCTACCGGTGTCCAGTTGGCAGTATAGCTTGTTTCATCCACATCGGTAGCAGTGCCAACCAGAGGTTTGGATAATAATTGCGGATTGGTGGTACGGGTTATTATTTGTAACAAATATATACCTCCTGAGCTGGCATTTTCAATCCGGAATTTTGCCGGGGCTGTTCTTGAAACCGGAATGATATAGATAGAATCGGTTCCGGCGGTTTTGGTAGCGGCATCGTAGGTGCGTATTGAGCCTATAGCATCCCAGGTATTTGTAGTTGTATTAAACTCTTTGAGAATAAAACCATTACCTGCTGTTCCGGCAGTGGCATGTATTTCAATTTGTTCCACCGAGTTTACGGTTGGGAAAGTTACCATGCCACTGTTAGAACTTTTGTCGATTGCTATGCGGTTGGTATGGGTTTCGCCTTTAAGACCTTTTACCGAACCCGAATAGAGCACGGCCGCATTCAAATCAAACCCATTAAACGAGCCCGAAGTGTAAGAACCCGAAGCCGGCTGTGTTTCTACAGGAGTGCCCCAGGCACCATCGCCAAAGTCGGTGTTTAAAGTAGCAGAAGCATAGGGATCGGAGGTAGTGACTGATGCTGAGGAATTTGATTCTTCGGAATCGCCAAAGTTAGTTCCATCGCCTTTTGCTACCACTTTGTAGCTGTATGTAATGCCCGACATAAGTCCGCTTACAACTAAACTGGAAGTAGCTTGTCCGCTTGCGCTGACTGTTTTGATGAGATTAGCTCCCATATACACTTTTACATCGTATCCGGTGGCATTATCTACCGGTGTCCAGTTTGCTGTAAAGCCCGACGCAGTTACGGATGAAGCGGAACCGTTAACAGGTGCAGGGAGAGGGCTTGCAGAAGATTGACCTGCAACAGCTTCTGTCCACGAAGTGGATACCCGAACACCGCTAACGAAGAATTTGGCTATTGATGAGCCACTATGCTTGAACATGAGGCAACTGACCGATGTTCGGGTTGTCCCGTCGGTAGCGGCTGTTATGTTTGGGGTTGGTTCGGTTGATGTACCTACAACCGGATTTATATACATTGTTGCTGCGTAAGTGCTCAGATTATATTTAATTACTATCAGATATACCGTAGATGAGTTATAAGTGTCTGTAGACCAAACTATATCTGCGCTTGAAGTACTTGACCGCGTTAACCCAAATCTGAAGGGGTTTTTTGTGCCGTCTGCTTGTTTTCCAACCCACATTTTTATAGTTGAATTTGTTGTCAGGTACGACAAACCAACAACTTCTGATGCTGTCTGACCTTGGTCTCCATTGGCCTGATACAAAAATGATAAATATACATCGCCACTACTAATACTTGAAAAAGAGCGATAAGCTATGTAATTTGTTCCGGCAGAATAATCGTGATTTATTTTCTTACCTATCCCCGAAAAAACATAGGAGCCTCCACTGTTGCTGTATGTCAGTGCACTATTTTCAATATTTCTACCTGTACCGGTAGTTAGTGTGCCGGTAGTTGTCCATGTACTTTCGCCGGAAAGATTTGAGGCGCTGTAATTGAAAGTTTCGTCAATTATTACTGAGGCTTTTACCAACCCGAGAGACAGCCAAAGCATCAAAATGAAAGTAATTTTTTTCATGAAATATATTTTTTAAAGGTTTTATTATTCTGAAATAAGTTTTATGGTGTTTCTTGAATTTTCAGTTTCCATAACACAGAAAATCAGTCCTTTTTCCTGACTGTTTATATCGATATATTGCTTAGCGGCTGCATTGTTTACAACTTGAGCTGATATTAATTTACCGTAGGCGTTGTATAGTTTTACAGATATTGTTCCTGCAATATTATCAGGAAGAATAATACGGGTGCTTTCTTTAAAAGGATTGGGAAATGCTGCCCATTCTTTTGTGATAAGTTCCGGATTGGCTGTTGAAACTGATACCTCGTAGCTGAAATTTTCGGGAGCTGTAGGGCCGGCATGAGCCTCGGATATCGGTCCGCGGGTAATTACACTACCTGTATTGTACTCATCAGCGCCAATATCCCGGATGCCCGCTGAAATTTGTCCTTCCATATCTGTTTCGGGTATAAATGCTCCGGTAGCAGCGTTTATGGCCGGACTTGCTGCGGATAGTTTATAGATTGCAAAAGGTGTTTGATAGTTACAGGCTTCGTTGTATGCCCTGCATTGTGTGCTTACAAGTTTAGGGTCTGCAGTTTTTATCTGACTCGCGGTAAAGTTGCTTATTCCCACCGATGAAGTTCCGGTTGGATAAAATATGTTGTTGCTGAAAGCTACCCCGGCCAGCGATGTGGTGCTGTACGACTGGATAATGGGATTTTCAGAGTTTATAATAATATTGTTTGAAATCGTATTGTTTTTGGGCGCAAGGCCATAAGCATTGTTGTTGTTAAAGCCTATCTCGATGTCTGATTTGTTGTTGATCAGCGTGTTGAATGCAAATACGATGTTTTCAGGAATAAAGTGGCTCGAATTGCTCGATGAAGAGTTGGTTACATCGCCATTGGTAATGGTGCATGCAGCATCCCATTTGTATCCGGTGAGCCCTTCAAAATAATTGTTGTAAATTTTATGATTCAGTCCATATACTCTCACTCCCCCGCAGCCTATGGTGTTGGAGTCGTATACGGTGGTTTTTCCTTCGCCAAAAAAGTAGTTTCCTTCTACTACACTATTGTTGCCCTGACGCAGACAAACAGTACCTGCACAACGGCGGAAAGTATTGTATCTGACGGTGTCTTTACAGCTTTTTACCGATACTATCTCAGGGTCGCCATCACATTCTTCAAACAGGTTATATTCCACTACCGTAAATGCATCTAATTTACAGAGGTCGCTTACGCCAATTCGTACGGTTTCTTTTTCATTAGCCATACGGGGTGTGTTTTTTCTGAAAATATTATGGTCTATCCGGTCGTTTTGCGATATTGCCGGAACAGTACCGTGGCTTCCATCAATAATAATCCATGCGCCTGAATCGTATTTTCCTTCAAAAAGATTATGATCAATTCGGTTGTGATGACTGTTGCATACTTCGTTGGTCCATACATCACCTATGGTTATCCATTTAGATGTTTGAGTGTCGGTAAGTGTTTTCATCTTCAGGTAATTACGACTGATGCGAACATAGCTGCATCCTTCCATCTTAAATATGGTACTCATAGGTTCAATGTCTATATCAAAGCCTTCGATAGTAAGATGGCTGATAGCTGACAGCGTAAATGCCGACGAACCTGTAATTTTGGCTCCATGCAAATTGGCCGATTTGATAAGTATCGGTTTTAAAGCTGAACCACCCCGACTGATTTTTACACTGCCCAGCGGGTATTCTCCGTTGAGTACCCAAATAGTGTCGCCGGGATTCATTGCTGATAGTGCATCCTTAAACTGAGCTGTGGTTGAAACGATACGCTTGGTGGAACTGACCTGAATTTCAGTAACATCGGCGCCGATGTTCATATCGCCGCTTACAGTGAATGTATAAGGATTGGTTGTGCCGGTCAAACTACCTGTCCAGTTGTTAAACTGATAGCCCGACTGAACTGTTAGCTGTGCTTTTACTGTAGTTCCGTTGTAATAGGTGGCTTGCTGCGGAGTGAGCGTAATGGTAGCGCCGGTTGGTTGTGTTAAGCTGATAACCGATTGTGCCGGTGGATTGCTTGCATCTATCGTTACGGAGGCTCCGATGGTCATATTACCCGTTACGCTAAATGTTTTAGGATTGTCCGATCCACTCAAACTACCTGTCCATCCGCTGAAAACATAATGTTCTGGTACGTTTACAGTGGCTGTTACTTCGTCATTCAGCAGGTATTTTTCCTTGGCCGGATTTAGCGTGATTGTGCCATAATCCGGTTGGGTGAGTGCAATATTGGCCAGAGCTATTGTCTATTTTTATGGTGATTCTTGTCCATGCATCTGTATTGTAAGTAGGTTGAGTGCTCCAGCCCGAGGTGCCGTCGTAAATTTTAATTTTACCAGACGACAAAAATTCTACCATAAAGCTACGGTGTGTATTGGTGCCTAAATCATAACCGGTAATGGCTAAACCGGCTGTTGGCAAAGATTTTAGTTTGATGTAAAAATCTATATAAACATCGCCTGCTAAGGCTGCTGCATTGGAGGCATAAGCAATATTGTCAACCTGTAAGGTAGTAGCATTTGCCGTGAGTTTCAATGCCTGACTTCCTGTGCGGGTATAGCCTGCATCATTTACAATTTCGCCGTTACCGGACGTTACTTTCCAGTTACTTACATTATTGACTGAAGCAATGGAATAATTGTCCGATGATTCAAATGAGGTGTTCAGCACTGTCTGAGCTTTGGACTGTAAGCTGAAGAGAGATATTAATACGAATGTTTTAATGATGAATTTCATACGTAAATAATTGTTTTTTTTAAGGTCGTATGGAACTCGCATGTTAGATTTTCACTATTTTTGGTGAATACTCGTATTCATGCTCGTTTCATGCGTTCATTTTTATTTTTTAGTTAGTTGTCGCATGGAACTTGCAGTGAACATGGTCTTTGGTTTAAACACATGTCCCGATAGCTATCGGGATGCTCGTTTCATATGTATTTATTCAGATTTATAACAAAAAATTTGGTCGACCAATATATTGGTCGACCAAAAATATCACAATTGTTGCTAACAAAAAAATAATTACTACAGAAATTTATCAAACATGTTGTATAACATAAATTGGTGTACCAATTTAACCTACATCGATTTAATTTTTTATCAATATTTTTTTTGAAATAGTGTTTTGACCTGTTCGGAGGCTTACAATATTTAACCCGGGACTAAGTTTATTTTTATCAATAGCCAATGAATATGTTCCGGCCATTACATTTTCCTGCGTCAGCAAAATGCCATTTATTTGCCCGGTAATGTTGCATGCCCTAATTTCAACATGAGTGTTTTCCTCTACTGTGAATGAAATAAACGGACTACCGTTCTGATAATATAATTTCAGATTGTCAGCTTCTGTTTCTACCTCATTGGTGTCGGTACTTACTTCTTCCTGTATCGAAAAATAGGAGAACCTGATGGACTCGTCGCGTAATTCAGATGAGCTAATCAAACTGCGGTAAATACCCCATTTGGGGCGAATAAAATCATTGTCGGAACGAAATGTAGATAACTTACTATTACTATACGAAAGTAAAGAGGCTCCGGTATCGTTTTTTTTAATACTAATAGTGTATGTTCCGTTGGTTGGATGTATTTTAATTTTTTCGGTCACCTCTACCCAGGTGTTTTCAAAGTCGGTAAGATCCACTGTGGTAAGCCGGGTCTGGTCTCCAACGGAACTTTCGTAGTAGTTCAGTTCGAGCTTGTTGGGGCTTCCTTTGCGGGCGGTGAGCACAAAAAGCGGATCATCATCGTCGCCTCCAACTGCTTTTACCTGATGTATGTGGGTAAAATTGCTCGATGGTTTAAAACCATTTGGAATTTTGAAAGCCCATTTATACACCACAGTTTCACCACTTACGCCTTTTAATTTAGCCGGCGATGGTTCATAGGTTTTAATTTCCACCCGTTGCCTGTCGAAGTTAATACACCGGTCATTATCTTCATTTACATGGATATAAAATTCAAATATGTACTTCTGTAAATCGTTGTCCCAAACTTCGGCTATATGCCTGCCAAATGCAGGATGTGCACACTCGGCACTTTCCACGGCTTCGTATCCCGGTGCCAATACGCTGTTAATCAGTTCGTATGTATTGCCGGGGCCATCGGCCTGAAGCACTGTTTGTGCTGACAAGCCGGTGGCTATAAGTGCTAATGCCGGTAATAATAAGCGTAGTGCGATATAGTGTTCTGTTATTCGTTTTCCGAAGGTTAACCTGCTGTGATTCATGAAAGTGTATTTTGTTATAAATGTCCGGTTTGCTTTATGCTTCGATATCTTTTCAATGCTTCCAGATAATAATAATCGGCATAAGAAAGTGGGGTGTCAATCTCAGATTTCTTCGGCATATTACCCGTTGAGTGCATCAGGATGAAAAATCCGTTTGTCCCTTTTTTAGCCAGATATTTGTTGTCCGACAAGTTTTTAAGAATAATTTCTGCAGTATCGAGGTATTGATTATTATCAGGTGTAAATGTACTGAGTTCAATGAGTGCCGAGGCTATTACCGCTGCGGCCGAAGCATCGCGAGGAGCATTGGGTATCTCCGGATCATCAAAATCCCAGTATGGTACTTTGTCGGAAGGCAGTCGGGGGTGATTGAGTATAAATGAAGCTACCTTCTGAGCCTGAGCCAGATAAGCCGGGTTTTTAGTTTCCCTGTACATCATTGTAAAACCATAGAGCGCCCAGCCCTGACCCCGTGCCCACGACGACCCATCGCTGTATCCCTGATGGGTCTGCCGGCCTGCAACATTTCCGCTGATGCTGTCGTACGCTACCACATGATAGCAACTGTTGTCTTGCCTGAAATGATTCTTGAGGGTATTGTTAGCATGCGAAACTGCGGCCTCTGTCATCGAGTTATTACCTGTAAGATGCCCCATGTTGTACAAAAATTCAAGATTCATCATATTGTCGATAATTACCGGAAAGCTCCACGACACTATTCCGGGATCCCACGATTTTATAAGTCCTGTTTTCCGGTTATATCTGCTCATAAGCGATTTTGCTCCGGTTTCGAGCACCTGTCTGTATCCTGCATTTCTCGTAATTCTAAAGCCATTGCCATAACTGCAATAAAGGATAAAACCAAGGTCGTGAGTGTTTTTACGGTACTGAGCATTGGCTACAAATGCGGTAAACTTTTCTGCATCGGAACGCAATTGCTCATTACCGGTAAGTTCGTATGCATACCATAAGCTGCCCGGGAAAAATCCTGATGTCCAATCGTTTGAACTTACCAATTGTATTTTACCGTGTTCATAAGTGCGGGGAGTTTTGCCGGAATTGCCAAACTGCTGTGCTGCTGCCAGTAATTGTGCTTCCGAACGGGTTAGCGCTTTGCTGTACCAACGGGGTAGGGGTGTGCCTGCTAAAGCTGGTGCAACAGTAACTAATAAAAGGAAGATGCAGATTTTATGTATTCTTGTCATTTGTTTTTTTTGTAAACACGTTTATTTAAAAAAATGCGACCGCAAAGAATGTATTTGTTTTAATGTCAATTCTTTGCGATCGTCGGATTTATCTCAGATTTTTTAAACGATACTACTGAAGTCCGATATTGCCGCCATCGGTGGCTTTGCCTGCCAGTTTCGATTTTTTTGAGAGCTGATAACTCTTCTTTTCAAAAGCCGGGCTTTCTGAAAAAAGCATAACAGATTTTGCGCCTTTTTCGATTTTCGGAGCAGGGCAGGAACTGAAGTTGCTGTTAGATATGGAATTTTTTAATCCTGAAAGCTTTACGCTCACTTTGGCCGCAGTATTGCAGAATATGCTGTTGCTGATGTTTACAGTAACTATGCCTGTAAGTTTCAGAACAGATTGTTTTTCATCGTCGGCTACGGCATCGAATACACAGTGATTGATGCTAAGTGAACCGCCTAATGTCGATTCGTCGTTACCGCCCCGGTAATAGTCAATGGCATATTGAGCTATATTGCTGAAAACCGAATTGTGCAGTACTACACTTTCGGCATTATATTTACCTGTATTGTCTTTCTCGTCGGACAGGCTGATGCCTCTGTACGAATCGCTGATAACGGAGTTGGAAATCAGGATAGAATCGCACATCGAACCTTTATAAGCTTTAAAAACAGCACCTCCATCCACTTTTACATCGTAGATATTACAGTTGTTTACAAAGAGCGAATACCCAAAAGCGCCTTCTTTGGCAGATGCGAAAACATATTTGGCCGGATAGGTTGCTTTGCTATCGCCATTAAAGTCAATGCCTTGAAACTCTATACGGGCATTGCCTCCGATTTCAAAAAAACTATTGTTTTCTCTTTCCGATTTCATTCTGATAACCGGGTTTTTTCCCTTGCCATCGCCTCTTAATGTAAGGTCTTTATTTAAAGCTATTTTATTCCCAATTGTATATTCGCCTTCTGATAATACAACAATGTCACCAGCTGCGGCTTTTTTAATGGCCTTGGAAAGATTATCTGCTCCGGGCGCAACAGTCAAGATTTTGCCTGCCGGTTTGGAATTTTTTACCTCAGTTGATATGGATGTTTCGTACCACTCCGGCCCACAGTTACGGGCTGTAGCTATTTCAACAGCCGCATCCCCATCCCCATGCTGGAAAGCACCTATTACGGCTTCGTTTCTAACCTGTCCCAGTATATCGTATTTTACAAAAGGCAGTTTTTTAGCTTTCTGTTTGGTATATACCATCTCAATACCCGATATTTTTCCTTTGATAATTTCGCCTTCTACGCTACCTTCGGTTTTGACACTTCCGGTATTGTTTATCATGATGTTGTTGTCGGTTTTGATGCCTTCAGTAGTGTCGTATCTTTTGATGAGTTCAGAGCTGTTTGGACTAACTATCAGATTGTTAAGCAGCAGGGTGCTTTCGGGACGTACTATCCGGTTGCGCTCGCCAAATCCTACCCCAAATGCCCATGGGTTTACACAATCGTAAAAGGTGTTGTTGGCAATCATTACATTGCGTACCGGAGCATAACCGTTGGCCGGAGAGTTGGGTATGGCGTTCATTATGGCTATGCCCGACCGAAATTCGTCGCCTGCCAGCTTGTAAAAATAGTTATTGAAAATTTTGTGTCCTTCGTTGATAATGCGGACACCGCCCGTATTTATTTTTCCATTGCCAATAAACCAGTTGCCCGATACCAGAGCATTGTTACCATGGCGCAAAACCAGACTGCCTTCGCATTCAAAAAAGGTGTTGTTTACAAATTTATTTTCGCCCGATTTGTTGGATACAACTTCTACTTCGCCATTGCAACGTTCAAAGTAATTTCCATCTACAATGGTTCCTGAGTTAAGGTGACAAACCTGACTGGTGCCAATGCGTATGGTTTCGCCACCATTAGCACCTAACCGGGGGCGCGGGCCAAAATGGTTGCGGTAAATCAGGTGACTGTTGTTGATGCTGTTCGAGTCGTTTGGCCACACCACTAAGGTTGTACCTTCGTTGCTTTTTCCTCCAAAATAGCAGTATTCTACGGTGTTCTTTTTTCCGTAAATACCTACCCAGTGGTCGGCTGAGTCTTTAGCGGATTGGTTGAATTTATCAATAACACAATGGCTCAAAACGCTATTGTAAGCGTACTCGGTTGAGCCGGTACGAAACTCGATAACAACGCTTTTGGGTGTTGACCCATTCACGAATTTTAGTCCGGAAACATAAAGATATTGTCCCGATAACTGAAGCCTTGATTTACCTTCGATACTTACCCGACCGGGAGTTTCTGCTACCAGATATATAAATTTGTCGGGTGTACCATTGCCTTTAAAGCTCAATTGGGCATCTTTCCACACCCCGTTGGCCAGTATGAGCGAGTCGCCGGGAACTAATTTTTTTACCGTTGTTTTGTATTGTTCCATATCAGCTACTTTATATTTTGTAGCATAACTGTTTGATGCAGCTATTAGAACCGAAACAATAAGTATTAATGTCTTCTTCATTTTTAAAAATGTATGAGAATTTTATTTGCAAACATATAGTTTGAACTAATTAGGTAACCGTGTTGCGAATAAGTTTTTGGTACCTATAACGAATTTTATACTACAAATTAATTTAGTACGTGACAAAAATTCTATTTTGCCTATATTCATGGATGTGAATAGTGATTCATGTGAATAGAAACGCGGATATAGCGGATAAAACAGATTTTCGCTGTAAACTCAAAAGTTTTCCTCATACGGATTACATTACAGATTT
>JAFNAV010000066.1 GCA_017860345.1 Bacteroidota bacterium | reverse complement strand
CCTATGAAAGCAAAATTATTCATTTTTTTGGCCATTATGCCCTTGTTTTTTGCGGCTTGTAACCTCGAAGGTGGTGAAAATTATACACCAAGTATATATGTATTCAAACCATATAATCAAAACGGAGACTCGCTTGCAATTAGTATTACCGACGCATCGTATGTGCTGGACACAATTACTGTAGGCGATACTATAACCCTGAGATTGTACATGGAAGGATATGCTAACAACCTGACCGCATTTTACCTGAAGCAATCATCAGATTTGTCTGGAAAAATTGTGCTTCCAAGCCAAAATTCGATGGACTCTACCTTTACAGCAGGTTCGGATTACGCCGCCGGAAAATTTCTTATGGCAGGCACTTCAAGCAATTTATTTTTCCCGTTCAGGTATGTGGCTTTAAATGCCAATAAAGAATCAACATTAACTTTTACAATTATTTCGGATGCTAAATTCGATTCATCGTTAGGAGGTAGCAACACCTCATCGTTCACGCTGAAAACTCCAATAAAGGCAGCCGCAACTCCTCAATAATTCTTACTTAGAGATTTCAGATTCATAGACTTAATAGAAACAGAAAAGCCCGGATGACTTTATAGTTATCCGGGCTTTTCTGTTCAAAAACCCACGTTGGGTCAATTACGAACATTATTAAATCTCTTCGTCGTCTTCAGCCACATAGTCAACCGTAGTATCAATTTCGAACACTGATAACTGACGGCGGAACACTTCATCAAGCGAAATCTGAAAAGTTTCGGTATGAGCTATACCTTTGATAGCAGTCATTTTATCCAGAATAATCTGAAGCAAATGGCGGTTATCTTTGGCGTATATCTTCACAAACATGGAGTATTTTCCGGTAGCATAATGACACTCTACAATTTCAGGAATTTTTTTGAGTTCATTTACAACCGATGGAAATGATTTCACATCATTAAGAGTAATACCGATATAAGCACAAGTCTGAAATCCAACTTTATAAGTATCAATAACAAACTCAGAGCCTTTAATAATCCCTGTGTTTCGGAGTTTCTGTATCCGTTGGTGAATAGCGGCTCCCGAAACATTACACTCGCGCGCAACTTCCAGAAATGGAATACGTGCATCTTGCGAAATCAATTGTAAAATTTTCTTGTCTAAACGATCAATCTGATGATGTCCCATGGTTTAATTAACTCGTATAAAGCTGTTTTTTATTGCTATAAGTAATTTCTAATATGCAAATGTATTAATTATTTTTTTATTTCTTGCAAAAAAACAAACAAATTGTAAGTAAAGCGAAAAAATATTCATTTTAGCGATATTTTCCGGTATCGGTGTCGGAAAGCATACTCAGGTAACTTTGATAGCGGGAGCGGCTAATTATTTGTTGCTCAACTGCATCGAGAACAGCGCATCCGGGTTCGTGCACATGGGTGCAATTTGAAAAACGACAGTTACCCGATACCTGAAATATATCTTTAAAATAGTGCCCCATCTCTTCTTTTTCCATATCAATAGTTCCAAATCCCTTTATTCCGGGAGTGTCAATGATATATCCCCCACTTTCAAGTTCAAACATCTCTGAAAAAGTAGTGGTATGCATTCCCTTGTTGTGATATTCCGATATTTTTCCTGTTTTAGCCTTGGTGGCCGGCATTATCGCATTGATAAGAGTCGACTTACCAACTCCGGAATTACCTGATATTAAGGTGGTTTTATCTTTTAAGAACGCTTTGAAATCGTCTAAATTTTCTGTTTTTAATGCCGATATACAAAACACAGCATAGCCAATGTGCTGATAAAGCCCCTGCAATGCGCTGAGGTATTCCATCTCGTCGGGCGAGTAGAGGTCTGTTTTATTAAATACCAAACAAGCCGGCACTCTGTAAGCCTCGGCAGCAGCCAAAAACCGATCGATAAACACGGTAGAGGTTTCAGGATAATTGACCGTAGCTACCAACACAGTCAGATCCAGATTAGCAGCCAAAATATGAGCATGTTTCGATAAATTTGAGGAGCGGCGCACGATGTAATTTCTTCTGTCACGAACATCTGAGATAAGCCCTACTATATCGGAACTCATTTCAAAATCCACCATATCGCCCACTGCTATCGGGTTGGTACTGCGTATGTCTTTAAGCCGAAGGTTACCTTTGATTTTACAATCAATCAGCTCACCATCGGCAGATTTTACCTGATACCAGCTACCCGTATTTTTAACCACAACTCCTTTCATCCTGTTGGTTTAATCAATAATAATTGCAAATTTAGTCATTTCTGCGGTTAATCAAAAGGCCTCGGTGGCCGTAATGTAAAACTGTAACTTTTCACCATAGTTATTACCGGCCACATCCAGCCGTAAATGTACACGCGCATCGTTGAGGCGGTATCTAAACCCGGCTCCGTAGGCCACTTTCAGCTTTTCTACCGCCTGACTGTCGCTATTCATAACATCGCCAACAGAACAGAAAACAGCAGCTTTCAGCCTTTTATACAGCGGAAGCCGGTATTCGGTCTGAACCACCGTCATCAGATTGTCGCGGTACATGCCCTGACGGAAACCGCGCAAAACATCGCGCCCTCCTACCGTGGGCAATAGCTGAAATGGGACACCCGACCTGCCGAATATCCCTGACATTGAGGCCTGCCAGGCCAATGTATGATTAGCCCAAAGCGGAATATACTGCCTTATATCTAACGAAAACTCTTTCAGTGAATAATCGCTGACCCACGATTTATCAGATATTGTAAATAATGATTTGATAAATAACCCTTTTTGCGGATAAAACTGATTATCTCTGCTATCGTAACTGATTATCAAACCGGCACTTAGCTGTTTGTACGGACTCCAACCGTAGGGTCCGAAATTCTCAAATATATATTCCTTTTTGTTTTCCAAAGCAGTATCTGCCATTATTCTTTCTGCTTTGAACGACAACACCGCTCCCACAAATACATGTTGAGTTAACAAATACTGAGGTTGCACGGTGAATGCAAAGTTGCGAGAAGTATAACCAGCTTTAAAATTGTTTGGCGTATTTCCCGTTCCAAAAAAGGTATCGGGATATTTTTTGAAATTCAAATTGGTATAAAAATACCATTTCTTATTAGCAAGGTATATCTTGGGAGTGAGGTTGAAAATAAACTGATTCAGTAAAGTATAGTCAGCACTACCCGACACTGAACTTATGCGGCTTATATCATTACTTTTGAAGTAATAACCTCCGGCTACACCAAAAGCCCAGTTAGTTTCCTGCTGGTAAGCTGCATGAGGTATCACAAAAAAGCTACGACGCGAGGCTACAGAATCGTTGCTCCACGCATAAACGCAATTTCCCAAAAGAAAAATTACGCTCCATATCAGATATTTTTTAATACTCA
Organism: Bacteroidota bacterium; assembly: GCA_017860345.1. Classification (GTDB taxonomy): domain Bacteria; phylum Bacteroidota; class Bacteroidia; order Bacteroidales; family Paludibacteraceae; genus Paludibacter. The sequence goes on along the minus strand of JAFNAV010000066.1, from coordinate 11,124 downwards.
ACAATTATATAAGAAAAAACAGCCATCCCTTTCAGCGAGATGACTGTTGTTATACATTTTTTCCAGCGCAGGCGTTTCAAACCCTCATTTAAACAGTCATAATTTCCTTTTCCTTATCCGCCAGCATATCATCAATTTTTTTGATGTATTTGTCGTGAACTTTCTGAGCGCTTGCTTCAGCATCTTTCTCCACATCTTCAGGCAAACCCTCTTTGATAAGTTTTTTCAGCGAATCGATGGCTTCGCGGCGAGCATTGCGCACAGAAATTTTAGCCTCCTCGCCTTCGTGGCGTGCCTGCTTCACCAATTGCTTACGACGCTCCTCAGTAAGGGGCGGTATCGAAAGGCGAATTATTTCGCCATTGTTCATAGGAGTAATTCCTACATCCGAATTTAAAATAGCTTTTTCCAATATCCCAATCAAGCCTTTTTCCCAGGGTTGGATGGTAATTGTTTTTGCATCAGGCGTAGTTACGGTAGCCACATTAGAAATTGGCACATGCGACCCGTAATACTCCACTTTTACCCCGTCGAGTATACGTGGGTTAGCTTTTCCGGCACGTATATGAGCCAGCGATTCGTCGAGAAATAACAGCGTAGCTTCCATGTTCTCTTCAGCTTCAGTCAGTATGGGTTTTACGTCTTGCATAATTTTTTTATTGTGTTTGTTTAATTTTATCGGTGTTATCGAACAAAAAGAATATTTTATAATTAATTTCTAACGAGCGTACCAATTTTCTCACCACTCATTACCTTTTTCAGGTTGCCCGGCGTATCCATATCGAACACATAAATAGGCATATTATTTTCCTTACACATGGTGGTAGCCGTCAAATCCATCACTTTCAGGTTACGGTTGTATATTTCGTCGTAAGTGATTTCGTCAAATTTCACAGCCGTAGGGTCTTTTTCGGGATCGGCGGTGTAAATTCCATCCACACGGGTGCCCTTGAGCATCACGTCGGCTTCAATTTCGATGGCTCTGAGCGAAGAACCGGTATCCGTAGTAAAGAAAGGGTTTCCGGTGCCGGCCGAGAAAATAACCACTTCGCCATTTTCGAGGCTTTGTACAGCTTTTTGCTTGGAATAAAACTCACCCACAGGCTCCATTCTGATGGCTGTAAGAACCCGCGATTTAACTCCGGCCGACTGCAAAGCAGAGTTGAGAGCCAGACTGTTGATAACCGTTGCAAGCATTCCCATCTGGTCGCCCTGTACCCTGTCAAAGCCCTTAGCAGAGCCACTCAGACCCCGGAAAATATTTCCGCCTCCAATTACGATACCTACCTGAACACCCATTTTTACAATCTCTGCAATTTGCTGAGCATATTCACTCAAACGGTTTTCATCAATACCATATTGTTTTGCACCCATCAGTGATTCGCCGCTGAGTTTAAGAAGTATGCGTTTAAAAGCTGCCATCCTTTTTGTATTTGTTTTATTTCAGAACAAAAGTAAATATTTTGCTCGGGATTTGCAAATGTAAAGTTTGGGTTGAATAATAAAATCAAAGAGTTAATTGAAAAATTTACTTGTTGTTTATCAGAGCAATTGGCGGGTGTGAAATTTTTATAAAAAACACCCGATTAATCAACAACCGAGGCAGGTAATTTGTATAAAAAGAAATTGAAAGTACTTTTGTACTAAAGAAATGGCTATTCCATTACTTATCATACATATAAAACTTATTTTCTTTGTGAAAACAATTTTGAAATATTTAAAAATGAAAAATCTGATTTTTAAAAACGGAGATAAACTTCCACAGCTGGGACTCGGCACCTGGCTATCAAAACCTAACGAGGTATATACAGCTGTAATTGAGGCTATAAAATGTGGCTACCGGCATATCGACTGTGCTTATATATATGGCAATGAAAAAGAAATTGGCGATGCTTTGCGCTTTGCTTTTTCATCGGGTCTGGTTAAACGCGAAGATCTGTTTGTGACTTCGAAGCTTTGGAACAGCGATCACGCTCCCGAAAGGGTTGAGGCGGCTCTGAGAAAGACTTTGAGCGACCTTCAGCTGGATTATCTCGACTTGTATCTGATGCACTGGCCTATTGCTTTCAAAACCGGATATGAACAAGCCAAAACTGCCGAGCATCTGGTTTCGCTCGACGAACTTCCGCTCGAATTAACATGGAAAGCCATGGAACAAGTACAAAAGACCGGACTTACACGGCATATCGGGGTTTCCAATTTCAATATTCCTAAATTAAAAAAACTGATTGAAGCTTCGCAAACGGCTCCGGAAGTTAACCAAATAGAGCTTCACCCGTTTTTTATCCAAAATGAATTGGTTAGTTTTTGCAAAACAAATAATATTTTAGTTACGGCCTATTCGCCGCTGGGAAGCAGGCATCTTATAAAAACAGAAACAGGCATTCAGAACTCGGAATTGATAAAGTCGTTAGCCGGAAAATATCATTGTTCGGAAACACAACTGATATTGGCCTGGGGCATAGAGCGTGGTACGGCTGTGATACCAAAATCGGTTAATCCTGAACGCATCCGCAGTAATTTTGGAGCATTAACTATAGCTTTAAGCGAGGACGATATAGCGCAAATCGACCGGTTGGACAAACAAAACAGAATTGCAAAAGGGCTTTTTGCGGTACTTCCCGGTGGCAGTTATACTTACGAAAGCATCTGGAACGAATAGCATAAGGGCTGCGCCGGCTCTATTCATCCCCCGAAAATCGTCATTTATCGATTTAAAAATTATTACTACCGAAAACTGATTATCTCACTTTAGGCTTTTTTGTATCTTTGCAAACATAAAAGAAAATGTTTAGTATATGATTCAGAACCCTAAAGCAGTAATTATTGGTTCCGGTGTTGGCGGCATGGCTACAGCGGTTTTTTTAGCCCGCCAAGGTTATGATGTAGAGATATTTGAGAAAAACCCGAATCCGGGTGGCCGCTGCGGACAAATGTTGCGCGACGGCCATCGTTTCGATTTGGGAGCTACCATCCTGCTTATGCCGTCGTTGTACCGCGAGGTATTTTCAGCATTGAATCTTGACCTTGAAAAAGAACTGGAAACTCACCAGCTCGACCCGCTCTATAAACTGTTTTTCAGCGATGGGACTGATTTTTCTTATTTCCGCTCTGATCAGAAAATGAAATCTCAGCTTGAATTATTCGAAAATAACAGCAGCGCTGCTTACGATAAATATGTAAACGAAGGTTATGGATTTTTCAAACTTGCTGTTCAGGGTTTACTAAACCGCAACTTCTATCATCTTTTTCAGTTCATCAATTTTAAAAACGTAGTCATGCTTATCCGCCTCAAAACATGGATAAATCACATGAACTATGTAAAGCGTTTTTTTAAAGATCATCGTTTACAAAAAGCATTTACTTTTCAGAATATCTACGTAGGACAAAATGTGTATCGTCAGCCCGCATTTTTTTCGATGCTGCCGGCTGCCGAAATTACCGAAGGCGCTTTGTTCCCCAAAGGCGGGATGCACAGAATTATTGAAAGACTCGAAGAAGAGGCCAGTCGCTACGGAGTTAAAATACGGCTGAACGAGCCGGTTGAAAAAATCATGGTAAAAAAACAAAAAGCTCAGGGTATAGTACTGGAAAGTGGTAAGGAAATTTTGGCGGATATTGTAGTAGCCAATGCCGACCTGCCTTATGTGTACGATAAACTATTGCCCGAAAACAGAAAAGCTAAGTTGTTGAAAAAGAAAGACTATTCGTGCTCGGCCATGGTTTTTCATTGGGGCGTAAGTAAAGTTTACCCTCAGCTCGACCAGCACAGTATTTTCCTGAATGATCCCTACAAAGAGGGAATGACTAAAATTTTCAGCGACAAAACATTTTCGGATAATCCAAGCTTTTACCTGCACTCTCCGGTACGCACCGACCCCGCTGCTGCTCCCGAGAATGAGGACTCCATATCAGTCATTGTTCCGGTGGGGCATATCGACAAAAATAAAGAACAAGACTGGCAGGAACTGAGACATAAAGCCCGGGCATCAGTCATTAAACGCCTGAAAGAAGCTGGTATCGACGACATTGAAGAGCATATAAAGTTTGAGATATGCTTTACGCCCAAAACATTTGAAAGCTACTGCCATGTTACAAACGGATCTGTTTTCGGAAGCCTGAGCCATATTATTTTTCAGATGGGATATTTCAGGCCTCACAACCGGCATCGGAAATATAAAAACCTTTATTTTACCGGTGGTAGCACGCACCCCGGCAACGGCGTTCCGTTAGTATTGCTGTCGGCCAAACTAACCAGCGAGAGGATATTAAAAGATGCCGGAAAGTTAAAACCATTCAATTAAAACGACCTTATTATCAGTAGAAAAATTAACATCATGAAACGGGCATCCCGATAGCTAACAGGATGCGAGTTTCATACGATAACTAAACAAACCCAAAAGAACGCATGAAAACAATAACCGACAAACAGCATTTTATACAGATTTTTGAATCTATTGATTTTGAAAAAGTTATTGATCATCCGAATATTCTGATAGCCGCTCACTTCTGGGACAATGAGCGGTATCAGGCTGCCCGGGTGTGCTACAAATTTATGCGTTATATCGACGATTTTGTGGACAATTACAAATCCGAACATCTCACGATACAGCCTCAGGAGCAAGCCGATTTTGAACAACATGTAAAAACATGGATAGACTCAGTGCTTCATCCGGGAAAAGAGGAAATGTTGTTTCCCGAAATTACCGAAACGATTCGTCGGTTTCACATTCCGGCCTGGCCCATGGAGGACTTTGCACGGTCCATGATTTATGATATTTATAACGATGGATTTGCTTCGCTGGATGCTTTCCTGAATTATGCCAAAGGAGCTTCGGTGGCTCCGGCATCTATTTTCGTACATTTATGCGGACTCACACTGAAACAAGGCAGTTACAGCCCACCGTCATTCGACGTAAAACGAGTTGCAACACCCTGTGCTGTATTTAGTTATCTGGTTCATATCATACGTGATTTTGTAAAAGACCACACACATAACCTCAACTATTTTCCGGACGACCTGATGGCAACACATCATCTAACACGTGAAAACCTGCTGGAAATGGCTCAGGGAGGCAAAATCACTGATGGATTCAGAAAAATGGCAGGCATACTGTACGCTTCGGCCAACGAATACCGACAGGAAACTTTGCAGATAATGAAAGAAGTTAAACCTGTACTGGAGCCTTATTCTCAGCTTAGTCTGGAGATAATCTTTGCTCTGTACACCATGGTTTTTGACCGGATAAATATTGAAAACGGAACATTTACGACCGCTGAACTAAACCCGACTGCTGCCGAAATAAAAGCCCGGGTTTGGCAGGTAATCGAAAATTTTGAACCCGATTTAACTATCAATAATTAATCCCCGTTACAACAGCCCGTTCAGTCTCCTCAAACAAAGTATTGAAATCGCTGTCTTTTACCGATATTGGAGGATGCACGGTGAACGTAACTTTATTGCCCAAACCCAGTGGAAAAGAACCGTACCTGAAAACTTTCCAGGAATTGTTGATGGTAACAGGCACTACAAAGGCATCGGGAGCATATTTACACAATATTTTTAATCCATTGGCAGCAAAGGCCTTTGGCTTGCCATCTTTGGTTCGCGTACCTTCGGGATAGATAATGACCGATCTGTTGTGCTGCTGAATATATTCGCCCATTTTTTTCATTTCTGGTAAAGCCTGCTTTGGATCTTTGCGGTCGATAAGCACCGATCCGCCATGTCTCAAATTGTACGAAACACTTGGGATACCTTTGCCCAATTCAATTTTACTCACAAACTTAGGATGAAATTTCCGCAGATACCAGGCCATCCCAACAATATCAAAAATACCCTGATGATTGGCCACAAAAATAAGAGGAACCCCCTGCGGTATAAGCTCTCTGTTGTAAAATTTTGAAACCGACAAGGTGAAATCGAGACTTCGAATCAGAAAAAAATCCAAAGCATCGACGCTTTTTTTATGTGCCTGATATCCAAAAAGATTGTAACAAATCCACTGAACCGGATGAAAAAAAATTGCCGAAAGAAGAAACCACGAGTAAGCTAATATCGAAAATGGAATGGAAAGTATTTTAATCATTATTTCTGTTTTTATCTTTTTGCAAAGGTACGATAATTATTACAAAATTGCGGGGTTTGTTAATTGTCAAATAGTTATAAGTAGTTTCCGATAAACAAATCACACATATTTTATGTTCAAATAAAAAACGGTAAGTTACCCCTCTATGCCTCATACTGACTACATGCAACGTGATGCCCGGGATTTGTACAAGCGCGGCTTTCTAATATCCTTTTAAGCTTTTAAGCAAAATTACACACTTGATTTACAGAACTGACCGTGATTTTCGTTCTTTTTTTGTAATTTTGCCGTAATTTGTATTTAATTGAAATATGAGCATAGAACTAAGTGAACAAGAACAGTTCAGACGTAACAGCCTGAACGAACTAAGAAACCTCGGCATCGACCCGTACCCTGCCGCTTTGTATCCCACCGACGCTTTCTCGACCGACATAAAAGCAGAATTTAAAGATGATGATGAGCATAAAAACGTTTGCATTGCCGGACGTATTATGAGTCGTCGTATTATGGGAAAAGCTTCTTTTATTGAACTACAGGACTCCAAAGGCCGTATTCAGGTGTATGTGAGCAGAGACGACATCAGCACTGAAGCACAACCGGAGATGTATAATACCGTGTTCAAAAAATTACTTGACATCGGTGATTTTATCGGAATCAAAGGATTTGTGTTCCGCACTCAAATGGGCGAGATTAGTGTTCATGCTCAAGAGCTTACCGTCCTCAGCAAATCTTTGCGCCCACTTCCTATTGTAAAATATAAAGATGGCGTGGCTTACGACGCTTTTGAAGACCCCGAACAACGCTACCGCCAACGTTATGTAGATTTGGTTGTAAATGAAGGTATCAAAGATATTTTCCTGAAACGAACCCGCGTGTACAACTCTATGCGCGAATATTTTAATGCTGAAGGCTACATTGAAGTTGAAACTCCGGTATTGCAACCTATTCCGGGAGGCGCTTCGGCCCGACCATTTATAACTCATCACAACGCGCTGGATATTCCATTGTATATGCGTGTTGCCAACGAACTTTACCTGAAAAGATTGATTGTTGGAGGATTTGAAGGTGTCTACGAATTTTCAAAAAATTTCCGTAACGAAGGAATGGATCGTACCCATAATCCTGAATTTACGGCTATGGAAATATATGTAGCTTATAAAGACTACAACTGGATGATGGAATTCACCGAAAAAATGATAGAAAAAATCTGTCTGGATGTGAATGGTACCACCGAACTACAGGTGGGCGAAAAAACCATCAGTTTCAAAACTCCGTTTAAGCGAGTAACCATGATTGATGCCATCAAGGACCATACCGGCATTGACATCAATGGTATGAACGAAGAGCAACTCCGCGACGTATGCAAGCAACTTCATATTGACGCTGACGAAACCATGGGAAAAGGTAAACTGATTGATGAAATATTTGGTGAAAAATGCGAAGGCAATTACATACAGCCCACATTTATAACGGATTATCCAATGGAAATGAGCCCGTTATGTAAAAGACACCGCGATAATCCGGAACTTACCGAACGTTTTGAACTGATGGTAAACGGTAAAGAACTGGCCAATGCTTACTCGGAACTAAACGACCCGATTGACCAATTGGGAAGATTCCAAGATCAGCTGCGACTCAGCGAAAAAGGCGATGACGAAGCTATGTTTATTGACATGGATTTTGTACGCTCGTTGGAGTACGGCATGCCTCCTACCTCAGGAATGGGTATAGGAATGGATAGACTGGTAATGCTTATGACCGGACAACAGGCCATACAGGAAGTGCTTTTCTTCCCCCAGATGAAACCGGAAAAAGCGGCCAAAAAAGATGGACCGGAAAAATTTGCAGAGCTGGGTATACCTACCGAATGGGCTGAAGTGATTATCAAAACCGGAATCCAAACCTTAGATGCGTTGAAAGGATTGAATCCAAACAAGTTTCATCAGGATATATGCGGATTCAATAAGAAAAACAAACTGGGGCTTACCAATCCGACCAAAGAAGAAGTGACCGAATGGATAAACGCCCTTAATTCCTAATAGGGAATAAAAAAGACTGAACAATAAAAAACAATTAATTTAACTACCAAATACTCCCCTTCAGGGGGTGGGGGTTATATGATAAACGAAAAAAGTAAAATAGCGATTTTAGGAGGAGGAAGCTGGGCCACTGCCATTGCGAAAATAGCGTTGGTCAACTCACCGGGAATTAACTGGTATATGCGCAGGCAAGAACAAATTGACGAATTTATCCGACTGAGCAAAAACCCTTCGTACCTCACCGGCGTAAAATTCGATACCGACCGTATTAATTTTACCAGCAATATAAACCATGTAGTGGCTACATCGGATATTCTGATTTTTGCTACTCCATCGCCATTTCTGAAACAACACCTGAAAAAACTGCGCCGCAAATTAGATAAAAAAATCGTAGTATCGGCCATCAAAGGTATTGTGCCGGACGAGAATATGATTATATCCGACTATTTTGAGGAGGTTTATAAAGTACCTAATGATAATATTGCGGTACTGGCCGGACCATGCCATGCCGAAGAAGTGGCTTTGGAAAGACTCTCGTACCTTACAATAGGCTGTAGTTCGCGAGAGAAAGCCCGCGTACTGGCTCAGCGCTTTTCAACCAGCTTTGTCCGCACTTCGATAAGCGACGATGTTTTGGGAATTGAGTATTCGTCGGTGATGAAAAATATTTATTCTATTGCTGCCGGTATTTGTCACGGACTGAAATATGGCGACAACTTTCAGGCGGTTCTTATATCGAATGCCATTCAGGAAATTAACCGTTTTTGCAACGCAACAAACCCTCTTCACCGCGACATTAACGAGCCTGCTTATCTGGGTGATTTGCTGGTAACTGCTTATTCAAAATTTAGCCGTAACCGCTTATTTGGAACCATGATTGGCAAAGGATATTCGGTAAAAACGGCTCAACTCGAAATGGAAATGATTGCCGAAGGGTATTATGCTACCAAATGTATTCATGAAATCAATGAAAAATATCAGGTAAATATGCCCATCGTAGACGCTGTGTATGAAATTCTGTACAACAGGGTTTCGCCAACACTCGAAATCAGAAAACTGACAGAGAAGCTGAAATAAAAGCCACTTAAATCCCCCTCCAGGGGAATTTTGAAAAGGCTTTATTGAAATTTTTTGTAACAAAAATAAAACATCAAACTATTATAAACTAACTCAGAAATCCTCTGGAGGGGGATTTAGGAGGCTAAATTTATTTTTATGAATCACATTAAACTTAAAATCGACAAAGCTTTCGGATTTATTTCGGAGGAAGCTGTAGTTGGATACAAAGCTCAGGTAGCTCAGGCTAACGCTGCTTTGCATCAGGGTACAGGCAAAGGAAGCGACTTTTTGGGATGGCTTAATTTGCCATCATCTATAGACGAAGCCCATTTGGCCGATATAGAAAACACTGCTAAATTACTCCGCGACAACTGCGAAGTAGTAGTGGTAATTGGTATTGGCGGTAGTTATCTGGGCGCTAAAGCTGTTATTGATGCGCTTTCAAACAGTTTCGACTGGCTGCTAACCGAACGTAAATCGCCGGTAGTGGTCTATGCCGGTCAGAATATCGGCGAAGACTATCTGTATGAACTGCAGGAACTTCTCAAAAACAAGAAATTTGGTATTATCTCTATTTCAAAATCGGGAACAACTACCGAACCGGCTTTGGCATTCCGCCTGCTTAAAACCCAACTTGAGGAACAGCAAGGAAAAGATGCTGCCCGTAAACTGATTGTAGCTGTAACCGACAAAGCCCGTGGCGCCCTCCGCACACTGGCTACTCAGGAAGGTTACAAAACTTATGTAATTGAAGATAATATTGGTGGACGATATTCTGTACTTTCGCCCGTAGGGCTGCTCCCTATTGCTGTAGCCGGATTCGACATTCGTCAGCTGGTGGCAGGAGCCGTTTACATGGAAAAACTAACTGGTACCGAAACAGCGTTTGAAGAAAACCCCGCCGCTATCTATGCTGCAACCCGCAACGAACTATATAAAAGCGGTAAAAAAATTGAAATTTTAGTGAATTTCCACCCTAAACTACATTATGTATCGGAATGGTGGAAACAGCTTTACGGAGAAAGTGAAGGTAAGGATAATCTGGGAATTTTCCCGGCTTCGGTTGATTTTACTACCGATTTACACTCTATGGGTCAGTGGATTCAGGAAGGTGAACGCAGCATTTTTGAAACCGTTATTTCGGTGAATGAAACAGACCACACCAAAATCTTCCCTAATGACGATGCAAACCTGGATGGACTGAATTTCCTTGCCGGCAAACGCGTGGATGAGGTTAACAAAATGGCTGAACTTGGTACTCAGATTGCCCATATCGATGGTGGAGTGCCTAATCTGAAAATAGAGTTACCAAAGCTAAATGAATATTATTTGGGCGAATTGCTCTACTTCTTCGAAAAAGCTTGCGGTATCAGTGGCTATGTATTGGGAGTTAATCCGTTTGATCAACCTGGTGTTGAAGCTTACAAAAAAAATATGTTTGCTTTGCTTGAAAAACCGGGATACGAAGCTGAAACCAAAGCCATCAAAACAAGAATTTAAAGAGAAATTTTATTCTTACATTTAACAAAGGAGCTGACTCAAGGGAATAATTTGAGTCAGCTCCTTTTACTTTGTATTTACTATGGTTTGAAAATATATCAATACCGACTGTACAGAAGATTTAGAAACAATGATTTCCCGTTAAGCTATGCCTTGTAAACGCATGAAATATAAACTAATGCGCAATACAAAAACAACTTAACGGGAAATCTTTTCTTGCGAACAGATATGCTAACTAATCAACAACTTATTTCGCTAAATTTGAAACCCTCACCAACTTAAATTCCATCCAGTTATTTTTCTTTTTATTTTCGGGTGTAGTGTTAGGGAATAAAGGCGCATAAAGTCCTTTGGCTTTAGGAATAACCTGATGAGCGGGCACCCCGTTTTTGAGGAAGGCCGTTCTCATGCTGATAGATCTGCTGAGCCCCTTTTTG
>JAFNAV010000034.1 GCA_017860345.1 Bacteroidota bacterium | reverse complement strand
CGGTATGTGTTCTTATCTTGCCGTATCGAAAAATGTAAAAACATCATTAGGTTTAGGAGTTGCCGTAATTTTTGTATTAGGCATTACCTTACCTGTAAACTACCTGCTCGAAAATTATGTGCTTAAAGAAGGTGCGCTTGCATGGCTTGGCGATAGTTTTAAATCGCTCGATTTAAGCTATCTGGCCTTTATACTCTTTATCGCAGTAATTGCAGCCATGACCCAGTTGGTCGAAATGGTTGTCGAAAAATTCAGTCCGTCATTGTATGCCTCGTTAGGTATATTTTTGCCACTTATTGCTGTAAACTGTGCCATTATGGGTGGTTCGTTGTTTATGCAGCAACGGGCTTTCAATAACGTAGCCGAAGCTACTTCGTACGCATTAGGCTCGGGAGTGGGTTGGATGCTTGCCATCGTAGGTCTTGCGGCAATTCGCGAAAAGATGGAGTACTCCGATGTGCCTGCTCCGTTGAAAGGTTTGGGTATTACTTTTATCACTGTGGCTCTTATGGGTATTGCCTTTATGAGTTTCTCAGGGCTTAAAATTTAATCACTGCCGGTTGAAGAGTGTAAATTAAACTTGTATTATAAATTATTAAAATAAAAGTCCTTTAAATACTGTTTTCTTTGAAAATTCCGTTTTTTTAAAGGCTTCAAAAAATTATGTTATCAGCAATTAATACAGCAATGATTATCACAAGTCTGGTGGTATTCTTAGTGGTTATTCTTCTGTTGGTTATTGTTCTAATTGTAGCAAAACGTTATCTGGTAGCTTCGGGTGACGTAACAATAACCATAAACGGTGAGAAACAGGTAGTGGCCGAAGCAGGCAGTACGCTGCTGAATACCTTGTCGACGCAGAGCATCTTTCTGCCATCGGCTTGCGGAGGCGGTGGTTCTTGTGCCCAGTGTCGTTGTCAGGTAGTAGAGGGCGGAGGTGAGATATTGCCTACCGAAACCGTACACTTTAGCCGCAAGGAAATCAAAGACAACTGGCGCTTAGGATGTCAGGTGAAAGTAAAAAACGACTTGTCGATTAAGATGGATGAGTCAATTCTTGGTGTGAAGAAATGGGAATGCGAAGTGGTATCGAACAAGAATGTAGCTACCTTTATCAAGGAGTTTGTTGTAAAATTACCCGAAGGCGAACACCTCAATTTCGTATCGGGTGGATATATCCAGATAGATATTCCAAAATACGACTTGAAATTCACCGACTTTGCTATTGAAGAACAATTCCGCGACGACTGGGATAAGTTTAAAATGTGGGATCTGGTATGCAAAAACGATGATGAAACCATGCGTGCCTACTCTATGGCCAACTATCCGGCCGAGGGCGATATTGTTATGCTTAACGTACGTATAGCCACTCCACCGTTCGATAGAAATAAAGGTGGCTGGATGGATGTAAAACCGGGTATCTCATCGTCGTACATTTTCAATCTCAAGCCGGGCGACAAAGTAATGGTATCCGGTCCGTTTGGTGAGTTTCACCCCATACTTAACACTAAGCGCGAAATGCTTTACGTTGGTGGTGGTGCTGGTATGGCTCCTTTACGCTCGCATGTACTCCACTTGCTGAAAACCCTGAAAATTACCGATCGTAAGATTACTTATTGGTACGGAGCCCGTTCTAAAAAAGAAATTTTCTACGAAGAGGATTTCAGAGAATTAGAAAGAGAATTTCCGAACTTCCAATTCAATATTGCATTAAGTGAGCCTCAACCGGAAGATAACTGGACAGGTTATGTTGGATTCATACATCAGGTTATTCATGACGAATATTTAAGCAAACACGATGCCCCTGAAGATATCGAATACTACATGTGTGGTCCTGGTCCTATGGCCAAAGCTGTAGAAAAAATGCTTTGGGAGCTTGGTGTACCCCGCGAAATGCTTATGTTCGACGATTTCGGAGCATAACAAAGAATTATCAAACTATTATATTTTAATCAAAGAGAGCGTCTGGTTTTTTATGAACCGACGCTTTTTTTGTTGCGATTTTTTGACGTGTTAATAATCAGGGCGGTTAAAAAAGAGCGAAAAAATGCATATTCATTTACTTGCCGTTTAAAAAATAACATACATTAACTCTTTATGTACCCTAAATGTACCCTAAGAAAATTTTTATAAATACATCAACGCAACTATCTTTGTCATATTCAAAAAAATACAATATGCAATCTGTTTCGTAAGACTTATTTTAGAATTATTTACTTTAAAAAAATCCTTAATGAAAAAATTAGTAGCAGAATTTATTGGTACATTTTGGCTCGTACTGGGCGGATGTGGAAGTGCTGTGTTAGCAGCAGGTTACCCTGAATTGGGTATTGGGTTTGCAGGTGTTTCACTTGCATTTGGTCTTACTGTTCTGACTATGGCTTATGCCATAGGTCATATATCGGGGTGTCACCTTAATCCGGCTGTGTCATTAGGTCTTGTAATAGCAGGTCGTTTTGATAAGAAGGAACTTTTACCTTATATAATTTCTCAGGTTTTAGGAGGGTTATTAGCAGCATTTGTTTTATACCTTATTGCCAGTGGTAAGTCTGGTTTTGATGTTACCGCCGGTTTTGCATCTAACGGTTATGGCGAGCATTCGCCCGGGGGATACAGCCTGATAGCAGTGTTAATTACTGAAGTAGTGATGACTTTTATATTTTTGATGGTTATTTTAGGTGCTACACACTCAAAGGCACCCAAAGGCTTTGCCGGGATTGCTATCGGTTTGGCTCTTACACTAATTCATCTTATATCTATTCCGGTGTCAAATACATCGGTGAATCCTGCACGCAGTACAAGCCAGGCGATTTTTGCCGGTGGCGACTATCTTGGTCAATTGTGGTTGTTCTGGTTAGCGCCGTTGGTTGGAGCTGTTCTTGCAGGCCTGGTTTACAAATACCTTTCGCCAGAGGAATAATGCTCTGAAAACATTGAAGCAGGTAAAGCATACTTTTTTTTGAATGGAACATTGTTAGGCTTAGCGGCTAACAATGTTCTTTTTTTATCATCAGAGATTATTTACGATAGTTCGTTTATTGCGTTTATTCAGAATAGTTTGTTATATGCCTAAAAGTATGATGTTTATTCAGGCTTATATTTTTTTTTATCTATAGTATCTGAAGTTTTTTTTAATCCAACATAGTTTTATCAGAACTAAAAAATGCTCATTACATCTGCATTGAGTGCCTGACTTTTACAAATCACTACATTATCTATACACAGAGATATTTAAAAAGTAAGAAGTGATATAATTCCGAAATTAACCATAATGATAAAAATTTCATCAGATATTTTTATTTTTTAATAATTAAAATGAACCAATCCGCGAAAAAATGATGTATTTTTGTGTGATTTTTGCCAAAAACTGCTCTTATACAAACGTTATATCTCCATGAATAAAACAATTCTCTCCAAAATTACACCGCATGTTGTTGCAATTCTGTTGTTTACAGTGATAGCTTTCTTTTATTTCAAGCCGGTTATCGAAGGAAAACAGCTTATAGGTCATGATACTGAAAGCTGGATGTGTATGGCTAAAGAATCGGTTGACTATAACAAATCGCACGATGATATAACACTTTGGACCAATTCGATGTTTGGCGGAATGCCGACTTATCAGATATCGTCATCACAACCCTACAATCTGATTAAGTACGTTGAAGATGTGTTTCACATGTACCCCAATGCGGTATATTTTCTAATGCTCTATTTTATAGGCTTCTACGTTTTACTATTATCATTCAGGCTCAATCCATGGCTGGCCATAGTGGGAGCCATTGCCTTTGCCTTTGCTTCGTACAACCTGATAATTATTGCCGCCGGGCACAATTCCAAGGCTGTAACCATAGCTTACATGGCACCGGTTATAGGTGGTGTTTTTATGGCTTTCAGGCGCAATAAACTTGTGGGAGGCTTAGTTACAGCTCTGGCCTTGAGCCTGGCAATACGGGCTAACCATGTTCAGATTCTGTATTATACCTTAATACTACTATTGTTCTTTGGTGTTGTAGAACTGGTTTACAGCCTGAAAAACAAAGAAATTAAATCCTTTTTGCAATCGTCGGCGGTGCTTATTGTGGCTGCGCTTATAGCTGTGGGGATGAATGCCACTTCGCTGCTAACAACTTACGAATATAGCCAGTATACCATGCGCGGCAAGTCCAACGGACTAACAACCGACAGTCAGAATTCGCAGCACGGGCTAAATAAAGACTATATAACTCAATGGAGTTACGGAAAGGCAGAAACAATGACCCTTCTAATTCCCAATTTTATGGGAGGTGCCAGTGGAGGTTATCTGGAAAGCGATAGCCATACAGCTGCAAAGCTTAAAGGATATGGTGTACCCAATGTTGAAAAAGTGATGAAAGATATGCAGTTGCCGCTTTATTGGGGCGATCAGCCCGGAACTTCAGGGCCGGTTTATTTGGGTGCGGTGGTAATTTTTCTTTTCGTGCTGGGGCTCTTTATAGTTGAGCGCAGAACCCTTTGGTGGCTCTTACCGGCCATAGCACTTACTCTGATGCTTTCGTGGGGTCGAAATTTTATGTGGCTTACCGACTTATTTATTGATTATGTGCCACTTTATAATAAATTCCGCACCGTATCAATGACCTTGGTAGCTACGGGATTTGGCATTACGCTTATCGCACTGCTTGCGCTTAAAGAACTGCTTGATCCAAAAACTGATAAAACCAAGCTTCTGAAACCGCTCCTGATTAGTGCCGGCATTACGGCGGGTCTTGCTTTGATTTTTGCAGTGATACCTTCGTTGGCAGGAAGTTTTGTTGCTCCGTCAGATGCTCAATTGCAGGGCGATTACGCCTTTCTGAAAGAAACACTTCCGCTCGACCGCGAAGCAATGCTCCGTTCTGATGCTTTACGTTCAGTAGGCTTCATTATTGTAGCTGCTTTGGTAATATGGTTGTATATTAAAAATAAATTAAAGCCTGCGGCCACCATAGCGTTGTTTGGAATTCTATTTCTGGCCGATCTTGTTCCGGTTGCCAAACGTTACCTGAATGACAATAACTTTGAACGCAAACGCAAATTTGAAACTTTGGTAGAGCCGACTAATGCCGATAAGATGGTTTTACAGGATAAATCTGATTACCGGGTGCTTGATGCTACCGTAAGCATATTCAACGACTCAAAACCGTCTTATTTCCATAAAAATATTGGAGGATACCATGCGGCAAAACTGCGTCGTTATCAGGAACTTATTAATATGCAGATAGAAGGAGAGATTGGGCAGCTGTTTGGAGCTTTCGGGCGTGCTAAAACTTTTGAAGAGATAGCTCCGGTGCTTGATTCGCTTGGAGTACTTAATATGCTTAATATGAAGTATGTTATCTACAATAAAGATGCAGCGCCTCTTGTAAATCCTTATGCCAATGGTAATGCGTGGTTTGTAAATAAAGTAAGGGTGGCTGCCAATGCTGACGAAGAAATGAAGCTGGTTGGCGAAATAGATACCAAACACGATTTGGTTGTAGACAAAGCCTTTGAAAAAGAAGTGCCCTTGAGTACCGTTGTTGACACTACAGCTCGCATAGCGCTGAAATCGTACGAACCTAATCATTTGATTTATACCGTAAATTCTAAAACAGATCAATTGGCAGTATTTTCTGAGATATATTATGATAAAGGCTGGAATGCTTACATTAACGGCAATAAAGTTCCTTACGTAAGGGCTAACTATCTGTTACGTGCTATGCCATTGAAGGCTGGTAATTATGACGTGGAATTCAAATTTGAACCTAAATCGTACAGTACAGGTAATACCATTGCGTTGGTTTCATCGGTGTTGCTGATACTGGCGCTGGCTGGTTTTGTTGTAATCAGAACACGTAAAGAAAAACAAACAAAAGAATAAATATTCGGTTAATTACTATGAGTAAAAACAGAACGACTAAACCCCGAAAGATAAAAAGTATACATGCTACTTCAACGATAAGCATGTCGTTGGTATTGTTCCTTATTGGCTTGGTAAGCCTGTTGCTTTTTGTGGCGCGCGATATGGGTGTGTATGTCAAGGAGAATATTAATCTTTCGGTAATTTTGAGCGATGAAACTACCCCTACCGACCGCATAAGAATACAAAAATATCTTGAGGGCGCTATTTATACCAAATCGGTTGAATATGTATCCAAGGACGATGCTCTGAAGGATCATATCGCTTCGCTTGGCGAAAATCCTAAGGAGTTTTTGGGTTACAACCCGCTGAAAGCGTCGCTCGAAGTAAAGCTGAAAGCAGCTTATGCCAATCCGGATAGTGTGGCTGTAATCGAGAACAAACTGAAAACATTCAGCAATATCAACCAAACCGCCTATCAAAAAGATTTGGTGAGCCTGGTTAACGAAAACATCAGAAAAGTAAGTTACGTATTACTTGGTTTAGCGATAGCTTTATTGCTGGTATCGGTAACGCTGATTCACAATACGGTGAGAATATCTGTGTATTCAAACCGGTTTTTAATAAACACCATGAAACTGGTAGGAGCCAGCAAAAGCTTTATCCGCAAGCCCTATCTTATCCGTGGGGTAATCAATGGATTGGTGTCGGCTTTTATAGCCTTGGCGCTGTTGGCTGGTGCTGTATATTATGTGATTTACGAATTTGGAATGACAGCTTTGGCACTACAGCCACTTACAACTGTATATGTCATTAGTATCGTTGTGTTGTCGGGTGTTCTGCTTACGGTTTTTTCATCGTACATTGCTGTGGGACGTTATCTGAAAATGAAAGCTAACGATATGTATTATATTTAAAATTTCAGCAAATAAGAATATTAAAAAAACAGATACAATATATAAAAATATGGAAAATAATAAAAAGCTTACGCTCCCCAAGGTTAATCTTGTATTGATTGCAGTTGGTTTTGCTATAATCATAATCGGATTTATACTAATGACAGGTTCGGCTACCGAAGTAGACTTCAACCCTGATATATTCAGTACACGCCGTATTACTGTTGGCCCGATGGTTGCATTTTTTGGTTTTTTGTTTGTAATATTTGCAATACTCTTTAAGCCTAAAAGTAAATAAGCATGTCGGTATTAGAAGCAATAATTATTGCTATAGTTGAGGGGTTAACAGAGTTTCTGCCGGTATCTTCTACCGGCCATATGATTATTGCTCAGAGTTTGCTGGGAGTGGAGAGTACCGAATTTGTAAAAGCTTTTACGGTTATCATTCAGTTCGGAGCTATACTTTCGGTTATTGTATTATACTGGAAACGATTTTTTAAAGTAAACTCTATAGTAGTTTTTGATAAAAATGCCGTAGTTGGTTTAAGTCTGCTTCGGCGGCTGAAAGTTTATTTTCTGCGTTTACTGCAGAAGTATGACTTTTACTGGAAGTTGTTTATCGCTTTTGTACCGGCAGCCGTAATTGGCTTTTTGGCCAATGATTATGTGGATGCTATGCTCGAAAGCGTGTTTGTGGTAGCTTTAATGCTGGTAATAGGCGGAGTATTTATGCTTTTTGTGGATAAATGGTTTAATAAACCGAATGACAATCAGGAAATTACCTGGCGAAAAGCACTCAGAATAGGTTTTTTTCAGTGTATAGCTATGATTCCGGGAGTGTCGCGTTCCATGGCCACCATTGTTGGGGGTATGACTACCAGATTATCCCGCAAAAACGCAGCTGAATTTTCTTTCTTTCTGGCTGTACCTACCATGGCAGCAGCATCGGGCTATAAATTGATGAAACTGCTTACAGACCCTGTCAGACTTGATATGTTGAAAGATAATTTAGTAATCTTACTCATAGGTAATGTGGTGGCTTTTGCGGTGGCTTTATTAGCTATCAAATTTTTTATCGACTTTCTTACTAAATATGGCTTTAAGGCCTTTGGATATTACCGGATTGTAGTTGGGGTGATATTGCTTGTGCTACTGGCTGCCAATGTTGATTTGAATGTGATGTAAATTTCCGGATTCAGGAAAAAATCTGACCGAAAAATTAGATATAAAATATTTTAAATGGATTTTATTCAAGGAGAAGTTCTTTACGTAAATAAACCGTTACACTGGACATCGTTTAGCTTAGTGAATAAGCTGCGATGGAAACTTAGGAAAACACTGCATATTAAGAATCTGAAGGTAGGACATGCCGGTACACTGGATCCGCTTGCTACCGGGGTTATGATATTATGCACCGGAAAATCAACCCGACTGATAGAGAGCTTTCAGTATCAGACCAAAGAATATATTGCCACCCTTGAGCTGGGAGCAACTACGCCTTGTTTTGATTTGGAGTTGCCGGTAGATGCCACATTTCCTACCGAACATATTACCAGACAGCTTGTAGATGAGGTAATTCCCCGCTTTACGGGCGAAATATGGCAGATTCCACCCGTATATTCAGCAGTCAAGGTAGATGGCAAACGAGCTTACGATTATGCCCGCGATGGGCAGGAAGTAGAACTTAAACCCAAGTTGTTGGTTATAGATGAGATAGAGGTGCTTGATTTTTCGCTTCCAGTGTTAAAGATTAGAGTAGTTTGCAGCAAAGGAACTTATATCAGAGCGCTGGCTCGGGATATTGGCATTGCGCTTGGGAGCGGAGCGCATCTTACAGCCCTCGAACGTACCCGCATTGGCGATGTGAAATTGAGCGATTGTTGGGAAATTGATGATTTGGTAAATCATGTTGAGAAAGTAATTATTGATCAGGCGGCGGAAACGTTGTAATATTTGCACCGGGTATTGGTGAGCTATATAAAAAAGGAAACAGACAAAAGAAAAACATATGAAACTATCAAAGTTTAAGTTTAAACTGCCGGATGAGCAAATAGCTCAGTATCCGACAAAACACAGAGATGAATCGCGGCTTATGGTAATAAGACGTAAAACCGGGGAAATTGAACACAAGGTTTTTAAAGATGTACTTGACTATTTCAATGAAGATGACTTGTTTATCTTCAACGATACTAAAGTATTCCCGGCTCGTCTGTATGGTAATAAGGAGAAAACAGGTGCGCAAATTGAAGTTTTCTTGCTGCGCGAACTCAATCATGATATGCGTTTATGGGATGTATTGGTAGAACCGGCACGCAAAATACGCATAGGAAACAAGCTTTACTTTGGCGATGACGACTCTGTAGTAGCCGAGGTGATTGATAATACTACCTCAAGAGGCAGGACATTGCGTTTTTTGTTTGACGGTACGCACGATGAATTTAAAAAGAGTTTGTTCAACCTGGGCGAAACTCCGCTACCCCGCAATATAACCCGACCTGTAGAGCCGGAAGATGCCGATCGTTTTCAGACAATATTTGCCAAAAATGAAGGTGCGGTTTCAGCTCCTGCAGCAGGTACACACTTTAGCCGGGAGTTGCTGAAACGGATGGAAATTAAGGGTATTGATACTGCATTCCTGACTTCGCACATGAGTTTGGGTAATTTCCGTGAGATTGATGTGGAAGACCTTACCAAACACAAAATGGACTCGGAGCAGATGTCGGTGTCTTTGCTTACTGCCGAAAAAGTGAATAAAGCTCAGGACGAAAGCCGGAATATCTGTGCTGTAGGTGTAACTGTGATGCGCGCGCTCGAAACTGTGGTGGGCACTGAAGGGAAAATAAAACCTTATGACGGATGGACAAATAAATTTATATTTCCTCCTTACGATTTTACCGTGGCAAACTCGATGATAACAAATTTCCATTTGCCATATTCTACTTTACTTATGCTCACAGCTGCTTTTGGCGACTACGACCATGTTATGAACGCTTACGAAGTAGCTCTGAAAGAAGGATATCGCTTTGGTGTATATGGCGATGCCATGTTGTTGCTGTAAGTAATTAACCTGATTTTCAATCAATAAAAAAAGGAATTTCATTTTTGAAATTCCTTTTTTGTTGACTATTATATAAGCTAATACCATTAAAAAAGACTTGCAGCCAGTGCTAACACAAGCATCGCTGCAAATATACCTACGAAAACAAGTTGCAGTTTTATTTCGGGTTGTGAAGTTATTGCTCTGTTCATATTCTTATATCTTTGATTGTTTTTATTAATTTTTACATTACAAATGTATATAAATACTTTCTGGTTGTATAATTTTCCTTTTTGTAGTTATTTTAATCGACTTTGTCGCTTAAATTATTACAAATAGACGGGATTTGGAAATTTTTATACAAAAATGCTTTGAATTTAAAAACTCGTTTAATGAAAATTGTGAAAAATATTTTGCAGAATCAACCTAACTCCTGAAAATTTTTTATTGAAACACTTTTTTGAGATATTTAAATTAATATCTATACACATAAATTAACTTTAATTAATAATTTTAGATTGATTATGAGAATGCAAAACACGTTTTTTATCGCAGAAATTATGTCATAAATGTAGCAATAATTATTATAAAAAAGGGTCGAGGTAAGAAGCCTGAATCAGCATAATACATTTTCGGTGGAAATCCTAAGTGAAAAGTAATGAAAGGCTTATTGCTATTTATGGGGAGTTTTTTTTAATGGTTTTAGCTAAGATCTTACAAACACAAACTTTTGTTCGTCTGATAGTTGTGGGTGAAACCAATATCCGGCTTTATCGAATCCTTTCAAATCTTCTACGTCCTCTATCCGGTTTTCGATAATATAACGAGCCATAAGCCCGCGTGCTTTCTTGGTATAGATAACAATTTGTTTTAATTTTTCATATTTAAACTCATAGAACTCGATACTAATTACCTTTATCTTGCTTTTTTTAAGGTCAATAGATTTAAAATATTCGCCCGAAGTCAGATTTATCAGTATCTGTGGATTGCCACTTGCTTTCAGGGCTTTTACGATGGAACTCGTAATTTTATCACGCCAGAAATCGTACAGGTCGTTACCCCGTTCATTTGATAACTTAGAGCTCACTTCGAGCCTGTAAGGCTGTATAAGATCCAACGGGCGCAACACACCATACAAGCCGGATAAAATGCGCAAATGCTGCTGTGCATACACGTAATCGTCATCAGTAAACGTTTTGGCATCCAAACCTCTGAATACCTCACCGTCAAATGCCAGTGCAGCTTGCTTGGCATTGTCAGGAGTAAAGGGCTTATGCCAGTTAAAGTACCGGTCGAAGTTCAACTGCGTCAGTCCCGAGTTTATTTCAAGTAACTTACTCAACTCAGTTGGAGTTAGTTCTCTGACAAGCTGAACCAAGTGTTCGGCTTCTTTCATGTATTCAGGGAGCGTATACCGCTGAGTGGCGGTTTGAGGCTTGAAATTCTGTATTTTTGCGGGCGATATTGTTATAAGCATATAGGCGTTTTTTTTTTGAACAATCAAAACTACAAATTTTTACTGAAATGTTCAAAATAAAAATGGATTTGCTTTTATAGCAAATCCATTTTTGATGTAATATTTCCAGAAGGTAAAATTATTCTTTTTCCAACTGTAGCGTTCTTGTAGGCTGGTCGCAAACCTCTGTTGGGCCGTAATACTGAATAGGTCCCGGATAAACGTAGCTCGATTTTTCGTCGGCCCAGTTTTCGCGGTTTGCGGCAAAGTATTTGAATGGAGCGCCATCTAAAAGCACCAAAGCTTTTTGAATTACCGGTTTCATTTTTCCGTGGCGTTTTTCCATATTCATCATCATGGTAATGGGCACACCACCTGCAATCCATTCGGCAGCAGGAGCGGTGAGGTTGCGTACCGACGACATATATCCGGTTTTTCCGGCAGAAATAAGCAACGAAGCTGTATATCCGAGAGAATATGTGTAGTCAGCATCAAAATTTGATGGGATAGCACAACGTCCTTCGTAACCAAAGAAGTGGTTCAGCGCCGAGAATTTACCTTTAAACTTGCCTTCAGCTTTCAGTTGGGCTAAACGTTTAGCTACCATTTCTATCAATAGTTTTTCTGTTTCGATAAGCGAAACCTGAACGTTACCGTGCGGGTCGCGGTCCAAAGTAAGCTGGCGCGCAATGCCTTTAGGCAAATCGCGGTATACGTGGCTGCTTTCGGGAGTAAGCAAACCCTTTACATATTGGCGTTTTTCATCATCAGTTTCCAGTGCATTGAAGTCTTCGTTGTGCGCCAAAAGATCGTTAAGCTCTGCAATAAGCTTTTTCATGGCAGGAATAAATTCAATAAGTCCCTCCGGTATCAATATTGTTCCAAAGTTCAAGTCATGATTAGAGCGGTTTACAATCACTTTTACAATGTCTTCAACAATTTCCGATAAAGTCATGTTTTTAGCTTCAACTTCTTCAGAAATTAAGCAGATATTTGGTTGACTTTGCAATGCACACTCCAGAGCAATATGCGAAGCCGAACGACCCATTAAGCGGATAAAGTGCCAGTATTTTTTAGCTGAGTTGGCATCGCGTTGGATGTTACCGATAAGTTCAGAATATACTTTGCAGGCAGTGTCAAACCCAAACGAAGTTTCAATCATTTCGTTTTTAAGGTCTCCATCAATGGTTTTAGGGCAGCCAATTACCTGAATACCTTTGTTTTTCTGAACATAATATTCGGCCAATACGCAGGCATTCGTGTTGGAGTCGTCGCCACCAATAATAACGATAGCGTTGATACCTAACTTATGGCAAATTTCGGCACCTTTTTCATATTGTTCTTCTTCTTCCAGTTTGGTACGACCAGATCCAATAATATCAAACCCACCTGTATTGCGGTACTCATCCACAATTTCCTGAGTAAGTTCAATATACTTGTGGTCAACAAGTCCGCTGGGTCCGCCCAGAAAGCCATACAGTTTGTTTGCCGGGTTTAAGGCTTTGAGGCCGTCATAAATACCCGAAATTACGTTGTGTCCACCGGGAGCTTGTCCGCCTGAGAGGATTACCCCCACAGCTACCTGAGGGTTAGCGCCAGCTTCACCAGCTTCAAAAGTAATGAGCGGCATGCCATAAGTGTTAGGAAACAGCTCTTTGATTTCAGCCTGATTAGCTACCGATTGGGTGGCAGTACCTTCTTTTAGCACTACATGACCCTTTAAAGCAGCGGGTAGCTTCGGTTGGTAAGATGCGCGCGCAATCTGCAAGGGACTTTTAGTCATTGGTTTCATGATAATTGTTTTATAATAGTTTTGTAATAGTTTGATATTCAATATACTTTATGTTTGAAAAAACGCATACAAAATTAATGAAAAAAATCAATAATGCAAGTAAAAATCGGGATACACTTCCAATATGTAAGACTTTGCATTAATGCTCAGTAACAGATTAAAAAAGCACCACAGCAGTAGCCATGAAGCCGATGATGATAATTATTCTTGCCAAAGAGTGCTTGATATGCTCATTATCAGATAATTTCAACTAAGAAAGTAGTAATGCTTTGTAAGTCATAATTTTTCCGTATCTTTGCACCCGAATTAAATAACAACAACGCGTTAGGGGTAAACATCCGATATACACTGCATTAACCTTGCGGTATGCTTATCAGAGGGTACACGTTTTATCAATAAATGGAATTAATCGCCGGATAAATGCCCAAAGCGTGTACTTAAAATTTTTATAACAAATCAATGACATTTCAAGAACTTAATCTGAAGCCCGATATTTTATCGGCTATCAGTGAACTTGGTTACGAGCAACCTATGCCCGTACAGGAACAAACCATCCCTTTTATGCTCGAAAAAAACGCCGATCTTGTTGCTCTTGCTCAGACAGGAACTGGTAAAACAGCGGCATTCGGACTACCGGTGCTGAATATGATAGACGTTTCGCGCAAGCAGGTACAAGCCCTGGTGCTGGCTCCCACGCGTGAGCTTTGTATACAGATTGCTAATGACCTGAATAATTACTCAAAATACCTGCGCGGATTGCGCATTGTGGCTGTGTATGGTGGCGAAGATATTCGTAAACAGCTCAAACAACTCGATGGTACGCCTCAAATTATTGTAGCTACTCCGGGTCGACTTATTGACTTGCTCGAAAGAGGTAAAATTAACCTGGGCGCTATCGACTTTTTGGTGCTTGACGAGGCCGATGAGATGCTGAATATGGGTTTCAAGGAAGATATTGAAACTATCCTGCAAAAAACACCAGATACTCGTCGTACAATGCTTTTCTCGGCTACCATGCCTAAAGAAATTGCATCGATAGCCAAGCGTTACATGAAAGATTATGAGGAAATAACGGTAGGTGTGAAAAACTCCGGATCGGAAAACGTTGAACACATTTACTACGTGTCGCAGGCCAAGCAACGTTATTTGGTGCTGAAGCGTATTGTGGATTTAAATCCGGATATTTATGGAATCGTTTTTTGTCGTACACGCCAGGAAACTAAGGAGGTAGCCGATCACCTGATGAAGGATGGGTACAGCGCTGATGCTTTGCATGGCGACCTTTCGCAAGCTCAACGCGACACGGTAATGCAGAAATTCCGCATACGGAACATACAGTTGCTGGTTGCTACGGATGTGGCTGCCCGCGGATTAGACGTAAGCGACCTTACTCACGTGATTAATTATAACCTCCCCGATGATGTTGAGGTATATACACACCGTAGTGGACGAACCGGGAGAGCTAACAAAAAAGGGGTTTCGGTATCGATTATCCATTCTAAGGAAAAGTTTAAAATCAAAGATATTGAGCGCATGCTGAAAAAACAATTTCAGCAACAACAAATTCCTAATGGCCTTGAAGTTTGTAAAAAACAATTGTTTTTTATGATTGATAAAATGCAAAACGTAGAGGTAAACGAAGATCAGATAGCTCCTTATATTGAGCAGATTATGAAGCAGCTCGATTATCTGAATAAAGAAGAAGTGCTGAAACGCTTTGTATCGCTTGAGTTTAACAGATTCCTTGAATATTACAAAGATGCCGAGGATCTCAATTATCATGAACGGTCAGACAGATCATCAGACAGATCTGAACGGTCTGACAGGGCAGGCAGAGATAGCAAGTCAGGTGGCGACAGGCAGAAAAAAGGAGGAAGAAAAGTGCGTCTGAAAATTAACCTTGGCGACCGCGAAGGGCTTAACCCAAAAAGGTTTTTAGGTATTATCAACGATGTTACCGGAGATAAATCTATTAGTATCGGCAGTATCGAAATTACCAATAAGTTCACTTTCTTCGATGTGTTTGAAGATCAGTCTGATCAGGTATTGAAAGCATTCGCTTCTGAACCGGATATGATTGTGAGTGAAGCCAAAGGCGGAAAATCGTACGAGGGAAAACCTTACGAAGGAGCTAAAAGGGATAATAGTAAATATGGTTCCGGTAGCTACAAAGACGGTAGCAGCCGTGGCTCAGCGCGCAAACAGGATGGGGCGGATAAACCCTGGCGAAGTAGAGATCGCAATGACCGAAACGACAGAAGAAGCAAAGGAGGCAGAAACCGTTAATATCGCTTTTTTTTGCTACTTTTGTATCCTTATTTTTTTATTTCCAATCTTTGTTAATGGAGAAGAATCAGTTACATAAGTCTTTACTTCTTGTTTTTCTGATAGTAATGTTATTCAGTGTTTTGTCAATATCAAAAATAGACAAAACACTGTCTGCATTTAATATAAAGCCCGTAAATGTTTTTTCGGATATTCAGAGAAACGAAAAACCGGCAATTGTAAAAAAAGTTCATCTACAGCCCGATTCGTTGCGGGTAAAATATCCGTCAGGGATAGTGGGTATTGATAATTTCTCGGACAAACGGTATCCTTTGGAATCGTTTTTCAATAAACTTAAATCGGCCCGCAGGCAACAAGCCAAAGTGCGTATTGCATGGTTTGGCGATTCGTTTACCGATGCCGATTTGGTGGTAAGTGATTTACGCGACACCTTACAATCGGTATACGGAGGCAATGGGGTGGGTTTCGTTCCCATGACTTCGGAAGCTCCGGGTTTCAGACAAACGGTGCTTCATTCCTTTTACGGATGGAAAACAAGCTCGGTGGTTTCACCTAAAGGTATGCGAAATTTTGGTATCAACGGATATGTCTATCAGCCCGATTCGGCCAATTACGTTCAATACTCAGGAACGCGAAAATTCCGACATACCAGGCGTTTTGATAATTTTAGTCTGTTTTACCAATCGAAAGCCCCTTTTGAAGTCCGGGTGACGCTCAACGATACGATAAAAGAAAATATCATGCTTGCTGAGTCGGCCCTTCCATCAGTTTTCAAGATGAAACAAACGGGAATTTCTAAAGTGAAAATACGCATTCCGTACAATCCGGGTGTTTCCGTTTTTGGAGCTTCGCTCGAAGATGATACTGGTATTTATATAGATAATTTCTCAATTAAAGGCAATTCCGGCATCGGGTTGCTGGCTATACCTGCTGCCAACATCGCGGCATTCGACAGCCTGCTCAATTATGATCTTATTGTACTGCAATATGGATTGAATGCGGTTACCTCGTCGACCCGAAAGTACGATGGCTATATGCTCTCCATGAAAAAGATTATTCATAAATTGAGGAAAGCTTTCCCGGATGTTCCTATTCTGATGCTTTCGGTGTCGGATAGAAGTGAACGGCTGAATGGTGAATATATTACTATGAAGTCCATTGACGGGCTTGTACAAGCTCAAAAAGCATTCGCCAGCGAAAATAAATTGCTATTCTGGAATTTGTTTGAGGCCATGGGGGGCGAAAACTCTATGGCGGCATTTGTAGCTGCCAATCCACCATTGGCTAACAAAGATTATACGCATCTTAATTTCAAAGGAGGCCGAAAAATAGGCTTATCACTTGCCAAAACATTTATATACGAGCAAAAGAGATATGATGAAAAGCAGTAAAATAATTGTTATCAGTTGCCTGATTTATTTCTTAGTGGGAACAAACTTGCATGTTTGTGCTCAGGGTTCTGCTGCTACCAGTTTATCTGCATTTTCATTTATCAATTTACAGCGGGATACAATCACTAACGCAGGAGTTTTGGACGCTTTTTTCGCAAAACTGAAATTATTAAGCGATGGTAAGGCAGAGGTAATCAATATTGTACACATAGGCGATTCGCATACGCAAGCCGACTTTCTGACAGGTGAAATCCGTACAAACCTTCAGAAAAGTTTCGGTAATGCGGGTAGGGGACTTGTTGCGCCATTGCGACTGGCAGGAACTAACGAACCGTTTAACTACCGGATAAGCTCTGCAAATACATGGCAAAAAATATACGTCAAAAGCTTAACACGGCCGTTTGAGCCGGGACTTGCGGGTGTAAGTGTGAGAAAATCAGATACTATGCCCGGTAAAATTACCATTAAGACTCAGAATAAAGACTCTTTGGATTATTCTTTTTCTAAGATTACATTATTTTGCCGTAACGATTCTACCCCTTTTGAGGTTAATATTTCAGATTCAACCCATCACATTTGTAGTTCGTTAAAAATTACAAGCGATACTGTTTATCCTGTCAATCTGAATGCTGCCACTAACCAGTTGGATTTAGAATTTAATTCACGGGCTATTATAGATGGTTTCGTTTTACGCAACCAAAACTCAGGAATAGTTTATCATACAGCAGGTGTAAATGGCGCACATTTTTCAGATTTTAATCGCTCGTCCGTATTTTTTAAACAAATGCCGGTTCTAACTCCCGATTTAATAATTGTATCGTTGGGCACTAATGAAGGGGTTAGCTATCGGATTACAAGTCAGATGATTGTAAATGAGGTAGATAAGCTTTTGAAATCGCTCGCTGATCAAGGTGTTTTTTGTCCCGTACTGCTTGTTACTCCGTTCGACAATTATTATCGTCGTAAAAGCTTTAATAAATATCTGAAAACCGTAAATACCGGTTTAATAGATGCCGCGAAGAAAAATGGTCTGGCCTATCTGGATGCGTATCAAATTACCGGAGGATACGGCTCAGCAGCCAGCTGGCGTCGCAACGGTATGTTTGGTAGAGACAGGGTACATTATACGCAAGCGGGCTATCGTTTGCAGGGTAATATTCTTTATCAGGGACTTATTAATAGCTTTAATAAATGGTGCAGCCAATCTGTTTCGGCTGAACATTAATATATGAAATTCATCTATGTTACCCATTGATTTCGACAGAATTTTTCAGCAATTAACCTATCAGCCGCAAGCTCCTATTATTTTTAATAGCGGAGTGTTTCTTTTCTTGTTTCTGGCTTTTCTGGCGGTTTACATGCTGGTATACAAGCATGAGCGGGTCAGAATTTATTATGTTGTGGCATTCTCGGTTTATTTTTATTACAAATCGAGTGGCTGGTATTTTCTACTTTTATTGCTGCTTACTGTTTCCGATTTTTGCCTTGCCAAACTGATGTCGAAGCATGATAAAAAAGAAGAACGGGTGGTTCTGCTGATAATCAGCTTACTGCTTAATTTGGGATTGCTGGCTTATTTTAAGTATACTAATTTCATATTTTCATCATTTTATGAGCTGTTGAATAAACCGTTCGACCCTTTCAATATTTTTCTTCCAATAGGAATTTCCTTCTTTACGTTTCAGAGTTTGAGCTACACCATCGATGTATACAGAAAAAATATAGAACCATTAAAACGCTTGTCCGATTACGCATTTTACCTTACATTTTTTCCACAAATGGTAGCCGGCCCTATTGTTCGTGCAGCCGACTTTATTCCTCAGATTCATCGTACTCCATTTGTTTCGCAGGCCGATTTTGGTCGTGCCGTTTTCCTGATTTGTATCGGGCTTTTCAAAAAAGCTGTTATATCGGACTATATAAGCCTGAACTTTGTTGACCGCATATTTGAAAATCCAACACTTTACACCGGTTTTGAAAACCTGGCAGGGGTTTATGGCTATGCTTTGCAGATATATTGTGATTTTTCGGGATACTCAGATATGGCTATTGGCATAGCTTTATTGCTTGGATACCAGTTGAATATAAATTTCAATTCACCATATAAGTCGTCGAGTATAACCGAATTTTGGCGTCGCTGGCATATTTCTCTATCGTCGTGGTTGCGCGATTATTTATATATTTCGCTCGGAGGCAATCGCAAAGGTCGTATTCGCACGTATACTAATCTGATGATCACGATGTTGCTGGGAGGCTTGTGGCATGGTGCAGCCCTGAGATTTATTGTCTGGGGAGGTTTACACGGAGCAATGCTGGCCATCGAAAAATTTTTCAAATCCGTTGTAAAAATTCCTTCAAGCAGATTTACCAAAATTGCAGGAATTTTGCTCACATTTCACTTTGTTTGTTTTTGCTGGATTTTTTTCAGAGCCGATAGTATGGAAGCTGTTGGTCAGGTGCTGAAACAAATTTTCACCGCTTTTCACCCTGAAGTTTTTGTCGATTTTGTACGTGGTTATCCATGGGTATTTGTGTTAATGCTTTTAGGTTTTACTATGCACTTTATGCCCCATAGTTCGGCACAATTTATAGAAAATAAGATTACAGCTTCGCCATTAATATTAAAAGTTGTATATTTGTCGGTCATTATTTTTATCGTAATTCAGGTTAAGTCATCTGAAATACAGCCTTTTATATATTTCCAATTTTGATACATTTTTAGTTTTAATAACAAAACGACCTGAATATTCTGCCTGATTTGTTTATTATTTTAATGAAGTATTTAGTTCTCCAAAGAAAAACACAAATATATTTCATTCAATTTTTTATTGTCTAATAATTAAAAAAGTTCATTTATGAAAAAAGTTGTAATTGCATTGCTTTTTTTTGTTTCAGTTGCTTCGCAGGCGCAAACCAACCTTCAGGTTCATTATGATTTAGGTAAGGGGCGTGATTACGTAACCACAACATTAGAAATGTTTAAACCGGACAAATGGGGTAATACATTCTTCTTTGTTGATGTAGATTATAACGGAGGTACCAAAAATCATCCTTCGCTTGCCTACATGGAAATAGCACGCTGTTTGAAATTCTGGGATGCTCCTTTCAGTGCCCATGTAGAGTACAATGGCGGTTTATTTGGTTTGGGTAGCTCGTATTTACCTATTAATAATGCTTGGCTCGCAGGTGTTGATTACGGATGGCATGATAAGTCATTTACCAAATTCTTGAATTTAAAATTATTATACAAAACCATTCAGGATAAGAACGACGCATCGTTTCAGATAACCGGGGTTTGGACACTGAATTTTTTCAAAAACAAGCTGACTCTTTCAGGATTTGCAGATTTTTGGAGAGAGGATAATGTGAATTTCACTAACGCGCAAGGCGACCCAATTACCCCCACCAGCACCAAGTTTGTATTTATTTCAGAACCTCAGTTTTGGTATAATGTAACTCCTAATCTGTCGTTGGGTAGCGAAATAGAAGTGGCCAGTAACTTTGGTTCAGTCAACGGACTTAAAGTATGCCCTACACTGGCAGCAAAATGGAATTTTTAAACAAAAAAAAATAAATCAGAAAATATGTTCGAAAAATATTTTAAACTTAAGGAAAACGGGACAAGCATCAAAACTGAGGTTGTAGCAGGTATTACCACGTTTCTTACAATGGCATATATACTTGCTGTAAATCCCAATATCCTTTCGGCCACCGGAATGGATTCCAACGCTTTGTTCACTACTACAGCTATAGCTGCTATTGTTGGTACGCTTGTGATGGCTTTATGGGCAAAACTCCCATTTGCATTAGCTCCGGGTATGGGACTTAATGCTTTTTTTGCATTTTCAGTAGTACTTGGTATGGGTTATTCCTGGCAATTTGCTCTTACAGCAGTGCTTATTGAGGGAGTTGTTTTTATATTGCTTACTTTGTTCAATGTACGCGAGGCTATAGTAGATGCTATTCCCAAAACAATTAAAACCGCAATTAGTGCAGGTATTGGTTTGTTTATTGCATTTATTGGCTTGCAGAATGCCGGAATTATCGTTAACAGCGATGCTACTCTGGTACATTTGGGCGAAATTACTTCAGGTTCGGCTTTATTAGCGCTAATCGGCTTACTCATAACATCGGTACTTATTGTCAAAAAAATAAAAGGCGATTTGCTTATTGGTATTATTGCTACTACCGTTATTGGTATCCCCATGGGTATTACCCACTTTGGAGGATTGGTAAGTACACCTCCGTCTATCGAACCAATATTTTTTAAATTTGAGTTTCACAACATATTTACACTTGATATGTTAGTGATCGTTTTTACATTCTTATTTGTTGATATATTTGATACCTTAGGTACTTTGGTTGGTGTAACAAGCAAAGCCAATATGCTTGACAAGAACGGAAATATTCCTAACGTGAAGAAGGCTTTTATGGCCGATGCTATTGGTACCACAGTAGGAGCTATGCTTGGCACAAGTACTGTAACTACTTACGTAGAGAGTGCCGCCGGAGTTTCCGAAGGCGGGCGTACCGGTCTTACCTCACTTATCACAGCTCTTTGTTTTGTTATAGCATTGTTTTTTGCTCCGATTTTTTTGGCGGTTCCCGGAGCAGCTACAGCACCTGCGCTTATTCTGGTGGGCTTGTTTATGTTAACTCCCATCAAAGATCTCGATTTGGTCGATTTTTCCGAGTCGATACCAGCGTTTGTTTGCATTATTGCTATGCCGCTTACCTATAGCATTGCCGAAGGTATTACGCTTGGCGTATTGTGTTACGTACTTATCAACCTGTTTGCAGGCAATTTTAAGAAGTTATCAATACCTATGTATATTTTGGCGGTACTGTTTATCCTGAAGTATATCTTTATCTGATAAACGTCATTATATGTTCTCAAAAAAACTTCCGGATAGTTTCCGGAAGTTTTTTTATATGTAATATTGCCGATGAGGTTTTCACTCTCATAAAAAAAACGGTGTCATTACTATCCGGATTTTAAGTTTATAATTGCTACCTTTGCTTATTGATTTAACTAAAAGAAATATACAAAATGGAATTAAACGAACACAATAAAAAAGAGTATCCGCCAATGCACACAGCTGAGCATTTGCTGAATCAAACTATGGTGAGAATGTTTGGGTGCGAGAGGTCGAAAAGCAGCCATATTGAACGTAAAAAAAGCAAGTGCGATTATTTTCTAAAGGAGAACCTGACATTTGAGCAGATTGCCGACATTGAATCAGCAGTTAATCATCAGATTGAGCAAAATTTACCTGTAAGCGTGCTTTTTGTTGATAAAAATAATGTACCGGTTGGTGTTGATTTGAGCAAGCTTCCGGATAATGTTAGTGATACCTTAAGGCTGGTTACTATTGGAGATTACGATGTTTGTGCCTGTATAGGCGACCATGTTAATAATACTTCAGAAATAGGACGCTTTAAAATAATCAGTTCTGATTATAATGATGGTAAGCTTAGAATTAGGTTTAAACTGGAAAATACTTTGTATGCGGAGTAGTGTGATGACAATAATTCGAATCTCGTTTTTGTGCTTTGATAGCGCGCGTTCTCGTCCAGCAGACTTTTCCATCTCAAAAAAATGCCAAGATAAAAGCACGCCCCAAAACGCAGAAGGTTTCAGAACGTGCTTTCGGTGAGGAAAAATACAAAAAAACTTTTCGGTTAAGTAGCTTGAAACAGGTTTTAAAAAGTTAACCGGTAAGCGTTTGGTTAGAACTGCTTACCGGGTAAGGTCAGGCATTTTCACTATCACTTTATTGAAAACAAACAAAAAATCATAGTATTCGGGCAAAATTTTAAAACAGTGTAATTTTTCGAAATAGATAAATTTACAAATAATTTATATCATATATTAAGTATCCCCTTTAAATTGGGGAAAATGTTACTTCTTAGGTGGCTTAACAATAATTGGATCATCTGGTCCATCATTACCCGGATCAGGAGAGCCATCTCCATCAGGTTTTTCAGATAAAACTTCAAAATTTTGAAACCGAGATATACCGAAAACTTCTTTCGATAAATTGAAAAAATCTGTAGTTTTCATATCCAACATTTTTAGAGTTTATAAATATAATATACTTAAGCAAAGTAAATTGTTTAAAATGAATTTTTCAAGAAAAATGCAATATTTATTATATATACACTTTTTTATAAGTTAATATATAATTTACTGATTATAAGTATTTTATGTTTGTATACATCCAAAGTAGTATATACACAGTTGAAACAGGCAATGTGGATGGCTCTGAAATGGGCTAAAAATTACGAAGGAAGTCGATAAGATTTGTACTACTATCGATATTTAATTTCTTGCGAAGGCGGCTGCGGTGTATGTTCATCGATTCGTATTGTACGTCCAATAATGTAGCAATAGTGCCGGTATCGAACCCACCTAAAAGCATACAACAAATAAAAACATCGCGCATGGTGAGTTGGGGGTAAGCGGTTAATATCCGTTGCGAGAAATCGGGATATACTCCGTCGATGTGCTTAATTATATCGTCGTGTACATTGTGTACCACAGTAGATTCTTTTTGAGTTTTCAGGGCATATTTCCCTTTCAGCGATTCGGTTTTATATTGCTCTACGTTTTGCAAAAGAATCTGTTGCATTTTAGTTTGGTTTTTAAGTAAAGCATTGTACTCATTCGCTTTATCCAACAGGGCTTTTTCACGGTCGCTTAGTTGCAACAGTATTTCCACCTCTCTTTTTTTGCTCCTGAAACGCATGCTCAGAAAATCAAACATAATAAGGCTTAATATAAGTAAGGATACAAGTATGGTAATTCCCCGCTGTTTGTTTTCGATAATCAGTGTTTTGTTTTCAAGAGCCAGATGTTCGTATTTGTATTTACGTTCTACACTTGCAAAGCTTTCATTGAGTTTGTAATTGTATATAGAGTCTTTTACCTGATTAATTTTAGTTGCAGACTTAAAGGCATTAACGTAATCGTTTTGGCTCAGGTATACGCTTTCCCATAATTCATAATACTGCGAAGACATTGAATCAGGCGATTTGATTTTTTTTAAATAATATTTGGCAGAATCAAATCTTTGCGTTTTTACAAACGTAAAAGCCAATAAATACCATTTGTTATCATCGTAATGATTGTCGCCGGTAAGGGGAGCTTTGTGGTAGTGGTATAAGGTATTTTTATAATCTTTTGCATAATAATAAGCAGTACCAAGAACTTTGTAGATAGTGGTATATATGCTTATGTTGTTAAGTGGCGCTGCTTCTATTTGCGCTATTCTGAGGTATTTCATAGCGCTGTCAAGCTGGTTAACTCTTGTACAAAGGTCGCCAATACTAATAGCAGCAAGGGATGCGTTATAATGATCGTTTTCTATTTGAAACCAGTGGAGCGCTTTTTTGTTAAATACTAATGCGCTGTCCTTTTGTCCCTGCGATTCGTACATATCTGCTTCGTCCGAAGCTATAAGAGCTCTAAGCTTGTACTTGTCGGTCATTTCGGCATATTCCTGCGCTTTAATCAGAGCCTGAGCCTGAGTTTTTTCATCATCTCTGTTGCGGGCACAACGCGAGAAATAAAACCAGGCCCAACTGGCTCTCAAAGGCTCTGTGTCGGTATAGTATTCGGTAGCAATGGAAATAAGCGAGTCTGATTCGATATAAACATCATTTTTATCATATGCCTGACTGAGTAGTAACGCATATAGCGCTTTGTCAGACTTTTTAAGCAGTCGGTACTTATCCACCTGCTTAAGAAGCATCAATGCTGAATCCGGATGATTTTCCATCAAATGTTCAGCACTTTTCAGTTCATCAGGCATTACCGAGCAGCTTAGCGCAGAAATGCTTAATATCAGACAAATAAAGATTTTGAAGCGAAACTTACTCATTACACTTATTTAACTAAATGCAAATTTAAGAATTTTATTTCATAAAAAACAGCACTTCAAACTCATTTGTAAGCAAAACACATCCGGAATTTCTTTTGATACAATGTTTTTTTATGATTGCGACCGTTCAATATCTCTCAGACTTTCCAGTTTTTTCTTTTTAATAAATCCATAAATATCTTCCAGATGCTCGGTAACTTTCTGATTACCAAATTCATATATTTTGGTTGCAAGTCCATCCAGAAAATCGCGGTCGTGCGACACAACGATTAATGTTCCGTCGAAATCGTTCAGAGCCTGTTTGAGGATGTCTTTGGTTCTCATATCTAGATGATTAGTCGGTTCGTCAAGAATGAGCAGGTTCACTGGTTCGAGCAATAACTTGAGCAATGCCAATCGGGTTCGTTCACCTCCCGATAGTACTTTTACTTTTTTGAGTGACTCTTCGCCGCCAAACATGAAAGCTCCGAGCAGATCTTTAATTTTTGTACGTATATCACCTACGGCAATATCATCTATGGTTTGGAAAACCGTTAGGTTTTCGTCGAGAAGGGAGGCTTGGTTCTGGGCAAAGTAACTTATTTTTACATTATGACCGAGTGTGAGAACACCTTCGTGCTCAATTTCGCCCATAATAGCTTTTACAAGCGTAGATTTTCCTTCACCGTTTTTCCCCACAAATGCAATTTTTTCTCCCCGCTCAATCATAAAATTGGCATTGGCAAAAATTCTTTTTTCATCGTAGCATTTACCTACATTCTCGGCAGTTACCGGATAATTTCCCGAACGGGGTGAAGGAGGAAATTTTAGTCTTAATCTTGAGGTATCCTCCTCGTCAACCTCAACCATAACGAGCTTCTCGAGCATTTTTACGCGCGATTGTACTTGCAAAGTCTTCGAATATGTACCTTTGAAACGTTCAATAAATTCAGTAGTTTCAGCAATCATCTTTTGTTGTTCGTCGTACTGTTTCTGTTGTTGCTCTCTGCGTTCTTTTCTCAGTTCAAGGTAATGCGAGTATTTGGCCTTGTAATCGTAAATTCTACCCATTGTAACCTCTATGGTTCGTGTGGTGATATTGTCGACAAAGGCTCGGTCGTGACTGATTACCACTACTGCTTTGGCTGAGTTAATCAGGAAATCCTCAAGCCACTGAATAGATTCAATATCCAGGTGGTTGGTGGGCTCATCCAGCAGAATTATGTCGGGGCGTCTTAGCAGTATTTTGGCCAGTTCAATGCGCATGCGCCAACCACCGCTAAATTCAGAGGTCATGCGCCCGAAGTCTTCACGTTTAAAACCAAGTCCAAGCAGAGTTTTTTCAATATCAGCATCGTAGTTTATTTCCTCTATACTGTAAAATTGTTCACTCAAAGCCGATACTTTTTCAATCAGTTCCATGTAACTGTCCGATTCGTAATCGGTACGAGTACTCAGCTCTTCGTTCATAGCCTCAATCATAGCCTCCATTTCGGTAATGGCCGAGAATGCCTGTGCAGTTTCTTCAAAAACGGTTCTGGTATCTTGTGTAAGTAAATGCTGTGGCAAATATGCCACTACCGTTTCTTTAGGGTACGAAATTGAACCACGTGTGGGTTCTCTGAATCCGGCCAGGATTTTTAATAAGGTTGATTTTCCTGCGCCGTTTTTCCCCATCAGGGCTATTCGGTCTTTTTCGTTTATTACAAATGAAATATCTTCGAAAAGTGTTTTACCACTGAATTCTACGGCTAATCCGTCGACTGATAACATAACTTGAATTTTATATGAAAAATAATTAAGAATCTTGTTGTCAATAAAAAAACTTTCCGCCATACGGCATAAAACTGTCGAAGGCGGAAAGTGATTTGTAAGAAAGAGATAAAAGCTTTTTAATAAACAATTTTAGCTATTTTATTACCTGCTTTAAAAATATATATCTGATTTTTGGGAAGTCCGTAAACATACACTACATTACTTCCACCATTAATTTCTTTGATTTTTTGTCCCATTACATTGTACACAAAAATAGTTTGTGTTTCATCAGGCAAAATCACTGCTACACTTCCATCGTTCTCAACCTTTGTTCTGAGCAATTTGTTTTGAGTTTCGCTCAAGGTCTTTACCTGAACGACATTGGAATAATCCGTAATGTTTTCATACTTTACAGATTTATCAGAGTTCAGGGTTTTGTCGCTGGCTCTTAACTTGTAGTAATAATCATATTCGGGCAATAAATTGTTGATGGTATCATTAAGCTCAGTAATCCATTTATTCTTTTCAATCAGATTAAGTTTTTTATCAAACTTTGCTCTTACGTCGTCTACAGCAAGATATCCTGCTCCTTTTACATAGCTCAGCTTAAATTTATTATATCCCAGTGAACTGTTGAAATTATATACAATCGTATCATTTAAAGAGGCTGTTACATTCAGGTTGTACACATTTGTCCAGGAGTTGGACTCGTCACTCCAGGCATCAATGACCAGTTTACCACTTGTTTCGGACATTGATCTGGCAAAAAACGACAACCCTGAAACAGGTAAGACATATTTTTCAGTTTCAATGTATTCATCAGAATTTTTGAATTGAATTGCAGGTTTGCTTTTTCCGCTATAAGCTGCCGTTGAGGTAATTCCGGTTGCAGTTATTTTCCAGTCCATAGGCGCAGTAAGCCCCGCATCAAATCCCTCAGTCTGTTGTGCATCACCATTTCCAACACCATATACTGTGAGGTAATATCCAGCAGCATCGCGGTCATTGTCAAGTACCTTTTCCCAGTTTGCAATAAAAGCTTGCTGGGTTACACTGGTGGCTTCGGCGGCTATCGGCGGTACGACATAAACTTTACGCGTAGATTTACCATTTACGGTAAGTTGTACCGATTCAGCATCATAGCTCGACAGGGTAATTTTATCGGAATGAATGGATGCGAATGACGGTGATGTTGGATTGTAGCGCACAAATACATTTACAGAAGCTACAATGGAGTTCACCGGATTTAGCGAAATGCTTTTGCTCCACGTGGCGTCACCTTCTTGTTGTAACTCGTAATTCAGGTTAGTCGTGAATTTAATCAAAATAGGTTCTTGAAGTTTTTCACCGCTAATTTTAATAGTTTGATAATCAGAAGGAGTTCCCTGCTCGGTGCTAAATTGATTGAAGGTGCCATCAACCATAATTACCGGTACGTCTTTACCACCCATAAATCTGAATTTAATGATTCCATCAGTGGTTTCGTTAATAAACGTAATGGGCTTGCCAATGTCAACGCCCGAGCGTAATACGGGATTATAAGAAGTGACGTTTGAAGTTCCCGGGAAGGGGTCGCCGGTTAGGGAATTATCCGTAGCAATATTATCGGCTTCAACAATATCGTAACCCATAGCCGAGGCTGTATTATTTACAGTATTATACCACCAGTTAGTCTTGTTGTAATAAATATGTGTGATAAGCATGCCATGACCGGGTAAGTAGCTGTCCCAGCCGGTTTGTTGTCTGTTTTCGAACATAAAAAACTCTACAGGATTAGGATTGGAACCGATCAAATTATGATTCCCGTTTTGGCTTACAAGATAAGCTTTGTTAGAGGTGTTTAGTGCCGGTAAATAACCATTAGCTGCCGAACTAAGTTCTATGGGCGTGAGCCAATCCAGAAAAAATCTGTCGAAAGCAGAGTAGGTAGGCGGAGTTTTACCTCCATTTAGATAAGCTCCGTAATCCATTATATTCCAGTACGATGGAGTATAATGAGTACCTGTACCTGAAGTGATGTAATAGTCAGGCAAACCAAGGACATGACCAAATTCATGGCAAAATGTACCAATACCGCACATATTGCTGCCCGACGATCCCTTAAGTTCGGAGGTGCAGGCATAATCGTAAATAATTTTACCATTCAGTACCGTATTGCTATTTGCCAGTACCCATCTGTGTGGCCATATTGTGTTGGCTGAGGCATTTTCAGCTTCATTGTGGCCGGCATAATAAACAAAAATATTGTCAACATAACCATCGTTGTCAACATCGTAGTTCGAAAAGTCAACACCGCCTTGCGTTGAGGCCAGATTACAAGCGTCAATAATCATCTGACGGGGATTTGTGTCGTCGCCACTTGAGTCATTACCACCATAATATGCCATATTATTAGGTAAGGTAAATGGGCCTACAACATCAAATTCAGGATCGAAAACTCCGTTTGAAGCACTACGGAAATAATCTCGAGCCGAGCCTGTTCCATTATTGTCGCTATATCCGTTTTTGTTCAATAAATCAGAAAACGCCGTCTTCGGATTTGAAACAGTAAATCCTTTATCTTTAAATTCAACCAGTATAACCAGAGATTTGGGCGTTCCATTCAAAGGAAATGCTTTTTTCAGAGTAGTTTCAGTGGATAAAGCAGCTACCTTGGATGCGCGACGTTCATCATTTATCTTACGGTAATCAATAGTTTGAGGAACGCTTGCAATAATATTTTTTTCCTCTTGGGTTCTGCTTTCAATATTGCTAACCCTGACTTTTGAACTTCTCAGCGTTCCGTCATCATTCTTCAAAGCGTAAGAATAGAAACCATCTTCATCGTTGACAATTAAATAATTATCAAGAGTAGTTTTGTAGCGGAAAAACTCATCGCCCTTTATGCGTATTGTCAGTTCAGAACCATCAGGTTGAGTCACTTTTACAGGGTAAGGAGTGGCAGGTATTGAAAAACTTAATTTTGCTAAAGTCAGGCAAATTAATAAAACGGTAAATTTGATACAACTTTGTTTCATAAAGATGAGTTTAAAGTGCAAATATAGGGATTATCGTAAGATTTTATACTTATTAAACTCCTATAATTTGAAAAAGTTTTTGTAGATAAGTTAAAACCTACTTTTTGAAGATAAAATAAACAGCCAGAATTAAAAAAATAAAACCGACAAAATGATTCCATCTGAAAGTTTCGTTTTTAAAAGCAATAAGAGAAAACACCGTGAAAACTATCAGGGTTATTACTTCTTGAATGACTTTAAGCTGCAACAGAGTAAACGGACCGCCATTGTCTTTAAACCCAATGCGGTTGGCCGGTACCTGAAAAAAATACTCGAATAAAGCAATTCCCCAGCTGAATAAAACCACCAAAAGGAGTGGGAGCGAGTCAAACCACTTAAATTCTTTTAATTTTAAGTGTCCGTACCAGGCCAACGTCATAAAAACATTGGAGATAATCAGTAATACGATAGTGCTAACTACTTTCATTTATTATATTAACTTATGATGAGCTACAGATAATATCTTTTTTTTTCAGGGCGTACAAAATTACAAAAGGATTTTTAAGTTTAATCTCCTTGATTTAAAAAAAATGATAAACAGGGTGTATGTACAAATAACTATTAATCAATAATCGAAATACACTATCTTTGCACCGCATTTGCGAAAATAGCTCAGTTGGTAGAGCATAACCTTGCCAAGGTTAGGGTCGCGGGTTCGAGTCCCGTTTTTCGCTCTAAAACTTTACAAAGCGAAACGCGAGGTTTCGCTTTTTTTCTCTGAACATTCAGAGCCATCGCCCAGATGGTGAAATTGGTAGACACGCTAGTTTCAGGGACTAGTGGCCGCAAGGCTGTGCAGGTTCGAGTCCTGTTCTGGGCACATTTTTTAAGCGTAGGTGGTGAAATTGGTATACACGCTACTTTGAGGGGGTAGTGCCGGCAACGGCGTGTGAGTTCGAGTCTCATCCTACGCACTTTGAATGAAATAAAAAAATCTTTCGGCTTTATGTCGAAAGATTTTTTTATTTTGAACGATATTCAATAAAATGATTTAGTACTGTTCAGAGTCGTTCGGAAAATCGCCCGATTTTACATCGTCTACGTAATTCTGGATAGCACCATTCATAATTTCCTGCAAGTTGGCATATCTGCGCAGAAAGCGGGGCGAAAAATCTTGCGTAAGCCCAATCATATCATGCAATACCAGCACCTGACCATCTACTCCTCCGCCAGCACCAATTCCAATTACCGGAATGGTTAGCTCACTGGCAACTCGTTCGGCCAGTTTTGCCGGGATTTTTTCAAGCACAATAGCAAAGCACCCTGCATCTTCGAGCAGATGAGCGTCCCGGATTAGCTTTTCGGCTTCGGCTTCTTCCTGAGCTCTCACAGTATAGGATCCGTACTTGTTAATAGATT
Organism: Bacteroidota bacterium; assembly: GCA_017860345.1. GTDB lineage: Bacteria > Bacteroidota > Bacteroidia > Bacteroidales > Paludibacteraceae > Paludibacter. Next base: position 5,205 of record JAFNAV010000034.1, on the reverse strand, counting down.
GCGGCATAAGTCCCAAATGCCCCATAACCGGAATGCCGGCGGTGAGAATTCTTTTGACCGACTCAATGATTTCTTCGCCACCTTCCAGTTTCAGACAATCGCCATGGGTTTCTTTCATAATGCGAATGGCCGATGCAAGCGCTTCTTTGGAGTTTCCCTGATATGTGCCGAAGGGCATATCAATAACCACCAAAGCACGCTTAACTCCCCGTACTACTGATTTAGCCATGAAAATCATTTGATCAAGCGTAATGGGTAGTGTAGTAGTGTTACCACACATCACATTCGAAGCTGAGTCACCTACCAGAATTACATCGACACCTGCATTATCCACAATGGTACCCATGGTAAAATCATAAGCGGTAAGCATACTTATCTTTTCGCCTCTTTTTTTCATTTCGAGCAACCTGTGTGTAGTTACTCTGCGTAAGTTTTCGTTATGTACTGACATTTTTAATCTGATGTGTTTTTTTAGAGCATGCAAAGATATGTATTATATTTTAAAACAGAACAGGTAATTAACACTTAAACGGAGCTGTTGATAGAAGCGTTGATTGTGAAGATGTTTTTTTTATAATGTTTCGTCAAAAGGGCTTTGCCTGTAATTCAGAATATTCATTGTTTCGTAATAAAAGCATATCTTTGTACGTTTTTTCTGAATTAAACAATTGGTAAAATATAATGTCGTGTTTTTATTAAGCAAACGGGACGCTGTACGACGCTGATTTTTTTTATGACTTAAAAATGAGCTTGAAAAATAAATGAAAGTAGAATTTAAAATAGTAAAAAACACCGATATTTTTAGTCATGTTACCAGTATGGGTTATATGCCACGTTGGTTGGTGTTAGCCATGGATATTTTTTTATGTGTTTTATCATTCATACTGGCTTCTTACTTTGCCGGTTTTCTTTATCCACGCGAGTCGCCTGATATGGGTGTGATGAAGCAAGTTATAGCCATTGTAAGCATTCAAATCGTTTTCTTTTGGTTTTTCCATACCTATTCGGGGGTGCTAAGATATTCAAGTTATGTTGATGCTGTGAAATTATTATTTGCCGTTTTAGCCAATATTGTTTCTGCGTCAGTGCTTGCTTTCGTTGTGTATCGTTTTTACAATATCAAGATATTTTTTTTTAGCGAACTAATTATATACGGTATATTGTCGTTTTTACTTTTGTTCATGTTAAGAATGATTGTAAAAGTTTTTTTTGATTTTGTAACTCAAAATACTGGTTCTATTACTCCGGTTATGATATACGGTACCGGTTCTGATGCTGTTGGTATTGCTAAAATGCTGCGGTCGGGAAGAGAAGATTTGAAATACAAACTTGTAGGATTTATTGACGATAACAAAGAGGCCAATGAGAAAATGATTGTTGGCGTACGTGTATACCATTTTGATGAACATACAATTAAGCGTGTAATAATTAAAAAAGCGAAAGCCGTAATTGTTAGTCCGCTGAAAATGAAACAAATTAATCCAGACAAACATCTTGATGTGTTTCTGAATAACAATATCTCTATTCTGACATCGCCACCGGTAGGTATATGGAACAACGATATGCCTAATATAACGCAGATTAAATCTATTCAGATTGAGGATTTGCTTGAAAGGCCAGAGATTGAGATAAATAACAATGGATTAAACGAACAGCTTAAATTTAAAGTAATACTTATTACTGGTGCGGCCGGGTCTATAGGCAGTGAAATTGTTCGACAGATAACAAGCTACTCGCCCCGCTTGCTTGTGTTGTTGGACCAGGCCGAGTCGCCCATGCATGCGCTGAAACTTGAAATGGAAGAAAAATATCCGGATCAGAATTTCACAGCTTTTTTGGGTGATGTACGCAATAAAGAGCGCATGGAATATATGATGGACATGTTTAGGCCTGATTTGATTTATCATGCAGCTGCTTATAAACATGTACCCATGATGGAGGACAATCCGGTTGAAAGTATTCAGGCCAATGTGCTGGGAACAAAAATTATGGCAAATCTTGCTGTAAAATACAATGTACAACGCTTTGTGATGGTCTCGACAGACAAGGCAGTAAACCCGACCAACGTAATGGGAGCATCCAAGCGTATTGCCGAAATTTACGTGCAGTCGCTCAATCGTAAACTCAGTGCCGAGGGTAGGGATACAACCAAGTTTATTACCACCCGGTTTGGTAATGTGTTGGGCTCCAATGGCTCAGTCATACCTTTATTTAAAAGTCAGATAGAAAAAGGAGGTCCCGTAACTGTAACTCACCCCGAAATTATCCGGTTTTTTATGACAATTCCTGAAGCATGCCGATTGGTGCTCGAAGCGGGATTGATGGGCAATGGTGGCGAGATTTTTATTTTTGACATGGGTAGCCCTGTTAAAATAATTGACCTTGCCCGTAAAATGATTCGCCTTGCAGGATTTACTCCCGAGGTGGATATTAAAATTGAATATACAGGACTGCGTCCCGGAGAGAAGCTTTACGAGGAATTGCTTAATAATAAAGAAATTACTACCAAAACCTATCATCCTAAGATAATGATAGCCAAAGTTCAGGAGTACGATTATGATATTGTGTCCAGAGAAATTGATGAGCTGATTTCTTATAGTTTTCAATGTAAAGATTTTCTTACAGTATCGCAAATGAAGAAAATCTTACCTGAATTCAGAAGCAAAAATTCACATTACGAACGTCTTGATGTCTAAACCGGCATAACCGGTTAATGCAAAAAAATATACTTTTACTTTTTATGATTTCAGTTGAACAACTCACCGTAGAATTTGGAGGCTCACCGCTATTTGATGAGATAAGTTTTTTGGTGAATGCGCGTGATAGAATTGCTCTTGTAGGTAAAAACGGAGCCGGAAAAACTACTCTTTTAAAGATATTTGCAGGTAAACAATTACCTACCCGGGGAAGAGTAAGTATCCCTAAAGATCTTACCATCGGTTATTTGCCTCAGCACATGATACATGACGAAGGCACAACGGTGATGCAGGAGGCCGAAAAAGCTTTTGAGCACATAACGGATTTGCAGGAAGCTATTGAGCGTATGAGCGCTGAGTTGGCCAACAGAACTGATTATGAAAGTGCCGAATATCATTTGTTAATAGATAAACTCACTCACACGACTGAACATCTGCAAATAATTGGTAATGGTAATTTTTATGCCGAAATAGAAAAAACGCTCTTAGGTTTGGGATTTCTCAGGTCGGACTTCGACAGGCTTTGTTCTGAGTTCAGCGGTGGGTGGCGCATGCGTATTGAACTGGCTAAGATCTTGCTTCAACGTCCTGACTTATTGTTGCTTGATGAGCCTACCAATCACCTTGATATAGAATCTATTCAGTGGCTTGAGAACTTCTTAATTACTTCGGGAAGCGCAGTAATACTTGTTTCGCACGACAGAGCATTTATCGATGCGGTAACTCAGCGTACCATCGAAATTTCTTTGGGTCGTATTTACGATTACAATGTAAATTACTCCAAATACGTTGAATTACGTAAAGAGCGCCATGAGCAACAGCTCAGAGCTTATGATAATCAGCAAAAAATGATTCAGGATACCGAAGAGTTTATCGAACGTTTCAGATATAAAGCCACCAAATCGGTTCAAGTGCAATCGCGCATCAAACAACTCGAAAAACTTGAGCGTTTGGAGGTAGATGTGGAAGATAACTCACGCCTGAGTCTGAAATTTCAGCCTGCGGTTCACTCGGGCATTATTCCGGTTGAAATTGAGCAACTAACCAAAGCTTATGGCGAACATGTGGTGTTGGAAAATACAAATCTAATCATCAACAGAGGAGAGAAGGTAGCTTTTGTGGGCAAAAATGGCGAAGGAAAATCTACGCTTGTGAAATGTATTATGGGCGAAATTGATTTCTCAGGTAAACTGAAACTTGGCCACAACGTGAAAATCGGTTATTTTGCCCAAAATCAGGCTTCGTTGCTCGACGAAGAAAAAACAGTATTTGAAACGATAGATTATGTAGCCGTGGGCGATATCCGAACACGCATCAGGGATATCCTCGGAGCATTTATGTTTGGGGGTGAAGCTTCGGACAAAAAAGTAAAAGTGCTTTCGGGAGGTGAACGTAGCCGTTTGGCTATGATACGTCTGTTGCTCGAACCCGTGAATTTGCTAATACTGGACGAACCTACCAACCACTTGGATATGCGGTCAAAAGATGTGCTGAAAGAAGCTATTAAAGCTTTTGACGGAACAGTAATAGTGGTTTCGCACGACCGCGAGTTCCTGGATGGACTGGTGAATAAGGTATATGAATTTTCGAACAGGAAAATACGGGAGCATTTGGGAGGTATTTATGATTTTTTGCAACACAAGCAGATGGATAGCTTGCGCGAGCTTGAAATTAACAATTCAAAAGCAGTAATTATAAATGCCGATAAACCGGTTTCGGAAAATAAACTCAGCTACGAAGCCAGAAAGGAGCAGAGCCGGAAAATACGTAAGGCAGAAAAAGAAGTAGAGGAAATAGAAAAAATGATTGCCGGCTATGAAACTGAGCTGGCCGATATGAACAAATTGCTCGAACAGCCCGAATATGCTTCCGACAACGGATTTATTCTGGATTATCAGAGAAAGCAACGTGAGCTGGAACATAAGATGTATGAATGGGAAATACTGTCGGAAGAGCTCGAAAATTTAAAAAATGAATTAAACTGACGAAATTTATTTATGCCAAGTCTTTATCTGATTCCAACATCGCTCGGCGACACTGCATTTGAACGCATTTTGCCATCCTATAATACTGCTGTAGTGTCGGCTTTGAAGTTTTTTATTGTGGAAGATATACGGTCTGCAAGGCGCTTTCTCAAAAAAACCAATCCGGAAATCATTATTGATGAATTGGTGTTTTTTGAACTCAACCGGCATACGCAACAATCCGAAATTAGTTCTTTTTTAAAACCCATGCACGGAGGTAGCGATGTAGGTGTAATTTCCGAAGCTGGTTGTCCTGCCATTGCCGATCCGGGTGCCGATGTTGCTGCTTTGGCGCAGGAATACGGATATACGGTAGTTCCGCTGGTAGGCCCGTCGTCAATACTGATGGCTTTAATGGCTTCGGGCTTCAACGGGCAAAGTTTTGCATTTACAGGCTATCTGCCCATTCCGCAAAACGATAGAGCGAAAACTTTGAAGAAACTTGAAGGTAGGGTGTACAGCGAAAGTCAGTCGCAGATTTTTAT
>JAFNAV010000091.1 GCA_017860345.1 Bacteroidota bacterium | reverse complement strand
GTTTACTTGATAATATTGGTCTTGCCATGTATATTGGTTTTAGTTTCAGAAAAATTTTATTGTATCGGGCACCGCAAAAAAAAAGAATGTAATTCATCAGTGCCACCCCCTACGTTGCATCAAAAGAAACAAGCTCGTACAGTATCATACACGGTATCAAAGTTTGTTTGCAGGTAGGTATAAAGTCAAAAAAAAACAGAAGGTTTAAAACCTCCTGCTTTTTTTTAATAACGTCTTGGTTTGTTGTAACCTCCACCTCCGCCGCGGTTTCCACCGTACGAAGGTCTGTCGTTGCTTTTCGGTCGGGCTACGTTAACCGATATCACTTTGTTGTCGTATTCGGCTCCGTTTAGTTCGTCAATAGCTTTTTGTCCTTCAGCGTCGTTAGGCATTTCTACAAAACCAAAGCCTCTCGATTTACCAGTTTCCCGGTCAGTAATAACTTTAGCTGAAGAAATTTCTCCATACTCCGCAAATAAATTGTTTAAATCCTGGTCGGTAACCGAGAAACTTAAACCTGCAATGTAAATGTTCATTTGAATTTTTTATAAAATTTGATTACTTATGAGGAGAACTATTAAGGAGAGACAACTTAAAATAGTGTATACAGCAAGCAGTACTGCAATAATGATTCAAACTCAATTTGGAGCAAAGGTAATATAAATAATTCATAATGCACAATTTATATTAGAAAATAATTATTAGCAAGTTAGCCCTTAACCCGATACGCTTAATAAGCAGACGGGATTGCTACCATCAACCACCAATTATCATTCATCATTTATCATTTATCATTCATCAATCGTCGCTGTAATCTTGTCAGCTATTTGCAAAGCGGTAGTAATGGTGCTCAGGTTGGTGTTGAGGCTACCGTCTTTGCCTGCGTAGTGGCTATATCCCAGCGGACGGAGTTCTACCGTGGCAGGCCGTTCGGTATCTATATCGGCCACATACACCAAAGCCGGCTGACTCGATGTTTGATATTCCTTATCGCCCGGAAAGCGGTCGTTGTACCAATACTCGTTCCAGTCCCACGACTGGTTTAGCTCCAGCATAAGCTTGTATTTTCCGTGCAGAGGTTTATCCGTTCGCAGTTTCATAACAAATGACGAGGGTGGCGTAGCACCCGTATAAGCATCCGCAATGGGTTGTCGTGGTGTAGGCAGATAGGTGCCGTATTCGTTCAGCACAGCCCGTTGATGCGCCCAGTAAGGCACGGTGGCAGGTCGTTGAATTTCGCCCGGCATCCACTGTCCCGCTTTGCGACTGCCATGTGCAAATACACCCCGCCCGATAGTTTGCGACACATAAAGCGTTTGTATAAACCGGCCATTCTCGTCGGCCAGCCAGATAGCAAAAAGGGGATGATTGTGTTCCTTACCTTTCTCAAAAGTAAGCACAATAGTAGAACCCTGTTTTTCCACACCATAACTGTATACAGGAGTTGCCACCTGTTGCTTTTTCCGCGCAGGCGCTGCTACAGCTATCAGCACCAGCAAAATAAGAGTTACAAATCTTGTTTTCATACGTAAATAATTGTTTTTTTAAAGGTCGTATGGAACTCGCATGTCAAATTTTCACTATCTTTGGTGAATGCTCGTTTCATGCGTTTATAAGCTCCTCCCACCTCCCCCAAAAGGAGGCTTTGCGACACCGGGTTAACGATTTAGACACATTTAAGCCCCTCCAACCTCCCCAAAGGGGAGGCTTTGCAACATCTGGTGGATGTTTTTTTGTGTCTTCGGGTCTTTGTGTTTAAAAAATATTGAATCTTCGCGCCTTCGCGGCTATGCGTGCAAAATATCTATTACCTCCGAATTCTTTACGTTGCATTTTTCAAATTTTAATAATAATCCCCACCGTGGGCAAAATAGTACCATTGGTATTTTCCAGCATGCGAAGTCCCTGTTTGTTTGGGTCGCCGTCGGGGTCGGCTATCACGTTGCCGCTCTCGTCCTTATTGGTATAAATGGGTACACTCTGACTTTTGAAAATATACGCGTTCTGCACATCGGCATAGAGATTAAGCACCCATTTTTTAAAATAAAACTCCTTGTCCACTCTGATATCTAACTGATGCGAATCTTTCAGGCGCAAAGAATTAAAGTGACTGTAATCCACATAAGCCTGATTGGTAACACCCCAGGCCTCGCGATTTGTAGACAAAGCCATATCCACAGGCGAATAAGGAGCTCCGCCCACATAACGCCAGCGCGTGGCCACATTCCAGCTTTTCCCGAATTTGTAACTGGCTATAAAGTTAAACAAATGTCTGGTATCCCACGACGATGGCAGATAATTTCCATCCTTATCCGTAAATTCGCTTCTGAAGTAAGTGTAAGTCGAAGTCAGGTTCAGGTTTTTCCATTCCATAATTTTGTACAGCACCTCTACACCGTAGGCACGCCCTAAACCGGTGGACACAATTTCCTCGTCGCCCACCTGTCCGTAGTCGGCACCCTTGCTGGCTATGCTTAGTCCGTCGGCCACCGACATAGGATATTGCTCATACTGCTTGTAAAAAGCCTCCACGGTAAGGCGCATTTTATCAGCAGGGCGATACTCAATGCCCACAATGGCCTGGTTAGATATAATGTATTTCAGATTATCATTGCGGTTAGCAAACTGGCCGGCAGCATTTTTATAACCCATAGTGGTGTAGGCCGGTTGCGAGGCATAGCGCCCCACATTAGCATTGATATCCCACTTATCGGTAAGCACATACGATGCCGACAAACGTGGCGAAAACTGGTTAAGCGGATTTTTCATCCGGCTATTGAAATTATTGCCCACCACACTCACTCCAAGCGACAGTTTCAGCTTATCGTTGAGATACTCGTCGGATGCCTGCGCAAAAGCCTGATACCCGAACAAATTGAGTTCCGTACTGTAGTTCAGCTCATTCACAGCGCCATTGTAATACAACTGCCTATAGGTATCGTTGGTATAATGCGAGTAGCGCAAGCCGGCGCCAATTTTCAGTTTTACAGGCATATAAGGATAATCCCGCTCAAAGCGCAACTTGTTTTCGGCCTCGTCGGATAGATAATCCGAGGTTTTGGGAAGCGATTCATCGTTGTTTTGGTACTTAAAGTTACTATTGCGTAGCATATTGCGGCTCAGCACCCAATTGTCGATAAATCCATCGCCAAAATGCTTGTAAACAGCACCCACCGTATAGTTCCATTGCTTATATACAGGCAGATAAGCCAGCAGGTATTTCTGCGCTTCGGTACCCGTTTGCTGCAGTTCGGTATTCAGCACCAGGTTATCAATAGCTCCGATACCAATCAGGGTAAGCTCATTCTTTTTATCAATTTCGTATTTATATTTTACCTGAAAATCGTTGTAGGTGGGCAAAAAAGGCAAGCCAATGGCTTTGAAAAGAAACTGGAGATACGACTGCCGTGCCGACACGATAAAGGTCGATTTTTTGCTCAGCGGACCATCCACGGTAAGCGCTGCGTCCGAAGCGCCCATCGACAGTTTAGCATGCACCCTGTCTTTGCTGCCATCTTTTTGTTTAATTTCCATCACCGAGCTAAGCGCATTGGTACGGTTGGCCGGGAAAGCTCCTGTGTAAAAGCTCAGTTCGCGCACAAAATCAGGATTGATAACCCCTATAGCGCCACCCGACGAACCCTGAGTAGCAAAGTGATTGATAACCGGAATTTCGATACCATCCAGATAAAAAACATTTTCCGACGGGCCACCACCACGTACAATCAGGTCGTTGCGGTTAGGGTCGGTAGCCCCTACTCCCGGCAGCGTTTGCACCACCTTAGATACATCGCGGTTGGCTCCGGCACTTTTTTCAATTTCCTGCACCCCCACCGACAGTACCGACACCGGACTTTCAATTCGTTTCAGGTTCAGATTCTGGCGCACCGTTACTTCCTGAATAGCAAAAGCCGCCTCAGGCACAGCTATATCCACAAAAGTAGTTTGGTTACCCTGCACCTGTATCTCGGCCGACACCGTAGTTTCAAAACCTATGGAACTCACCACAAGTCGCACAAAACCCGGATTTACACCCGTAAAAATATAATTCCCGTTGAGGTCGGATGTTGAGCCAATGGTAGTTCCCTGAATCAGTATATTGGCAAACTCAATAGGCTCGTTGGATTTGGCATTATACACCTTTCCTTTGATAATTCCTTTCTGCGCGCTCAATATAAAAGGGATAAGTACTAATGATAAAATAAACACAATTCTTCTCATACGTTTCTTTTTAAGTGTTTGTTTAATAGAGTTCATATAGAACTGTTTGTTATATACCTGATAATATAAAAATCATAAACACAAATGGAACATACCGATTTATCGGTAGACCCGAAGACACCAAAGCCATTAATGCAAAACATCTTTTTTATAAAGCTAAAAATTGTTTATTCGCCTTTAGCTACTTTGAAAACGGCTTAAGACCCAATTAAAAACATATGAATATGTTTTTCTTCGTGTTCTTGTATTATGTTGAAATTGGATAATATCTTCGTGACTTTGGGACTTCGTGTTTAAAATTTTCCCTTTCAAGCTTATATCCTTTATTCAATATAATATCTGATGTAAAAGTTAATCAATAATGCATTTTAATTGTTTTTGTATCATACTAAACAATTATTGTACGTAAAAGTTCTATAAACATTGTTTTTTATAGATGAATATTCATACAAAACAAAAACAAAATTTATTTTCAAGCCCTTATCTTCAATTGTTACACATTAAACAACAATATGTCGACCCCGATTTAATAACACAAAAGTACATTTGCATATAAAAAAATACGAAAGGAATAGTCCTGAGGCTTGGGGCTGTAATATGATAATTATAAACACAAAGACCCTTAGTTTGTAGTTTAAAAAATCACTTTCAAGCCAATATCTCTTTATTCTATATAAAATCTATTATGATGAAAAAAACACTACTACTCATGTCACTTGGCATACTGATTTCATTCAGTGCAAAATCATTAACCATCAACGAATCGGCAGGCTGGATAGAGTCGGCATACGTAAAATGGCAGGCTGTAGCCGGTGCCACACAATACAACGTATACATCAGTGGCAACGGCATAACCAACCGTAAAGCAGACACCCAACTCATACGCAACTATGGCAGCTATTACCGGGCCGATATTCCCGGATTGCAAGCAGGCAACTACAGCATCAGAGTGGTAGCCCTTACAGGTAATACCGAAACAGAAGAGGCATCGACTACAGAATTTACCGTTCAAAGTCACGACCGCAGCGGCTTTGCATTTGCCAACAACCGGGTACCCGGCGCCTACCAGTCCGACGGCACGCTGAAAGCTAATGCGGTGATTATTTACGTAACCGAAAAAACAAAAAATACCGTTTCGCTGGAAGTAACCGGAGCCAATGCCAATCCTTGCGTGGGCCTGCAGAACATACTCGACGGATTTAAAAAAGGCAAAGACAGCCGACCGCTTGTAGTGCGTATTATAGGACAAATTACCGACCTGAGTTATATGCTGGGAGGCGATGTTGTGGTGGAAAACAGCAACAATGCAGCCTCATTCATCACCATCGAGGGTATAGGCGACGATGCAGTAGCCGACGGTTGGGGTATTCGCGTAAAGAACGCTTCGAACGTGGAAATACGCAACCTGGGGTTTATAAACTGCGATAGCAGCGAAGGCGATAATATCGGATTGCAACAGGACAATGACTATATCTGGATACATCACTGCGACATGTTTTACGGCAATGCCGGAAGCGATGCCGACCAAATCAAAGGCGACGGTGCATTAGACTGTAAAAAATCTACGTACATCACCTTCTCGTACAATCATTTCTGGGACTCAGGCAAATGCAACCTGCTGGGACTAAGCGAAGGCACCACCACCGGCCTGTACATAACCTATCATCATAACTGGTACGACCACTCCGACTCGCGCCATCCGCGCGTGCGCTATTACTCAGCCCATGTATACAACAACTATTACGATGGCAATGCTAAGTACGGAGCAGGATCTACACTCGGATCATCGGTTTTTATGGAAGCCAATTATTTTCGCAACTGCAAGTACCCCATGCTCACCTCCATGCAGGGCAGCGATGTATGGGATGAAAGCAAACAAGCCA
>JAFNAV010000090.1 GCA_017860345.1 Bacteroidota bacterium | reverse complement strand
TAACTCATTTTAAGCGATGATGTTTTTTTTATACCTTTGTATGCTGTAAACCACTTTTAAGCATATATGAATATCCGGTTTAAGATTCATTATAAAACCAAATGGGGGCAAAGTCTGAAGCTGTTGTTGTATAAGAATAACCCGGACGACGTTCAGGAGTTTGAGATGTTTTGCAACGATAAATCAGAATGGAGATTAGATATTGCCATTGCTGATTCAGACACGCTGATATATCAGTACGCTGTACATACGCCCGGTCAGGCACTTGATTGTGAATATGGCGGAAAACGCTCTATCTCTCTCCCTAAGCACCAGAAAAGCATTAGAGTTTATGATAACTGGCGTGGCCCTTATGGCGACTCGCCGTTTTCGACCACCGTTTTTAAAGATATTTTCTTTAAACGCAAGATGGTTGATAGCCCGGAACCGTTGTCGAAAGGAAATCTGCTGCTGCGGCTTCATTGCACGCAAATGGAGCCGAACAGGCACTTTGCTGTAGTAGGAAACCAAAAAGCTCTCGGTGATTGGGATGTAAGCAAAAAAGTGAGATTAAGTGAGTCGGAATTTCCGGTATGGACAATATTGCTGGATAGCCAAAAAATAAAGTTTCCGCTGGAGTATAAATATTTAATTGTAGATACTGCTACTGATGAGGTGCTGGCGTGGGGCGGAGGGCCTAACAGGGTTGTTGCCTCGGCCGACGAAGGCCATTTTACAGTAGTAACCGACGAGCATTTTTTGCGCACAATACCTTCGTGGAAGGGTGCGGGGGTGGCCATTCCCGTTTTTTCGTTACGTAGTAAAAAAAGTTTTGGTACGGGTGAATTTAATGACTTGAAACTGATGGTAGACTGGGCGGCTAAAACCGGACAGAAAATTATACAAACACTACCTATCAATGATACGATATTGTATCATACAAATTACGATTCGTACCCGTATAACGCTGTGTCGGTTTATGCGCTCCATCCTATATATCTGCATTTAGAAAAACTCGGAAAAATAAAAGACAAGGAACGCAAGCAGTACTTCGAGGATAAAAAGCTGGAACTGAACGAAAAAACTTTTTCGGACTACCAGCATGTAATGAGTGTAAAGTGGGAGTATTTCAGAGAAATTTATCCGCAGGAGTGTAAAAAGATTTTTGCATCGGAGGATTATAAAACTTTTTTCGATAAAAATAAAGAATGGCTTGTTCCCTACGCTGCTTTCTCTTTTTTACGCGACCGTTACAAAACACCCGAATTTGGTAAATGGCCGGAGTATAATATCTATAATAAATCTGAAATAGAATCCCTTACATCGCCGGATCAGATTCATTACGATGAAATAGCTCTGTATTATTTTCTGCAATATCACCTGCATATACAGCTGAGCGAGGTGCATGATTATGCTCGTGCCAACGGGGTTGTTATCAAAGGCGATATTCCTATTGGGGTAAGTCCGCGTAGTGTGGATGCCTGGGTTGACCCGGAATTGTTCAATACACACGTACAGGCAGGAGCGCCCCCCGACGATTTCTCGGTTACCGGTCAGAATTGGGGTTTCCCAACATACAATTGGGACTTGATGGCGCAGGATGGATATCTGTGGTGGAAAAAACGTTTTCAGAAGCTGGCCGAATATTTTGATGCCTACCGCATTGATCATATTCTGGGTTTTTTCAGAATATGGGAAATTCCTGTTAATGATGTATGGGGACTTACGGGGAGGTTTAATCCGGCATTGCCATTTAGTCGTTCTGAACTCGAATCGCGTGGTTTGTGGTGGGATGAAAACCGCTACCTAAAGCCTTATATGAAAGAGCATGTACTGTATGCCATTTTCGGAAAATATACCGATGATGTAATCCGTGAGTATCTCTTACCCGATGGCTGGCAGAATTATAAGTTTAAGGCAGAGTTCGATACCCAGAAAAAAATTGAAGCCCATTTTGCGTCGTTAGGATATAATTTTGGAAATAAGGAGCTGGTTATCCGTGATGGATTGTATACGCTTCATTGCGAGGTGCTTTTCCTGTGCGACCAGCGTGAACCCGATAAATTTCATCCGAGGATATCGATGCACAGTTCGGCTACATTTCGCGACCTGAACGACGAAACCAGAAGAACGCTTGACCGGATATATGTAGATTATTTTTATCATCGGCACAACGATTTTTGGAAAAATCAGGCCATGAAAAAACTTCCGGCACTACTTTCGGCTACCAATATGCTGGTATGTGGTGAAGATTTAGGTATGGTGCCTGATTCGGTGCCTGATGTGATGAATGCTCTGGAGATTCTTAGCTTGGAAATTCAGCGCATGCCTAAGAAACCGAATACAGAGTTTGCTATGCCGGCTAATGCTCCATATCGCTCGGTATGTACCACTTCTACGCACGATATGAATCCGATACGCGCCTGGTGGGAAGAAGATCCTGCCTTGACGCAACGATTCTACAATAGAGCTCTGGGAATGCCCGGGCCTGCTCCGGCTAAATGCGACCAGTGGATAGCTGAAAAAATTGTGGAACAGCATTTGGAATCGAACGCCATGTGGGTGATTCTGCCCTGGCAGGACTGGATGGCGGTTGAAACAAGGCTTTGCCTTGAACATCCGTTTGCTGAACGTATCAATGTGCCAAGTAACCCGCGCAATTTTTGGTGCTACCGCATGCATATTACCCTTGAAAAATTATTGAAAGAGGACAAATTCAATAAAAAAATATCTGAAATGATATCCAAAACGGGACGGTGAAAAGTAATGGATAATTGACCATAAGGTGACACATAAATTGTAAATGATTAAATACTAAACAAAATAATGAGCGACCAACGTTATAATTTGCGGGGTGTATCCGCATCGAAGGAAGATGTACATAACGCTATCAAGAACATTGACAAGGGACTTTTCCCCAAAGCATTTTGTAAAATTATCCCCGACTTTTTAGGCAACGACCCGGAATATTGCAATATTATGCATGCTGATGGGGCGGGTACAAAATCGTCGCTGGCTTATGTGTACTGGAAAGAAACCGGCGACCTCTCGGTATGGAAAGGGATTGCGCAGGATGCCTTGATTATGAATATTGACGACCTGCTTTGTGTAGGTGCTACGGACAATATCCTGCTATCGTCAACCATAGGGCGCAACAAGAATGTAATTCCGGGCGAGGTTATTTCGGCCATTATCAATGGTACCAATGAGTTGGTAGAGGAACTTTCGGGTATGGGTGTAAATATTTATCCTACAGGAGGTGAAACCGCCGATGTTGGCGACTTGGTGCGTACCATTATTGTAGATAGTACGGTAACATGCCGGATGAAACGTTCGGAAGTGATTGATAATGGAAATATAAAGGCTGGCGATGTTATTGTAGGCTTATCGTCGAGTGGGCAAGCCACATACGAGAAGGAATACAATGGGGGTATGGGTAGCAATGGTCTTACTTCGGCCCGGCACGACGTGTTTACCAATTATATAGCTACAAAATATCCTGAAAGTTACAACCCGGCTATTCCTCAGGATATGGCTTACTCAGGATCCCGGAAACTTACCGATGCCATTGAGGGGCTAAGCGTTGATGCAGGTAAGTTGGTACTTTCGGCTACTCGTACGTATGCTCCGGTAGTTAAGGAGCTGCTCAGTCAGTTGCGTCCTCATATCCACGGTATGGTTCATTGCTCTGGTGGTGCGCAGACAAAAATTCTTCATTTTATCGACAATTTGAAAATTGTAAAAAATAATCTTTTCCCGGTACCTCCATTGTTTAAATTGATTCAGGAAGAATCTGGCACCGATTGGAAAGAAATGTATAAAGTCTTTAATATGGGACACCGATTAGAGGTGTATCTTCCTGAGGACGTTGCACAGAAAGTTATTGAAATATCTAAATCCTTCAATATCGATGCTCAAATAGTGGGTTACTGCGTTGCTTCTGATAAAAAAGAATTAGTGATCGAAAGTGAGTTCGGGCGTTTTGATTACGAGTAAGCAAGGCATTTAAGCGTTGTTCCTCAAAAGCAAACTCTCTGAAAAGCAATCTTCTATTTTGATAAATAGTTGCGATATTGCATTTTCAGAGAGTTTGTTTTTTATAAATTTATTTCTGTCGAATGAAAATCTGAATAGGCGTTCCACTAAATTCATATTTTGCTCTTATCTTGTTCTCAAGAAAACGACGGTAAGGTTCTTTTACATATTGAGGAAGATTGGCAAAAAATATGAAAGTTGGAAGATATGTATTAGGTAGCTGAGTAATATATTTGATTTTAATATACTTGCCTTTTAGTGCCGGTGGAGGATAATTTTCGATAACCGGAAGTAAATACTCATTAAGTTTGGCAGTAGGTATCTTTCTGAACTTGTTTTCCCATACTTTTACAGCAGTATCCATGAGTTTAAGCACCCGTTGTTTGGTTACGGCCGAGGTGAAAATTATCGGAAAATCAACAAAAGGGGCCAATCGCTCACGAATGGACTCTTCAACCTTTTTTACATCGTTTGTGGCTTTGTTTTCCACCAGGTCCCACTTATTTACACAAACCACCAAGCCTTTTTTGTTTTTCTGAATTAATGAAAAAATATTCAAGTCCTGACTTTCGATACCACGCGTGGCATCCAACATCAGTATACATACATCGGCGTTTTCAATGGCTCTGATAGAACGAACTACCGAGTAGTATTCCAAATCTTCGTTAACCTTTGCTTTTTTTCGGATGCCGGCAGTGTCTACCAAATAAAAATCGTGGCCAAATTTATTGAATCGGGTGTAAATAGCGTCTCGTGTAGTTCCGGCAATATCCGTTACGATGGTTCTTTCTTCATCCATTAAAGCATTGATAATAGACGATTTGCCTGCATTAGGGCGTCCTACTACAGCAAATTTAGGCAGTTCAAGCTCAATATCTTCGACTGTTTCGGGTCTGAAAAAAGTCAGGAGGTTATCAAGCAGGTCGCCAGTACCCAAACCGTTTATGGCCGAAATCATAACAGGTTCATTTAAGCCAAGTTTATAAAATTCAGCTGCTTGATATTGCCAGTCGAAGGTGTCTGCTTTATTCGAGGCTAAAAGTACTGGTTTTGTTTGTCGTCGAAGAATTTCCGCTACTTCCTGATCGTAGTCGGTTATGCCATTCTGTATGTCAACCATAAAAAGAATTACATCGCATTCTTCTATGGCCACCAGAACGTGACGTTTGATTTCACCTTCAAAAACATCATCAGAATTTACGACCCATCCTCCGGTGTCAATAATTGAAAACTCGCGTCCATTCCACTCACATTTACCATACTGGCGGTCGCGGGTGGTTCCTGCTTCATCATTTACTATGGCTTTTCTTGATTTAGTAAGCCTGTTGAATAAGGTCGATTTTCCTACGTTAGGCCGACCAACAATTGCTACAATATTTCCCATTGTTTTTTGTATATCTTTTAAATCAGATATTTACATTCCATTTTTCTATTCAAAGGAGGTTTTCTCAAATCCCCGATGCGGGTGCAAATATTTCGGCTGCAAAGGTACTGAATTTAATTGAGAGAATAAAATGTATAAAAAATCAAGCTTTTTGTCGATCTAAACGGTTTGATAATGAAAGCCTAAGAAAGAATCCTCTTAAAACAGGGGTAATAAAATTTGCAGGCATATTTGCAGAATAATAAAAAAGCACTATCTTTGCAACGCTTTTGGAGAAAGGTATTACAAACCGAATAAATTTCGGGCGTTTAGCTCAGCTGGTTCAGAGCATCTGCCTTACAAGCAGAGGGTCGGCGGTTCGAATCCGTCAACGCCCACTTTTAATTTGATATAAAGAGAAACACACAAAGGGCGTTTAGCTCAGCTGGTTCAGAGCATTCCGATACTAATCGGAAGGGTCATCAGTTGAATCCGTCAACGCCTGGTAGTAAATTTGATATAAAGAGAAACACACAAAGGGCGTTTAGCTCAGCTGGTTCAGAGCATCTGCCTTACAAGCAGAGGGTCGGCGGTTCGAATCCGTCAACGCCCACACTTACAAGATTGTACTTAATTCAGGTACAATCTTTTTTTTATATACTATGAAAAACTTTGTTACCTACATCTTACATTCATCCACATTGAATCAATATTATATTGGCTCTACCGGTAATTTAGAAGATCGAT
>JAFNAV010000009.1 GCA_017860345.1 Bacteroidota bacterium | reverse complement strand
AAGCCGGTTATCACGTATTCGGCACTGATAAACAGCTAAAAAGTGGAGGTGTAGAAGTTGGTAGAGATTTAGGCTCTGAACTTGATTTGCTCGTTACCTATAAAATCAATAGCTGGTCGACAGTACAGGGTGGATATTGTATGTATTTCGATACTAAAAATACACTCGTGGCTAAAAGCATTTCGGCCACTGCCGACATTCGTTCACCACAATGGGCTTACGTAATGTTTACCTTTAAACCAACATTTTTTAAAACAGCTCCTTAATATTAGGCTGGAGAGTTACATAACAAATATCTAAATAATAATCAACTGAATCCAATCAAATTCGCTCAAAGTGTATTTGATCGACTTAAAAAAATATTCAAAATGAAAAAAATAATTTTATCACTGGCCTTAGCGCTGGTAGTTATGAGCGCCGCAGCGCAGAAAGTAAATATAGCAGCCGCTGCCAATCTTAGGTATGTATTGGAAGAAATCAAAACAGCCTATGTCAAGAAAAATCCCAAGGCTAAAGTGAATCTTACTTTTGGTGCATCCGGAGGACTTGTTCAGCAAATATCCAATGGTGCCAGCTTCGATTTTTTTATGGCTGCCGACGATGAATTTCCGGTAAAACTAAAGGCGAAAGGCCTTACCACAGGAGCTATCAGTGTGTATGCCTATGGAAAACTGGTACTATACAGCGCTACACTCCCGGCTGACAAGAAAGGTCTGGATATTTTAAAAGACCCGGCTGTAAAAAAAATTGCAGTGGCCAATCCTACAACTGCTCCCTATGGTGAGCGGTCGATAGCCTTGCTTAATGCGCTGAAACTATACGACAGTTTGAAAGAAAAAGTGGTGATTGCCGAAAATATAACAGCAGCAGCGCAGTACGCTTTTACAGGAAATACCGAGTTGGGGTTTGTAGCGCTATCGCTGGCTTTAGCTCCCGAAATGACGGGAAAAGGCAATTACTACATCATCCCTCAGAATCTGTATCAGCCTATTGCTCAGGCCTGTGTACTTATCAAGAAAGCTTCTGTAAACACCGAAGCTGCAAAATTTCAGAAATTCGTTTTATCGGCCGAAACGAAAGCCATTTGGGATAAATACGGTTATACAACGCCTACTCAAAAAAAATGAAATTTGCTTAATCGCTTCAGCATAGCATACTACTCGCTGTACTAATAACACGCAACTACTTACAACATGAACGAAGACTTTATAAATACACTTTTGCTTACCGGTAAGCTGGCCACATGGACTACCGTAGTGTTGTTCTTAATCGGGATGCCATTGGCTTACTTACTGGCTTACAAGCGTTTTTGGTTCAAATCTCTGCTCGAAGCATTCATTAGCATGCCTATGGTTTTGCCGCCCACGGTGCTCGGGTTTTACATGCTTGTAGCTTATAGTCCGCAAAATGCTTTTGGCCGGTTTTTGGAGCAACACTTCGATGTTCGTCTGGCCTTCAGCTTTGAAGGAGTGTTGATAGCCAGTGTGGTATTCAGCCTTCCGTTTATGATTCAGCCGTTGCAAAACGGTTTGGTTGCCATACCCCAAAGCCTGCGCGAGGCTGCCTATACACTGGGCAAATCGGAGTTTACCACCTTTTACCGCGTGCTGATACCCAACATGATTCCGTCGATAATTACAGCATTAGCCATGACTTTTGCTCATTGTATAGGCGAGTTTGGCGTGGTTATTATGGTTGGAGGCAATATGCCCGGCGAAACACGGGTAGCCAGTATCGCTATTTACGATGAAGTACAGGCACTTAACTACGATGTTGCCAATCAATATTCGCTCGTATTGTTTCTGATTTCGCTGGCAATACTTACCGTTATTTATAGCATGAACAGAAAACCGGCTTCCTGAGCCTTTAAGGTTGAATATGAAATATCTGCATTTATTTTAAAAAAGGAATATAATGGAAAGGAATATTACAGACAACGGCAAATTCAGCTCCTCTTTAAGGGGTAAGGGTAGTTTGAAAATAGATATCGAACGTGAGATGCTAACTTCGGATGGTAAGATGCCATTGAAAGTGCAAACCGAGATAAGCGGGAACGAATTGCTTTGCCTTTTCGGGCATTCGGGCTCCGGAAAAACTACACTCCTGAGGATTTTGGCCGGCCTGAATGTGCCCGATAAGGGTTATGTGGAATTTAATGGCAAAGTATGGTTTGATTCGGCCAAAAAGATAAACTTGCCACCGCAGCAGCGCAACGTAGGCTATATGTTTCAGGATTATGCTCTTTTTCCGAATATGACTGTAGAAAGAAATATTGCCTTTGCACAAAAAGAAAAAAATGCCGGAGAAATTCTTAGGTTGATGGAAATATTCGGACTAACGGAACTGGCTCGCCAAAAACCCCATAAGCTCTCGGGTGGACAAAAACAGCGGGTAGCACTGGCTCGTGCTCTGGCTGCCAAACCAAATATGCTCCTACTCGACGAGCCGCTTTCGGCACTCGATTATGAAATGCGCATAGATCTGCAAAACGAGATTTTAAAAGCCCATCAAATGCTCAATTCGCTCACCATTTTGGTAAGTCACGATATACAAGAGGTGCAAAAACTGGCTTCGTCAGTTATTTTGCTCAGAAATGGAGCTGTTCAGGCTCAGGGTGATTGCGCTGAGCTGATATCTCATTACCCCGAAAACCGCAACACCGTCATTGGTTACAAAGCTAATAGGTGCGTATAATGTATCGGGATATGTTCTTATTATAGAGAATATTTTTTATAACAAAAAAAATGAAAATGGCTAAAGATAAAAACTTGACTAACAAGTTGAAAGATAAGAATGCAACCGAAACTCCGGTATCATTAAACCGGATAAATCAAAAACCTACCCACTCCGGAATACCTCGGGAATTGCTTGGTGGTAACATTCCTGCTATGCCGGCCAACGACATCAGGCTTGGAGCCGTCAGGTACGACACACCGCACCTGAGTAAGCACAACAAAGCTGAAAACTTTATGGTAGCCATACTACCCTCATTGCTGCAAAAGAGTTTTGTATCGTTTTTTGAGCAAAAATTCCCTAATTTCAGCGGCGATGGCAAAGGTACAGTATTCTTTAATGGCTATTTACATCCCGATAATATATTTTTTAATCGCATTGAAAATTTAAAATCGGCTCATCAGTTTCCGGATATATTAATTACCAGCGACCTCAACAGCCTGTATCACAAACCCAACAAGCTGATTAACGAGCATTTTTTTGAAACATTCAGATACGGTTTCAGCAAAGCACTGGCCGGAACCGGAATGGAGTACCCCGACAGTATTTTTCGCTTTCTGGCTGCCGATGCCATGGTATTGGTAGCAGATAAGCGTCGGTTCGACTTGCTACAAACCCCTCGCGAATGGTACGAACTCTTAAACCCGGCATTTGCAGGCAAAATAATATTTTGTGGCGAAGAGGATTTCTACAACCATACGATGTACGCCCATTTTGTGCGCGACTTTGGCCTAAAAGCTGTAACACAATTAGTGGCCAACACCATGCTTACCTTACATCCGTCTGAAATGCTGGAAGTGTTGCGCCATGATAATGTTTTAAAGGCTTCGGTATACGTCATGCCATTTTCGTATGCACGACTTATTGAAAACAAATCGGATTTTCAGATTATATGGCCTGAAGATGGCGCTGTTTTGCTTCCCATACAAATGCTTGTAAAAAAAGGAAAATACTATGATTATAAAGAAATTATAAGGCACATCACCAGCTCGGAGGCTGGAAAACTGTTTGCTTCGGCCGGATTTATTCCTGTAAATAAGAATACGGAATGTACATTTGTTCCAAACAAGCCCAACTGGATTGGATGGGATTTCTTAAACTCAGAAGACATCCCGGAGATTAAAGCGGATATTAATCATATGATTGCAAAAAATACAAATGATTTATTATCAAAAATATAAAAACATTACAAACAAAATGTTATTAATAATTTTAAATATAAAAATAAGATGAAACTAAGTGCAAGAAATCAATTAAAAGGGACGGTAAAATCGGTAAAACAAGGAGCTATTAACTCTGAGGTAACACTATTGCTACCCGGAGGCTCAGAAATTGTGTCGGTAATTACCAATGGTGCAGTTGCTAATCTGGAACTGCAAGAAGGTAAAACAGCTTACGCAATTATTAAGTCATCAAGCGTAATTATAGGTATTGACGTTAAGCAAATAAGTGCACGTAATGTGTTGGCTGGCAAAGTAGAAAGCATCACTCAAGGTGCTATCAATGATGAAGTAAGCATTGCTTTAGGTTACGATACCTTGACGGCGATAATTACCAAGACATCAGTCGCTTCGCTCGGTCTGAGCATAGGTTCGCAGGTAAGCGCCATTATCAAAGCTTCGGCAGTTATTTTGGCTGTCGACTAAAAAAAACTTAACCCCTAAGCCCTAAAGGGGAATAAAACTCTAAAGGGAAATAAAACTAATATACTCCCCTTTAAGGCTTTGGGTATTTTTAAAAATGGAATCAATTATTATACATCCCATTGGTATTATTCACACACCACATAACGATGTGAAAAACATGCCTATTCAGCCCATTGCAGCCGATGGTATTACCGGACGTATTGAGCTTCTGCCGGAGTATGTGCCTGGACTAAAAGACCTTGAAGGTTTTTCGCATATCACTTTGCTTTATCATTTTCATAAAATTGAAGGATACGAACTGGAGGTAGTACCATTTATGGATACAAAAAAGCATGGAGTTTTTTCGACCAAAGCACCAAAACGCCCAAATGCGATAGGAATTTCAACAGTAAAACTTACAGGTATCGAAGGCAATATTCTATATTTTGAGCAAGCAGATATGCTCGATTGCACACCACTAATCGATATTAAGCCTTTCTATCCGCGTTACGATAACCGCTTTGATGTGAAAATCGGTTGGTTGGAAAAAAACAAAGATCTTCCACTCGAAAAACTGAGATCGGACGAACGGTTTAAATAAGAGCCTGCTTCATGATGGTGTAACGCTTAGCTTAACGATTTACCTAAAGAATTTGAAAAAACGAAGAAAACACCTACAAAACAGCCAGTTTGGTGGTGGTGTTCCAGTTGCGGATGGTCATTTCTTTGTATATGGCCGTACCCATCATTTTGCTCATCTGGCTTTGCGACGATTTTGAACTTAAACGCGCGAAGTAGAGTACACCATGGCCTGCCGTTACAAAATCAACTCCTGCTTTGGTTTTTATTTTTGATAATGCTTCGGTGGATGTAAGCGGCGCTTTCAGGAAGATAAAATCGTAGCGGTAATCGTCGGGGGAAGCTCCAAAGCCTGTGGGAGCAGCGGCTATTAGCTGAATTAAAGCCTGTTGCGACAACAAAACTACCTTCGATTGATAATCAAAGCGTTCGGATAAAGCCCTCTCTATTTGCTGCGTAAGTTCAATTTCATCTGTTACATTACTATCAAACAACACATTACCGCTCTGTATATAAGTTACTACAGCGGTGAAACCTATTGCCTCGAAACAAGCTTTAAGATCGGACATTTTTATGATGTTGTTGCCCCCTACATTGATACCACGCAGGAGAGCAAGATACCTGACTTGCATAATAAAGATTTTTTTTTGCAAAGAAAGCAAAAATTACGGAATAAGTAATCTGAAATAAACCGGCTCAACTATACTATAATTTTTTACACCTGATAAAGCATTTATAATCAATAACATATAGACTATTTATAAAATAAAAATTCATCTTTAATAGTAGCAATAGTCCACCTGTTGTTCTTCTCAAAATACCATCCCGCAATATGCTTAGCTGTACCTACAATTAGGTAGAAAAACATGTTTTTAAGCATATTTTCCTACATTTTAGTAGGTTTTCTCACTAACAAACACAATCACATTTAACTAAAAATAATCTGTTTACAAAAAATTTTACTATATTTTATTGCATGACTATCAATACATTACAACAAACAGCAAACATTATTGCAAAGCAACACAATGTTAATGGCACAGAAAATGACTAATGTATGTCAGGTTTAAAAGTTAAGCCATAACAAGGTTATTCATTTTTAAAAAGTATAAGAAAGATGAGAAAAATTGCTATTTACGGAAAAGGTGGAATCGGTAAAAGCACCACCACCCAAAACACAGTAGCCGGATTGGCTGAAATGGGAAGAAAAGTAATGGTAGTGGGTTGCGACCCCAAAGCCGACTCAACACGTCTGCTCCTTCACGGATTAGCGCAAAAAACAGTACTCGACACATTGCGCGACGAAGGCGAAGACAT
This sequence comes from Bacteroidota bacterium, assembly GCA_017860345.1. Classification (GTDB taxonomy): domain Bacteria; phylum Bacteroidota; class Bacteroidia; order Bacteroidales; family Paludibacteraceae; genus Paludibacter. Next base: position 56,071 of record JAFNAV010000009.1, on the reverse strand, counting down.
CGACTTGGATGATGTAATGAAACCCGGATTTCAAAACACCAGTTGTGTAGAATCAGGTGGTCCTGAGCCGGGCGTAGGTTGTGCCGGTCGTGGTATTATCACATCTATCAACCTGCTGGAGCAACTTGGAGCTTACGACGAAGACAAACAATTGGATTACGTATTTTACGATGTATTGGGCGACGTGGTTTGTGGTGGTTTTGCCATGCCTATCCGCGATGGTAAAGCCGAAGAGGTTTATATCGTTTGCTCTGGTGAAATGATGGCTATGTATGCGGCCAACAACATTTGTAAATCTATTGCCAAATTTGGTAAAGTAGGTACAGTACGCTTAGGTGGACTTATCTGTAATTCACGTAAGGTCGACAACGAAGCCAATATGATTGAAGAGTTTGCTAAAAAACTCGGAACTCAAATGATACATTTCGTACCGCGCGACAACATGGTACAACATGCCGAAATTAACCGAAAAACTGTTATTGATCACGCTCCTGAACATCCTCAGGCTGACGAGTACCGCTCTCTGGCAAAGAAAATCAACGAAAACAAAATGTTTGTAATCCCAACACCTTTAGCAATGAATGAATTAGAAGATTTGCTGGTAGGGTTCGGCATCATGAACTAAAACAGACTAAGCCCCTACCCCTCATAAGAGGGCTTTTGGGGGAGTACCAATAATCAAATTTATTTATAACACACTTCTGTACTCCCCTTTCAGGGGGGCGGGGGACAAATATTATTCATATGTATTTACTAAGAGCTATAGTACGTCCTGAAAAGTCATCAGTAGTAATGAAAGCGTTGTTCGATGCCGGCTTTCCGGCTGTTACCAAATTATCGGTTTTTGGCCGTGGCAAACAACGTGGTATTAAGGTAGGTAACGTAACTTACGATGAACTTCCTAAAGATCTTTTAATGATTGTGATTCCCGAAAAAGATAAAGATTTTGTTATCGAAACCATTATGCTGGCTGCCCGCTCGGGCGAAAAAGGCCAGTTTGGCGATGGTAAAATCTTCGTAACTCCGGTTGAAGAAAGCTATACTATCTCGAGTGGCAAGAAAGATTAAACATTTATTTGGCCTTTGGTTGTTAATCATAGTTGTTAGGCTACGCCGTTATCGATTGTTATTTTCTGCGCGTTATAAATGGTTATTAAATAGTTATTTGCCCTTCGGGCGTAATTAAAAAACGTGCAAAGCACAAATAACAGCGAAGCCAATAACGAGCAAAACACTAATAACACGAAGTAAATAACAATACCAAAGGGAGTAAATAACGTGAAACAAATAAAAAAATTGGAAGTATGAAACTAATATTAGCAATGATACGAATAGCCAAAATAATCGAAACCAAGCAGGCTTTGTCCGACGCAGGATTACCCTCGTTTACTGCCATGCCGGTTTTGGGAAGAGGCAAAGGACATGGCGACCTGGAAAAAGCAGAATCGGCCGACCCGGAACTCAAAGAGCTTATATCGGAAATGCCCCGTTTGAAATCCAAACGCATGATTACATTAGTGGTAACCGACGATAAGAAAGAACTGGCTATAGAAACTATTATCAAAGCCAACCAAACCGGGAAAAGCGGCGATGGAAGAATATTCGTAATACCAACTGCCGACTCGGTACGCGTTCGTACAGGCGAAAGTGGCGATATTACATTAGATTAAATGATAATTCACGGGGCATACTTTTATCAAAAAAAAACATGCCGGTTAGTTATGAATTAATAATTATGATTTTAAAAGACAAAGCTTTATGGCAAATACATTGATTGATGATTTAAAATTAGATAAATTTGCGGAAGAGGTTATCAAGGCTTACCCTAAAAAGGTAGCTAAAAAAAGGGCTAAATCCATTGTGGTAAACGACCCCGACGCCATTCCCGTAATTCAGGCAAACGTACGCACTATTCCGGGTATTATTACGCAACGCGGATGTACATACGCCGGTTGCAAGGGGGTAGTACTGGGACCTACCCGCGATATAGTAAATATCACACACGGACCTATTGGCTGTGGTTTTTATTCATGGCTTACCCGACGTAACCAAACCCGCGCCGACAAACCCGAAATGGACAACTTCATTCCCTATTGTTTTTCAACCGATATGCAGGACTCCAACATTGTGTTTGGTGGCGAGGAAAAACTGAAACAGGCTATTCGTGAGGCTCATGAACTGTTCCATCCTAAAGGGATTGCTATTTTTTCTACCTGTCCGGTAGGTCTTATTGGCGACGACGTTCACCGCGTAGCCCGACAGATGAAAGAGGAATTTCCTGAAGTAAATATCTTCGGATTCTCCTGCGAAGGCTATCGTGGAGTTTCACAGTCGGCCGGTCACCATATTGCTAACAATGGTTTGTACAAAAACCTGATTGGTCGCAACGACAATCCGAAACGTAAATACAAATATGCCGTAAACGTTTTGGGCGAATACAATATTGGCGGCGATGCCTTTGTTATCGAAGATTTATTTGAACGAATAGGGGTGGATCTTATCGCAACCATGTCGGGTAACTCTACACTGGAGCAATTTGAAACTGCTCACACAGCCGATTTCAGTTTGGTAATGTGCCACCGGTCAATCAACTATGTGGCCGAAATGCTCGAAACCTCCTTCGGTATTCCATGGGCTAAAGCTAACTTTATCGGCGCTGAAGCTACTGCTAAAACCTTACGCAAGGTAGGACAGTATTTTGGCGATCAGGAATTAATCGAACGTATCGAAAAGGTTATTGATGAAGAAATGGTAGCTGTGAAAGCCGCGGTAGATAGCGCCCGCGAAAAAACCACAGGCAAAACAGCCATGCTATTCGTAGGTGGTTCGCGCGCTCATCATTATCAGGAACTTTTCGACGAACTGGGAATGACCACCCTGACAGCCGGTTACGAGTTTGGACACCGCGACGACTACGAAGGACGACGCGTAATACCAACCATTCAGATCGACGCTGACAGCCGCAACATCGAAGAAATAACCGTTTACCCGGATGCTACACGCTACAAACCTCGTAAAACGGAAGAAGAACTCGCCAAACTCAAAGAAGAATTTGATATAGAGTTTAATGAATATAAAGGTTTGATGACCGATATGAAAAAAGGAACATTAGTGATTGATGACCTTAGCCATTTTGAAATGGAAAAACTCATTGAACTCTACAAACCCGACGTATTCTGCGCCGGTATCAAAGAAAAATATGTGGTTCAGAAAATGGGTATTCCTCTCAAACAGCTTCACAACTACGACAACGGAGGCCCTTACGCCGGTTTTGCAGGTGCAATCAATTTTTACAAAGACATCGAAATGATTTCATGCAGCACCATCTTCAAACAAATGAAGGCTCCCTGGGAAAACGAAGAACTTGTAGAAGCGGAATACGTATTTAATTAATAATTAATAATTCATAATTAATAATGAGCTTTTAGCTTGATGATTATGAATTGTATATCAAATTATTAATTCTTAATTATTAATTTTTAATTCAAGAAATTATGTTACTCAGACATACAACAGCAAAAGAAATAGACAGAAAGGCTTTGACCATCAACCCTGCCAAAACATGCCAGCCCGTAGGCGCCATGTACGCTGCACTTGGGTTTCACGGTTGCCTTCCTCACAGCCATGGTTCACAGGGATGTTGCTCATACCATCGCAGCGCTTTATCGCGCCACTTCCGCGAACCCATTATGGCAGGTACCAGCTCATTTTCCGAAGGTTCATCCGTATTTGGCGGTCAGGCAAATCTGGTACAGGCCATCGATGTAATGTTTACCGTGTACAACCCCGAGATAATAGCCATTCACACTACATGCTTGTCCGAAACCATTGGCGACGACATGACCGCTATTATTGCCAAAGCCAAAGAAGACGGACACATACCCGAAGGCAAAAACGTAATATATTGTAATACTCCAAGTTACGTAGGAACGCACGTCACCGGATATTCCAACATGGTAGCTTCGTTTGTAAAAAACTTTGCCACTCCCACTCCCAAAAAACGCAATGTAGTAAACCTTGTAGCCGGATGGATGGAACCCTCCGACAACGCTGAAATCAAACGCTTAGCCTCTGTAATGGAAGCACGCACCATCCTGTTTCCCGATATGAGCGGCGTACTTGACGCACCTCTCAACGGCCATTACAAAATGTATCCCGACGGCGGCACATCGCTAACCGATATGAAACTCAGCGGCGACAGCAAATTTACAATCGGACTGGGTCCTACAACCACCGCCGATGCCTGTATTAAGATGGAAAACAAGTGTAAAATAAAGTTTGAAGTGCTCGATATCCCCATTGGATTTAAAGCTACCGACCGCTTTCTGATGACACTCAGCAGACACGCCAACCTGCCCATCCCCGAAAAACTGAGCGACGAACGCGGCCAACTCATCGACCTGATTGCCGATAGCGCTAAATACCTGTACGGCAAAAGAGTAGCGCTCTGGGGCGACCCCGACACCTTAGTTCCACTAACCGAATTCCTCGTTAGCATGGACATGAAACCGGTTTACATCGTTACCGGAACTCAAAGTCCCTACTTCAACGACCGCATGGCCGAGATACTCAAAGACATACCCGAAGCTAAATTCATGAGCGGCGAACGTGCCGACATGTTCCGCATGCACCAATGGATTAAGCAGCAAGGCGTTGATTTACTGATTGGTAACACCTACGGCAAATACATAGCACGCGACGAGGACATTCCTTTCGTACGTTTCGGTTTTCCGATCACCGACCGTCCGGGACACAACTATTTCGCCAAAACAGGCTATCAGGGTGCAGCCAACTTAGTAAAACAAATCATGGACGCCATACTCGACAAAATCGACAGAACCTGCCCGGAAGAAAAAGTAGAATTCCAGTTTTAATAAGTTAATAATAATGAAGAAGATGCCGTGCCGCAACATGATGTGAATCATCCCTTGCGCCCACGGCATCTTAACTTTTTATCAACCACAAACATCCTTTTTTTTATGGCGCGCCCCTCCTGCGTCGGGTCGGGCTTTCCGCTCTTGTGCCATCCGCTACGCGTCTGCCACGCCGCTGCAATCCCTCGCGCTCCGTGCAACGCATCACCTCCTGCACGCCACACCATATCCAAACAAAAAAAAATCCTACATTTTAATACTAAAAACGCAATTTTCCTACCTAAATGTAGGTATTTTTTACAACAAACAAAAACATATGTAAGCAAAAACACCCTAAAATGCAATATTTTGAAAATATTATTTCCTGACAGTCAATGATTTAGAATCAACTAAAGCTAACAATATGTTTTACAGCATAAAATGGCACGAAAAATGAATACAAACCTATCAAAACAGTATAAAAAAGATTGAGATTATGGGACACATTTTAGACGAAAGACAGATGCAGGTATCGGTGGCCGGAAAAGATGCCCGCACTATCGATTGCAATAAAGTGAGTCTGGCAGGAAGTGTAAGTCAACGCGCTTGCGTATTTTGCGGTTCGCGCGTGGTGCTATACCCCATTGCCGACGCATTGCATCTCATACATGGCCCCATTGGTTGCGCTGCCTATACCTGGGACATCCGGGGCTCATTATCCTCAGGACCTGAGCTACACAGGCTAAGCTTTAGCACCGACCTTCAGGAACGCGATGTGATTTTTGGTGGCGAAACCAAACTTTACAACGCAGCACTTGAACTCATCAGAAAACACAATCCCAAAGCAGCATTTATATACACCACCTGCATAGTGGGCGTTATTGGCGACGATGTAGAACGCGCTTGCAGAATGCTCCAGGACGAAACGGGAATACCGGTTATCCCCGTTCAGGCTCCCGGTTTTCAGGGATCAAAAAAAGACGGTTACAAGGTAGCCTGCGAAGCCATTTTTAAATTAGTAGGCACTAAACAGAAAAGCATCCCGGCTAAAAGCATCAATATATTAGGAGATTTTAATCTGGCCGGCGAACTGTGGATTTTGCTGGATTATTACAGAAAAATGGGCGTACACGTGAACGCAACCATCACCGGCGACGGACGCGTAGACGACATCTGCAACGCTCATAGCGCCGCTCTGAATGTAGTGCAGTGCTCCGGCTCTATGAACTATCTGGCTAAACTGATGAAAGATAAATACGGAGTTCCATCCATGAGGGTTTCGTATTTTGGCATTGAAGATATGAGCGATGCACTGTACGATGTAGCACGTTTTTTTAAAGATGATGAAATGATGGCCAAAGCCCGGCAATTGGTGAAAGACGAAGTTTCGCGCCTGATTCCTGAACTGGCCTGGTACAAAGCACAACTTACAGGCAAAAAAGCAGCCATTTACGTAGGAGGCGCTTTCAAGGCTATCTCATTAGTAAAAGCATTAAGGCTAATTGGTGTTCAATCGGTAATCGTGGGATCGCAGACCGGAACTCCCGAAGATTATGAACTGATTAAGAAGCTCTGTGACGAAGGTACTATCATTGTGGACGACTCCAACCCGGTAGAACTTTCGCATTTCGTGAAAGAAAAACAGGCCGACATCTTTATCGGAGGCGTTAAGGAACGTCCTATCGCACATAAAATAGGGCTCGGGTTCTGCGACCACAATCACGAACGAAAAGAACCCCTTGCCGGATACGAAGGCATGATCAACTTTGCCAAAGAAATTTATGCTACGGCAATGAGTCCGGTGTGGAAGTTTACAAAAACCTCCCCAAGCCCCTCCAAAGGAGGGGATGTAAGATAGTTCTTCCTTTTATTCATTTTACATTTATCAATTATGGCTTCAGAAAATAAAATAATAAACAAAACTAACTCAGAAAGCCCCTCCTTTGGAGGGGTTGGGGGAGGCTTTGTTTCCACCCGCAATTCCTGCAAGCTTTGCGCTCCGCTGGGAGCATCCATGGTTTTCAAAGGCATCGAAGGCTGCGTTCCGCTGATACATGGCAGCCAGGGATGCGCCACCTACATCCGGCGTTATATGATTAGCCATTTTAAAGAGCCTGTAGATATTGCATCCAGCAATTTTAGCGAAGAAACTACCATCTACGGCGGAAGCCGCAATTTTATTACCGGTATCAACAATATCATTAAACAATACAAACCTCAGGTAATTGGCATAGCCTCCACCTGCTTATCCGAAACCATTGGCGAAGATATTCCGGGGCATATCTACAACTACCTGGAGGCTAATGAAGGTGAAACCAGAACTTTACCTACATTTATACACAGTTCTACACCAAGTTACTGTGGTAGTCATGCCGAAGGTTTTCACAATACGGTTTTGGCTACCGTAAAAACATTGGCCGAATATCAGAAGAAAAACGATCATATCACTTTGCTGCCGGGCATGGTATCGCCAGCCGACCTCCGCTATTTGAAAGATTTACTTGCCGACTTTGACATCAAAGCCACCGTATTTCCTGATTACAGCGAAACATTAGACAACGAATATACTTCTGAATATCAGCTTATCCCCACTGGTGGAACTCCGATATACGAGATAAAACGTATGGGCAACTCAAAAGCTGTGATTGAATTTGGCACTACGTTTAACAAAGGTGTATCCCGGGCTAAAGATAAAGGAGCCTTACAAACCGCCGGAGAATGGTTAGAATCGACCTACTATATAAAGAATCACCAAATGCCTCTGCCTATCGGCATTACCGCAACCGACCGCTTTGTAAGCGCGCTGAAGGAGATTACCGGAAAGGAACTTCCTGAACAACACCGCAAGGAACGCGGTCGGTTGGTAGATGCCTACATAGATGCTCATAAGTACGTGTTTGGTAAAAAGGCTCTACTGTATGGCGAGGATGATTTTGTAGCTGCTCTGGCCGATTGGTGTAAAGAAATAGGCATAGAACCTTATTACTTCAAAAGTACCGATTTTGAAACCCTGCGTGAGGAGGCCGAAAGCATCAAACCTGACATGCTGCTTGGCAACAGCAAGGGTTACTACATAGCCCGCGAACGTAAGATTCCACTGGTCAGAGTAGGATTTCCCATACACGACCGTTTTGGTGCCAACCGCATGCACCACTTAGGATACAGGGGTACTCAGGAACTTTTTGACCGCGTTGTAAATGCTTTGATAGAATATAAACAGGAAAATTCGCCAATCGGATATAAATATCTTTAGCCTACTAAATCCCCCTCAGTTTATCCCGATGGCTATCGGGATGGAACTTAAAAGGCCTACTATAACGTTGAATATAAAAACAATAATGGAAGAAATTATGAATACAAAAAACATATCGGAATCGTCTTCGAACTCCCTTGCGGAAAACAAGGGCGCTGCACATCCTTGTTTCGATAAAGATGCAAAACATACTAACGCACGGGTACATTTACCGGTAGCGCCCAAATGTAATATTCAGTGCAATTACTGCAACCGGAAATTCGATTGTGTAAACGAAAGCCGTCCGGGAGTTACGTCATCGGTACTGACTCCTTATCAGGCTGTTGAGTATTTAAAAGATCTGAATACCCGCATCGAAAATCTGGTAGTTATTGGCATTGCCGGACCCGGCGACCCCTTTGCCAATGCTGAAGAAACACTGGCTACCATGCGCAAAGCTAAAGCCGAATTTCCTGAAAAAATATTTTGTCTTTCAACAAACGGTCTGGAATTAGAACCCCATATCGATGAAATAGCCAAACTGGGAGTATCTCACGTTACCATCACCATCAACGCTGTTAATCCTGAAATTACGGCTAAAATTTACAAATGGGTTCGGTTCGACAAACATATCTACCGTGGCGTTGAAGGCGCTACCATACTGATGAACCGTCAGTTGGCCTGCATTCCCAAATTAAAAGAAAAAGGTATTACGGTTAAAATAAATTCTATCGTAATACCGGGAGTCAACGAAGACCATATTCCCGAAGTAGCCCGAAAATGTGCCGAATTGGGCGCCGATGTAATCAACTGCATTCCGTTGATTCCAACTGCCGAAACTCCTTTCGCCCTGTTAACCGAACCAGACACCAAAATGGTTTTCAAAGTTCGTACGCTGGCTTCAGAGTTTTTGCCTATCATGAGCCATTGCGCCCGTTGCCGCGCCGACGCCGCCGGGTTACTGGGTAAAGATTTATCCGAAACTCACGTATTGCTAAAGGAATATTCCACTATGCTTAATCTCGAAACTGAAGGTAGGCCTTACGTGGCCGTGGCTACCAACGAAGGACTACTCGTTAACCAGCATCTGGGCGAAGCTGCATATCTTTCGATATACAAACAAACTCCTAACGGATTTAAGTTTGTTGAAGAGCGGGAAACACCGCCTACTGGTGGTGGCGATGCACGCTGGGTAGCTATGGCTCGCCTACTGAACGACTGTAGAGCTCTGCTTGTAAGTGGCGCCGGTATAAATCCCAAAACCATATTGGATTCGTGCAACGTAAAAGTTCTGGAAATGACCGGGTTGATTGACGACGGACTGGATGGAATATACAACCATAAAGTAATACGTTCCATTGCCAAACCCGATGCGTTCAAATGCGGTAGCGGATGTAAAGGCAACGCACAGGGTTGTGGATAAAAGCCCCAAAACCTCCCGGAAGGAGAGGCTAAAGACAAATTCGCTGAAACAAATAAACAACAAAATATTAAACATTGCTTCCCAAAAATCCACAAATCTGGAATTCAGGAGGTTACAAAACAACAGCTACCCTGCTGTAAATTTCCCTTTTGGGCAAGTTTGAAGGGGCATATATGAAAAAACCTCAGTATCTCATTTTGGTATGTAACTCATACCGTGTAGCTGGCGATGCACAGGGTGCATGCAATAAAAAAGGTGCAACTACTATGCTTCAGTACATTGCTGAAGAAGCTTCGGATCGTGGATTGGATGTGGCTGTTACTACAACCGCCTGTCTTAATGTATGCTCGCAAGGCCCGGTTATGGTTATTCAGCCTAACAATTACTGGTATGGTGGTGTCAGTTCAGAAGAAGTAATTGACGAAATACTGGATGCCCTTGAAGAAGGCGAATGTTGCGAGAAATACTCGATAGCAGACTAATCCGTTATTTTTCCTACTGAAAGCAAGTTACTTAGAGAATAAGAGATATTGGTATTGATAAATTGAAAAGAAGTTATTTATGATTAGAAAAGAACATCTAAGAGACGAAAGTAACTTTAATCTCCCCTCGGGGGTTAGGGGTATTCCCTATTTTATCGACACTACTTTGCGCGATGGCGAACAAGCAGCCGGCGTGGTTTTTTCTACAGCGGAGAAAATCCGCATTGCTGCTCTACTGGATGCTGTAGGGGTGCCTGAGCTTGAGATTGGCACACCTGCCATGGGCGAAAAAGAAATCAACGACATTCGCAGCATTATAGCTTTAGGATTCAGATTCAAGACATTGGCCTGGTGTCGCGCCAACAAGTTCGATGTGCGACTGGCCGCACAAACAGGTGCCGACGGAGTACATTTATCTTTTCCGGTTTCGCATAAACTGATGCACGTAATGGGTAAAAATCCGGCATGGGTGATGAATCAGCTGGCCGAGATGATAGAGTTTGCCTCGGGTATATTCAGTTATGTTACCGTAGGAGCGCAGGACGCATCGAGAGCGGATGCCGTTTTTCTGGGCGAGTTTGCCATTGCGGCTTCTGCATTGGGTGCTTCGCGTATCAGATTGGCCGACACGGTAGGCGTGCTAAACCCCATAAGCACCTACGAAATGGTGACCAACATCCGCTTGCTTTGTGCCAATATGCCTATTGAAATACATGCGCACAACGACCTGGGAATGGCTACGGCCAACACTGTAGCAGCTTATCTGGCAGGAGCTCAATGTCTGAGCACTACGGTAAATGGGCTGGGCGAGCGCGCCGGCAATGCAGCGCTGGAAGAAGTGGCTTTAGCGCTTGAGCTAAGCACCGATAGTACCAGTCAACTGAAAACCGAAAAATTTCAGGAATTGAGCGAATATGTAGCCATAGTATCCAATCGCCCTATCTGGGATAGTAAGCCCGTGACAGGTAAAATGGTACTAACACACGAAAGCGGCATTCACACCAACTGCCTGATAAAAGACCGCAGCAGTTACCAGTTGATTGACGCACAACGTATTGGGCGTAAAGAAGAAGAATTTGTGATTGGCAAACATAGTGGAAAATCAACCCTTGAGCTCTTTCTGAACGAAGCAAACCTGCCTCACGACGATGAGTTTTTGGCCAAACTGCTTGCAGCCGTTAAGGATAAAACCAATGAGATAAAACGTGCCGTAACCAAGGAAGAGCTTTACAGCTTATACAGCGAAATTAAAGCCATGAAAAATACTTTCGCACCACATCAGATTTAAATACAGACCAGCAATTCATTTGCTCACTTGTATTCTTGTTTACTCATTCATTTAAAAAAAGTATAATAACATGGAAAATAAAGATGTAATTACAATGGAAGCTACCGATTACAGGAATTTGATTCCTGATGAAGAAATGAAGCAACTCGCTTTTTCGAGCCTGCAATATGCCAATAGCTATTACAGTACTTTTCACAAAAGCATGGGAAGGGAAGAAGCACGTTTCGACAACGAAATGCTATACCAATTGGCCATTATGAGCGTAGAAAAATATTTTGTTGCCTTGCTTGCCCGGTACGATTGGTCGGCTACTCATCACATGCCGGTATCCATGTACAAAGAAGCACTTACATTTGAGCCCAACCTTACCGACGACATGAAAAAAACCTGCATACAGGTAGGCAAGTTCGAAGGTATTTGTTCTATCGATGGCTTTGGATACCGAATTCCTTCACGTGGAGAGTTGCATGAAATGGATAAAGGCATTGAAGAAATTAAAAATTTGGTAGAGAAGCGTTTATCAGAGATTTAGAACAATGGAGAAAACACTGATTATTATAAAGCCCGGTGCCATAAGGCGGGATTTGATTGGAGAGATTATACACCGGTTTGAGATGAAAGGATTACAGTTGTGTGGTATAAAAATGATGCAACTGAACGATGACATTTTGGATGAACATTACGCTCACTTAGCCGACAGGCCTTATTTCCAAAGAATTAAAAACTCAATGATGAAAACTCCCGTAGTGGTGAGTTGCTGGAAAGGTGTGGATGTGGTAGAAATTGCACATCACATGGCCGGCACTACCAACGGACGCTCAGCCATGCCCGGAACCATACGTGGCGATTATAGCGTGAGCATTCAGGAAAACATCATTCATACTTCGGATACCGTGGAGAACGCAAAATCTGAAATTGAACGTTTTTTCGGTAAAGATGAAATATTTGACTTCAATCAACTGAATCCCAATGTGCTGTATGCCGAAAATGAATGCTGACAAAAATAAAAAATACGAATACATCAACAAACAAAAGATATGGACATAAACAACAACGAAGTACAGTTCTTCGAAATTGAAAAAGTAAGATTTATCATGAAAGATGGGTGTCAGCTCGACATCTCGTATGCTTACGAAGATTTGGTTTTTTCGGAGCATTCCCTGTTTATTATTCAGTTTGTAAAAGGCTCTGCCAGCGATTTAAATTGCTGGTTCAACCATGAGTGCTCCGAAAAATATCAGACTGCACTGTTTGAATCGCTCGAAATTACGGGAAAACTAAATGGTATGAATTTGATTAGAAAAGGAACTTTCTGCCTGATAGATAAACCTGAAACTGAAGAAATAGATATTGAATTTACAGCGGCCTGACAGAAAAAAGGCCTGTACAAAGCCTGTCAGACCCGGAATAGTCTGAACCAGGCTTTCACTTCGTTGACTCTGCCAGCCTGCTCGTATGTTTGACATTTGAGCAAAAGCACATTAAAGGCATCTTCAATTTCGTAAGGGGTAAAACCCATTCCCTGATTTTTCAGGTATTCCAATAAATCCTCTTGCGATTTTGCAGTGTAGCAGGCTTTTCTGAATTCATGATCGGAATCGACCTGCGAAATAAATCTTATCGCATTTTGTAAGCTCATTAATTTCTGTCTGTTTATCGGTTACTAAATTTTCACTCCACCCGCAACACACGCCCATGCGGCGCAAAAGCCATTACTCACTCTTATCCTCGCTTTTACACTCTGTACTGCAACTACTACACTCGGCACCACATACATTGGCCAGCGCCATAGCCGACTCGTACGAGTATTCCGTTAGCTTGTTTTCTAAGTAAAAATGTAAATTTTCGTCCAACAGCTTACTTGCAGCCTTAAATACTTCAAACCCTTTGCCTACAAGCACTTTCAGCGCCATGGGGTGAATATGTTCCGTAATAATTACACGTACGCGTTGCCGGCTTAGTTCTGGGAGCAATTCTCCCATATTGGGAGCCAATCTCAGCGTAGGCAGCCACTCTCCCGACATGCTTTCGCAATCGTACAGGCACAAATAGCCAGTAGCACTCAGCCCGTTAGCAAGTATGTTTTTATTTCCGTCGGTATCCATCGTTGGAAAAGCTATTTTCATTCTCACCTCCTTGTTTTTGCATTTTTTTAAATCTGAATAATTAAATCAATATACAAAGCGGCTGTATCAAAGCGTTTTGGTCCAAAAAAGCATGGGTGGTTCACAATCTTTAAAACCAAGGCTTTTGTAAAGAGCCTGTGCCGCCACATTATCATCGCGTACTTCAAGCGTTACTTTACAAAAATCGCGCTCCTGAGCACTTTCAACCAGTTTTTCCATCAAAGCACGTCCTATTCCCTTTCCACGATACTCAGCAAGCACCACAATATCATGAATATACAGATAGGGTTTGATTCTGAAAGTTGAAAAATTCACAAAGCAGGTAGCCAGCGCGACCACCTTACCACCCAACATAGCAAAAAGTACCTCAGCCGTAGGGTGGTTAGCCAACCCATCTACCAGTCGTAGTTGTTGCAACTTGCCCAATGGCTCAGCTCCTCCCATCGGGTCGCTCATGTAATGGTTGGTAAGCTCCACCAAAGCATTCAGGTGATCCGGATTAGTAAAGTCGCAACATTCAAAATTAAGTGAATACTCTGCATTTCGCATCTGATTGTTAAAAATTTCGTTCATTATTCGTAAAAAAATGTCATGCGGTTTTTACACTTTAAATCGTTTGGGCTCAATGTCATATTTTTTTATCCTTATCCCCATCATTCGCTCTGTAATTCCGAGTTGTTCAGCCGCTTTGGTACTATTTCCCTTAGTAGCAATAAGCGCATCCACTATAATTTGCTTTTCCATTTTGCCCAGAATAATATCCAGCGTACCGCTCTGCATGGTTTCGGTTCCGGCAGCCGTTTGCAGCGAAGCCGGTAAATTATTCGTTCTTATCACATTATCGCTGCTTAAGATACAGGCGCGCTCAATGCAATTCTCCAGTTCACGAATATTGCCGGGCCAGTGGTATACCATCAGCGTATCGATGGCCGAAGAAGTTATGCGTTTAATATGCTTCCCGTGACGTTTATTAAATTTATCGATGAAAAAATCGGTCAGTATGGGAATATCGTTGATGCGCTCCCTCAAAGCCGGTATATAAACCGGAAAAACATTTATGCGATAGTATAAATCCTCGCGAAAACCTCCACTTGCCATCAGTTCTTCCAGATTGCGGTTGGTGGCACACAGTATCCTCACATCTACCCTGATAGGCTTGGTACTGCCAATTCGTTCTATTTCACGTTCCTGTAGTACGCGGAGCAGTTTTACCTGCGTGGAAGCGGGTATGTCGCCAAATTCATCCAGAAATATCGTACCTCCATTCGCCGCCTCAAACCTGCCTATACGTGTATTGGAAGCACCGGTAAAAGCTCCTTTTTCGTGACCAAAAAGTTCGCTTTCGATCAATGACTCAGGCAAAGCTGCACAGTTTACCTTGATAAATGGTTTTGTTTTGCGGGGGCTGTTAAAGTGGATTGCATCGGCTATTAGCTCCTTTCCTACCCCACTCTCGCCCCGTATCAGTACAGTAGCATCGGTAACAGCCACACTCTCGATGAGGCGAAAAACCTCGTTCATTTTGCTGGAATTTCCTTTTATTTTTTCGGGAAGTATCCTGTTGGTAAGTTCGCCACGTAAGCTGATATTTTCGGCTCTGAGCAGTTCCATTTCTTCGGCGTACTCCTGTCGTCGTCGCATGGTACGCCCAATCATCGACCCAACAATCTTGAGCAACCTGATATCATAATCGTACGAAACAACACCTTCGTACACTTTATGAAAACTTAGCGTGCCAATAATTTCATCTTTGTACCTCACCGGGGTGCAGATAAAGGATACATCGCGCCCGTTGATATGTGTCGGCGCATGAGTCAGATTCAGAAACTCTTCCGACTCAGCAATTTTCTTTATCAATACCGTTTCGCCGGAGTCGATTACCTTACCGATAATTCCTTTTCCAAGTTGATAAACGGCATTTTTCCGCTCCTGACCATCTATTCCGTACGAGCCCTCGATAACGATGGTGGAGGTCTCACGGTTTACAATGGTCACAATAATCCTTTCGGCCGAAAGATGATCAGCTAAAATTCTTATAACTTCATCTAAATCTATTTCCCTGTTACTGAGCAAATAACTGATTTCGAGCAATACTTCAAGCTCTTTAGCCCCGTAACAATCGGGAGCATTAAACTTACAATATGTTCCCATAACCAACAATCTTTTTTACACTTTATCCTCATAAAATGCAACACACGTACTTAATGATGCAAAGATAGTGTTTTTTAATTTCATTATGACACTATAAATTATTTTTTTACATCTTTTTGTTTACAAATTATTAGTTTTAATACTATTCATCTATATATTAACCACATCTGAGTTTCCTTGTGCGAATTGTTGAATGTCAAATTCAGCTAATTAAAAATTTTGGTGTATATTTGTGCTTTATTTTCAATTTCAGTTCATCACATCAAAAACTAATAATGATTCTAAACTACATCTGGATAGGATTCATTCTGATAGCGTTCGTCGTAGCCTGTTTTCAATTGATTTTCAATGGAAACACGGAGATTTTTTCCACCATTATCCAATCAGCGTTCGGGTCAGCCAAAACCGGTTTTGAAATTTCGCTTGGCCTTACAGGGGTACTATCTTTGTGGCTCGGCATCATGAAAGTTGGCGAAAAAGGCGGTGTTATTCAGGTTTTTGCCCGTATAGTTGCTCCATTTTTTTCAAAAATACTGCCCGATGTTCCGAAAAATCATCCTGCACTGGCAAGTATATTTATGAATGTATCGGCCAATATGCTGGGACTGGACAATGCTGCTACGCCCATGGGACTGAAAGCCATGAAAGAACTTCAGGAAATTAATCCTGACAAGGAAACTGCATCCAATCCTATGATTATGTTTCTGGTGCTTAACACAGCCGGGCTATGTCTCATTCCTATCAGTATTATGGTGTACAGAGCGCAACTGGGAGCCGCCAATCCGGCTGATGTGTTTTTGCCCATACTCATAGCCACCTTTGTAGCAGCAATTACCGGACTAATAACTGTGGCCATACGCCAGAAAATCAACTTATTCAACAAAACCATCCTTGGAACCATCGGCGGACTTATCATCTTTATTACTGCCGTTGTGTTTTTGCTCAGCAATTTATCTAAAGAACAAATAGCCCAATACTCATCGCTTACAGCCAATTTAATTTTATTTGGCATTATTGTTTCCTTTATATTAATGGCTGTAATCAAAAAAGTAAATGTATACGAATCGTTTATCGAAGGTGCCAAGGAGGGTTTTCAGGTGGCTATCGGTATTATCCCTTACCTGATTGCCATACTTGTGGCTATCGGTATTTTCAGAGCATCGGGCTCGTTGGATATACTTACCGATGGCATTCGCTGGCTGGTTGTAAAGGTGGGACTAAACCCCGATTTTGTGGATGCACTGCCTACCGCATTTATGAAACCATTGAGCGGAAGCGGAGCAAGAGGCATGATGGTTGACGCTATGACCGTGCATGGACCCGACTCGTTTGTGGGCAGGTTATCATGTATTATTCAGGGCTCTACCGATACTACATTTTATATTCTGGCCGTTTATTTCGGATCGGTTGGCGTTAAAAACACCAGATATGCTCTCACAGCAGGACTTATTGCCGATTTTATGGGTATACTGGCTGCCATTTTGCTCGGATACTTATTCTTTCACTAACCGATTTTTTTTTTGAATAAGATATGATACAGTATTTAGCCGAGAACGTTGCGCTACCCAAAATAGATGAACATCGCATCAACCGGTGGATTAAGCAGGTGGCATCGGGTTATGAGAAAAAAACCGGGCAAATTGTTTATGTGTTTTGCGACGATGAAAAGATTCTTGAAACCAATAAAAAGTTTCTCGAACATGATTATTATACCGACATCATTACTTTTGATTATAGTACAGGAAGTACCATTTCAGGCGATATATTTATTAGTTTGGATACAGTAAAATCGAATGCCGAAGAGCAAAATCTGACGTTTGAACAGGAATTGCTGCGAATAATTATTCACGGGATATTGCATCTGTGTGGCAACAATGATAAAACCCCCGAAGAGCGTGCGGATATGACCATGAAAGAGAATGAAGCATTATCAATGCTCTGAATTAAGTAGAGTGTATAAATTTTATAATTTTCACTTTAATTCATCATTTTGCTACAAACTCACTAATTATGCAATTTATTGTTAAATATGAGACTGTAACTATGTCTGTTTTATCGAAATTAAAAGATAATCATTACTTTTGTCACTGCTTTCGATGTATAGTACAAAATTTAAACCTTAAAAAAGCGTTGTTATGCTAATAACTTACTTTTAAATTTGAAGTATATAGTAAAAATTTTGGAAACTATTCAAAAAAAGCAACTCTATGAGAATCAGAATAATTTTATGCACAATTGCAGTATTAAGCCTGATAGCAGTAAACGGCAAAGCACAAAATAAATCCAAAGCAGAGATAGGTATAAACGGCGGTTTGTCTTATTATTTGGGGGATGCCAACAGTACACTTTTTAAAAATCAGGAATTGGCCTACGGAGTTATTTACCGTCAAAAGCTAAATCCGAGATTTGCAATTCACGCCAACTGGAACTATACCAAAGTAAAAGGAAGCAAAGAACTGTACAATGGCACATTAATAGAATTTTCAAATCCGGTCAACGTGATTGACTTGTGTCTTGAGTTTAATTTTTTTGATCTCGAAACAAAAAAATACAAGCCCATGAGCCGCAGTTTCTCACCGTTCTTATATGCCGGCTTGGGCTATTCGTGGTACGATTACGAAGGCGATCCTCAAAATTCATCCACCATCCCTTTTGGAGTTGGATTCAAATGGATAGCTACGAGCAGACTAAACCTGAATATCATGTGGACACACCGATTATTTATGTCGGACATGCTCGAAGGAAACACCAGGCTTAATAACCTGGCCGGACTGAATGGTTCGAATATTTTTAATCAAGATTTATTATCGTCTCTGACAATAGGCATTACGTTCAACATCTGGAACGAAGGCTGTGATTGCCATAGAAATTATTAACATCAATACAAAAACAATACTTTCAGATAAAATGTCAACTTACAAAGAAAAGATTGATATTAACCGTTTGCCCGCCCACGTAGCTATCATTATGGATGGCAACGGAAGATGGGCTAAAGAAAAAGGTTACGACAGAATTTTCGGTCATCAAAACGGAGTAACATCCGTGAGGGAGGTTACCGAAGCTGCTGCCGAACTTGGCATTAAATATCTGACCTTATACGCTTTTTCGACCGAAAACTGGGGACGTCCCAAAGCTGAAGTAGACGCGCTGATGGAGCTTCTGGTGGATACTATCGAAAAAGAAACTCCTACTTTAAACAAAAATAAGGTACGACTGCTTGCTATAGGCGATATGAGCAGGCTGCCGGACGCTGCGCTTAAAAAATTAGAACGCTGCATCGACCAAACGTCTCAAAACTCAGGACTTAGTCTGGTACTTGCCCTCAGTTATTCAGCAAGATGGGAGTTGACCAACGCCATAAAAAAAATCAGCGAAGATGTAGTAGCCGGGATTGTAAAAACCGATCAAATAAACGACCTTTTGGTTTCTGAATATCTTACCACTGTAGGCATACCGGATCCTGATTTGCTGATACGCACCAGTGGCGAAAGCCGAATCAGTAATTTCCTGCTCTGGCAGATAGCTTATACCGAGCTGTATTTTACACAAACTCACTGGCCCGATTTTAGAAAAGAAAACTTTTACGAAGCCATCTGCGAATTTCAGCATCGCGAGAGACGATTTGGAAAATAAACATAAGAAGATATAATATAAGCTTTACGATATACCTTTACAGCTTTATGCAATACAAATTTTTACTATTATTTAGTTCTTTGTTCCTTTTAGGGCAAACACTTATTGCCCAAAACTCCAGCGCTAACGACAGTACCGAAATTCCGGTAATTGAGTATTCATCTTCGGCTGGTCCGAAGTACGAAATTGCAGGTATCACTGTTACCGGCGCAAGTAATTACGAAGACTTTGTTCTTATTAGCTTTTCGGGACTTGCCATAGGCGACAAAGTAAATGTTCCTGGCGAAGCCATTACAGCTGCTGTAAAACGCTTCTGGAAACAAGGACTTTTTGCTGATGTTAAGATTTATGCAACCAAAATTGTTGATGGAAAAATCTGGCTGAATATTGCACTGAAGGAACGTCCGCGTATATCCGAAATAAACTATAGCGGACTGAAAAAAGGTGAAATTGAAGATTTGGAGCAACGATTGACCATGGTTAAGGGAAACCAGATAACACCCAATATATCGGACAGAGCAAAAAATGCTATCAAAAAATATATGGAAGACAAAGGCTTCCTGAGCGTTGAAGCTAATGTTTATCAGCGTAACGACCCCAACAAACCGGGTTACGTAATTGTAGACATAGAGGTGGATAAAAAGCTCAAAACCAAAGTTCACCAAATTATTGTAAATGGAAACAATGCCTTATCATTCAACAAGATTAATAAGGTTATGAAAAAAACCAATGACAAAAACTGGCGTAACTTCTTCCGTACCAAAAAATTCGTTCGCGAAAATTACGAAAAAGATAAAATAGCGTTAATTGACAAATATAACGAAATTGGCTACAGAGATGCTTTTATTGTGGCTGATAGTGTGGTGAAGTTTGACGACAAAAGCGTATCGGTGTATCTTACTGTTGATGAAGGTAAAAAATACTATTTCCGCAACATTAAATGGATTGGTAACACTGTGTACCCTTACGAATATTTAGATGCGCTTCTTGGCATTAAAAAAGGAGATGTGTATAACCATAAACATTTGATGGAGCGTTTACAAACAGACGAGTCTGACGCTGTAAGCAAACTTTATCAGGACAGAGGGTATCTTTTCTCACAAATAGAACCGGTAGAAGTACAAATAGAGGGTGACTCTATCGACCTCGAAATGAGAATATACGAAGGAAAACCTGCTACTATCAGCGAAATTGGCATTAAGGGAAATACCCGTGTATACGAACATGTAGTACGCAGGGAACTACGTACGAAACCGGGAATGCTGTATAGCCAGTCCGACATTATGCGTTCGTTGCGCGAGTTGGCTCAAATGGGGCATTTTGATCAGGAAAAACTGAAACCGGACATCCAGCCAAATCCTGAAAACGGTACTGTAGACATTACTTATGAACTCGAAACTAAAGGTAGCGACCAGGTAGAGTTTTCTGCCGGATGGGGATCAACTGGTATTGTAGGTAGCGTTGGGCTAAAATTTAGCAACTTTGCTATCCAAAACCTCTTCCGCCCATCAACGTACCGCATCGTACCACAGGGCGAAGGACAAACATTCTCGCTGAATGCACGTACCAACGGCCAGTCATATTCTTCGGTAAGTATGTCGTTTCTTGAGCCGTGGCTCGGTGGCAAACGCCCTAACTCGCTCTCGTCATCAATTTACTATTCTACACAATCAACTATAAGCGATCGTTATTTGAGCAACTATTATAGTTCTTATTCAAGCTACTATGGCAGCGGCTATAATTCAAGCGCGTATGAAAGCGAAATGGACCCCGACAAGTATATGCGTACTATCGGTGCCACGCTGGGATATGGTAAACGCCTGAACTGGCCTGATGACTTTTTTACATTCTATGGTGAATTGTCATATCAACTCTTTTTACTTAAAGGCTGGTACAAATCGGTATTCCCGATGACTGAAGGCCAATTCAACAACCTGAGTTTCAATCTAACTTTAAGTCGTAGTTCTATCGACAATCCAATATTCACCCGCAGTGGTTCCGCATTTTCGTTAGGACTCAAATTTACGCCACCATACTCCCTTTTCCGTGGAAAGGATGTGGATTATTCAGATATGAGCATGCAGGAAAAATACAGATGGATTGAGTATCACAAATGGACTTTCAGTGGTAAAACTTTCACTCCGCTTACCGATGGTACTAAACCACTTGTATTGATGACTCGCGCCATGTTCTCCTATCTGGGACACTACAACAGTCAGTTAAAATCTCCTTTTGAAACATTCTATATGGGTGGCGATGGTATGTCGTCGTACACCAGCTACGGTACCGACTATATTGCCATGCGTGGTTACGAAAGTGGAGCACTTACTCCATACAATACTACCACAGAAACTTATGCCGGTTATCTGTACAATAAATTTACGATGGAGCTACGCTATCCGCTTTCGCTCGAGCAATCTGCCACAATTTATGCTCTTGCATTTTTGGAAGCAGGTAACTGTTTCAGCACTATCAAACCCGGATACAATCCGTTCGACCTGAAACGCTCAGCTGGTATCGGAGTACGTATATTCCTGCCTATGTTTGGTATGATGGGTATTGACTGGGGATATGGTTTTGATACGATTAACGGTACCAAAGGCGGTAGCCAATTCCACTTTGTACTTGGACAGGAATTATAAACCGTTGATTTACATTGACCTTATACACATTTCAAAATATAATCTTTTTTTTGGCAAAGAATTTGTATTATAAACACCAGTGAGTAGCTAACTTAAAAAATTATATTCAAAAAAAAAATCATTATGAAGAGATTTATATTTGCACTCTGCCTGTTCGCAGGCCTTACATTCACAGCAAACGCTCAGAAATTTGCCATGGTGGATATGGAATATATTATGAAGAATATTCCTGCATTTGAGACTGCCAATGAGCAGCTGAATCAGATTTCGAAGAAATGGCAATCGGAAGTTGATGCGCAGATACAGGAAGTTCAAACCATGTACAAGAACTATCAAACCGAGCTGGTTTTCTTATCCGAAGAGATGAAGGTAAAACGTGAAGACGAAATAGTAACCAAAGAAAAAGCGGCTCAGGAACTGAAACGCAAATATTTTGGAAGCGAGGGCGAATTATTCAAAAAACGTCAGAGTCTTATGAAACCTATTCAGGATGAAGTATTTGCTGCCATACAAGACATTAGCAAAGAAAAAGACTTAAGCCTTGTGTTTGATAAAAGTTCTTCGATGAACTTTATTTTCACTTCGCCAAAACTCGATATCAGCGATCTGGTATTGCAGAAGTTGGGTTATTCAAAATAATTTTTTAATTTTGCACACCCTGACTAAAAAAATTGAAATATTAATAAATACAAATAAATGATTATCATGTTGAAAAAATTAGTTTTAGTAGTGCTTTGCACTTTACCTCTGGCACTATTTGCTCAGGATGCAAAATTGGGCCACATCAACTCACAAGAAGTTATTACATTGATGCCTGAAATTGCTACTGTCAAAAAAACGGTTGATGAATTAGGAAAAAAATGGGAAGGCGAAATCGTAAAGATGCGCGAAGAGTATAATAGCAAAATCAAAGAATTTCAGCAAAAACAAGACAGCATGCCTGAAGGTATCAAACAGGTACGTGTAAGCGAAATTCAGGAACTGGAACAACGCATTACTACTTTTCAGCAAACTGCTTATAATGACTTAAACAAAAAACAGGAAGAGCTTTTCTCGCCAATAATCGAGAAGGTAAAAAAAGCGATTAATGATGTAGCTGTAGAAGGTAATTATACTTATATCTTTGAAATGGGTACTCAAACTATCCTTTATCATTCTCCAAAATCAAACGATATTACGGCATTGGTTAAAAAGAAGCTTGGCTTAAAATAAATCAACCCTGATTATATAAAAAATTAGCCCGGTAGCATAAAAATGTTACCGGGCTAATTTTTTGTGGTTTCTTGTGCGCCACTTCAGGCATTTATCAGCGACACGGTATGGCATGCTACCATACCAGCTGTTTCGGTCCGCAAACGACTACTCCCAAGCGACACCGGCACAAAATGATTGGCTATAGCCATTTCAAGCTCTTCTCTGCTAAAATCACCTTCGGGGCCTATAAGTATCAGCACATCTGTTTCAGGCTTAATTTCGGCTTTCAAATCTCGTTTTTGATCATCGTAACAGTGGGCAATGAATTTTTGCTGAGCCCGATGCGCCTTCATAAATTCCTCAAATGTACACTGGCTGTTCAGTTTGGGGAAATAAGCCTTGACTGATTGTTTAGAAGCCGATACGATAATTTTCTCAAGCCGTTCGTCCTTTACAACTTTGCGCTCCGAGAACCGGCAAATCAGCGGAGTAATCTCATCTATCCCTATTTCAGTGGCCTTTTCTACAAACCATTCAAGCCTGTCCATGTTTTTAGTAGGCGCTATAGCTACATGAATCCTGTAATTGCGCTTACCATATCCGCTATGCGCTGTTACTATTTCAAAAGCACAACGCTTTGGGTGAGCTAATGTTATTCTGGCATGGTAATAACCACCTTTGCCATCTACAACAGCTATTTCATCGCCCGTTTGCAAACGAAGTACTTTCACTGCATGTAACGACTCTTCTTCGGAGAGTACAGCAGCCGCTTCAATGGTTGGGCAATAGAATAATGTCATTAATACCGAAAATTTGAGTGGTAGCGCTTACGGGATATATTTACACACTGTAGATTTCTTTTTTGGCAGCCAAAAGCGTATTTTTCATCAGGGCAATGCGGGTCATCAGCCCTACTCCACCCGGAACGGGAGTTATGAACGAAGCTTTGGGTGCTACCTCATCGAAAGCAACATCACCTTTTAGCTTGAAACCTGATTTTGTAAGTGTGGATGGTACACGGGTAGTACCTACGTCGATAATTACTGCACCGGACTTCACCATATCAGCTTTCAGAAACTCAGGCTGACCAAGCGCGGCGATGATAATATCAGCCTGCAGACACAACTCTTTCAGATTTTTAGTGCGACTGTGGCAAACAGTAACCGTGGCATCGCCCGGATAACCCTTTTGCATCATCAGCGTAGCAACCGGCTTGCCTACAATGTTACTACGACCAATCACTACACAGTTTTTACCCTCAGTTTCAATTTTATATCTTCTCAACAATTCAATAATACCCGATGGCGTGGCAGATACAAAGCAAGGAAGACCGATAGACATACGGCCTACATTTACCGGATGAAATCCATCTACATCTTTACGATAATCGATAGCCTCTATTACTTTTTCTTCGGAGATATGCTTTGGTAGTGGCAATTGCACTATAAATCCGTCCACATCTTCATCCCGGTTGAATTTATCCACCTCGGCAAGCAAAACATCTTCAGTTACATCATCCTCAAAACGAATCAGTGTTGACGTAAAACCGCAATCAGCACAATCTTTTACCTTGCCGGCCACATAAGACTCGCTGCCACCATCGTGCCCAACAATAATTACTGCAAGGTGCGGACGTTTAAGCCCATTTGCAATCATGCTTTCAACTTCAGCAGCTATTTCTTTTTTTATCTGCTCCGATATCAGTTTTCCGTCTATCAGGGTGTAAGCTCCCGGGTTATCAACAAGGGACTTTTCGCCGGTATTATTCACTGTATTCATGTTCTGATTTTTATTAAAATATCGTCTCTGAATTTCCTGATGAGGATCAGAGGATTGCTTTTATTTCTTTCTACCCACTTTCAGCTTACTCTGTTGCATGGTAGCCATACGCATCATTTTGCTGGTTTGATCAAACTGTTTCAGCAAGCGGTTTACTTCTACTATGGTTGTTCCGCTACCTTTGGCAATGCGATTTTTGCGACTACCGTTCAGTATTCCTGGGTTAGCTCTTTCCTTGGGCGTCATCGAATGAATAATAGCCTCGATGCCTTTGAATGCATTGTCGTCAATATCCACATCTTTCAGAGCTTTTCCCATACCGGGTATCATGGCAGCAAGATCCTTGATATTACCCATTTTCTTTATCTGAGCTATCTGCGACAAAAAGTCGTCGAAATCGAACTGATTTTTGGCAATTTTCTTTTGCAGGCGACGCGCTTCTTCTTCATCGTATTGTTCCTGAGCACGTTCTACCAGCGAAACGATATCACCCATACCCAGAATACGGTCGGCCATACGTTCGGGATAGAACACATCCAGCGCATCCATTTTTTCGCCCGTACCTACATACTTTATAGGCTTGTTAACTACCGAACGGATAGATAAGGCAGCACCACCACGGGTATCACCATCAAGTTTGGTAAGTATCACTCCGTCAAAATTCAGACGGTCATTAAATTCTTTTGCAGTATTGACGGCATCCTGACCAGTCATTGAGTCAACAACAAACAGAATTTCGTGAGGTTGAATCGCTTTTTTGATGGCAGCTATTTCGTTCATCATAGCCTCATCTACAGCCAATCGACCGGCAGTATCCACAATCACCACATCGTAACCATTCTGTTTGGCATAACGCACTGCCGACTCGGCAATAGCTACCGGATTTTTGCTTTCTGGCTCAGCAAATACCTGTATATCTAATTGTTGACCAAGCACTTTCAACTGCTCAATAGCCGCCGGGCGGTATACATCGCACGCTACAAGCAAGGGGCGTTTTGCCTTTTTGGTTTTCAGCAGGTTGGCCAGCTTACCGGAGAAAGTAGTCTTACCCGACCCCTGAAGACCCGACATCAAAATAACCGAAGGATTACCCTTCAGGTTAATGTCTACGCTTTGGCCACCCATCAGGGCTGTAAGCTCATCGTGCACTATCTTCACCATCAACTGCTGAGGTTTCAGCGAAGTCAACACATTCTGACCAATGGCTTTTTCCTTAACCGTATCAGTAAATGATTTGGCTATCTTATAATTAACATCGGCATCGAGCAATGCTTTACGTACATCCTTTAGCGTTTCCGCTACGTTAATCTCCGTAATTTTGCCCTCGCCTTTCAGTATCTTAAACGACCTGTCCAGTCTCTCACTAAGTGATTCAAACATAATTGAAAAAGCTTATTACCCCTACCCCTTGAGGGGAATAATAAATGTTTATTTTTGAATAAATTATCTCTAAGGGGAAGAGATATTTCAAAGGTGCACAAAAGTACAAAAAAATAAGAAATGTAACAACACCGGAATCAAAGAATAAAGGAAGCTTGTATTATCACATCAAGCCAGACCAATACGAATGAAAATGGAACCGAAGCTCGACAACTTAGCGTTGTTGTTATTTTAAATTCATTTGTTTTTTACAAATAAACTCATTATAATTGTATCCGCAGCTAAGGTTGAGTATAAATTATAAATCAGATAAAAAAATTGATGGATAAAGTAATTGTAGGAATAGGTGAAATACTTTGGGATGTATTTCCTAACGGCAAAGTTCTTGGTGGAGCTCCGGCCAATTTTGCGTATCATGTTTCTCAATTTGGATACAAGGGCTATGCCGCAAGTGCCATAGGAAACGATGACGCCGGAAAAGAAATTATGGCTTTATTAGCTGAACGTAAGCTTAATAATTGTATTCAAACTACTACTTACCCTACAGGCACTGTCAACATCTCGCTTGATTACGAAGGTATTCCTCAATATGAAATTTGTGAAAATGTAGCCTGGGACAACATTCCGTTTACTCCACAACTTGAGAAGCTGGCACTTACTGCACAAGCCGTATGTTTCGGGTCGCTGGCACAACGCAGTGCGGTTTCGCGACAAACCATCAGGCAATTTCTCAATCTGGTTCCTATCGCAGCATGGAAGGTTTTCGACATTAACCTTCGTCAGCATTTTTATTCGGCTGATATTATCGAACAATCATTACAGCTAAGCCATATTCTAAAAATAAATGAAGATGAAGTGAAAATCATAGCTGATATTTTTGCAGTAAATGCCGATAACGAAACCGATATTTGCAAAACTCTCATTGAAAAGTATAAACTGAAAATGGTAGTTTTAACTATGGGCATTCACGGGAGCTATGTTGTAACTCCTTCCGAAATATCGTTTATGCCCACTCCTGTAGTTAATGTGGTAGATACCGTGGGAGCCGGCGATTCGTTTACCGCTGCTTTTGTTGCATCGCTGCTGAATGGTAAACCTATCCCCATAGCCCATGCTAATGCTGTAGAAGTATCGGCCTATGTGTGTACCCGGAAAGGAGCTATGCCTGAACTTCCCGTTTCCATGAAAAGCAAATTAAACACTTAATGATTTTTTAAATAATCGGGACACATCCGTAAATATCAACGACTGTCGTTCACCATGCGCTGTAGATCCGGGAAGAAAAGCCTGAATTTAGCCTCCAGTTCGTCGTGATTTTCAGCCAGGAAGTCAATAATTTGTTTCGGGTTCAACGCGGGGATTTTATATACCGACATAATTCTGAGCGAGTCATAAAGACCATCGGCCGTGGCATATTTGCCAAGACGGTTGGTGGTGATAAAATGAAAAATAAAACCTCTAACCCGAGCCGGAAGATACTTATAATTGATTAATGCTGCACAATAAAAGCCATATGCAAAAAACGTGAGCGAAGTATTGGAATAATCTCTGAAATTTTTGGCCAAAAAATAATCAAAATACATATCAGTAACAATGGCCGCATAACGCCCGAATTGCGGACGCAGAAAAACTGTAGTCTCTCTCACCACCGGATGAGCATCAGTAAAACTGTCGATACGACGGTGCAACAGGATACCTTCGCGGATTTTTGGTGGGTATAATTCGTAGCGATTACCCTTTACAAAATCACCTATAAAGTTGCCAACCCTGATTTGCGGATGGTTGCCCGATAAAAATATATGTGCAAGATAATTCAAAAGCAGTTGTAAAATTTTCAGACACAAAATTACTAATTTAAGTTAGCTACCCTGCATCAGTGTCTATCTATTTATCCAAAAAATGGAATTGGAATTAAAGCAACATCAAAATAAGCAACAGGCATACAACAACTTAGCACAAAACCCGAACAAATAATCAGTAATATCTATATCGCGATACATATAATCTATATAAAATAATTCAAAAAAACGAATAAATAAACGATTATTCATTTATCTTTGCACCATGAGAGTAAGAGACGAAGAAAAAATACCCCGAATATACAATGCTGCCATACGAATTATCAATCGCAATGGCTTTGAGGGCTGCTCCATGTCGAAAATTGCTCGCGAAGCAGATATAGCTCCGGCTACAATTTATCTGTATTTTGAGAACAAAGATGACATGCTTAAGAAACTCTTTATACACATAAAACAGGGTATGGGGCATTCGTATTTTACCGACAACAGCGAGTTAGCCGTATCGAAAGGGACTTTCAGAAACATCTGGTTCAATCATTATCAGTACATTATCAACAACATAGAAGAATATATCTTTCTGGAAAACTTTAGCAATTCGCCACTGTTAACGCATATTGAACGTGAATATACGCTGGACTATTGTCCGGTTTTCGATTCATTGTTCAAACGCTCAAAAGAAGCGGGATTGTTGCAACCGCTACACAACGACATTATTTATGGATTGCTGTTTGCACCTTTGAGCTATTTGGTAAAAAAATCCAAATCGGGACATATAGCTCTGACAAACAACGAACTGCTTCAAATATTCGAATCTTCGTGGAGGGCCATAAGCATTTCATAATATTTTTTTATTCTATAAATGAACAATCATTCACTAATAACGTTATAACAATCGTACTCAAAAAAAAACAAATAAATTATTAAAAACGAATATGAGCTTATTACAACAACTGAACTGGCGCTATGCCACTAAACGTATGAATGGAACAAAAGTTCCACAAAACAAAATTGACAACATCCTGGAAGCAATCAGACTGACGCCTACTTCTTATGGATTTCAGGCTTTTAAAGTGTTTGCAATTGAAAACCCTGAACTACGCGAAAAAATATTTAATGCCGCATGCCCGCAACCACAAATCAAAGAAGGTTCACATATTCTTGTATTTGCAGCTGACAGAAAAGTAACGGCAGAATCGGTAGACGCATATATGCAACTTATGGCCTCAACAAGAGGAATTCCGGTTGAAGCGCTTGATGGTTTCAAGGCTGCTTTCGACCCGATTGTAGCTGGTAGTGTTGAACAAAACTTTGTATGGACTGCCCGCCAAACCTACATAGCTTTAGGAGTAGCCATGGTGGCTGCTGCCGAAGAAGAAGTTGACGCCACTCCTATCGAAGGATTCAATCCGGCTGCACTCGACGAGGTTCTCGGACTTGGCGCCCAAAATTTGGGATCGGTTACCATACTTGCTTTAGGATACCGCGATGCCGAAGCTGATAAATTAGCAAACGCACCTAAAGTCAGAAAATCTTCGAAAGATTTGATTGTAAACTTGTAGCACTGATTCTCTATATATATCCCTGAAGCCTGCATGCTAAGTAAAATGGCATGCAGGCTTTTCCGTTTACAAACATTGAAAAAGACATCGAAAAAAATTAAGCTCAGAACAATATAAAATAGCCATTGTTATAAATAGCGTTTTAGTAACTCTTTAATTTTTACTACCTTTGTAACCCTGTTTTATTACAAAACATGCAATGATTGACAACAATATATTTCACAATAAAAAAGTAGCATTTCACACCCTTGGTTGTAAACTAAATTTTGCCGAAACGTCGGCTATTGGTAAAAAAATGACTGAGGAAGGCTTTGTTAAAGCGCGTGCCGGTGAGCAAGCCGATGTGTGCGTAATCAACACCTGCTCGGTTACCGATACTGCCGACCGCAAATGCCGGCAGGCAATTAACCGGCTTAACCGGCTACATCCCAATGCAATTATGGTGGTAACGGGTTGTTACGCTCAACTCAAACCGGACGAAATATCTAAAATTGAGGGCGTTGACCTGGTGCTTGGCGCTAACGAAAAGTTCAGCATACTGGAATATCTACGTGATGCTGACGAGCAAAAACCGGCTGAGATTCACACGACAAAGATTAACCAAATCAGAGAATTTGAACCTTCGTGTTCGCGCGACGACAGAACGCGCTATTTTCTTAAAGTTCAGGATGGGTGCGACTATTACTGTACCTACTGTACCATTCCCTTTGCGCGGGGACGCAGCCGTAGCGCATCAGTTGCCCGCACAGTAGAAATGGCCAGAGAAGCGATTGCTGCCGGTGCTAAAGAAATTGTGCTTACTGGCGTAAATATCGGGGATTTCGGCGTACATACGAACGAAAACTTTTTCGACCTGATTAAAGCTTTTGATGCCATTGAAGATGATATTCGTTTTCGTATTTCGTCAATTGAGCCCAACTTGCTTACCGACGAAATAATTGAATATGTGGTAAACAGCAAACATATTATGCCGCACTTCCACATACCGTTACAGTCGGGAACCAATGAAGTACTCAAAATGATGCGACGCAAATACGACCGTGAACTATTTGCGCATAAAGTACAGAAAATTAAAAGCCTGATGCCGCACGCATTTATTGGAGTGGATGTTATAGTAGGAGTTAGAGGCGAAACGGACGAACTATTTGAAGAATCGTGCCGTTTTATCGACTCATTAGATATTTCACAGCTTCATGTATTTACTTACTCCGAAAGAGCAGGAACTAAAATGCTTGAAATTGAACAAAATACTCCGGTAGCCGAACGTAAAAGAAGAAGTGATATACTCCACCTGCTGTCGGACAAAAAAACCAAAGCGTTTTACGAAAGTCAAAAGGGAAAATCGTATCCTGTACTTTGGGAAAGTCGCCACAACGGCGAAAATATGGTAGGATTTACAAACAACTATGTTAAGATAGAACGACCCTATGATAAAGACCGTGTGAATACCGTTGAAATGGTTACGCTTGGCCAATGGAATGAAGAAAAATCAGCATTGCTAACAGCAAATTCTGTCTGTTGATTCAGCTGCAACTGTTGACGACAACAAGCTATGACAGAACAGCCTGATAAAAAATCAATTGTTCAGCAACTCATTTTCTAAAAATATAATTGTCAATTCAATAAAAAACTACTCCAGTGTTAGCAAAACGTATTATTCCCTGCTTAGATATTAAAGACGGAAAAACTGTAAAAGGCATTAATTTTCTGAATATTACCGACGTAGGCGACCCTGTAGAATTGGGAGCTTTATATGCCCGTATGGGAGCCGATGAGCTGGTTTTTCTGGACATCACCGCAACGAATGAGAAACGCAAAACACTGTCGGAGCTCGTAACACGCATTGCCAAACATATCAATATTCCTTTTACTGTAGGAGGTGGTATTTCGAGTGTTGATGATGTATCAGTTCTATTATCATGTGGCGCCGACAAAATATCGGTTAACACATCAGCAGTGCGAAATCCTGAGCTTATTCAGCAATTGGCCAGCCAGTTTGGTAGTCAGTGTGTAGTTTTAGCCATTGACACTAAGTGCATTGATGGCGAATGGTATGTTTTTCTGAATGGTGGACGCATTCCCACTGATATTAAAACCGTAGATTGGGCCAAAAAAGCGGTAGCATTGGGTGCAGGCGAAATTTTACTTACATCCATGAACAACGATGGCACTAAAGATGGTTTTGCGTTAGATATAACACGAGCTGTATCGGAAGCTGTAAATGTTCCTGTGGTGGCCAGTGGTGGAGCTGGTACTATGGAGCACTTTGTAAGTGTGTTCGACGAGGGAAAGGCAGATGCTGCTCTGGCTGCCAGCATATTTCACTATAAGGAAATTGGAATACCTGAGCTGAAAAGTTTTCTGAAAGAAAAAGGCGTGGCTGTAAGAATTTAAAAACAAGCGCTTTATTGATAAAAAAAGAAAGCTACGTACAAAACAATAATGCCCACCGACGCTAAAAGCGTATAAACAGGCCATAATGAGTCTTTACCACTGACGTAAGAAGGTAAAGACTGTGGTCGGAATTTCTTGATCAGAAAATAAATCAATAATGCCGAAAAAGTGCCTACAATAATACCTCCTGCAATATCAGCCGGATAATGCAGTCCAAGATAGATACGCGAATAGCAATTGACC
Organism: Bacteroidota bacterium; assembly: GCA_017860345.1. Taxonomy (GTDB): domain Bacteria; phylum Bacteroidota; class Bacteroidia; order Bacteroidales; family Paludibacteraceae; genus Paludibacter. The sequence continues at coordinate 23,893 of JAFNAV010000009.1, read as the reverse complement.
AACGACCACGCAAACAACGAAATTGTAAAAATTTTATTGCGAATAAATAATGAAGCCAACAGTGCCACCCCAAAAGTATTGGCAGCATGGGAAGATACAAATCCGAAATTACCACCTTTCCGATTTTTCACCAAATGAACTATACCTTCAAAGTCAGGATTGCGGGATGGTCTCAGACGCTCAACTGTTTCTTTGAAGAAACCCGAGGCTATCTGATCGGCCACAAGAACGCATAAAGCAAGAGCGAGTATAAGCCATACCGACTCCTTTCGGGCATTCTTCACAAGTACAAAAGCAAGCGCCACATACAGCGGTATCCACACCAACACCTTGGTATAGGTATACATAAAACCATCAAAAAAACTATTATGCAACCCGTTGAGCAGCAAAAATAATTCTTTATCCCAGCCTATCAGTTGCTGTATTATGCTCATTATCTCAAATTTTTTCTATCGCGTTATTTTCAACCCAGCCTACTCCTCCGTTACCTACTACTATTTCTGTCCATTCGCCCAGACTGCTTTTCACTTTTACCTTCGTGCCTTCGTGTAATTGAAACAAATCGGTTCCGCTTTTATCAGGAGAACTCTTCACTACAATAACGCCCGACATAATAACAGCCTCTTTGTGACCCATAAGCTGGTTTTTTCTGATTCCTGAAAAGAACAGAGTAACCAAAGCCGCACCCAGAAAAACTCCTGCTATGTAAAAAGACAATTTACGCAAACGCACATCAACTCCGAAAACAAAAATCAGAAATCCTACAAGGCTTAAAATAAATATGGTTAAGCTGACAACGAACCACTGGTTGGAATTGAATTGCTTGGTCAGAATATCGAGCCAGCGAACCAGAAAAAACGATGGAACCTGAACAACATTATCCACCACTTTCTGACCGGCCAAATTCAGATTAAAACGGGCATCATCGTACGATGGATCAAGGCGTAAAGCCCGTTCGTAATTAAGAATGGATTTACCCGTTTCGTTCAGTTTATAATATGCATTTCCCAGGTTGAAGTATAATTCGGGGGCTACACCCTGTTCTTTGATAATCTGCTCATAAGCCACCGCCGCGCCTTCATAGTCGCCTCTGGAATATAAATCGTTGGCTTTTTTAAGTGGATTATTCTGCGACGTAACAGCTCCTGATACTGACATCAAAACTGCAAATATAAAAATTAACTTTTTCATAAACAATCTACAAATTACGATTTCTTAATAATACCCTCCAGGTTTGTGATAGCATCTATCGCTTCGGAATATAGATTGCCCATCACTTCCTGCTGTCCTGAATTTGGAGCATATCGCGCAAACTCACAGGTATTGAGTATGTCTATAAATTTGGATATTGATTCGTTGTTTACTCCTTTGGCGCTAAGCTCAGCCTCTACTCTTTCTTTGGTAAGTTCAGCTGCGGCAATGGTAAGTTTATCGCTCAAATATGTCCATACAGCCTTAAGAACCTCTTCGTAAAACTGATCTTTTTTACCTTCGCTGAGCAACTTCTGAGCAAGTTTGAGTCGTTTCTGCGCAAGTTTGTTGGCTCTTTTATTTTTCACTAAGCCTAAATCGGAATTTACCTGCGCCTGTTTTCTAAACACAAAGAACAAAATCGTAGAAATTACCAAAGGTATAAGATACAGCAACCACCCCAAAAGCGAGCCAAATACCGGTTCAGTTTCGTAATGAAGTTTTACCGGCTGCGTTTCGATAAAGCGAATATCTTTTGCCAGCTGCTTTACATCCTCTTTGTTTGCAAAAGTACCTACAACCGTATTGTCTGAGTTACCATCACCTTTGAGAACTTTAAGTTTGTATGGCGATGTTCTCAGCGTTTTATACGTTCTCTCCTGCGTATCGAAGTAGGAAAAATCGGCTGCCGGAATTTCATAATCACCATCATGACGCGGTATAAACATGTATTCGATGGTCTTTGTACCTGAAAGCCCGGAGGTTGATGTTTTAAAATTATTGTTCACTTTCGGATCATAAACTTCAAAGCCATCCGGGAATTTTATTTCGGGATTTTTGATGAGTTTCATGTTGCCACTACCCGAAATATTTACCTTGATAGTTACAGCCTCATTGGCCTTAACCTGCTGTGCTGAGATGTTTGAACTGAGCGTAAATTTTCCAACAGTGCCGTTATATCCGGCGGGTTTATTAGCAGGCAAATCGCGCACATTTATTTTGGAGGCCGGCGCTACTATCAATTTTGACACATTGGTGTACGAATCGAAAAAATCATCAAAAATACTTCGTACCTGTGTTTTGTTTTGTACACGAATTACAGCCTCAAAAGTAGCTTTATCTATTAGTATTTCGCCACTGCGCTGTGGATACAACAGCACCTGATACAGCACAACTGTTCCATAATTTTTACCATTAAAATTCTCGTAAGAGAACTGTTTGTTCTGATCCTGTTCAAGCTCCTGCTTCATAAAGCCATTGAAATCAGGCATTTTCTTATTAATGCATTGAACTACATCTACAAGCGTATAGAGTTTATAAGTCACCAAAATAGCTTCCTGCTCGTACACATTGGTTTTGGACACGCTGGTACGGATAAAGATATTGTCGGCCGAAATAGCTTTTCCCGCTGCCGGAGAGGCTTGTTGTCCGCCCTGCTGTGATTGACGCGATGAATTATCGTCGGCAGGTAACACTTTAATAGACAAACCATTGGAAGTATACTTTTGTCCACCTACCACGATAGATGCCGGAGGTATAGTAAAAGTTCCGGTTTTGGTGGCCTGTAGCGTATATGTGTACGATACCGACACCGACGACGATGTTTTACCGTTAACAATCTGATAGCTGGAACTTCTCGACTCGAACGGACCTGCCAACACCTCAAAATTATTGAGGTCAGGTACACGTAAATCTTTTCCGTTTGCATTTACCGTAAACACCAACTGAAAAGGCCTATCCAAAATCACAGGAGAAGAAGCCGAAGCTGTTAGTCTCACAGGTTCATCGGCTAAAATACTTCCTGTTGCTCCCAACAGTAATAATGTCAATAACAATATCTTCTGTTTCATACGATAATAAATGTTTTTTAATGGTCGTATGGAACTCGCATGGCAGATTTTTTAAAGCTTTTTGGTGAACTTTGGCGCTCATGCTCGTTTCACATATACTTATAAAACTTATATTTTCTTTTTCACACCCAATTTTTTCGATATAAACCCAGTTACCAATCTTTCTCAGCACTCTTTTTGCCTTTCACCTGCTGTTTTTTTGCTTTATCCATCGTATTTTTTTCATCCTGCATCAAAGCATCAAGTATTTGCTGAGCATTTTCCTTGTTCATTTGTGGTTGTTGCTGGTTTTGCTTTTCCTGATCTTTTTTATCCTGATTCTTATTATCGTCTTTGTTCTGGTCTTTGTTTTGATCCTTGTTTTGATCTTTATTCTGGTTCTTATTCTGATCCTTGTTCTGTTTTTTCAGCAACGACTGTGCATAAGCCAGGTTGTAGCGCGTTTCATTATCATTCGGGTTTAGCTTCAAAGCCATTTTATAGGCATTTATGCTTTCCTGTATTTTTTTCTCCGTCAAAAGTGAATTTCCGGCATTGTGCAACGTTGAAGCCAGTTTGGCTTTATCGGTAGTGGGTATCGATACTGCCTTTTGATACTGCTCCAAAGCCTCGTTATATTTTTTTTGCCTGAAGAGGGTATTGCCCAAATTGTACGTAGCCTCAAACGAATGCGGATTTTTCAACAATCCCTTTCGGTATTCAACTTCAGCTTCGGTAAATTTCTCTGCTTTATACAGCTTATTGCCGGCACGCACGTTGGGGCTTTCCTCCTGCGCCGCAGCAAAGCTACATATAATACTTATAAACAATATTGTAAAACCAAATTTCTTCATCTTCTAATTTAAATGTCTGATTTCCACGTTCGGTTCAATTTTTCTTTGTAATAAATTTCTCTTTTATGTCAAAAATTCTGATTTTACTCAGGATTTTATTTTTGCGCTCAAACATAAATGAGTCGATAACAAGCAACAAAAGAGCCAATAAGGCAAAAGACTGAAACTGTTCGTTAAACTCAGAAAATGATTGCGTTTTTATGTCCGATTTAGCTACCTTATCCAGTTCGCCGCTTATAACTTTATAGGCATTATTGGTATTATCGGCACGTACATACACTCCACCTCCCGAGAGTGCAATGTTTTTACACATATCTTCGTTAAGTTTGGACACCACCACATTGCCATCTTTATCTTTCCAGAAACTCATGGTACCGTCTACCGGTATGGGTGCTCCGTCGGGTTTACCCATGCCTATTACATGCACTACAATTCCATTATCAAGTGCAAGCTTGGCTGCACCTACTGCATCATCTTCGTGGTTTTCGCCATCGGTTATCAGGATAATTGCTCTTCCGGTTTCACCTTTTTTCTCACCAAATGATTTTATACACAAATCAACAGCGCTGCCTATGGCCGTACCTTGCCGCGGCACCAACTGCGGTGTAATGCCCGCCAAAAACATTTTGGCCGACACGTAATCCACCGTTATGGGCAACTGCGTATAAGCATCTCCGGCAAATACTACCAAACCCACTTTATCATTAGTCATATCATCTACAAGTTTGGACAATACCTGCTTGGCTTTTTCAAGCCGATTGGGCTGTACGTCCTGAGCCATCATAGAGTTGGAAACATCCAATGCTATCATTACCTCTATACCCTGCCGCTTACCTTTTTCAAGTTTTGTACCAAACTGCGGCTGAGCCAACACTGTAATAGTGAGCAAAATAGCAAATAACTGCATATAGAATTTCACATGCGGACGAACGTACGAAACATTCGGCATAAGTTCGGCAAGCAAATCAGGATTTCCGAATTGCTTTATCTTGCGGCGTTTCTGATAAACCTTAAAGATGAACAAACCGATTATCACCGGGATAATCAGCAGTAAAAATAGATATTCGGGATGTGCAAATCTGAACATTGTCTTTTTTTCTTCAATAAATAAAAACCATCATCGTAATCAGGGTATTTTCTTGAGCAGTGTATTTCTCAGCAATATTTCAGCAAGTAATAAAACAAAAGCTGCCAATGCAAAAAGATAAAACTCTTCGTTCTTTTTGCTATACTCTCTTACATTAATCTTTGTTTTTTCCATTTGGTCTATTTCCTGATAAATAGCCCTGAGTTTATTATTATTCGTTGCTCTGAAATAATGTCCTCCTGTCATAGAGGCAATATCTTTCAACGTTTTTTCGTCAAATTCCGAGTCCATCAATTGGTACTGAATACCAACCTGTGTTGGTACCGGTATTCGCACTTTTCCGTACGAACCTACCCCAATGGCATACACCCTGATACCGAAACTGCGCGCTATTTCGGCAGCAGTAATCGGCGCTATATCGCCCCGGTTGTTCGACCCATCGGTAAGCAGTATAATCACTTTTGATTTAGCTTTACTGTCTTTTATTCTGTTTACGGCGTTGGCTAAACCTAACCCTATGGCGGTACCGTCGTCGATAAGGCCCCAGCTAATACCATTGAATAAATTGACAAGCACGGCGTGGTCGGTAGTTAACGGACACTGCGTAAAACTTTCGCCGGCAAAAACCACCAACCCGATATTATCATTGGGACGGGAAAGAATGAACTCCGTAGCTACAGCTTTGGAGGCTTCAAGTCTGTTGGGTTTAAGATCTTCAGCCATCATGGTTCCCGATATATCGAGCGCCATCATAATATCAATACCCTCAGTGCTTTCTGACCTCCACGAGTTGGAAGCCTGCGGCCTTGCAAGCGCTAAGGTGAGAAGCACTACAGCCAGCGCGCGCAAAATAAAAGGTATGTGTAACAGTTTAATTTTATAGCTTTTCGGAAACATCTGCAAATTACGGTGCGACGATATTTGCAAACTTGCATCCGATTTGTGCATCTCCCTGATATACCAATATATCATGGGGATGAGCAACAAAAGCAAAAATAAATATTCCGGATTATTAAATGTCATTTTTTTTAGTTCAGTGTTAATAAACTATTATCTTCAAAACCAGTTATTCAGCAGTTGCATCTGATTTGGGTTCAACTTCAGCCACAGGCTCTGCAATCTTGGTTTTACCAACAAACGAATATGCATTATAAAGGCTTTGCTCGTTCTCGTCAGTGGCAGGTTGCCATTTAGCAAACTTCACCAAATCGGCCAAACGTAAGATGCTTTGTAACTGCATGTAAGCTTCTTTATTTTCAAACTTTAAATGATGAAGATGTTCGAATATTTCTTCCGAAGTCATTTCCATACATGGTATGTCGAATGTGGCCTCGATATACTGACGCAGTACATCAGTAAGTTCGGTGTGATATTCCTTAAAACGGTTTTGCTGCCACGATTTCTGTTCCTTAATCTTATCTAATCGCTGTAATGCTACCTCGTAAGGAGGTAATTTCGACTGTGTTATGATAGTCTGCCCAACCGGTTTCTTAACTACAAAATAACGGATGAGGAAAAAAGCGGTTATCAGGAATATTATAATCAGTAAAATCAGAATCACAGTTCTTATCAACCCTTTCCAGTAAAATGGTGGGTCCAACACGGGTTTTATATCAGCTATCTGGTTAGAAGTTGTATCTATCGCAAATGGCTGTACCACTTTAAGCGACAACGATTTGGACCAAACTGTATCTCCATTCAACACAAATGGAAACGGAGGAATATAATATAACGAATCTTCAAAAGCTGTAACTGTATACTTCTGGTTTATAAGCAAATGACCATCGGGCGATTTGGCAGTATCAGGCTTCAGAGCTTCTACTATTTCCAGACCGCCTATGATAGTATCAGCAAAAGCAGGAGACACTACAGCCTGACCGGGTTGCTGAGATATTTCAAACGACAGGCGGGTTTGATTCCCAATCCAGATGGAAGTTGAGTCAATACGCGCCGTTACCGTAATACCTTGCGCCAATAACAATTCTGAAAAAACAGAACCAACCAATATGATACAACAAAGGAATATTTTTCTCATAAAGTACTTATTTCAGCCGTGCAATTTATCATCATCTAAAAAAAACTATGATTAAAAAAAGATTCACATTTAAGCTCTCATTTTAAACAACTTCATCAAAGCTTTCACATAATCTTCGGAAGTACTCATCGATACAGAGTCGACCCCCGATTTAGTAAATGCTTTTTGCAGCGCCAGCTGATTCTGACCCCAGTTGTGCTTGTATGTGGTACGCAGTCGTTTATCCGAAGTATCTATCCAGATACGTTTGCCCGACTCGGCATCTTTCAGTTTTATCAGTCCTACATCCGGCAATTCGGTTTCTCTGATATCGTATACCTGAAGAGCCACCACATCGTGTTTTCTGTTGGCTATTGTAAGCTCTTTGTCAAAATCAGAATCAATAAAGTCTGAAATAACAAATGCCGTTGAACTCTTTTTAATCACATTGGTAAAATACTTTAAGGCCATGGCAATATCTGTTTTGTTGCTTTCGGGCTTAAAGTCTATCATCTCACGAATAATTTGTAGTACGTGCTTGCGTCCTTTTTTCGGAGGGATAAATTTTTCAATCTTATCCGAGAAAAATATCACTCCGATTTTGTCGTTATTCTGAATGGTAGAAAACGCCAGCGTAGCGGCCACCTCAGTAAAGATATCGCGCTTCATTTGCGACACGGTACCAAAATCGCGACTGCCGGATACGTCAATAAGCAAAACCACCGTAAGCTCACGCTCTTCCTCAAATACCTTGATATAAGGATGCCCGAAGCGCGCTGTCACGTTCCAGTCTATTGATCGGATGTCATCGCCATACTGATATTCACGCACTTCGGCAAAGGTCATACCACGACCTTTAAATGCCGAATGGTATTCGCCCGCAAAAATATTCTTGGACAAACCCCGCGTTTTTATCTCAATCTTACGTACTTTCTTTATTATTTCACTCGTTTCCATAAAATCTAATGTGCTAATTTGCTAACAAACCAATTTAATCAATGCTTATTCATACTGAAAATTGGCTAATTATTTTTACAGGCAAATTATCAGGGCACTTCAACTGTGTTCAGGATTTCTGTAATAATTTCGTCCGAAGTCATATTATTAGCTTCGGCTTCGTAACTTAACCCAATGCGGTGACGCAATACATCATAACATACTGCGCGAATATCTTCGGGAATTACATAGCCTCTGCGTTTAATAAACGCATAAGCACGAGCAGCCAAAGCCAGATTGATAGAAGCACGCGGCGATGCTCCGATAGCTATCATTTCCTTGAGCGAATCCAAGCCATAGTCCTGCGGATAGCGGGTTGCAAAAACAATGTCGACAATATAACGTTCAATTTTTTCGTCGATATATACCTGACGTACAACGTCGCGGGCTTCAACAATATCCTTAGGCGAAAGAATTGGCGCTACATGTGGTTTTTCTTTGGTCAGATTCTGACGAATAATCAGCTTTTCCTCCTCTTTCTTTGGGTAGTTAATAATTACTTTAAGCATGAAACGGTCGACCTGCGCTTCGGGAAGCGGATAGGTTCCTTCCTGCTCAATAGGGTTTTGTGTGGCTAACACTAAAAACGGTTCTGGCAACTTGTGTGTACTTTCACCAATGGTAACCTGACGCTCTTGCATGGCTTCGAGCAATGCACTCTGTACTTTGGCCGGGGCGCGGTTTATTTCGTCGGCCAATACCAGATTGGCAAATACCGGTCCTTTTTTGATGCTAAACTCTTCTTTTTTCTGACTGTATATCATGGTACCAATTACATCGGCTGGCAATAAGTCCGGCGTGAACTGAATACGACTAAAATCACATTTAATCAGATCAGACAGTGTTTTGATTGCCAATGTTTTAGCCAAACCAGGAACCCCTTCGAGAAGGATATGTCCGTCGGAAAGCAGCCCTATCAGCAGCGATTCAACCAGATGTTTCTGACCTACAATTACCTTGTCCATACCCATGACAAGCGCATCTACAAAAGAACTTTGTTTTTCGATTCTCTCGTTAAGTTCTCTAATATCAACAGATTGATTCATATTTTAATTATTATTTTTGAACTTGAAATTGACCAACAAATATAGTGTTATTTGGCCTGTTAAATACCTGAATTAATATCTATTAACCTGAATTTAGATTTTTATTTCAATCTATCGTTTTACAATATAATTTTATTGAGCTTTCTAAATCTTCTTTCAGAAAAAAAGTCCTATATTTAAGCAAAATACAGAACTTTAAAATTTAATTATTTTTAATATTTTCAATTATCGCGCAGATAAAGCTCATGCAGTTCACGTGCCTTTTTTATGCATCGTGGATTGTTTTTGTCAACAATCCTTTTGTCCACTTTGGGAATACGCACCAATGTACCGGCCGCAATTTTATCAGGGTTCTTAATTTTTGCCCTGTTTGCTTCGTAAATATACACCCAAAAGTCTCTGTGTCCGTAATACCTTTCGGCAATTACGGTCAAAGTACCTCCACCTCCTATTTTCTCACTGCCCAAAAATTCTTTATACTCGCGGGGCTGATCAAAGAGTATTTGCAGGCTGTCAGCCGATGAGTTCGGTTGAGGCTTACTTACAGACTTTGTTTGCGCACTATCCACCGCAGCAGGTTGCGCTTTTATACTATCGGTGAAAATGCTTTTTACTACCGGTGGAGCTACCTCCACTTTTTCGCTTTTTGCTTTGGGTGTAAACCAACCTTTCACCGACTCGTACCATCCGTCGATGGTGGATGTTACGTTCTGAAGCTTCTGGCGGTTGCTGTCCGACAACAGACTGTATTCGCACCAGCACCTCGTAGCCGACGACATATAGTAATTGATGGTAAAACCACCGGCCAACACCAGAAGGATAAGAATTACAAGAAGCCATACACGCACTTTTCGTCTTTTTTTCTTTACTCTGGCAGTGAACGGATCCTCTTTCGTAGTTTCATCTTCCGGAATACTTTCACCAATTTTGCTTTCGTCAACCACTTCTTCGGGCACCGACTCGGTTTTGGTCACTTCATCCGGATTAAATTCATCCGTAGTTTCTTCCACTATGGTTGGTTCCACTTCGCTCTTATCATCCGTCTGTAATGGCAAAACAGGAATATCAACCACACCGGTTTCAAAATTGTCAACGGGCAGTGGCTCTGCTATAGCTTGAGCAGGCTCTTCATCTTCATCTACCAAGTTGCCGATATACTCTTCGTTTGCGGCATCTTCATCTTCTTCGTCGGGCAATACCGCGGGTTCTTCATCCTCATCTTCGTCAAGCATATCATCGGTAAAATACTCAGGCATCAGAGTAGGACGTTCCGGTTTTGCTGCTTCCTTATTTTCGGCTTTACCGGGTTTTACCCACATCGAGTTAATTTCCGACAGAATATCTTTAATCTCATCGGCCTGATCCGTGAAAATTTTCAGGGGATCAAATCCGGCATTCTCAACAGTCTGATTTTCTGCGTTAGACGGTTCTGCTGTATCTGCTCCCTCCAACTCTACCGGCTCAAGATGAGCAAAAGGTTCATTCACCAGCTCTTTTAGCGCCGCCTCAGGAGCAAATGTTACTTTATTATATCCATCGATAATAAATTCCTCGCCTGTTTGCACATTGACACTTTTGCGCGGTTCGTTCCACTGTAGCTTAAATGTACCAAAACCTTTCACCTTAACCTGTTCGCCAGCTATAAGAGTATCCTCAATAATCCCAAACATGGATTTCAGAAAATCCTCTGCAGCCTTTTTACTGATACCGGCTCTGGAAGCCAGTAAATCAATAATCTCCTGTGATGAAATTTTTTCCTTACTCATGTTGGGTATTTTCTTTAAGTTTTTCTTTTAAAATGCTGCTCTGCTTAAAATTCACCACCAATTTAGGCGGAATAAGCGTACGTATCTGAGTAGCCGGATGCACCGATAGGCGCTCCTCCTTTTTTCTCACCTCAAAATTTCCAAAACTTTGAAATCCAATAGTTTTACCATCAGTCAATTCGTTGGTAAGTACTGATACGGTTATGTCCGTCAGTCGTTCGGCATCTTGCTTAGAGATACCGGATTTAGCCGAGATTGCTGCAATTAGTTCCTTGTGATTCATATATTTAAGTTTTGTTTATTTCAGGTTCAACATAACAGATTTTGGTAAAACCACTAAAATTTATTCGTAATTATTTTAGTATATGACAAAAAATCTATTTTGCTTATAATACATGAATATGAACAGTGATTCATGTAAATAGAAACGCGGATATAGCGGATTAAACATATTTTCGCTGTAAACTCAAAAGTTTTCCTAATACGGATTACATTACAGATTTTAGACTTCACAAGTGAAGTCAGCTGATTTTCAGCTGCGAACACTAATCCGCCATTTACGTAGTAAATAAATCAGAATTAAAATCCGTTTTATTACTACAACAAATCAGTGTATATCAGCTAAATCCGCTATATCCGCGTTTCTATTCTTTTTTTTGTCATGTACTTAGCGTAATTATTTACAAAAATAATAAAAATCGTCACTTACCGTACAAATCAAAATCAGTTGCATCAGTAATTTTGGCCCAATAAAACTCCCCTATTTTCGCTCCGGGCGTATTTGCCGGGATAAGTACCTCCGGATCTACTTCGGGCGAATCGAACTCTGTTCGTCCTACAAAGTGTTCTCCTTCTACCCTATCAATCATCAGTTTAAGCTCCGAGCCTATTTTGGCCTGATTAATTTCGGCCGAAATAGTTTGCTGCAAAGCCATGATTTCATTCAGGCGTTCCTGTTTCACTTCTTCGGGGATATTATCCTGATAAGCTTCGTAGGCATGTGTGCCTTCTTCGTTAGAATATGTAAATGCTCCCATACGCTCAAAGCGGGCAAACTTCAGAAACTCTTTCAATTCCTCAACATCGGCTTCAGTTTCGCCCGGATGCCCCACAAGCATGGTGGTACGCAGATGTATGCCGGGTACTTCTTCTCTTATTTTCCGAATCAGCTCATAAGTCTGCTCTTTGGTAATTTTCCTGCGCATAATTGTGAGCATATTATCGCTGATATGCTGCAAGGCTATATCCAGATACTTACAAACATTATCCCGCTCGCGCATTACCCTAAGTATATCGTAAGGAAACTGCGCTGGATATGCATAATGCAACCTGATCCAGCCTACACCGGGGATGTCTGAGATGCGCTCAACCAATTCGGGCAATTTCAAATTTTTATATTTATCCAGACCATAGGACGATAAATCCTGTGCAATGAGGTGAAACTCTTTCACGCCCTTTGCAACCAGCGTACGAACTTCATCTTCAATATCTTCCATCGGACGGGAACGATGCCGGCCTGTTATCAAAGGAATAGCGCAATAAGAACAAGCCCTGTTGCAGCCTTCCGATATTTTTACATAAGCATAATGACCTGGGGTGGTAAGCGTACGTTCTAACCGCAAGTCGGCTCTGAATTCCTGTCCAAGATCAGTCAGGATATTGGCATAATTAAATTTTCCGTAAAACTTATCCACTTCGGGTATCTCCAGCTCCAGCTCTTTTTGGTAACGCTCCGACAAACAACCCATTACGAAAAGCTTATCCATCTTTTTCTTCTTACGCCTGTCGGCAAACTGAAGTATGGTGTTGATACTTTCTTCTTTGGCATCGCCAATAAATCCACAAGTATTCACTATTACTATATCGCCGTCGGGCTCAGGGGCATCGTGCCTTACAGTATAGCCTAAAGCATCAAACTGACGCATCAATTGTTCCGAATCAACCAGATTTTTTGAACATCCCAATGTTACTACATCAACTGTTCCCTTATTATTTTTTGTTTTCGACATTAGTTTATATTAAAACAGAGCTGAAGGGTTTTTAATTCAATTCCGGCTTCCGGTTACTTCTACCGGAATAAACCATCCTTGCTCCTCCTTATCTCCTAAAAAAACGAAAGGCATTGAAGCCAATACTACAATTTACTTATTTTCATTACAAAACCTCCACCCGGAGCCATTGCTATTTTCAATTTTTTATCGGGCGAGATTTCAATATTTTGTTTTAAATAATCGCGCGCTACTTTATTAGCGTTTTTTCCATCGCTAAAAACCTCAGCGGAGAACCTGCCCTGACCCAAAAAAGATAAATCAATTTCAAGTGTACGGGCATCCCAATTGGTCATTGAGCCCAGGTACCAATCATTTCCCTTGCGCCGGGCTATCGTTACATATTGGGCTATTTGGCCATTCAGAGCTATGGTTTCGTCCCAAACGGTGGGCACCTGAGCTATGAAGGCTGCGCATTCTTTCTCCCTTATGTAATTCGAAGGATTGTCGCACAACATATTCAGTGGTGACTCAAAAATCACGTATTCGGCCAGTTGTCTGCATCGCGTACCCTGACTCATCGGCTCGGAATTTACAGGCCGGTAATTCCCTTTTGTTGAATTACGCATGGCTCCCTGGGTATAGTCCATGGGGCCTGCCACCATTCGGATAAACGGAATGGTAACGTCGTAAGTAACCTGATCAACTGAGGTATCCGACCATTTCATTTGTTCCAGTCCGTGTACCGCCTCAAAATTAATCACATTCGGAAAAGTCCTCTGCAACCCTGTGGGCTTGTAAGTTCCGTGAAAATCAACTAAGAGCTTATATTTTGCAGCAATTTTTGCAGTTCGGTAATGAAAATCCACCATCGGCTGATCATCCCTATCCATAAAGTCTATTTTAAATCCCTTAATTCCCATTTCGGAATAATGCTTACAAACTCCGTCAATATCTTTATTAAAAGCATTATAACCTGCCCAAAGAATCAAATCTACATTTTTGCTTTTAGCATAAGCTATCAACTCCCCAAGATTAATTTCGGGTACTACCGCCAGCAAGTCATTTTTCAGGTTAACCGCCCATCCTTCGTCCAGAATCACATATTGTATACCATATTCCGCGGCAAAGTCTATATAGGCTTTGTAAGTTTGAGTATTCACGCCTGTTTCAAAATCTACACCATACAAGTTCCAGTCATTCCACCAGTCCCAGGCCACTTTACCCGGTTTTATCCAGGAAACATCCGTTAGTTGGGAAGGAGTGGCCAGCTTATATACCATATCGCTGTTGGCCAGTTCGTAAGCATTTTCGGCTACAATTACCGAGCGCCACGGGAAAGAAGTTTTACCTGCACATTTAGCAATAAAAGATTCGCCGCTCATTACTTCGTCCTGCAAAAGATTATGACCTCCTGCTCTGGTTGTTTTCGGATAAGGAGCAAACACCCCTTTTAAGCTATTGGATGCATTATCGTTACATAAAAACATGCCCGGATAGCTCAGCAAATCAGACTCGGCGATACATACCTTTTTACCCTTAACTCCTTCTACTACAAGTGGGGTGAAAGCAATACGCGCGGGATTATATTCCGAAAGTAATATGTGCTGATAGGTATTTTCAAAAGAATTATAAAACTGCTTTTCGAAAGTATCTTTTGCTCCACCTCTGTTATCGACGTAAGCTACAAAGATTTTCTGATTGGTCGGAAAGTTAAATTCAGCTTTTTCATTTTCAACCACGAACGAATCCTTCATCGAGGTAATAAACCGGTAAGCGATACCATCATTATAGGCTCTGAATACCAGCTGATAGTTACCTTTAAAATTCAGTGTCAGCTCGTTATATCTGTCCTGAATTATGCTCTTTTTGTAGACCGACGCCCTGATTACATTATCGGCACTGCGTTTTACTGATTTAATCAGAACGGGTTTGGCGCCAAGCACAACCCCATCGCCTAACTGCATAGCAACCGCAGATGGAGCCAGCATTACATCGCCGTTGTGGCTTACGGAATAATCAATGGTTTGACCAATACGAATTTCGGCAGTCAACCGGGAGTCGGGCGACGACAACAATATCTTCCTTTGAGCCTGAATAAACGGCGTAGCCAGAATAATCAGCAAAAATGCAACCAGCGAGTTTTTCATTGATAAACCTGTTAATACATTATTCAAACAGTGAATCTACAAATGCCTTACGGTCGAACACCTGCAAATGATCAATACCCTCACCCAAACCGATATATTTTACCGGAATTTTAAACTGATCGGAAATACCGATTACTACTCCCCCTTTAGCCGTTCCATCCAATTTGGTAATGGCCAGCGCATTTACATCAGTAGCCTTGGTAAATTGCTTAGCTTGTTCAAAAGCATTTTGTCCCGTAGAGCCATCGAGCACCAACAATACTTCGTGCGGCGCATCCGGAACTATTTTTTGCATTACATTTTTAATCTTGGTAAGTTCATTCATCAGATTCACTTTGTTGTGCAAGCGTCCGGCAGTGTCAATAATTACCACATCGGCTCCATTGGCTTTGGCCGACGATAAGGTATCGAAGGCCACAGAGGCCGGGTCGGAACCCATTTTTTGTTTAATTACAGGCACACCCACTCGCTCGCCCCATATCACCAACTGGTCCACAGCAGCAGCCCTGAAAGTGTCGGCAGCACCCAGGTATACCTTTTTACCTGCCTTGGTAAACTGATGCGCCAGCTTACCGATAGTAGTGGTTTTGCCTACACCATTTACCCCCACCACCATAATTACATAGGGCGAAGCCGGTAGTTGAGTATCGAAGTCAACAGCAATGCCCGAATTATTCTCGGCCAGCAGAGCTGCAATTTCCTCTTTTAAAATTCCATTCAACTCCGACGTATTTACATACTTGTCTTTAGACACCCGTTTTTCGATACGCTCAATAATTCTTAAAGTGGTTTCGACGCCTACATCCGAAGTTACTAATACTTCTTCCAGATTATCAAGCACTTCATCATCCACTTTGGATTTTCCGGCAACCGCACGAGTTATTTTAGAAAAAACACTCTCTTTGGTCTTGGCCAATCCCTGATCAAGCGTTTCTTTTTTATCCTTATTAAAAAAATCAAATAAACCCATTCTTTTATGTTTCAGTAGTTATAGCAATATGCTTTGATGGTTATCAACCAATAGATTCTGACAATTAAATCAACAAGTTACAAAATTAAATCTTTTTTCTGAGTTAACCGCAAAAAAAATCCCCTCATTCAAAGAAATGAGAGGATTCTTTTATAATATATAAACGTGAAGCCGTCAATTATTTTGCAAAATAATCTTTTACTTTATCGTTATGTACAATTTCTTCCTGAAATGTATACGCTCCTGTTTTGGGTGATTTTACCATTTTAATCACCTTAGCGTACGAACGTCCTTCTCCACTTTGGAGAGATGCAACCGCTTTCTTTGCCATGATTCAGACTTTTTATTTAATTTCTTTGTGTAAAGTTACTTTTCTGAGAATGGGGTTGTATTTTTTCAACTCCATACGTCCCGGGGTGTTTTTTCTGTTTTTCACAGTTACGTAACGTGAAGTGCCCGGCATTCCGCTTTCTTTATGCTCTGTGCATTCCAGAATCACCTGGATTCTTGCTTCTTTAGATTTTTTTGCCATGATAAAATTTCTCCCTTACTTATGCGTATAAATACCCTTTTTCGGCAGCTTTCTTGATGGCTGCATCTAATCCAATTTTATTAACAGTACGTAAACCGGCAGCCGATATATTAAGGCTTATCCATGTATTTTGCTCTACCCAATAGAATTTTTTGGTAAACAGATTTACGTCAAACGAACGTTTGGTACGACGTTTTGAGTGAGAAACATTATTGCCTCCCATTGCTTTTTTTCCAGTGATCTGACAAATTTTTGACATTTCAATATCTTTTTTATGAATTACATTTTTTCTCAAAAACAGTGCGCAAAATTACACTATTTTTTCGTAATATACAAGAGTTCAATGTAATTATTTCAAGTTAATTATTGCTGTTTTATAAAAATTGGCTTATTTTTCTTTAAATCAGGCTATTAATTCTCTCAACATTAACATAGCCGTTTGTGTTGTCCGGTTCGTTATTAACTCACGGTTGCCGTTGAACTGATACAACTGACTGCTTGTTCCGGATGCTGAACTTACTGCTATCCATACTGTTCCGACAGGTTTATCGGGTGTTCCTCCCGAAGGACCTGCTATGCCGGAGGTGGCTATGGCGTAATCGGTTTTCATCAACCGGCGCACACCTTCGGCCATTTGCTCAACTACCTGACTGCTAACTGCTCCGTAATTCCGTATATCGTCGGCCGACACTCCCAGCAGGTGGCTTTTCACCTCGTTGGCATAGGCCACAACCGAGCCAGTAAAGTATGCTGAACTTCCGGCAACAGAGCTTATCAAACGGGCAATATTACCTCCGGTACAACTCTCGGCTGTCGATACAGTTTTACCCTGAATGGCCAGCAAACTACCTATTTGCACCTCCAAAGGGCTATCTTCAAAGGCAATAATGGCATTGCCCAAAATATCTGTAAGCGTAGCGGCTTGCTGATTTATTTCAAACTCAAGCGCTAATCCATCTTCCGAAACACCGCTAAGACGTAGTTTTACAATTCCATCGTTAGGCAAATAGGCCAAATGTATATGCGGTGGCAATGCGTTTTCCCAATCGGCTATTTTGATGGCCAGCGCCGATTCAGGGTATCCCTGCACAATCATCGTTTTATGGAAAATGGCAGGTGTTTTAAACTGTTTCTGCAGACGGGGAATAACCTCTGTCCTCATCGCATTTTTCATCTCGTAAGGCACACCGGGCATCGACACCACCACTTTGTCGTTTTTCTCGAACCAGGTTATGGGTGCTGTCCCAACCGGATTCTGTATCACCGTACAATTTCGAGGCACCATGGCCTGCATGCGGGTAAGCTCGTTCATGGCACGCATGCGGTTGCGTAGCAGCATCTCAATATTATCGTACACTTCCTGGTTAAAAACCAGTGTTGTTCCAAAATACATGCAGAGCGTTTGCTTGGTTATGTCGTCTTTTGTAGGCCCAATGCCCCCTGTAAACAACACGATATCACAACGTTCGAGCGCATTGTCGAGCGACTCGGCAATTTGAGATGCCTCGTCGTGCACCGAGGTTATCTGCGCAACTTCAAACCCGGCTTTATTCAGCTCTACAGCCATCCAAGCCGAGTTCGTATCAACGATTTGTCCTATCAGAATTTCGTCGCCGATGGTAATAATTTCTACTTTTGGCATTTTTTATTCAAATCAGGAAAATGAATATTCAGATTTTATTTTTTAATACTTTTCTTCGCTTCGTGATTATATTTTAAATAACATAATACGCCACAGATAGTTGTAATTTCGAGGACATAATCTGTTCTTTTATCAGCTTAATATGCTCGTTGAACTGTGCGGAACCCCGACAGCAAAGCGTCACGGGATTTCGCTCGTTTACGATTTGCCTTCGGACAACTTAATTTCCTGCGCTGCTATATCGAGCTGCTCGTACCATTCATTTCCAAAGCGCCGCACAAGAGGCTCTTTCAGAAAACGATAAACGGGGACTGAAAGCTGATTACCCAACGTACGGGCACAACTACATACGCTCCACCGATGATAGTTGACCGCCGTAAATTCATTGAACCTCTGAAGCCTTACCGGATACAAATGACAGGATATGGGTTTGTAAAAATCGGTTTTACCTTCGCGATAAGCTTTTTCAATAGCACACTTGCAGGTTCCTTTTTCATCAAAATACGTAAACACACATTCTGCTCCATTCACAATAGAGGTTACAGGCTCGCCATCGTCGTCAATATAAGACACCCCCTGCTTGCTGATTACCTCACGAGATTTTTCCGACAAATCATCCCAGATCAGCGGAAGCAGATCTTCTATTATCTTCACTTCGTGTTCTTCAAGCGGAGCTCCATCATCGCCTTCAACGCAGCAAATACCCTTACAGGTATGCAAATCGCAAACAAACTGCTCTTCAAGCACATCAAAACTTATTATCGTATCATCAATTTGTAGCATCTCAGCTTATTATTTAATTTATTGGTATTTATTTACTATTTTCGTTTGATTCTGCGCTTTTCAGAGCGGGTAAGCCCAAATGGTATTTTACAGCCAAAATCCTCATTACTATAACCGAAAGAGCTGATAAAACCTGCGTTAGCTCATCGGCCACCCCTGTGAGCGTACAAACATAAAAAACAACTCCACCCAGCACACAGGCCAGTGCATAAACATCCTTTCGGAAAATAAGTGGCACCTCATTGATAAGAATATCCCGGATTATTCCACCTACCGAGCCGGTAATCATGCCCATAACGATAGTTACCCAAAAAGGGAATCCGGCTTCAATACTTTTTTCGATACCTACAACTACAAAAAGTCCCAAGCCGATGGTATCAAAAATAAAGAAGGTATTATTCAGACGAATAATCCATTTGCCAAAGAGTATGGTACAAACAAGAGCCAGTCCGGTAATGACGAGATATGATGGCTGAAGCATCCAGAAAGGGGTGACATTTAGCAGCAAATCGCGCAACGTACCTCCGCCGATGGCTGTAACAAGCCCTACAACGTAAGCACCAAACCAATCGAACTGCTTGGCCGAAGCCAGCCTGATTCCGCTTATGGCAAAAGCAAAAGTACCAGCGTAATCGACTACATTAATAAAATTCATAATACAGAAAAATGTGCTTAAAAAATAAAGCGCATCAAAAAAGAATTTTGATACGCTTCGAAAATCTTATTGATTCCTGCTGTTATTTCTGACCGTCTTCCTGTTGTTGTGCAGGTTGTTCGGCACTTCCGCCGAATCCCGGAGCTACAACACCCGGTTCTTCTTTCTGAGCGTTCTGATATTGTTCTTTAATTTCCGATTCGCCAGCTACTGTTTTTTTATTTACGGCTACTGTTGCTACCGACAATACAATCACGATGCTTACAAGTGTCCAGGTGGCTTTTTCAAGAAAGTCTGTAGTCTTGCGAACCCCCATAATCTGATTTGTAGATGAAAAACCAGCAGCCAGACCGCCTCCTTTTGAATTTTGCACCAACACAATTAAAATAAGCAGTACTGAAGCCAGAACGATCAAAATAGTAAAAAGGGTATACATAATTATGTTTATTTTTTTGAGTTTACGTGTATTTTTTCCAAAAAACGAATTTGGTCTGCAAAGTAAATACTTTTTTTCGGATTAATCAAGATTAATTTATTTAAAACTTCAATTGCCTCTGCGTATTTTTTATCTTTAATCAGTTTTTTGGCTAAGTCCTCGGTTATTTTACTTTCGGGCAAAACATCAGGCATTGAAAAATCTGTGGTCTGATGTTGTAGTTTTGCATTGTCCGACACTTTATTATCGGCATTAACTATAGCTGGCTTTTGATTATTCTGCGTTACCATTTGCCGGGCAGCTTTTAATCTTTCGGCCAGATTTTTGAGCGACTGGCGGGTATCACCTCCTTCATTTTCAACGGCATTGAGCAGATCGAAATAATTTCCTGAGTATTTGGGCACCCGCTCCGTTTTAAGCACACCGGCACTAAGTTTTAGTTCCGGATAGAGATAATAATAAAGCCAACGCCTGTCGGGCGCATGCAAGGCAGCCTGTGCGGCATATCGCTCCGAATGCACATGACGGGAATCGGCCACTGCCTTTGCCAGCAAAATACGGGGAAATGCAAAATACGGATAGTACTCTGCCAACTCCTTCAATCCGGCAATATGGCCGGCGCTTACCGATTGCGGATTATTTACTATGCTGTAAAATTCTTCGTGTGTCATTCCTTTAAAACGCTTATTACCATTTAGCTACCGTATCATTAAAGATATTTTCGGTAATTTCCGTTATAATTTCTTTCAACAAATCATCCTGCACATCGGTTAGCAAATTGGTACTATCAAATGTTTGATATGCTGTATATTTTTTTTCAAAATCATCATCCGGATTTTTATTGTTCGTAAAGCGAACATTGATAGTTACGGTCAGTTTTGTTTGCGATGCATAGCTATCGGTACCAATAGCCATAGGGGTAAGCTGATAACCTACAATTTCGCCTTCAACGTTCATATCGCCACCCCGTTTCAGCAATTGCAAACGGGTATTGCGCGTATAAATATCTCTCAGTTTCTCGGAAAACTCAACCGACAACGGAGCATACACAAGCTCCGCAATATTCTGGAAATCAGCTATGGATATGGTTTTGGTTTTTGCATAGTCCACATTGGAACCATTAAACTTATAAGTAATTCTGCACGAACCACATGACAAGAGCACCACAGCGCCCAAAAGCAACATAAGCACTTTTCTGCCCATCCGTAAGTCAAATGTTTTTCTTCGTTTATTCAATTCCATATTCTTTAATTTTTCGATACAATGTTCTTTCGGAAATCTTTAACTCTTCGGCAGCTGCTTTTCGTTTGCCCCGGTGCTTTTCCAGTGTTTTCTTTATCATCTGACGCTCCATATCTTCGAGGCTCAGCGGTTTTTGAACCGATTCAATTTCATGGTATTCTTCGGCTTCCTGAAATTCCTCTACCTCATCGGCATGGCTTGCAAATCCTTTATTATCGTGTATAATTTTGTCATGAATAATCTTATCCTGCATATAATCAGGCTTTTGAACGGATGGATTAATAAACGGCTCCTGACTGGCCAGATACGATGGCGTATAAGCAGTTTCGAGACCCGGAGAAACTGGAACCTGACCATTCATGATTTCGTGTACCAGTTTTTTCAAATCATTCATATCCTTTTTCATATCAAACAGTACCTGATAAAGAATTTCTCTCTCGCTATTGAATGATTTGTGATCCGAAGCCACCGAACCGAAAATTGCCGGCAATCTTTCCATTTCGTCCTTAGGCAGATATGCACGAAGTATGTTGGCGTTGATTTCACGCTGCTGCTCAATAACCGATATTTGTTCGGTGATGTTTTTCAACTGGCGTACATTACCGTTCCAGTAATAAGCCGAGAGCAAAGCCTTGGCATCGTCGGTAAGCCGCACGGGTGGCATGTGATATTTTTCGGCAAAATCAGAAGCAAATTTTCTGAACAGCAACACAATATCCTCCTTACGCTCGCGCAGTGGAGGCACCGAAATTGGCACCGTATTTAACCTGTAATACAAGTCTTCGCGAAACTTCCCTTCGCGCGTTCCCTGAATCATATTCAGGTTGGTGGCAGCCACTACGCGCACATTGGTTTTCTGAGTTTTGGACGACCCCACTTTGATAAACTCGCCTGTTTCGAGTACGCGCAGTAAGCGTACCTGAGTGGAAAGCGGCAACTCACCTACTTCGTCGAGAAAGATTGTTCCACCGTCGGCCACTTCAAAATAACCCTTACGGTCGGCAGTAGCGCCCGTAAAAGAGCCTTTCTCGTGCCCGAAAAGTTCAGAGTCGATAGTACCTTCGGGTATAGCTCCGCAGTTTACCGCTATATAAGGACCATGCTTACGATGACTGTAAAAATGTATTATCTGAGGAAAATTTTCTTTACCAACTCCACTTTCACCCGTTATCAGTACGGACAAATCTGTAGGGGCAACCTGTACGGCTATATCTATGGCTCTGTTGAGCATATCCGAAGTTCCAATAATCCCAAACCGCTGCTTTACTGCTTGTATTTCTGAAGGTTGCATAATTATATTTTGTTTAAACCTGTAATTTTGACATACAACTGACAAAAATAGCAAAAAATTACCAGAACAAGCCGTTAAGAAATAATAATTACAAGTTAAAAATACATTTGTTTGTTATTTTGAACTTACTTTTCGAGTAAAACTGTTTGTGTTGGGAAGGCAAAACTAAGACCCGCTTTGGTGAATGCCGAAAGTATCTCAAAATTGATTCTTGAAGGAACCTCTACTACATCTTCACCCTTTTTTACCCAATAAATAAACTTTAAGTCCATAGAATAGGGCGAAAAATCGGAGAAAAAAGCATTCACCTCGGTTGGCTCTATTTCGGCTATTACGTTAGGCATGTTTTTGAGAATACTGATAGCTTCGGCCATTTTTTCGGGCGTAGTGTTGTAGGTAAGTCCTAAAACCATAAGTACCCTGCGCATGGGCTCATCAGTGATATTTTCGATAGATGCTTCTACAATCTTATAATTGGGAATGGTTACCAAACGCTTTTCGAGCGTGCGCAGCCGGGTACTTCTAACACCTATGTCTTCTACAAAGCCATCGAAACCATCTACTTTAATGCGATCGCCGATACGAAACGGCCGGTCGGTAAAGATGGTTATACCTCCAAATATATTTTTGATTGTATCCTGAGCAGCCAGCGCAAAGGCCAAACCCCCAATTCCCAGACCGGCAATAAGCGCACCTACATCCACCCCGATATTGGTGAGCGCCATGATAGTACCAATGGCCCACACTACACCCAGAATAGCCCTACGCAGTATAGGCATCAGGTTATTGTCGATATATTTGGTTTGGTTAGACTCGGCTGCCGGCACCAAATACTCCTCAATCAGAGCATTGATAAACCGCACAACAAACCAGGTAACATTTAATACAATAAGGAACTTATAGGATTTTGCAAAAAAAGCTACTGTTTTAGGCTCAAGATGCAGACGGCTCACTGCAATCCAGATGGCCAGTAAAATGATTCCCAATAATACCGGCGCCTGTAGCATACGGAAAAGAATATCATCAAGACGGCTCTTGGTTTTCGATGTAATTTTTCGTATTACATACTTATTAATCAGGATTATACCTTTATTCAAAATAGCTGCACCAACAATGATGGCTAAGGAAATTAACCAGTTTTCGAGGGTATTTCCGTAATAAATTTCGTCGAACATATGAATAGGAATGGTTATGGTGGATAATGAATTATTTCTTCTTTATTTTTTAGCTTAGATATTTAGTTTATTAAATTGCCTATGATTTTTAATTGTTATTCCTAAGTACATAACAAAAAAGAATAGAAACGCAGATATAGCTGATTTAACTGATATACACTGATTTATTGTAGTAATAAAACGGATTTTAATTCTGATTTATTTACTACGTAAATGGCGGATTAGTGCTCGCTACTGAAAATCAGC
>JAFNAV010000089.1 GCA_017860345.1 Bacteroidota bacterium | reverse complement strand
TGTGAAGTCTAAAATCTGTCATGTAATCCGTATCAGGAAAACTTTTGAGTTTACAGCGAAAATCTGTTTTATCCGCTATATCCGCGTTTCTATTCACATCCATGAATTATAGGCAAAATAGAATTTTTGTCATGTAAAAAATAAGGTATTAAAAAAAATCCGGCAAATTATCAAAGTTTTTCGCCATAGGCCAAATCTCCGGCATCGCCCAGTCCGGGAATGATGTACGAATGCTCGTTAAGCTCCGGGTCGATAGCCGCCGTCCAAAACGTAACATTAGCGCCCTCAAAATGCTTTTTGATATATTTCACGGCCTGCTTGCTGGCAATAACCGTAGCAATATGCACATGTACAGGCTTGCCTTTGGTAAGCAGTGCGCCATAAGCCATTTCCAGCGAAGCACCGGTGGCCAGCATGGGGTCGGTAATAATCAGCGTTTTTCCGGTGAGGTCCGGCGAAGCAATATACTCGATAAAAATATCGAACTTCAGAGCATCTTTATACTTGCGATAAGCCGAAACAAAAGCATTTTCAGCCCTGTCGAAATAGCTCAAAAAGCCCTGATGAAACGGAAGTCCGGCTCTCAGAATGGTTGATATTACAATGCTTTCGTCGATAACATTGGTTGGGGCAAATCCAAGAGGCGTTTGCACGTTTTCGTTTACATAGTGCATGGATTTGCTTATCTCATAAGCCATAATTTCGCCTATGCGCTCCATATTCCGGCGAAAGCGCATGGGGTCGTTCTGAATTTCAACCGAACGAATTTCTTTCAGGTAATGATTCAGTACGGAATTGTTTTCCGAGAGGTTGTTTACTTTCATTGAATTAATCTTATATTTTTATTTTAAGTAACAGACGGGATATAGTGTTATATTTTTTTAAAACAAATCATTACTGCCAAATAAACTCTTTCAGATGATTCAGCATCAAACTTCTACATTTGTTCAATATAATTTTATACGTATAATTTTTCTCTATCATCCTAAAGGATATTGAATAAAAAAAATTGCCACAAAAATACATAAACTTTCGTTTTTATGTATAATTGCGGCAAAATGAATATCGTTTACACAGGCATAAAAGCCAATAACAGGTGGTAGGTTTTTATCCGAAGTAAAAAACCACCACATTGATTCAGATTATGAAGGGGAACTACAGCCATTTTTTTCGACGGAAATAATACAACACAGCTCCAGAGAAAAGCACCATCAAACCTATTGAAAATAAATATCCGAACTTCCACTCAAGCTCCGGCATAAACTTAAAGTTCATACCATACATGCTGGCAATAAGTGTAGGTGGCATAAAGATAACCGACACCACGGTAAATATTTTGATAATCTTATTCTGTTGCAGGTTTACCAAACCGAGGAAAGTATCCTGAAGGTAGTCCAAACGATCGAAACCAAAACGAATATACTCGAAAAGCGAATTTATATCCTTGATAACCATGGTAAGTCTTTGGGTAAGGTCGTTAGGAAAAAGCGTACATTTCAGCAGATTAGATACCACCCGTTGTTTATCCATTATGTTTTGCCGGATAATCATTACCTTTTCCTGCATATCTTTAATGCGTATCAGAATATCCTGATCCAGATCGTCCTCGGTATTCAGCGTTTTACTTAAAGAAGTAATCTGGTCGGTAATATCCTCAATCATATCCGCATCGTACTCCACGCGGGTTTCGAGCAGGGTTACCAGCACATGATAGCCCGACGGAAAGTTTTTGGTATTGGCGTAAATCTTTTTGATAGTTTCGTTGAACGATTTCAACTCGGCATCGCGTACCGATATCAGGATACCGTTTTTCAGGATAAGCGACACCGGTTCAAGTGAATAATTATCGAGCATAAAGCTGGCATTCACCACCACGCTATCGTCCGTTTGGATAAAGCGGGAACTCATCTCAATTTCTTCGATTTCTTCGTCCTCCTGAATATATATTTTCAGGAATTGCTCCAGCTCCGTTTCAATTTCATCCGAAACGTCGTTCAGGTCAATCCACAACAAATCTTTCAGGTCTACTTTTTTAAGCGTATCAATGCTTTTCGATATTTTGAGTCTACCGGCTTCGTGGTAAAACAATCTTAATTCAGACATGATTTTAATCTCCTTTCTCCGTTTTTTTCGATAAGCTCCGGTTCTTCACGAATCCTTGTTGGGCTTGCTTATCGGAAGAGGCATAAAAAATCTTCACTTCAAACAAATGTGCAATATTGTGTTCTGTTGCTTGTTCGAAATCAATTTTATCTGTGTTGATTATTAAAAATCCTCTTCAGGTTACACTTTTGGGTTTGAGAATCTCTTTGGCCTGAACTCACATAAAAAAAACGACTACACGCTTTGTAGCGCCTTTTCTATTTTGTTGGTCAGGTCGACGAATGCAGCAACATTCAGTTGTTCAGGGCGCAAATCGAAAACCGGGTCGGCAAACACAGGGTTGTCTTTGGGCACAAGCGGTTTCAGCGAATTGCGCATTTGCTTTCGTCGTTGATTGAAGGCTGTTTTCACCACCGTTTTGAAGAGTTGCTCATCGCATCCCATGCTTGTAACTTCATTACGGACTAAGCGAATAACAGCCGATTTGACCTTAGGCGGAGGGTCAAATACATGTTCGTGTACAGTAAAAAGATAGTCGATAGAATAGAAAGCCTGCATAAGCACGCTCAGGATACCGTAGGTTTTATTTCCGGCTTTAGCCGCCATGCGTTCGGCCACTTCCTTCTGTATCATGCCCACAAGGCATGGTATTGAGTCGCGGTTATCGAGCATTTTGAAAAAAATCTGGCTCGAAATATTATAAGGAAAATTGCCAATAATACAAAACTTTCCGGGGAATAGCGTTTTTAAGTCTAATTTAAGAAAATCGGCCTCTACTACCTTGAGTTGCGGGTAGTGCTGATTGAGATATTGCACCGACTCACGGTCGAGCTCTACGGCAGTGAGATCAACATCCGGATTTTGAAGTAAAAATTGTGTAAGTACACCCGTTCCCGGCCCAATTTCAAGCACGGGCGTCCGACCGTCGAGCGGTAAGCTCGCAGCGATACGACGTGCTACTTCCAAATCGCGCAGGAAGTGCTGTCCCAAATGTTTTTTGGCACGTACTTGTATCATAACTATGGTAGTCGTCGGACATATGGATTTATATAAGAAATAATAAAACGATAACCTGCAATTGCAATATGTGCTCCGGTTGTATTATCTTTGCAAGCAGAATTATCAGCGTGCAATTTTTTCCGGGCGCACAAAAGTAATCATTTTTGTCCGATTTTCCTATTTCTTTAGAAGAATGATATTTAAAAAACTCAAATACCGTACAAAAATAGCACTAACAACCGGAGCACGTATTGGAATTGCAGCAAGAGAATCGATTTTTTTATGAGACAATTACTTGAATCAACAGGTCGATGGATCACCCGCATGGTGGATTTTTTTTATCCTCCGTTCCGCAGGTATATGCCATTACAGTTTTTCCGTTATGGAGTTACCGGGGTTGCCAATATGGCTTTCGACTGGGTTTTGTACTTTCTCACATTTCATTTCCTGTTGCAAAAAGAAATGCTTCATTTGGGCTTTGTTACCATTAGCTCGCACATTGCAGCCATGTTTATTGTTTTTCCGGTTACATTTATGTCGGGCTTTCTGCTTCAGAAGTATGTTACCTTCACCTCGTCCGAACTACGGGGAAAAGTTCAGATAGTGCGCTACCTCAGTGTAGTGGTGGCCAACCTATTGCTCAACTACGCAGGGCTGAAGTTGTTGGTAGATTTTCTGCACATCTTCCCTACTCCCTCTAAAATGATTGTGACCGTAGTCACTACGCTGTTCAGCTATTTTTCGCAAAAGAGTTTTACATTCAAAACCAGTGGTTCCGGCAATAGCATACAAACTCCGGGAACTTAATCCGCTTGTGAGCCATGACTAAGCAAGCAGAAAAACCGGATGCATCGAAACTTCGTTTCGCACCGCTGAAATCAGCATTGTCGTGGGTTTTTATGATTGCCGCTTATGGATATGTACTCTATATCCTGATTAGTTATAAACATTACGACGAGTTTTTTGCTCAATTCAGAAACATTTCGGCTATCCGTTACAGCTGGCTATGGCTCGTTTTGGCGCTACTACCTGTGAACCTGCTTACCGAGGCTCTGAAATGGCAACGTATCGTTTCAAAATCGGAAAAGCTCACCATCATAGCAGCTTTAAAGGCTGTTTTAGCCGGGTTTTCCACCGGATTTTTCACGCCCAACCGCATAGCAGAGCCAGTAGGGCGCATCCTTTTTCTGAAACCCGAAAACCGTAAAACCGGGATTGTTTACTCTGTTATCAATAGTTTTACTCAAAACATCGTTATGGCTATGTGCGGACTTCCGGCTTTGGCCATATTTCTGAGCCTGAACAAATTTCCGGGATTAAATCATCAGGTTTATATTGGCATAGTTAGCGCTATTTTGGTGGTTATTCTGGCAGTTTGTTTTTCGCTGCCAGCCATGGCTCGTAGCCGGTTCTGGCAAACACACCTGAGCTTTGCAGCCGATATTTCGCGCCTGAGTACGCCCGATTTGCTGAGTATTATAAGTATATCGTTGCTACGTTATGCTGTTTTCGGCCTGCAAATGTTTGCCATGCTACAGTTTTTTGGAGTAGAGCTACAATGGTGGCAGGCTTTAGTGGCCATCCCATCGTCGTACCTGCTGGTCACCTTCACTCCATCGCTGGCATTTTCGGAAGCAGCCATACGCAGTTCTTATGCCGTAATTTTCGTAGGGGCATTCGCTCCTCAACCGGCCGCTATTGCTTTTGCCGGCTTTGCCTTGTGGCTTATCAATTTCGGGCTACCTATGCTGGTAGGCGTGGCAGTACTTACCCGGATTAAGAGGCCGGATTATCAGTAAGTTCTTTTTTTAAGCATTCGTTTAATTGCTTCTCCACATTAGTCAAGTAACATACAAATTCGTTACAAAAACTTTTTATCCTTGCTATCTGGGTAAAAATCAATTAAACCTTTATAGGCACAACAGGCAAATGCCTATCGGCATTTAAATCTAATGAAATTGTAAAATTAATTTTAGTTGCCCGGGCAGCCGGTGGGCAAACGAACACCCACTGAAAGAGCAAACCCGATATAATTGGTATTACTTTTTTGAGTAACTACCTCTATATGTTTCACATCGCTATAGCTATTGGATGTTTGGGTATTTACATAATCCACCCCGAGCCCCAAAGAAAAAATACCGGATACCGGAAAAGCCAAAGAGACTGAGCCCGAATAACCCGGTTGATATTTTTGATTATTACCGGTTACGCTCATAAGTGTTCGTGTTCCCTCGGTGGCAATAATTTGGACATTTACCGGATTATTGATAAACAAACCAGCCTGCGCAGATGCAATAAACCTGACTTTACTGCCTAATTGCACCGCCGGCCCTACCATCAAAAAAGTTTGATTCCCGTCGGTGGTGCGTGCCGATAGCACTCCATTACTGCTCCAGGCTGCCATATTTGCATTAACAGCATCCATATCCGGCTTGAGAACCGAAAAACCATTGGTCAGCACCAAACCCACTTTCCCTGCGAAAAAGCGGAAATCCAACTTACTTCCGTAACTATTGCCATTGTACAATCCCGATGACGAATTATTATCACCTCCTACAGCAAGCGCAAATGTGGGCGACAAACCAATCTCAACAACAGGACCAGAGCCACCAGAGCTTGCAAAACGGTTTTCCCGATTACTGCGGGTAGTATTGAAGTCCTGAGCGGTACTTATTGCCGCTTTATCTTTATTGCTACGGGTGGTATTAAAATCCTGCGAGCTACTTATCGATGCTTTTTCTTTATTGCTACGCGCCGAATTAAAGTCCTGACCTTTGGCCGACTTTGAGGCAGATGGAATACTGTCGCTACCGGGCAAAAGTTTTTTTGCCTCGTTTGTAGTTTGAGCATAAGTTAGAGAAAAAATCAGGTTAACCACCAATAAAAATATAGTTTTTGTTCTCATAAGTAAATAAATATATAGTTTATACCAAAATATGAAATTATAAAACTTAAGCTTAGTGAATTGAATTATATGATTATCCGCATAAAGACCTAACGATATTTCTCATGGGGCTTTGCCCCAACCCCCAGTTACTCCCGATAGCGATCGGGATGTCTTGACACAAAAAAGTAACCAAAAAAAGTCAATCCGCCAGCTGGCGGACGCCTCGCTCGAAAAACTGGCGTTCAGTTGGCTGAAACCGTCCAAACTCGCTCCTGCGTCGCTCAAACAGGACAGTTTCAAACGCCAACTTCACTGGTT
>JAFNAV010000065.1 GCA_017860345.1 Bacteroidota bacterium | reverse complement strand
TTCCCCGGCAATACCTTCCCAGGTTGGGGTTGTAGTCATCATTAATCCCCACGAACGGGCAAAAATCTTAGCAATATTCATTTCCATACAATTCGGGCGACAAAAGTACATATATTTTTCATTACTTGTTATATACATTCTCTATTTCGATGATTTTTCATCTATTATATGCTGATTTTTGGTATAAATTTCTTTTCGTTGAATAATTAAAGCGTAAATACTTATGAAATTATAATTATATTTGTTGTTATTTTCTCAAAAAAATTAAAATGGACAAGGTAATAAAACTTTCGATAACCGGTTTGGTATACAATCAGACTGTTGTTGGTACATACGGTCTGGTACTTAGCGAGGAAGAAGGTAACAGAAGGTTTTCGGTGATGATAGGTGAGCCCGAAGCTCAATCCATAGCACTTAAACTAAATAACAAACGCTCGCCAAGGCCGCTTACCCACGATTTGATAAATAATCTGTTGAATGTATTCAATGCTACGCTGCAAAAGGTTGTAATCTACAATATGGTCAACGAGGTTTTTTACTCAGAACTTCATATCTTGCACGATGGTAGCACAATCATTGTCGACGCACGTACTTCCGATGCAGTTGCACTGGCTGTACGTTCCGACTCGCCTGTTTACATCAAGTCTGAGATTCTGGACATTGTAGGTACAGTGATTGAAGCTCAGGACGAACCGAACAACGACGAAGAAGAAGCAAGCGTAAACGCTGAGGATCTTACAGCCGAAGAACTGGATTTATTGTCGGATACAGACTTGAACGAACTGCTCAATATGGCATTGAAAGAAGAAAAGTATGAACTGGCGGTAAGTATCAGAGATGCTTTAAAACGAAAAGAAAAATAAGAAAAATGTAAACGCTTTTATAAAAAAACTATTTATGGGATCAAAGTTTAGACTTATTGTAGTAAATTTTCTCCAGTTCTTCGTTTGGGGTTCATGGATGATGACTTTAGGGCATTACGGATTTATTGAAAAACAGTGGAACGGCGCTGAATTTGGACTGGTATTTTCGACGATGGGATTTGCATCGTTAATAATGCCAACTTTATTTGGTATTGTGGCCGATAAGTGGAAAGCCAATTATGTATATGCGATTTTGCACTTACTTTTCGGTATTACCATGTGCTTTTTGCCGTTTATCGACTCACCATTGACTTTCTTCTGGGTATTGTTAATTGCCATGTGTTTTTATATGCCAACAATAGGCCTTAATAATTCCATAGGATTCAAAGTACTGAAAAACGAAGGTAAAGATCCTACAACGTATTTTCCGCCCATACGTGTTTGGGGTACTGTCGGATTTATTGTGGCCATGTGGGTAACTAATTTATTTACAAAAGAATGGGGATTTGGGCAAAGTATTAAGGTATCTTTTATAATTGCAGCAATTATGGCGTTGTGCCTATCTGTGTTTTCATTTATTTTTCTGCCGGTTATAAAAAAAGAAGAAGAACTCCCAAGTACTAAGAAGAAATCTTTGGTTGAAAAGCTGGGACTGGAAGCCTTTGTTTTGTTTAAGCAAAAGAAAATGGCACTTTTCTTTGTTTTCAGTTTGATGCTTGGAGCTGCCTTACAGCTTACTAATGCTTATGGCGATAGTTTCCTGCAAGATGCCAGCGTATTCCCTAAGGGTGGGATAATCAATAATTTTTCTACCATTATCTTATCTATTTCTCAAATTTCCGAAACCCTGTTTATCCTTGCCATTCCTTTTTTTATGAAGAAATTCGGCATCAAAAACGTGATGTTATTCAGCATGATAGCCTGGGTGCTTAGGTTTGGATTATTTGGTTTGGCCGGGAATACGAGCATTGGTTTTATTTTAATCATTGCCTCATGTGTTATTTATGGCATGGCATTCGATTTTTTCAATATCTCGGGAGCCTTATTTGTTGAGAAAAATACTGACTCGCGAATTCAATCATCGGCACAGGGAGTATTTATGCTTATGACCAATGGTGTAGGAGCTGTTTTAGGAAATATTATAGCAGGGCTGGTTATTGCTAAATGGTTCGAAGACCCCATAACGCATTTAAAAGACTGGCCGGGCATTTGGGTATCGTTTGCCTCTTATGCTTTGGTAGTGGCCATATTATTTGCGGTTTCGTTCAAATACAAACATAATCCTTCTGAAATTAAGAACTCTTAATTCAGATATTGGCATAAAATAATAAACCCCGCTGGTTCAATAACCGGTGGGGTTTATTATTTCAGGTTTTTCTGAAAATCCGAACAAGTATAAACACCGTTCGGCATTATCAGTTGACCTGTACTTTTGGAAAATCACTTAATTTTAAAAAGGCGTTTCATCATTTCGGCCCCCTGCAAAAGGTGCAGCCGAAGGTGGTGGAGGCGTTAGTATCTGCCCTTCGCTATAAAAACCGGCACCACTCATATCATTCATTTTGGAAGATATTGTCTGGTAATTATCGCCAAACTGATTTTCATCATCGCTTATATCATCCTTATTCATAAACTTGGCATATACGCCTTTAAATTTCAGTTGTATATCTGCCGTTGCACCATTACGGTGCTTAGCTACAAGCACTTCGGCTACTCCAAGCAAAGAGTTTCCCTGAGCATCTTCTGTAATCTTATAATATTCCGGACGGTGAATAAAGCATACCATATCCGCGTCCTGCTCAATAGCCCCCGACTCGCGAAGGTCAGATAGCTGTGGCCGTTTTCCTTCGATACCGGTACGCCCTTCAACCCCACGATTGAGCTGCGACAAAGCGATGATAGGAATATCAAGCTCCTTGGCAAGCCCTTTCAGCGACCGGGAAATAATACTTACCTCCTGCTCGCGACTACCAAAACTCATCCCACTTGCATTCATCAACTGCAGGTAGTCAATAATCAAACACTGCACCTTATGCTCTTTTACCAAACGACGCGCCTTACTCCTCAGTTCAAACACCGAAAGGCTTGGCGTATCGTCCACAAAAATAGGCGCATCCAGCAATTGGTTGATATTTTTATCAAATTGCTCCCATTCATACTGCGTGAGCTGTCCGTTCTTAATTTTTTCACCCTCGAGCTGACAAACATTCATTATCAAACGGTTAACAAGCTGCACATTGGACATTTCGAGAGAGAACACAGCAACTGGCGAATTATAATCCACGGCCATGTTTTTAGCCATCGACAGGATAAATGCCGTTTTACCCATAGCCGGACGGGCGGCAATGATAATAAGGTCGGAACGCTGCCAGCCCGATGTAATTTTGTCCAACGCATGAAATCCGCTGGGGACACCACTGGCTCCCTGTTTGGTAGCAGCAAGCAACATACGGTTGCGTGCCTCTTCTATCACCGGGTTTATCTGCGTTACATCTTTTTTCAGGTTGCGTTGCGATACTTCAAAGAGCATACCCTCAGCTTCCTGCATTAAATCGTCAACATCTGTTTTATCATCAAATGCCTTTGTTTGAATTTCGGTAGAAATACGTATCAGTTCGCGAGCCAGAAACTTCTGTACAATAATGCGCGAATGGTACTCCAGGTGAGCAGCCGACGACACCTTGGCTGTAAGCAAAGTAATGTAATACGGACCACCAATCTCGTCGATAGTGCCATTTTTACGCAGTTGCTCCGTAACCGTATGCATATCAATTGGCTCCTGGTGCAATGCCAGTGTCATGATTGATTCAAAAATCTTTTGATGCGCAATTTTATAAAAGCATTCGGGCTTAAGAATTTCCGAAACAAGCGAATATGCATCTTTCTCTATCATCAGGGCGCCCAGCACAGCTTCTTCAAGTTCAGGCGCCTGCGGAGGTAGCTTACCGAACTCATTCGGAGCTATTGGTGCAGGAGCAGCTGGTTTACGGGCATAATTTCTTTTTTCGGCCATTGAGTGGTTGCTTGGTTTTTACAAATTTATGGTTGGGAAGAACTGACTATGTTTACTCAAAAATATTCGCAGATAATAAATTGGTTGCGTTACAAAAAACTCACAAATAGCATTAATTATTTTGTAATCAGGAATATACAGGCAAATAGTTCAACTCTATAATTTCAGAATCAAAAGTACACAGAAAGCATTTAATTATGGACAATATAAAATTGTTTTTTATAATTATTTTATCAACAAAATAACAAAAAAGCTGTTGATAACTATCTATCGAAAAACTATTAACAATGCTTATTCATGCGTATTAAGTACAGAAAGACTACAAATATCTCTAATCTGACCTGCCATGCGCTTAGATAAAGATGATTATTTTCTAACAATATTTTATCATATTTTTATTTTTAGTTACTTTTGATTCAAAAAAAATAAACAACAAAATAAAACGATGCGCACATTCCCAAATGCCAAAATTAACCTGGGGCTAAATATTATCGAAAAAAGAACGGATGGTTATCATAATATTGAAACCATATTCTATCCTATCGGCCTGAGCGATGTCCTTGAAGTTGATAAATCGGACTCATGCTCCGACTACAGTTTTTCATCCTCAGGTATCGCTATCGGGGGCGATACTGAAGACAACCTCATTATAAAAGCTTACAGGCTGTTGCAGACCGATTTTCATCTTCCGGCCATTGACATTTCGCTGATAAAGCAAATTCCTTTTGGAGCTGGATTAGGAGGCGGATCGGCCGATGCCGCATTTATGCTCAAAGCGCTTAATGAGCTGTTTGATTTAAAGTTATCTACCGAAGAACTTGAAAACAAGGCTGCCACACTCGGGGCCGACTGTCCTGTATTTATAAAAAACCAACCCGTATTCGCCACAGGCATTGGTAATGTGTTTACAGCCATCAACTTATCACTAAAAGGTAAATTTTTATTGCTTGTAAAACCGGATATTCATGTTTCTACCCCCGAAGCTTATGCGCTTGTAGTACCGCACAAGCCCGATTATTCGCTATTTGATATAGCTCAAAAACCTATAGAGACATGGAAAGAGCTGATGAAAAATGATTTTGAAGTATCTGTTTTTGCAAAACATCCTGAAATAGGACATATAAAAAACGAACTATACAAAATGGGAGCTGTATACGCCTCGATGTCGGGTTCGGGTTCGTCGGTATATGGCATATTCGAGAACGAACCTGAATATGTACCTGATTTTGGCAACAGCTTTATAACCGGCGGATTACTGGAGTAAAATAAGTCAACTGATACATTTGGAAAACAGATAAAAAAACAAACAAAAATTACATGCCTAAACGAAAAAATTAAGTAAATAATCCGCTTATAAATTTTCACCAGAAAGTTTGTGAAATCCGATTAAAAGCAGTAATTTAGTGCGATTTTTTCGACAATGACAAAAATAAAGTTAGATGATTGAACAAGACAGAATTATCAAAGTAAATATCGACGAGGAAATGAAATCTTCGTACATCGATTACTCTATGTCAGTGATAGTTTCGCGCGCACTGCCCGATGTACGTGATGGGTTTAAACCCGTTCACCGCCGTGTACTTTTTGGAATGAATGAGTTGGGTAACAACTCTGATAAACCTTATAAAAAAGCAGCGAGAATAGTTGGTGAAGTGATGGGTAAATATCACCCGCACGGCGATTCTTCTATTTATGGCACACTGGTACGTATGGCTCAGTCCTGGGCAATGCGCTATCCATTGGTTGATGGTCAGGGTAACTTCGGATCGGTTGACGGCGACAGCCCGGCTGCCATGCGTTACACCGAAGCAAGGTTACGTAAATTAGCCGAAGATATGTTGGAAGACATCAACAAAGATACAGTTGATTTTCAGCTTAACTTTGACGACACACTGAAAGAACCGCTTGTATTACCAAGCCGCATCCCTAACCTGCTTGTAAACGGATCATCGGGTATTGCAGTGGGTATGGCCACCAATATGGCGCCTCATAATCTTTCGGAAGCCGTTGATGCAATCATTGCCTATATCGACAATAACGACATAGATATTCCGGAACTTATTAAATATATCAAGGCACCTGACTTTCCTACGGGTGGTATTATTTACGGCTATGCCGGTGTAAAAGAGGCTTTTGAAACCGGTAGAGGCCGCGTGGTAGTTCGCTCAAAAGTGGAAATTGAAGCCGATGCGCAGGGACGCGAAAAAATCATTATCAATGAAATTCCCTATATGGTGAATAAGGTTGAGTTGATTAAGTCGGTAGTGGCTCTGGTTGAAGAAAAGAGAATTGAAGGTATTGCACATATCAATGACGAATCGGACCGCGAAGGTATGCGTATCGTGATAGACATCAAACGCGATGCCAACTCCAACGTGGTTCTGAATAAGTTATTCAAAATGACCGCATTGCAGTCATCGTTCAGTGTAAACAATATTGCACTTGTACATGGCCGCCCACGTATGCTCAACCTGAAAGATCTGATTCATTACTTTGTAGAACACAGACACGAGGTAGTGATACGTCGTACACGTTTTGAGTTGAGTGAAGCTGAAAAACGTGCTCACCTTCTCGAAGGATTCATGATAATTCTGGACAATCTGGACGAAGCAATTAAAATTATCCGCGACTCGAAAACGCCGGATGAAGCCCGTAACCGCCTGATGGAACGTTTCCAATTATCTGAAATACAATCCAGAGCTATTGTTGAAATGAGACTTCGCCAACTTACTGGTATGGAACAGGATAAACTTCGTGCTGAGTATCAGGAAATTATGAACTTAATTGAAAAGTTGAAGGAAATTCTTGAAAAGGTAGAGCTTCGGATGCAAATTATTAAAGATGAACTCCTCGAAGTAAAAGCTAAATATGGCGATGAACGTCGTACACAAATTGTATACGCCTCGGAAGAGTTTAATCCGGAAGATTTCTATGCTGATGACGAAATGATTATTACCATTTCGCATCTGGGATATATTAAACGTACTGCCCTGACCGAGTTCCGTGCGCAAAACAGAGGCGGCGTTGGTTCCAAAGGTAGCGACTCGCGCGACGAGGACTTTATAGAGTACATTTATCCGGCTTCGATGCACAATACCATGTTATTCTTCACTCAAAAAGGAAGATGTTACTGGCTTAAGGTATACGAAATACCTGAAGGAAGTAAAAACTCTAAAGGGCGTGCTATTCAGAATCTGCTCAATATTGAGTCTGATGATAAGGTAAATGCTTTCATTCGCGTAAAAGGACTTAACGACCCTGAATATACCAAATCGCATTATCTGGTATTCTGTACTAAAAACGGTGTTATCAAAAAAACCTCGTTAGAGGCTTACTCACGTCCTCGTCAGAACGGTGTAAATGCTATTACAATTCGCGAAGACGACCAGGTAATACAGGTGCGCATGACGGATGGCAACTCTGAAATTCTGATGGCTAACCGCAATGGTCGTGCTATTCGTTTCCACGAATCGAAAGTTCGCGAGATGGGACGCACCGCAACCGGTGTACGTGGTATGGATCTGGACGATGATGGTCAGGACGAAGTTGTTGGCATGATTTGTGTAAATAAAGACACAAAAGAGACTGTAATGGTAGTGTCGCAGCAGGGCTATGGTAAACGCACACTGCTCGACGAACGGGACGAGGAAGGTAACCTGATTTTGGAAAACGGAGAACCGGTTCCAGTATACCGAATCACCAATCGTGGTGGTAAAGGGGTGAAAACCATGAACATTACTGATAAAACAGGAAAACTGGTTTCGATCAAAAGCGTTAACGATGAAAACGATTTGATGATTATCAATAAATCGGGGATTACACTCAGACTTAAAGTTGCGGATATAAGAGTTATGGGACGTGCTACGCAAGGAGTACGACTAATTAACCTCGAAAAACGCAACGATGAAATTGCTTCGGTATGTAAGGTAATGTCGGTAAATGAAGATGAAAACCCGGATACTGAGGCTATTGAAAACGAAAATATTGACACCAATATTCAGGAACAATCGCAGCAATAATTGTCACAATATCTGATTTCTATTCTGTAATAAAAAAGTAAAATTTTATACTCATCATGAAAAAAGTATTTTTATCCTTGTCTCTGGTTATAGCATTAACCGGAACAACTTTTGGACAAAGTGCCAATGTAAAAAAAGCTAAGAACAAAGCTTTAATGGAAAGCCCTGATTTTGCCGGTGCGCGTCAGGACATTAAACCGGCGCTGACCGACCCTACAACAAAGGATCAGGCTCAGACATGGTATGTAGCCGGACTTATCGGTTACAAAGAAAACGAATCTTTGTATAACAAAATGCTTCTGCAACAACAGGTTGATCAGGATGTAAAAGGTAAAGCAATCGTTGAATCTTACGATTATTTTATCAAAGCCTACGACATGGATGGACTTCCTGACGAAAAAGGAAAAGTAAAACCTAAGTTCCAGAAAGAAATTAAAGAAAAGATTAAAGAGTACTATACTACTCAACAAAACCTGTTTGCTTATGGAGCTCAGCTTTTCGATAAGAAGGATTACGAAGGTGCTATCAAGGTTTTTGAAATTTATCTGGCTATTCCAAAATTGCCTATGATGAAAAATGAAATCAAACCCGACTCGAATTATCATATGATTAAGTACTTTACTGCTATAGCTGCCACTAATGCCGAAAAACATGAGAAAGCTATTGCCCTGTATGATGATTTGAGAGA
This sequence comes from Bacteroidota bacterium, assembly GCA_017860345.1. Taxonomy (GTDB): domain Bacteria; phylum Bacteroidota; class Bacteroidia; order Bacteroidales; family Paludibacteraceae; genus Paludibacter. The sequence goes on along the minus strand of JAFNAV010000065.1, from coordinate 6,572 downwards.
TGATGGTTACGAAGAAGTGAATGTTCATCAATTGCTTTATCAGGAATATCTGGCAGTAAAAGACACATTAAAGGCAATTAATACTTTAAAAGCCGGTTTTGAAAAATTCCCTAAAGAACCTTGGTTCCTGCAAAATCTTATTAACTACTATATTTATACCAATCAGTCAAAAGATGCTTTGGTATATTTGAACAAAGCTATTGAAGCTGAACCTAATCTGGCTCAATACCGCTATGTAAAAGGTAGTTTGGACGAGAGTCTCGGAGATTTTGACGCTGCTCGCGCTTCGTTTGAAAAAGCTATCGAACTGGATGCTAATAATGCTGATGCTTATGCCGGAATTGGTCGTTTGATTTATAACAGTGCTGTTAAACTATCGGATGCTGCCAACGAAATTAAAGACAATAAATCTTATATTGCCGCTAAGAAAAAAGCCGATGATGTATTTGTTCAATCGATTAGTTATTTCAAGAAAGCTGCTGAAATTAATCCCAAAGAAATGGAATACAAACGTACTTTGAAAAACTTGTACTACCGTTTGAAAATGGATAAAGAATACGATGCTATCGACAAAGAAATGAATCAGTAAAAATACACGTTTTATCATACAAAAAAACCGGTCAGTTCAATTCCGACCGGTTTTTTTTATGCTTATAATAATGCGTTTTAAAGTTTACCTAAAAGTTTAAGCTGTACTCGCTTACGAACTACATCTACTTCAAGCACTTTTACTTTCACATGCTGGTGCAATGATACAATTTCGGCCGGATTGGACACATACTTGTCCGACATTTGCGAAACATGAACCAACCCATTCTCCTTAATTCCAATATCGACAAAAGCACCAAAATTGGTAATATTGGTAACAATGCCGGGCAACTCCATATCGATACGTAAGTCCGCAATCGTTTTTACGGTACTATCAAACTCAAATACCTTAACCGAATTACGGGGATCGCGCCCGGGCTTCTCAAGCTCTGTTAAAATATCGGTTAGCGTAGGTAGCCCAACCTTTTCGTTTACATAGCTTTGTTTATTAATGCTCTGTATCAATTCTTTATTACGTACCAGTACTTCAACCTTTGTTTTCAGGTCTTTGGCCATAGCTTCTACAATTCCATAACTTTCGGGGTGTACAGCAGAGTTATCCAAAGGATTTTCAGCATCCGGAATCCGGAGAAAACCTGCACACTGCTCAAAAGTTTTAGCACCCATTTTTGGCACTTTCAGTAGTTGTTTCCGGCTTGCAAATGCTCCATGCTCAGCCCGGTAGTCAACAATATTCTGTGCCAACTGAGGCCCTAAGCCCGAAATGTATGTCAGTAAATGTTTACTGGCCGTATTCAGGTTCACTCCTACCCTGTTCACTGCATTTTCCACCGTTTGATCCAACGCTTTTTTCAATTGCGCCTGATCTACATCGTGCTGATACTGCCCTACTCCTATAGATTTGGGGTCAATCTTTACCAGCTCAGCCAGCGGATCCATCAACCGTCGCCCGATAGAAACTGCACCTCTGACCGTTACATCATAATCGGGAAACTCATCGCGGGCAATCTTTGAAGCTGAATAGATGGAAGCTCCATTTTCGCTAACTACAAACACTTTAACTTCTCTGTCGTACCGGATGTTTTGTATGAATTGCTCGGTTTCACGTCCTGCTGTACCATTCCCTATAGCTATTGCCTGTATATCGTAAGCTTCTACCATTTTCTGAATTTTGCGCATGGCCTGATGCTGCTCATTCTGGGGTGGATGTGGATAGATGGTTTCATTGTGAACCAGATTTCCCTGCGCATCGAGACATACCACTTTACAGCCTGTTCGAAATCCGGGATCAATTCCCAACACGCGCTTCTGACCGAGCGGTGGCGACAACAACAATTGCTTCAGGTTTTCGGCAAAAACACGAATGGCCTCAACGTCGGCCTTTTCCTTGCTTACTGATGCAAACTCCGTTTCAATAGCTGGTTTTAGCAACCTTTTGTAAGCGTCTTTTACTGCCTCATACACTACATCCCCCGATTCATTGTCAGCTTTCACAAATATCCTCTCAAGCCTTTCTAAGCAATGACTTTCGTCATCAGGACTTATACTTACACGCAAAAAACCTTCAGACTCTCCACGCCGCATGGCAAGTAATCTGTGCGACGAACAACGACTGAGTTTTTCGCTCATATCAAAATAATCGCGATATTTCTGTGCTTCTTCTTCTTTGCCTTTTACCAATTTTGAAGATATAACTGCCTCATAATTAAATATTTTTCGTACAGCTATACGTGCATTCTCACTTTCATTTACCCATTCGGCAATAATATCTTTAGCTCCTTCTACAGCATCGGCAACACTATCCACTTTATCGTTTACAAATGATAAAGCCAGACGCTCCACATCGTCGGAATTTTGCTTCATAATCATTTTGGCTAAAGGCTCAAGACCTTTCTCCCGTGCAATTTCGGCTCTTGTTCTCCTCTTAGGCTTGTAAGGCAGGTAAATATCTTCCAACTCCGTGCTGTTCCAGCAGTTTTCTATGCGTTTTTTCAATTCGTCGGTGAGCTTTCCCTGCTCATCTATCGATTTCAGAATGGTTTCCTTTCTTTTTTCAAGTTCGCATAACTTATCATACTGCTCCTTGGTATCTCCAAGCTGAACTTCGTCCATACCCCCTGTAAGTTCCTTCCGATACCTGCTTATAAATGGTATCGTTGCACCTTCATCGAGCAACTTAATAGCATTGAAAATCTGTTTTTCTGAAATTTGTAAAGAAACGGATATAATTTGTACAAATTGTTGAAGAGAATTAGACATACTGGTTTCTTAAAGTTATATCGTTAAATAAATAGTTTGATAAAAATTTATGAATAAAAATTAATGTAATATTTTAAATATAAGTTCCTTAAGCAATTCACCATCTTCTACGCCATTACTATCTATCCCTTTTCCGCGGGCATCAGTTTCACGTATCCAGGTAATGATATTCATCGTACGCCAGGCGCCGTACGCTTTGGATGCTTTTTCGTAGTCTTTCACAAAAAAAGGATTTACTTTCAGCTCCTGCGCTACTGCCATCTGACTTTTATCAGGCAGGTAATGATACATCATCAGGTTACTGAAAAAATTGAACAGTTGAGCCAGTACCATTACCATTGGATTGGCCTTTTTATTATCACTAAAATAACGTACTATCCGGTTGGCTTTTACTACATCCCTGTTTATCAGGGCTGCCTGCAGTTCAAAAACATTATAATCTTTGCTTATTCCAATATTTTTTTCCACATGTTCGGGCGTAATTCGGTTGACGCCTGCGGGTTTGGTCAGCAGTAGTTTATCCAGCTCATTAGCCACCTTGCTTAAGTCGGTCCCCAAAAATTCGGTAAGCATTACGACGGCTTTTTCGTCAACTGTTACATTCACATCTTTGGCATAACGACTAATCCATGCGCCCATCTCGTAATCGCGAAACTTGTCCGACTCAAACACAACGCCCGATTTTGTAATATCCAGCACCCACTTCTTTCTTTTATCGGGGGTACCGTATTTATAGGCAAAAACCAAAATGGTAGATTGCTGTGGGTGGGATATATAATACTGTAGCGGTTCCCAGTCTTTGATGTGCTGGGCTTCCTTTACTATCACTACCTGACAGGGCGACATCATAGGATATCGCTTGGCAGCATTAACAATGGCCGCCATATCCGTATCTTTACCGTAAACCACTGTCAGATCGAACTCGCGCTGACTTTCGTCGAGCACATTTTCTTGTATATAGTCCGAAATTTTATCAATATAATAAGGCTCTTCGCCCATCAACAGATACAACGGTTTATAGACCTTGCGTCTCAGCTCCGAAATTACCTGATCGTACGAAACTCCTTGCTTTGCCATTAAGAGATGGTTTATTTATGTTATTGAGCTTTTTGAAACTCTGTTGTTTTATTAATCTGCTTATGCTTTAACCTTAATTATTGAGCAAACAACACATTACTCAAAACGTAAGTGTTTGATTGTTTTACTGTTGTTCATCAACGACGATAGCGATTTTACACCAATCTTTATATGTTCTTCCACAAAGTTCGCTGTCACTTTCTTGTCGCTTTCGGCCGTTTTTATACCTTCGGCCATCAAAGGCATATCCGAAACAAGCAGCAAAGCTCCTATGGGTATGGAGTTATGAAAACCTACTGAAAACAAAGTGGCAGTTTCCATATCAATAGCCATAGCACGAGTGGCCCTGAGGTAGTCTTTAAACTTCTCGTCGTGTTCCCACACCCTGCGGTTGGTGGTGTAAACAGTTCCTGTCCAGTAATCTTTACCAAAGTCGCGTATATTCGACGACACAGCGCGCTGCAAGCTAAATGCTGGCAAAGCTGGTATTTCGGGAGGAAAATAGTCGTTGGATGTACCCTCACCCCGGATGGCCGCACTGGGAAGTATATAGTCGCCAACTACGTTTTTATCGCGTAGGCCGCCACATTTTCCAAGAAAAAGGACAGCTTTGGGCTGTATGGCCGTAAGCACATCCATAATAAGAGCCGCATTGGGGCTTCCCATACCAAAGTTAATTATGGTTACGCCGTTGGCCGAGGCATTGGGCATGGCACCGTCTTTGCCAAGTACAGGCACGTCGTACCACGAAGCAAAAAGGTCTACATAATTATTAAAGTTAGTAAGCAGAATGTATTCAGTAAAATCTTCAAGCGGACGCTTGGTATATCGGGGGAGCCAGTTTTCAACTATATCAAATTTTGTTTTCATATATATAACAATATTATAAACGGAATTAGTAACTTCGCATTATCCCTGCGCAATAATGCAGATATTATTCAAACAAAAATAATAAAAATATGTGGCAACTGAATCTACCAACCTGTAAATTTAGTATAAAAAAACAGAATGAAAAACCATATATATTTGATAGTCAAAGAAAAAAGTATGTATCATTAACTCCCGAAGAATGGGTACGACAAAACTTTATCCAATACCTGATTCTGCAAAAATCGTATCCGGCTGCCTTACTTGCTATTGAAAAACAACTAATAATCAACGGATTAAGAAAAAGATGCGATGCAATATTATATGACTTTTCAGGAAATCCTGTGATGATTATCGAATTCAAATCGCCGGGAGTAACTATCTCGCAGGCTACTTTCGATCAGGCTGCCGTATATAATCTGAAACTGAAAGTTGATTTTTTTATGATTAGCAATGGCATGCAACACTATTGTTGCAAAATTGACCATGAAAACTCAAAATACCTTTTTTTTGAAAACATACCCGACTTCAATACACTAATGAACTCCTGAACGGGCATTTTTAATACAGTTTACTTCCCCATACAATATTCTTGCACCTCGTATTTTATGTTTTACAACATAATTCTATTTTGTAACAGTTTTGTAATATACTTGCAAAACTATATAATTAATTGAAATTCAAATAAATAATAAATTTTACAATTATTAAAATATATAAAAAATTGAATAGATTGCAATTTAATTGCTAAAATGTTTGGAAAATATGTTGTAAAACATGTATTTTTGTATCGTAATAAGAAAATAAATTCTTATGACGATGTTAACTAAGACAAAGATGTACCTTGAAGAAAAAATCATAAGGGCGCTTTGTCTGTTTTTTTTAAGTGTAGAAAAGATTTTAGTTATCAAAAAAAAAAGAAAAGGTATGAAAAAGGTATTAGTTATTTTGGTTGTAATTTTCTCAACCATTGCAAGTGCAAGCGCACTTGAGCTTTACGAATATGGAGTTTACTACAAGTTGAACAACGAGAGAACTTTCAACTCGCTCAACAAGTATTTACAATTAAACGATTGCCAGCAAAGAAATCTGAAAACAGAATTTTTGCTCACCAGCGAAAGAATTAAGAAAGCCGTAGAAACCGGAAATGAAAAAGCTGCTTCAGATGCCATGGAGGCTAACCTGAATAGCCTGAAAGAAATTCTTTCGGAAGAACAGTACAGCATGTTCGTAACAGCACTGAATACGACTATTGAGAACAGCAGAACCATGGATTATTTGGCCGCTCAGTAACCAACAGTACGTTATTGCAATAAAAATGAGTTCTTTGGACTCATCTCTTAAAAAAGCTTCGGTAAAGAAGTATTTATTTTCAGAAAAAAATTAGGTATAAAAAAAATTGTGTTTATTTAAAAGTTTACAAATTATGAAAAGAATTTTTGCTATTGTAGTTGTTTTTGTAGCCATTGCTGCTAACAGTTACGCTCTTGATTTGAATGAGTATCGCGTATTTTACAAACTGACTAACGAAAAAACTTTCGACTCGCTGAATCGCTATCTCAACACCACAAGCGAACAGGAAGATCAGTTGAAGTATATTTTCTCGCTAACCGAAAAGAAAATGAAAAATGCGGTTACATCGGAAAATGAAAAAGAAGCCGAAAAAACCATGTGGTTTAACCTCGGAAACGTAAAATATGTTTTATCAAACGATCAGTACAAAAAATACTTGGTTGCCATCAACCTTTCGGTAAATTCAAATAATAATGAATTTTTTGCCGAAAACAAATAAAAAGGTATTAAACTCAGATAAAAAACTT
>JAFNAV010000064.1 GCA_017860345.1 Bacteroidota bacterium | reverse complement strand
GTTGTTTCGCCCAAAAGTGGTATTAGCCTTGAGGTTTACACCAACGAGCCGGGTATTCAGGTTTACACAGGTAATTTCTTAGATGGTACTGTTAAAGGCAAAAAGGGCGTGGTTTACAAACAGCGCAGCGGTATTTGCCTGGAAACTCAGCACTACCCCGATAGTCCTAACAAACCAGACTGGCCATCGGTTATTCTGGAACCCGGACAGGTATATAAAAGTAGCTGTATTTACAAATTTGGTGTACAAAAGTAACATAGAATATTTAAATAGAAATACATATAATTAACAAAAAATGAATTCAGGATTTCAAACAATTGACTTTGTAATCTTCGCGGTTTATATCGTGATGATTGTAGCTCTGGGTTTGTTTCTTTCGCGCAAAAAAGACGGGAAAGAAAAAGACTCAAAGGATTATTTCTTGGCAGGTAACACGCTGACATGGTGGGCTGTAGGCTCGTCGTTGATTGCAGCAAATATCTCGGCCGAGCAGTTTATCGGTATGTCGGGCTCCGGCTATCGTATCGGGTTAAGTATTGCTGCTTACGAGCTCATGGCTGCGGTTACGCTTATTGTGGTAGCTAAGTTCTTGTTGCCTATCATGATTGAGAAAAAGATTTATACCATGCCGCAGTTTCTTACCGAGCGGTACAACAAGGGTGTGGGACTGTCGTTTTCCATTTTCTGGCTTTTATTATACGTATTTGTCAATCTTACTTCGGTAGCCTGGTTAGGCGCATTGGCCATTAAACAAATACTTGGCATAGAAACTATTCAGTTGCTTGGTACCAGTTTCCCGTTTTTGGATGTTTGTATCGTATTTCTGTTTTTAGTAGCAGGTATTTACTCTATTTACGGAGGTCTGGCTTCGGTAGCATGGACCGATGTTTTGCAGGTATTCTTCCTTGTAGGAGGTGGCTTGGTTACTGCCTACTTTGCTTTGGATGCTGTAGCCGGTGGTTCAGGTGCTTGGGATGGATTCAAAATCGTTTACGATTATGCCAAGGCTATTCCGGGCGATACCCACTTCAACCTTATTGTAGACCGGTCGAGCAATGCCGATGCCTTTAAAGATTTGCCGGGTATGGCTGCCATTGTAGGTGGAGTATGGCTTACCAATATTGGCTATTGGGGTTTCAATCAGTATATTACGCAAAAAGGTTTGGCTGCCAAAAACCTCAACGAAGCCAAAAAAGGACTTATCTTTGCTGCATTCCTTAAAATACTTATCCCTTTCATCGTTGTTGTTCCGGGTATTACAGCTTTTGTGTTGTTTTCGGCACAAAATGGCGATTCAAGTATGATTCCCGGTTTGCATACCAACTTTTTTGAACTGCACGGTAGTATAGCAAAGGCCGATGATGCTTATCCATGGTTAATCCGTAACTTTGCACCCGTAGGTATCAGAGGATTGGCTTTTGCAGCTCTGGTGGCTGCCATTATATCATCGTTGGCATCTATGTTTAACTCTACATCCACGATTTTTACCATGGATATTTACAAATCCTACATCAACAAAAAAGCTTCGGAAAAACAGTTGGTGAAGGTGGGTCGTATTGTAGCTTTGTTGTCGTTGGTAATTGCTGCTATTGCGGTTAAACCATTGCTTGGCGGATTAGATCAGGCATTCCAATACATTCAGGAGTATTCCGGCTTTATATATCCGGGGCTTGTGGTTGTGTTTGGTTTAGGATTGCTCTGGAAACGGGCATCGGGTAATGCAGCCATCTGGACATCGATAATGACTATACCTATGGGCGTGTTGTTCAAATTCGGATTCCCGGATATGCCGTTCCAATTCCGCATGGGTTATATTTTTATCGTACTTTTAGCTATATTTGTAACCATTACTTTTGTTGATAAAAAACGTCAGAAAGCCGAACTTTCGAGTGCCGAAGATCAGGGCAAAATGATGAAATGGGGTAGGATACTTGGTTTTAGTGCCATCGTAATTCTATTGCTGGCCGTAGTGCAAAAAGTGATTTATACTTCTGGCGATCAATCGGCTACTGATGGTTTGATGGGTCTTGTAGTATATCTCGACAATGTCGGATTTGAAGCCTTTTTCTTCTTCTCGGCTTTGGTGGGTGCATGTTCATTGTTCTTGATTTCCAATGCAAAAGATGAAGTGAAAGACGAAAAAGCGCTAACAGTTGATTTATCGTTGTTTAAAACCAACAGAGGTTTTGCAATAGGTTCGTTCTTTATTTGTCTGATTATTGTATTGCTCTATTCAATATTTTGGTAACAATTAAAATTTGAAATAAATTATCCGGCTTTCCCGTAGTTCATCAGAATTGCGGGAAAGTTAATATTAAGATGTATGATGAGTGCGGAGGTAAATTATTATAATTCGCAGAATCCATTTCTGGTGGCAGTGGACTGTATTATTTTGGGATTTCAGGATAATGAAATAAAACTGCTGGTGCATCACCGGCAGATGGAGCCTGCCAAGGGTGGATTGTCGTTGATGGGTGGTTTTGTACGCGAAAATGAATCGCTGAATGATGCAGCCATTAGGGTGCTGACAAGTCTTACCGGGCTCGAAAACATTTTTATGGAGCAGGTAGGTACCTATGGCGATATCGACCGTGACCCGGGAGAAAGGGTAATTTCGTGCGTTTATTACGCGCTGATTGATGTGAGGGCGCAGGACGAGTCACTCCTTGAAAAATATAATGCCAGTTGGGTGAATATAAATCGGTCGGACGAGCTCATTTTTGACCACCCTCAGATGGTGCGCGATGCCATAAACATACTTCGGAATAAAGCAGCTATGCAACCAATAGGCTTTAATCTGTTGCCCGAAAAATTTACACTAACGCATTTGCAGGCGCTTTACGAGGCCATTTACGGAAAGTCTTTGGATAAACGAAATTTCAGAAAACGAATGCTGGGCTTCGATTTTATTGAGAAACTGAACGAGGTGGATAAATCAGGATCGAAAAAAGGAGCTTATTATTATAAGTTTAAAGAAGATAAAACCCATCTGCTTAATTCCGATTATGGATTTTGACCACTGTCAAAAAGTATAGGATACATAGCAAAAAATACAGTTTGTGTATCAGGTGTAGCCTTTATTTTTGCTTGTAAATTAAAATCTAACTATGTGATGTTATGAAACGGGCATTCATGCCGGCATTCACTATAAGCATGTTCAGCATGAGTTCCATACAACTATAAAAAACAATTATTATCGCATGGAAGAATTAAAAAAGGGTTATCCGGTTAAGGCCTGTAACCAGGCAGTAAAAAGATACTGCCAATCCCTCGAATTGCGTGACGATCTGGAGCTTATACGTGAGTATAAACACTGGCATGCCCCCGAAAACCGCTGGCCTGAGATACCCGAAGGTATTCGCGCTGTAGGTATTTTGGATATGGAAATTTATATTTTAGGTAACCGCCTGTTTATGATTGTAGAGACTCCTGTAGATTTTGACTGGGACGATGCCTTCGGGCGGCTCGCCACGCTCAATCGTCAGGCTGAGTGGGAAGATTTTATGGCGCGGTTTCAGCTAACCCGTGCCGGGGCAAGCTCGTCAGAAAAATGGACGCTGATGGAAAGAATATTTAGTTTGTAAAAACTTTTAAAATCGATAATATGAATTCACACACGAAAGGATCTTTACTTAAAGGAGCCGACGGTACTAATTATGCTATTCCGTTTGTTCTTGTAACATCACTTTTTTTCTTTTGGGGAGTAGCCAATAATATGACTGACACGCTCCTGGCAGCATTTAAAAACATCCTTGAAATGACCGATTTTCAAACCTCATTTATACAAATGGCGTTTTATGGTTCTTATGCTTGTTTTGCTATTCCGGCAGCGCTGCTTATTCGCAAGTATAATTATAAAAAAGGCATTATTGTAGGGTTGTTGCTCTACGCATTGGGTACTTTTTTGTTTTTTCCGGCAAGCCAACTGGCCTCTTACGGGTTTTATCTGTTTGCTATTTATGTTATGGCAGGCGGTTGTTCAATTCTCGAAACCACAGCGAATCCCTATATTCTTACCATGGGTCGGCCTGAAAATGCAACACGCAGACTTAACTTTGCACAATCATTCAATCCGATTGGCTCTATATCCGGCATTATTCTCAGTCAGTTGTTTATCCTTTCGCAGCTCAGTGCCAATAAGTCTGCTATGACTGATGCACAACTTGCTGCAAGTCAGGGCAAAGAATTACTCGCTGTGACTTTAACCTACATGGGAGTTGGGGTAGTGCTTATTGTTTTACTTGTCGTTATTGCCTCGTATAAGAAAATGCCGGTAAGTGGCGAAAAATCACAAATAAGTTTTCTTAAAACCACCGGAAATCTGATTAAAAACCGTCATTATTCTTTTGGCGTTATTGCACAGTTTTTTTATGTGGGAGCTCAAATTGGAGTTTGGTCGTATACAATTCGGTATGTGATGGTTGCACTCGGACTTGTAAATGTGCAGACCGATGAAATTATTGTAGCCAAAGTAAGTGCATTTGTACAGGAGCATGATGTCTGGAGCGCCATCTGGCGTTTTGACGCATCAACTACTGCCGAAAATATCGGGAATAGCTTTTATCTTACATCCATCATTCTTTTCACGGTATCTCGTTTTGTTTTCACAGCTCTGATGCGATTTTTCCGACCAGGAATACTGCTTGCCATTGCAGCTTTTGGAGCCATCGTGTCGGCAATTGTAGCCATACTTTGTACGGGTATGACAGGGGTTGCCGGCTTGGTAATGATATCTTTCTTTATGTCGTTAATGTTCCCTACTATTTATGGAATTGCATTAGAAGGAATATCGGACAACGAAGCCAAAGTTGGTGGAGCCTATCTGGTGATGGCAATTTTAGGTGGAGCTCTGCTTACAACGCTTCAGGGCTTGGTGTCGACAAGTTTTGGAGGCATTAATGTAGCTTACTGGATTCCGGTAGTTTGCTTTGTAATCGTAGCTGTTTACGGGCTGTTTTCTCACTCGAATAAAAAAACGGAGACTGTAACCGTATAAAAAACAACATGTAACATAACAGGTAGTTCCTGTAGAAATAAAGAGCAGGCTCTGAAATAAATAAAAATTTCAGAGTCTGCTTTTTATTTGCCAATCAGGTTTGTTTAATGGCTTAGTCGCGTGAGTTTATCTTCTGGCCTATACAAAGTATCTGAGAAGAGGCAAACACTTTTTACAGGAAAAAATCATTAGGCTTTAGAAAAAAGAACTATTTTTGTTTTTTCAACCATAAGCTTGTGATGAACTTTAGATATAAACTCAATACCATATTTACATTTCTTTTGCTGTCGGCGCTGGTTTGGGGACAGGCTCCGGCAGGTTATTATGATGCGGCTGTAACCAAAAAAAAAGCAAAACTGAAAACGGCTTTACACAACATCATCAGACCTCATACCATACTTGAGTATTATAGCTCGGCCACCTATTTTAGACAAACCGACTGGCATGCTGATGGTTATTTCTGGGATATGTATTCTAACAATAAGCGTACTGTGTGGTCGGGGTTGAACAGAGAGCATAATCTGCCGAAGAGTTGGTGGAGTACGAATCCCGAAAGTACCGATGCGTATTCGGATTTACATAACCTTTATCCATCCGATGCGCTGGCCAACGAGCAAAAATCCAACTACCCACTTGGTGAGGTTCAGGGTACCCCAACTTACTCCAACGGGCTTGTAAAAGTAGGTATGAATGGCTATTCAGGCTACCAGGGAATGGTGTTTGAGCCGGCCGACGAATATAAAGGCGACTTTGCACGCGATTATATGTATGTAGTTACCTGCTACGAAGACTATGAAAACGACTGGCGTAGCGTGGGCACCGAAAGTATGCTTACCAAAAACACATATCCTACCCTGAAAACCTACGCCATTAACTTATTGCTAAAATGGCATCGCAACGATCCGGTGAGCGAAAAGGAAATTAACAGGAACAATGCTGTGTATGGCATACAGGGCAATCGAAATCCATTCATTGATTTCCCTGTTCTGGCCGAATACATTTGGGGCGAATATACCGAAAACGAGTGGCCGGGAGATGATTCAGAACCGGTTGATTTTTATATTGCTTACAATAGAGTTACGAAAGAAATTAAAACACCCGAAGCCATATCATCATCTCAGGTGTTGTATAAAATATATAGTGTTGATGGTATTCTGAGGCAAACCGGCAACATAACCGCTGATGGAATTATTGATGTAAAGACGCTTGAAAAAGGCGTATATGCTGTGCTGGTTTACTATAAGGGTTTCAGGCTGAGCTCTAAGTTTATGATTTTCTGATTCACAAGGGGTATAGGCTGATACAATTGAATACATTTCTGTAAAAGTAATTAATATATAATGTTTTTGTAATCTTAAATTGAAGTATTATGGCAACGTCAGTAAATTATCGTGCACAACTCACTGCTCTGATTGTCTTGTTGTTATGCGCTCCGCTTTTTTCATTTGCCGGAAACAATTCTGAAAATTTTACCGAGTATAAGGGTATAGTTACCGATAAATCTACCGGAAAAGTTTTGCCTTTTGCCAATGTGGTGGTCGAAAAAACCAATATAGCAACCGTAACTAACACCGAAGGCGAATTTTCTATTAAAATACCCGATGATATAGAGTCGTTCTCGGTAAGTTTTATTGGGTACAAAAGTAAAATGATTCATCTGAAGGCTTACGATGGTAAACGTATTAAGGTAGAAATGGAGCCAATTATACTTGAGCTCCCCGAAGTGAGCGTTATCTCTAAAGATGCCACTGCATTGGTACAGGCAATGATGCAGAAACGAAACGAAAACTATTCAGTTAATGAAATGAGCCTGACGGCTTTTTATAGGGAAACGATTAAGAAAAACCGCTCTTATGCCTCGCTTTCCGAAGCTGTGGTAGATGTTTATAAACAACCTTATACATCCTACAAAATGGATGTGGTAAAACTGTACAAATCGCGTAAAAAAGCCGATTATAACAAGCTGGATACGCTGGTTTTTAAGTTGATGGGTGGCCCGTTCAACTCGCTTTACCTTGATTTAATGAAAAATCCGGAGATGGTTTTTACCGAAGATATGCTGAAAAATTATGAATTTAGCTTCGATAGATCTACCCGCTCCGACGATAGGCTGATTTATGTGATTGATTTTAAGCAATCTGACCTGTATGATGAGCCATTATATTATGGGAAATTATACATCGATGCTCAATCGCTGGCTTTGAAAAGTGCTGTTTTCAAGCTGAATATATCCAACAGGGACGCAGCGTCTAAAATGTTCATCGTAAAAAAGCCGCTTAGCTCCAATGTATATCCGGTTGAGGCATCGTACCGGATTGATTATCTTGAGAACAATGGTAAATGGTACTACGGTTACAGCCGTATCGAGTTAGGTTTGCGTATCAACTGGAAGAAAAAGCTTTTTAATACTACCTATTACTCAACTATTGAAATGGCCGTAACCGACCGCGAGTCGACCGAAGGCGATAAGCCGGTAAGCCGTAAAGAACGCCTTCGTCCCACGGTGGTGATTAGCGACGAGGCCAGCGGTTTCTCAGATCCTGATTTCTGGGGCGAATACAATGTGATAGAACCCGAAAAATCTATTGAATCGGCCATTAAAAAAATTCAAAAACAGTTGCAAAAGAAGGATTAGTAGAAGTAAATAAGTTAACTGTGAATGGGTGGAAAAAAAATGGCATAAAATCATAATGAATTGAATATTTATAAGTAATCAATGATTTGAAATTTTGAAAAAAACAATAGATTAACCTATTAAAATGAAAATAAAAAAATATTTATTACTGGTTCTAATCATAACCTTAAAATCAACATTTCTATTAGGACAGAGCGACTCTGTAAAAGAATGTAATTGTATAGCTGATAAATTAATAGCTTTCGGAAGCCTGGAAAAAATGGCAACTTTTGTAGGTGGAGAAAAAGAACTTTTTAAATATGTAGAGCAGAATCTTAAGTATCCTGAAGAAGCAGTTAACAGTAAACATGAAGACAAAGTTATAGCACGGTTTTGTGTTAGAGAGAATGGTAAGATAACTGATGTTAAAATACTCAGAGGAAAATACGAAGAGCTCAATAAGGAAGTGTTACGCCTTTTAAGTTCAATGCCGAATTGGGAGCCTGCTGTTTCAGGAGGCGAAAGGATTTGTATGGAATATATAATGCCGTTTAATTTCAGGTTGAAATCAGAAAAGAAATAAAAAAGGCAAAAAGTAAAAAAAATATTTATGTGCCTGAGCTGCAGTCGATAACTGCGCTCATACCGGTTAGCTGAAAAATTGTGTAAAAATATGCCTTTAACTTATCATATATGTTGAATATCTATCGTGCTTCGGCCGGCTCGGGTAAAACCTACCGGCTTACTGAGGATTATATACATCTGCTCTTTGCTCCTGATCGTGAGCGCGTACATCGTCGCATCCTGGCAGTAACTTTTACCAATAAGGCCACTGATGAGATGAAAAGTCGCATTCTCAAAGAGTTGCATGCGCTGGCATTGGGCGAACCATCGGCGTATCGCGAGGGGCTTATGCTTAAGTTTAGCCTTACTGCTGATGCTGCGAATAGTAAAGCACGAAAGATACTGATTTCCATTTTGCACGATTATTCCTCGTTTTCAATCAGTACAATCGACCGTTTTTTTCAGCAGGTAATTCGTTCTTTTGCACGCGAAATAGGTGTGCATGGAGGCTATAACCTTGAGCTCGATAGCGATACTACTTTGCAGCAGTCGGTCGACAATCTGTTTCTTGATCTTTCAAAAGATGAAAACCGGCAGTTGCTCAACTGGCTTACACGCTTTGCCGAAGACCGCATTGAGCATTCCGAGAGCTGGAATCCACGTCGCAGTATCGAGGATTTGGGCAAAGAAATTTTCAAGGAAAGCTATCAATATAAAGCCGAGGATACCAACCGCAAATTACACGACAGGGAGTTTCTTCAGGCATATCGGGAAAAACTGCGAAAAATTGAAAATGAGTTTGAAGAAAAAGTCAAAGTGGCAGCGCAAAATACGCTGGATACAATGGCGGCTTATGGGCTTACACACGATGATTTTTCATACAAAACCACCAAAACTCTTGAAAAACTCTTGAAAGGTGAGTTCGAGATTGGCTCCCGATTTACGGCTTATGCCGACGAGGTGAAAAACTGCTATACCGCCAAAGCTCCTCAGCATATTAAGAATGCTATCGAAAGTGCTTATGTGGCAGGTTTTCAGGCTAATATTGTTGAGATAATTCGCTTGCTCACCTCAGATATTGTTTATTATAATTCGGCATCTATTGTACTGAAGCATATCAACACACTGGGAATTCTTTCGGATTTGGCTATGCAAATCAGAAAACTGACCGGAGAGCAGAATGCTATGCTTATTTCCGATGCCAATATGTTGCTAAACAGGATAATAGATAATAGCGAGACGCCATTTGTATACGAAAAAACAGGGATTCATATCGATCATTTTATGATTGATGAGTTTCAGGATACCTCGTCGCTTCAGTGGAAAAACTTTCATCCGCTTATGGCCAACAGCCTGTCGGCAGGTAAGTTCAATTTGGTTGTGGGCGATGTTAAGCAAAGTATTTATCGCTGGCGAAATTCTGACTGGAAATTGCTCGATGAGAAAATTATGCATGATTTCAGAGACGAAGAAGTGCATGAAGAAAATCTGGATACCAACTGGCGAAGCGATAGAAATATTGTGGCTTTCAATAATGAGTTTTTCAGGCGGGCGGCCACGCTGCTTCAGTATAAGCTGAACGAAAGCATTCAACCCGTTTTGCCGGTATACAAAAATTTGGAGGAGCTTACCGGAAAAATTATGCATGCTTACGGACAGCTACATCAGAAAACGTCGGCGCGGGCAGGCCTTGGTCATGTTCGTGTGCAGTTTATTGAGCGTGACGAAAATGATGAAGGCTGGAAGGCTGAAAGTTTGAACCGACTGCCAGCCTTGCTCGAAGAGCTTCAGGAGCGCGGCTATATGCCCGGCGATGTGGCTTTGCTGGTGCGTACCAACGGCGAAGAAAAGGATGTGATAGAAAAGCTGCTGACCTACAAAACTTCGGAACAGGCGAGGGCAGGGTTTAGCTACGATATTATGGGCAACGAGGGGTTGATGGTGGAGTCGGCTTCGGGTGTGCGCTTTATTCTGGGAGTTTTGCGTTTATTTATCAATCCTTCCGACAACATACAGCAAACCATTGTAAGTTACGAATATGCACGGGCTTGCCTCGGGCTGTCGGCCAACGAGGCTTTGAATGCCTGTTTCTCTAAGGCACAAGTTGCACAAAAACTCTCCCCTCTTTTCAGCGACAAAGAAAATGCTGTGCTTCAGCAACTGAAAAACAGCTCATTATTCGATATGGTTGAGCGCATTATTGCTCTTTTTGGTATAGGTACCTGGTACAACGAAGCTGTATTTGTTCAGGCATTTCAGGACGTGGTTTTCCGTTTTACTTCGGGTAGAGCCACCGATTTGTACAGCTTTCTGAAATGGTGGGATAAGGCTGGAGCTAAACAAACCATCTCAACTCCCGAAAACCAGCAGGCTTTTCGCATTATGACTGTTCATAAATCAAAAGGTCTTGATTTTAAGGTGGTGGTAATGCCGTTTTGCGATTGGGAAATCGATAAAAAATCAGGATATTTCAAAAACGTACTTTGGTGCGAGCCTCAAGAAGCTCCTTTCAACGAACTCCCGTTGCTGCCCGTGGAGTATTCGTCCAAATTGGGTAATTCGGTGTTTGCCGAAAGCTACTTCGATGAACTGATGCACCAGTATATTGATAATCTGAATGTTGCATATGTGGCATTTACCCGTGCCCGTCACGAACTGATTTGTATGGCTCCTTTGCCCAAAACCGAACCCACTCAGGCTGAAAAAATAAGTTCTTTGGCTGGCTTATTGTTTTTTGCTTTCAGGAACGAACTTCAACCTGCGGGCGATATTAACCTCCCGGCATCTTTCGATACTGATAAGCAGCTTTTTTGCTTGGGGGAACCCATCCGGTTTACATATACCGACAAGCCAACTACTGTCGAAAACGTAAGGCTTGAAGCCTATCCGTCGGTAGATAGTGCCACCCGATTACGCATCCGTCATCAAAGCCTTGATTATTGGTTGCAAACTCAGCAACTGACCGATAGCAGGCTCAATTACGGTATTATTATGCACGATATTTTACGAAACATACATACCCGAACCGATCAGTCTGCTGCTGTAGCTGCCTTGGTTCGCGAAGGGCGTATCAGCACGGCCGATGTTGGCACTATAGAAAAGGAACTGGATAAATTCTGGTTGTTGCCCGAGGTTTCGGAGTGGTTTGCTGCCGGCACAAAAATACTTAACGAGGCAACTATTCTAACACCTGAAGGACAGTTTTACCGACCCGACAGAGTTGTGTTGCAGGGTAATAAAGCCACTGTTATCGATTACAAATTCGGAGATAAAGAAGAAAAACGATATGTTGGGCAGGTAGAGCAGTATATGCAGCTTATTGCCGGTATGGGCTACGAAGTAAAAGGTTTTTTGTGCTATGTAAGTTTAGCCAAAGTGGTGAAAGTTTGATATACGGCTCTTGTTTATGCTCGAACAATGTTGCATATAAATAGAATAAATATCAGTTTTAAAAAACACATTGCCAAAATATAGCATTTTGTTTTGAGAAAAACATTGAATTTGAATAGTTTTGTGACAAATTGTAAGCGATAGCGATGTTGTGTCGTTTTAAAAAAACAAAATGTCATTTTCAGCCCTTTTGTGCCAAAAAATCTGCTATCTTTGTCAATCAATTTTTATTTTTTGTGAACGTGGAAAAAAAAGGTGCTGTTTTACTATTATTCACCGGAGGTACCATCAGTATGTCCGAAGATCCGGCAACAGGGGCGCTGCGCCCGATAGATTTTAATCGCTTACAGGAATATATGCCCGAGTTGAAACAAACAGGGGTTCATGTCAAAAGTATTCCTTTTCTGCCATTGATAGATTCGTCGGACGTACAACCTGATACATGGGAAAAATTAGCGCTTATTATTGAAGAAAACTACGATGATTTTGATGGATTTGTAGTGCTTCACGGCACCGATACCATGGCTCATTCGGCATCGGCCCTGAGTTTTATGCTGGAGAATCTGTCAAAGCCGGTAATATTCACGGGAGCTCAGTTGCCTATCGGTATGATGCGCTCCGATGCAAAGGAAAACTTACTTACAGCCATCGAAATTGCCTCTGCACAGGAAAATGGTATGGCGATAGTACCCGAAGTTTGTATATTTTTTGAAGATACGCTCTTCAGAGGCAATCGTACAACCAAAAAAAATGCCGAGCATTTCAATGCATTTAACTCGTACAATTACCCTGCATTGGCCAAGGCTGGTGTTCATATCAAATATTTCAGATCATATATTCACTATTCGGAGCCGGGTACAAAACTCAGGGTACGAACAAAAGTTGACCGCAATGTGGCTATACTGAAACTTTTTCCCGGGATTACGCAGTTTACCGTTCACGCCATTCTCAACATACCGGGCTTAAAAGCTGTAGTGCTCGAAAGTTTCGGGGCTGGCAATGCGCCGCGCCGCTCATGGTTTTTCGATGAGCTGAAAGCGGCCAACGAGAAAGGTATCCTTATTGTAAACAAAAGTCAGTGCAGCACGGGAACGGTAGAAATGGGTAGGTACGAAACCAGTCTTAATCTGTTAAGTGCTGGTGTGATAAGTGGTTACGACTGTACCACGGAGGCTCTCGTTGCCAAACTGATGTGCCTGCTTGGCGAATACGATTCACTTCACGAAGTGAGGCACAAGTTAAGTATCAGCATCTGTGGCGAAATGACCATAGGATAAGCGTTGAACTACAGTATGCTTAACGGTAAACAGATCTATCTGACCCGGATATACAATTTTGCTAAATAAATAATCAGCTTCTTCAATTTATCATGTATGCACTGGTAGACTGCAATAACTTTTACGCCTCGTGCGAAAGGGTTTTCAATCCATCGCTCAATAGTAAACCGGTGGTAGTGCTATCCAATAACGATGGCTGCGTAATTGCCCGTAGCAACGAAGCCAAGGATTTGGGTATTCCTATGGCTGCGCCTGCATACCAGTATCAGGAATTGATGGAGAAGAATGACGTAGCTGTGTTCTCGGCCAACTTTGCTCTGTATGGCGATATGAGTGGACGTGTTATGGATGTTCTGTCGATGTTTTGTCCGGCCATGGAAATTTATAGTATCGATGAAGCTTTTCTTGATTTTACTGGTTTTGATTTGCACGATATAGAAGAAACCGGCCGACAAATGAAGCAACGCGTCATGCAGTGGACAGGTATTCCTATTTCGGTAGGTTTTGCACCTACAAGAGCTTTGGCTAAAGCAGCCAACCGCATAGCCAAGAAATTTCCGGAACGCACTGGTGGGGTTTATAAAATGGAAACAGAGGAACAACGTGTAAAGGCTCTGAAATGGCTTCGGGTTGAGGATGTGTGGGGTATAGGCAGACGTCATGCGCGCAGACTTACCGAAATGAATATCCGTACAGCGTATGATTTTACTCAGCTATCCGACCGCTGGGTGCGCGATGTTATGACTGTTACGGGTTTGCGCCTCAAGCACGACCTGGAAGGGAAGCCTACCATTCAGAATGAAGATGTCAGTGATAAAAAGAGCATTGCTACCACACGTACTTTTGAGAAAAACTATACTGATTTTAATCTTATCAAGGAGCGTATTGCTTGTTTTGCAGTTTCGTGTGGCGAAAAGTTGCGTCGTCAGCGTTCGTGCTGTAATGCGCTCATGGTGTTTTTATATACCAATGGTTTCAGAGAAGATCAGCCTCAGTATAAGCAGAATATAGTTATCAAGTTACCTTTTGCCACCAACTCTTCCATGGAACTGGTTCATTTTGCTACCGCTGCACTCGAAAGTATTTACCGTCAGGGCTATGGATACAAAAAAGCAGGAGTGATAGTGATGGATTTTACTCCTGAAGCCAATCAGCAGCTTACTCTCTTTGAAAGCCGCAATGTGAAACACGTCAGCCTGATGAAAACTGTAGACAATATCAACCGTTCGTACGGAATGCAAAAGATACGGCTTGCCGTTCAGGATCCGGGGCGTGTATGGAAAATGAAGCAGGAGCGCTTATCGCCCCGCTATACCACTAATATCAATGATATATTAATAGTTGATGCTGATTAAATAAAATAAAAAAGTTGTACCAGCCCTGAATCTTTTCAATCAGAGCGATACAACTTTTATCAAATTATCAACTACAATTTATTTATAAACTATTTACCGCGTTCAAATCCTGAAAAGCTATCTGTAAGCGTGCAATTTCCGATTCTTCAGCTTTACGTAACCATACGCGCGGGTCATAGAATTTCTTGTTCGGTTTTTCGGCTCCTTCAGGATTTCCTATCTGTCCCTGAAGATAGTCACGGTTTTTAGCTTCAAATACCCTTACACCATCCCAGTATGCCCATTGAGTATCAGTGTCGATGTTCATTTTTACCACACCATAGCTGATGGCTTCGCGAATTTCTTCGTGTGTACTGCCCGATCCTCCGTGGAATACAAAGCTTACAGGCTTGTCGCTGCTTAGTCCGTCTTTGGCTTTGATGTAATCCTGCGAATTTTTCAGAATTACCGGCTGCAATTTTACATTACCAGGTTTGTATACACCATGTACATTGCCAAACGAAGCTGCAATAGTAAAGTTGGGCGATACTTTGCTCAGTTCTTTGTAAGCAAAATACACATCTTCGGGCTGGGTATAAAGCAGGCTGTTGTCCACCCCGCTGTTGTCCACGCCATCTTCTTCGCCACCGGTAATTCCCAGCTCTATTTCGAGGGTCATGCCCAGTTTACTCATACGTTCGAGGTATTTTTTACTGATTTCAATATTTTCGGTCAGCGGCTCTTCAGATAGGTCGAGCATGTGCGAACTAAAAAGAGGTTTGCCTGTTTCAGCAAAATGTTTTTCGCTGGCATCAAGCAGCCCGTCAATCCAGGGAAGAAGTTTTTTGGCAGCGTGGTCGGTATGCAAAATTACACGTACACCATAAGCTTCGGCCAGGGCGTGAATGTGTTTAGCTCCGGCTACAGCGCCCAGTATAGCGGCCTGTTGCCCATCGAGTTTTAGTCCTTTGCCCGCGTTGAAAATAGCTCCTCCGTTCGAGAACTGAATGATAACCGGTGCATTTGCTACTTTGGCAGCTTCCATTACAGCATTTACAGTAGATGAGCCAACCACGTTAACAGCCGGAATTGCGAAGCCGGTTTCTTTAGCTACTTTGAAAATATATTGCAGATCGTCGCCGGTAACTACACCGGGTTTTACTGCA
>JAFNAV010000063.1 GCA_017860345.1 Bacteroidota bacterium | reverse complement strand
CTTTGGAGCAAATATCAACTTTTGTGATAGAGTAACTTTCCGCTTTCACCGTCAGTTCCAAAGTGGCAATGCTATCACAACCGGCAACATTAACCAAAGTATCTTTATAAATACCTGTAGATGAGTAAGATTTTCCATTCCAAAGATACGGAGCTTCTTTGGAACAAATATCTACTTTTGTGGTGGAATAGCTTTCGGTTTTTACCGTTAGTTCCAAAGTGGCGATACTATCGCAACCAGCAGCATTAATCAAGGTATCTTTATAAATTCCTGTGGATAAATAAGATTTTCCGTGCCAAATATACGGAGCTTCTTTAGAGCAAATGGCTATGGTGGTGGTAGAGAAACTTTCAGCTTTTACCGTCAATTCCAAAGTAGCGATACTATCACAACCGGCGGCATTTACCAAAGTATCTTTATAAATTCCTGTGGATGAATAAAACTTTCCGTTCCAAATATACGGAGCTTCTTTGGAGCAAATGGCTATGGCGGTGGTGGAGTAACTCTCCGCTTTCACCGTTAGTTCCAAAGTAGCGATACTATCGCAACCAACAGCGTTAATCAAGGTATCTTTATAAATGCCTGTGAATGAATAAGATTTCCCGTTCCAAATATACGGAGCTTCTTTAGAGCAAATGGCTATGGTGCTTGTGGAGTAACTCTCCGCTTTCACCGTTAGTTCCAAGGTAGCGATACTATCGCAACCAACGGCATTTATCAAGGTATCTTTATAAATTCCTGTGGATAAATATGATTTTCCATTCCACAAATATGGAGCATCTTTAGAGCAAATATCTACTTTTGTGGTAGAGTAACTTTCAGCTTTTACGGTCAGTTCCAAAGTGGCGATACTATCGCAACCAGCGGCATTAGTCAAAGTATCTTTATAAATGCCTGATAGAGAATAAGATTTTCCGTGCCAAAGATACGGAGCTTCTTTGGAACAAATATCTACTTTTGTGGTGGAATAGCTTTCGGTTTTTACCGTTAGTTCCAAAGTAGCGATACTATCACAACCAGCAGCATTGGTCAAAGTATCTTTGTAAATACCTGTTAGAGAGTAAGATTTCCCGTTCCAAATATACGGAGCTTCTTTAGAGCAAATATCTACTTTTGTGGTGGAATAGCTTTCGGCCTTCACCGTCAGATCCAAGGTGGCGATGCTATCACAACCAACAGTATTTGTCAAAGTATCTTTGTAAATACCTGTGGATGAATAAGATTTTCCGTGCCAAATATATGGAGCATCTTTAGAGCAAATATCTACTTTTGTGGTGGAATAGCTTTCTTCTTTCACCGTTAGTTCCAAAGTAGCGATACTATCGCAACCAACAGCGTTAATCAAGGTATCTTTGTAAATACCTGAATTAGTGAATAACTTTCCATTCCATAAATAAGGTAAGTCTTTTTTACAAACAGACGTCTGCGTAGTTGATGAATTAGCTCCCACATTCACATGGACCAAAGCCGATGATTTATAAAGCTCAACATATTTTATATCATCCAGAGCAAAATCATTACCATTGGCTACAATATTTTGATTTACAATACTAATTTCAGCCACTTGAGCTGTACCCGACTTCCAAATGGCATAAAATTTATTCCATTGGCAAGTAGTCGATGGTGATTGATAAGGTTCACCCAAAATCTGTCCATTGATACTAAATTGCAAAACAGGAGGATTTGAAGCATTTACCGGAGTTACGTAAGCATAAAATGCATATTCTTTATTCGGATCTACTTGTATGGTTTGACCCCATACCTTTGATTTAGCTACTGTATTTCCGTTTATAACCATCATTTTGCCAGTGCCAGAGGTATGATCGCCGCAAGCGGAGAAATTTCCATGCAAGCTATTTGGATTATTGATTACGGCATAATCGCCTTCGCCATACAAAGTGGCCGGATTATATTCATAGTCTGATGTAAAACCTGTATTACCAAGTTCAAAATCTCCATTGTGTATCAAATTTGTTTTGGATTCTGTATATCCCGATACGGTATAAACTCTGGATAGCTGTGTATTGACTATCGGATTAGCAATAGTAGAATCATTCAACCCCGTAGCAGGCGACCACTTATAGTAATCTACGCCACTGGCATATAGCTGCGTATTTACTCCAGGGCATGTCACTACATCAGAAGTTATAATTTGATAAGCCTCTCCGCTTCCTACTGTACAAGCCATTAATACTAAAGTTACAATGCTGTCGCAACCGGTAGAGCTTAACAAATGAGCAGTATAGGTTCCTGGAGTTGAGTAAGTTGCACCATTAAATGTCACAGTTTCTCCGTTACAGATAGTTTTATTAACAACAGATCCTACGGCAGGTAAAGCCAATGATAACGCGTAAGTTGCGGTACTATCGCAATCTAATCTGTTTTTCAAACCCTGCTTCACCTTTACGCCCTCGCTTTCAAATAAAAAGCCATCCCACCAATAGGGCAACTCCGATGCACAAATTGTTTTGTAATTATAAGATTCTTTAGCTATAACATTTAGATACGTTTGGGCAGTATTCGTATAGGTCACCCCGCCTCTTGTAGTTGATACAGTGAGCGATATGGTGTATATTCCGGGAACAGATGTTTCAATCTGAGGATTTTGAGAAGAAAAATCCGGTGAAAAACTGACCATTCCGGGGCCAGCGTACGACCAGCTATAAGTAACGTCAGAATCAATTAAACCAACATATCCACCCGTTAATTGTGTAATATCATTAACACAAACAGAAGATGGTGAAGAAATAACAGCCTTCAATGAGCTTCCTGAAGCCATTAATTGCTGAAATGTAAAAGCCGTAGCGGAAGTGATACCACAACTTGCATATATCACGTTTCCTATGTAAATATGTTGCGAGCCGTTACAATTACCTGCAAGTCCCGGTTCTGAAACTGAAATAACTGCATTCGAAGGTAATTTGAGATTAGCCTTGTTGTTTAACTCAACACTTCCGCCCGTAACTACTTCTACATAAGAACTATTGATTGAATAATTACTTGTGCTACCAGTAGTATTTCCATCAAGTTTTAGTTTACCGAGAATTGTCAAGCCACCCATAGATAAAGTACTAATCCCCTGACCATTAATACTTACTGTGTGATTTGCCAAAATGGTAACCTGATAGTTGCCAGCATTTTTACCCGGATAAGTTGAGGTGCTTACCCAAGCAGTCCCATTATATACCTGCCAGGTAGATGCAGTTTTCCAAGCAGCACTGGTAAACGAACGAAAATCACCAACATTTTGGGCCTCACAAAACAGCCCGAAATGCAGAGAAATCGTCAGAACAACAATCCTGAAAAAGCCAACTTTTAAACCCTTAAACATATCTCAATTTATTTTGACAGTAGTTTTCTGTTAACAAAACAAATCAAACAGAAAGCGAACAATAAACAATTAAATCTGTGTAATAAAAACTGTTACAAGTTTTTCAAAACACAAACTCTTAACTTTTTAATATGAATCAGGGGTATACAAATATAACAAAAAAAACAGACAAACTAACAGATTATAAACACTTTATGTAAATTTATTTATTGAGAAAATATAAAATGCTCTCAATAAAAAAAATAAGCAGAAAAAAACACAAAAAAAATTGGCCACTACCTGAAAAAAACTCAATGAAGTTTATTCAGGGTAATGACCAATAAGGCTTTTAACTTAAAAATATCCGTAATTAATTTTGCGACAACACAGCAACTTTTAGCGACATAACACCAGGATTATACTGTCTGAAATCTGAATAAGTGACATACACTACAAGTTCGCCTTCAGAGAAATCGTAATCTACAGTCCGGGTCCATCGTGTACCGTAAACATCCTCAAAATGACGTGTGTATGGTAACACCTGCTGTACCTGATCATCGATATAAATATAAACCTGTACAGAGCCATTTTCAAATACATCCCGGGTTATTTCAGGCATTGTAAATGAAGTTGAATAATAGCTGTTTCTACCATTATTATCTGCATGACTTACCCAGTCAGATGCCTTAATACTCAGATTTACCGTCTGCATATTAACTTCATCTACATAGCTAACACATGATACTAATAAAACAGGCAGAAGTAAAATAAAAATAATTCTTTTCAT
The DNA here is from genome assembly GCA_017860345.1 of Bacteroidota bacterium. Taxonomy (GTDB): domain Bacteria; phylum Bacteroidota; class Bacteroidia; order Bacteroidales; family Paludibacteraceae; genus Paludibacter. The sequence continues at coordinate 11,378 of JAFNAV010000063.1, read as the reverse complement.
ACGTAAATAATTGTTTTTTTAAAGGTCGTATGGAACTCGCATGTCAAATTTTCACTGTCTTTGGCGAATACTCGTATTCATGCTCGTTTCATGGATTCATTTTTTTGTAGTTAATAATATTTTTATAAAATAAACAAATTACATGCCTAAATCATAGATGTGAAAAAGAAATAAGGAGATATAATCTCCGGTCGTGTTAAATATAGTTAAATAGAACTGTGAAACGCACAATTTCCTAAAAATATAGAGCTACATATCGAAAAATCTCTCAAAAAAATTATCTTTGCATTCGTTTTAAAAACTAAAGCAATGATCGAAGCATTTATTATATCTTCCATTTTACTGATAGCAGGAGTTTTGGTTCTTGGTTTCAGGATATTTTTTATAAAAGGTGGTGAATTTCCAAACATACATATCGGTGGTAATCAGGCTTTAAAAAGCAAAGGAGTGCATTGCGCAACCACGCAGGATCGCGAGGCTCAGCAAAAAACCAAACCCTACACCAATAGTAGCATCATGAATGAAATAACTAAAAAACTATAATTTTTGAACAGAATAAAAACATGAAGAATCTTTCACTCATTATCAACGCTGTACTGGCAATCGCTATTATTTTTCTTTTTGTAAAAATATATGGCGGAGGAACTAAAAATGCAACAACAAAAACGGTTGTTACCGGCGGTGCTTCAGCTCCGGGTAAATTGCCAATCGCTTACATCAATGTTGATTCATTACTACTGAACTATCAGTTTGCCAAAGAAGCTAACGAATCGCTTATTAAAAAACAAGAAGATTCTCGTTTAAACATTAACACCAAAGCCCGTCAGTTACAAAGCGAAATGGGTGAATTTCAACGCAAACTTGAAGCAAACGCCTTTCTTAGCCGTGAGCGTGCCGAACAAGAACAATCACGCCTGCTCAAACGCCAGCAGGAATTACAGGAACTGGATGGCAAACTGAGTCAACAACTGCTTCAGGTACAGCAGAAGATGAGCGAACAACTCCGCGACACCATTAATAAATTTCTGAAAGAATATAACAAAGACAATAAATACGAAATAATCATTAGTAACACTGCAAGCGACAACATTCTTTTTGCGAATCAAGGCTACGATATTACTGCCGAAGTAACTAAATTACTTAACGACAGATACGCAGCTAAAAAATAATCAAAATCAGCCATAAAAAAAGCGATGGATTTTTAAATAAATTCATCGCTTTTTTTATGGCTTTATTTTTTAAACTAACGTATTCTATAACTGGTAAACAACGAAATAAGGGCGTAAATAAGTACAAACACCACCCATGAGTTGGAGGCTGTAAACATGAAATAAGCAGCAATAATCAAAAAAAGACTTGACACAAAGCTTATCCGGCTTAAGCGTTGCTGCCTTTTATCGTTAGTCTTATGATTAAGCGCATACAAAAAATGCGAAACAATGAGCAAAAGAGCACCAAATGAAAAAATGTAGAACGAAACCGCCTTATCATTCATTTGAAAAACCACGCCGGCGAATGTAAGTACAACACCCGGAAAGTATAAAAACTGTTGAATTTTAGTTTGCATGAAAATGATTTATCAAAAAATTAATCCTTAATAATGTAAATTTCTTCATCACTTTTTTTCATGTGATAATGTTCGCGTGCAAACTTTTCAAGATATTTATCATCGTGCTGTAATCGATAAAGCTCTTCTTTATCTTTTTTAATCAAATCCTGATAGTAATTATAATCTTTTTCCAGTTGTTTCAGCTTCCGGTTCGACTCCCAGCGCTGCAAAAAACTATGCTGATCGAAGAATGTTACATAAACACCAAAAACAAGCAGTACAAGCAGGTATTTATTAAAAATTACCCTCTTTATAACCGACCATGTTTTTTTTAAAAATTGCATTACCGTAAATTATTAAATTACCACTCCGGCGGCAAAGATAAGAATATTTTATGAACTCTATTTTTATATAAAACTTTTTTTTGATGAAAAATTACGAAGATTTTCGAGTATATTTGCATAATAAAGGAAATCGTTTCTGCATTTATGGATAATTTTATTGTTTCGGCCCGAAAATATCGTCCCTCTACCTTTGGTTCTGTAGTAGGGCAACATTCGCTTACTACCACACTCAAAAATGCCATTAAAAGCAATCATTTGGCACATGCCTATCTGTTTTGCGGCCCCAGAGGTGTAGGTAAAACTACCTGCGCACGTATATTTGCCAAAACAATTAACTGCCAAAACCTCACAGCCGATTATGAAGCCTGTAACCAATGTGAATCCTGCGTATCGTTTAACGAACAGCGGTCGTACAATATTCACGAACTGGATGCCGCATCCAACAACAGTGTCGACGACATTCGCAATCTGATTGATCAGGTTCGGATACCGCCACAAATTGGCAAATACAGCGTTTATATCGTAGATGAAGTACACATGCTTTCGCCGGGTGCCTTCAATGCTTTTTTGAAAACCCTCGAAGAACCACCGGCGCATGCTATTTTCATACTTGCTACTACCGAAAAACATAAAATCATCCCTACAATCTTATCCCGTTGTCAGATTTACGATTTCAACAGAATAACTGTAGCCGATACCGTTAAGCATTTGCAAATGGTGGCGGAAAAAGAAGGGGTAACCGTAGATATAAACGGGCTGAACGTAATTGCTCAGAAAAGCGACGGTGGAATGCGCGATGCCCTTTCAATTTTTGATCAGATTGTAAGTTTTTGCGGCAACAACATCACATATCAGGGAGTTATCGACAACCTGAATGTGCTTGATTACGAGTTTTATTTTAAAATTATCGAAGCATTTCTGGCTGGAGATGTAAGTAAATCGTTATTGATATTCAACGAAATATTAAATAAAGGTTTTGATGCGCATCATTTTATTACCGGGCTGAGTTCGCACCTGCGCGACCTGTTGGTTAGTAAAGATCCGGCCACGGTACAACTTCTCGAAGTTGGTGCTGATATAGGCGATCGCTACCAAAAACAGGCAGTACTCTGCACTCCCGATTTTCTCTTTCAGGCGCTTAAAATTGCCAACGACTGCGACTTAAGCTACAGGATAAGTAAAAATAAACGCCTGCTTGTTGAACTTGCTCTGATAAGGTTGTGCCAGTTGCACGACGAAAAAAAAAAACACCTGCTGACAGATGAAGCAGCTCCGGAAATAAAAAAAATAGCCGTTGAAGCACCAACACCACCTCAGCAGCAGCCGGCAGTTGCACCTGCCAAACCGGTAGCTCAAGTAACTCAAGAACCGGTGAACAATGTAGTAGCTCAACCCAAGCCAACTATGGCAGCTACCCCCGTGAGCAATGGCAAACGACCAGCCAGCATCTCGATCACCAAACCGCAAGCTTCAACAGTATCGGGTGACGTTACAAGCAACGCAACATCGGTACAGGCAAGTCGGCCAGCCATGAACGAGGATTTTAATAACATTGCACTCGAAAATGCCTGGCGTAACTTCGCATCTACCATAAACGATGACGTAAAACGGGTTAACTTCCAGACCATTAATCTCCCTGTTCGTATTTCTAAAAATGAAATTGAAGTGTCGGTCAACAACTTTATGCAGGAAAATGAACTCAAAAAAATACAAACAGATATTGTACAATTCATAGGTATTGAACTGCGTAACACATCAATAAAACTGCTTATAAAAGTTGTAGAAGAGAGCGACATGCAAAAAAAACTGTCGCCAGAAGAACGCTACAAACAAATGGCCGAAGAAAACCCTTTGCTCGAAAAACTCAGGAAAAATTTACAGATGGAGATAGATTAGTCATCCCGGATTTTTACATTCCCGAGATGACTTTAATCTGATCAATAATATCCTTAGCAAACTTATCCGCTTCGGCCGCAGTAGCTGCTTCGGAGTAAATACGAATAATCGGCTCAGTATTGGACTTGCGAAGATGTACCCATCCTGTAGGAAAATCAATTTTCACGCCATCAATGTCGTTTACATCATACTGGCTATGTTTTTGTTTAATGATGGTAAGTATCTGATCCACATCAATAGCCGGTGTTAGTTCAATTTTATTTTTAGATATATAATATTCCGGATATGATTTGCGAATTTCCGAAACTTTGCGTCCATCTTTAGCCAACATGGTGAGAAACAAGGCTATACCTACTAAAGCATCGCGTCCGTAGTGGCTTGCAGGATAAATTACACCACCATTACCTTCGCCGCCTATAACTGCCTGTGTAGCTTTCATCGCAGTTACCACATTAACTTCGCCTACAGCAGCAGCAGTGTACTTACAGCCGTATTTATTAGTTATATCTCTGAGAGCTCTGGTGGAACTAAGATTAGAAACCGTATTTCCGGGAGTATGCTGCAAAACATAATCGGCAACCGACACCAGGGTATACTCCTCACCAAACATACTTCCATCTTCGCAGATAATGGCCAGCCTATCCACATCCGGGTCAACCACAAAGCCTACGTCCGCTTTTTCATTTCGCATCAAGCCGGCTATTTCAGTCAGATGCTCAGGTAATGGCTCCGGATTATGCGGAAAATGCCCGTTGGGCTCACAGTAAAGTTTATGAATTGTATTTACTCCCAAAGCTTCCAGAAGCTGAGGAATCACCACCCCTCCTACTGAGTTTACACAGTCTACAGCCACTGTAAATCCGGCATTACGAATAGCCTGAACATCAACCAAATCGAGCGATAAAACACTTTCGATGTGTTTGGCAGTATAAGTATCGTTGTAAATAAGTTTACCAATATGGTCTACATCAACAAATTCAAAAGACTCATCAGCAGCAATTTTCAATACGTTTTCGCCTTCAGCTGCATTCAAAAATTCTCCTTTTTCGTTCAATAGTTTTAAGGCATTCCATTGCTTGGGGTTATGACTTGCAGTAAGGATAATACCGCCTGAGGCATTTTCCATGGTCACGGCCAACTCCGTAGTTGGTGTAGTAGCAAGCCCAATGTTTACAACGTCGAAACCCATGCCCAGCAAAGTTCCGGTAACCAGCTGATTCACCATTTCGCCCGAAATACGGGCATCTCTCCCCACTACTATTTTATTAACAGCGCTCTGGCTGGTCGCTTTGATTTGCGTAGCATAAGCTGCTGTAAAACGAACTACATCAACAGGACTTAGCCCGTCGCCCACCTTACCTCCTATTGTACCGCGAATCCCGGATATTGATTTAATCAGTGTCATTTTCTGCGTGTGTTTTTTGACCTAACGGTTGTAAAAAAAAATTGACCTTATCTCTTTTATAAAAAACAAAAAAGTAGAATATTTGAATTTCTACTTTTTTTGTAATAATATTATGGATGAAGCAGCTTATTTCTGAAATTTCATAATCATGTCATAACCATACGGTGTTACACTTTCAGAAGCAGCACTAAACCCTATTTTAGAATAAACGATAAATCTTGCTCTCGAATTATTGTACTTCATATACTTCACGGCTTCATGCCATGCTGTACATGCCTGCGAATCATCCTGATAATTAAACGTTGAAGGATAAGCATAATCAACAGTATTCCAGTTTGATATTGTATCCGACACGGCATTGAGCGTATACTGATAATATCTTGCTACAACCAAATCATTGGCCTCAATGCTATCACTTAATACTGATACATCTCCCTGCTCTTCAAGTCGGAAATAAAGCCCTGATGAAGACTTGTAATAAACGTTATCGTCCCAGGGAAATTTGGTAGGCATCGTTGTTACAACCTTAATATCATTTCGTTTAATATAATCGGCTATAAGTTCTTTTTCAGCCTTGAGCTGTTCGGCATAAGTTTCACCATCGTTACATGAAGCCAAAATAAGGGATGCTCCAAAAAGCAAGGTAAGAAAAAATGAAATTTTCTTCATATAAAAAACTACTATATACTTATCTGTTTTTAAAAAATAAATCGACATGCAAATATCCGACTATTTTCCCGAAGATAAAAGTTAAGAATAACAAATTATTTGAATCGCTGATTAATAATTCTCAATACAGCACTATAAAAACTTAAAAATCAATATACCGATAAGTGTACCTTAACCGAAGTATAGGCTGCTACACCATTATCATTGCCTTTCATCCCATATGCCAGATACCAGGGCAATATCAAAGTGGCTGTTTCACCTGGCCTCATCAATAATAGTGCTTCTTCGATGCCTCTGATTGTATTTTTTTTCCCAACCACTATTTCTGCCTGCGCCATATCAGTTAACAAGCTATCATTCAGTGAGTAAATGGAGTATTGAAACCGGCATTTATCTTTTTCCCGAATAAGAGCTTTTTGGGTTCTGAGATTTATTTTATACCAAAAGCCCAGTTTGCTTTTTAAGTAACCACTATCCAATGTCGCAACGTAAACGTTCAATACACTATCTTCATAATGTATCAGATCCTGATTTACGGCCAATAAATTATTAGCTATAGAATCAATTCCCGTTGTTTTGTTGGCCGGCAACTGCGGACTTTGCTTACAGGCAGTAATCCACAAAAAACACAATACGGAAATTATTGAAAATAATTTATTTTGCTTCATAATCGGCCATTTCAACTTCAATACTGCTTAGCGTATATTGGCTATGCTGATAATATCGGAAAATACACCTGCGGCTGTTACACCGGCTCCCGCACCGTAACCCTTAATTATCATCGGAAATTCGTTGTAGCGCTCGGTAGTAATCAGAATAATGTTGTTGCTGCCCTGCAGGTCGTAAAAAGGATGAAGGCTATCCACCTCTTCAAGGCCTACACTGCACTGCCCCATTTCCATTGTAGCTACAAATCGCCAACGCTTGCCGCGACTTACAAGCTCTTTTCTTTTCTCTTCAAATTCCGAGTCAACATCAGTAATTGTTCTCCAGAAATCATCCAGACTACCCGAAAAATATCGGGCAGGAATAAACAGGTTTTTCACCACATCATCCTGTTCTATTTTATAACCAGCTTCTCTGGCCAAAATTACTAATTTACGTACCACATCTTTACCGCTGAGGTCAATGCGAGGATCAGGCTCGGCAAAACCGGCTTCTTTAGCCATCAGGATAGCCTTACTCATAGGTATTTCACTACTCAGGGTATTGAATATGAAATTAAGCGTACCCGACAGTACAGCCTGCATTTTCTGGATATGGTCGCCACTGTTGATAAGGCTGTTCATGGTATTGATAATCGGCAATCCGGCTCCAACGTTGGTCTCAAACAAGAACTTAACGCCGCGACGCCTCGAAATATCTTTCAGAGCGGCATACTTATCATATTCCGATGAGGCTGCTATCTTATTGGCCGTAACTACCGACACGTTGCTTTCGAGCAATGTGCGATACAGACCAGCCACATCCTCATTAGCAGTACAATCCACAAATACGGAATTAAAAATATTCATATTCACCACTTCCTGACAAATCTTATGCGGACTGGCATCCAAACCGTTGGCGTACAAAGTTTCTCTGTAGTTTTCCAGGTCAATGCCTTCGCGGGTAAACAGCATCTTTTTGCTCGACGCAATACCCACCACATTCAGTTTCAGCCCATTCTGAGTCATCAGTTTTGGTTGCTGTTTCTTAATCTGTTCGAGCAAGCTATGCCCAACCGTACCTATACCTACCACAAAGATATTGAGTACCTGATACTCCGATAAGAAAAAAGAATCGTGGATTACATTCAGTGCTTTGCGGAGCGATTTCCGGTCGGTTACAAAAGATATATTTGTTTCCGAAGCACCCTGTGCACAAGCTATAACATTAATCCCGTTTTTACCAAGCGTGCCGAAAAGCTTACCTGCAATACCCGGAGTGCGTTTCATATTGTCGCCCACGATAGCTACTGTAGCCAAATCATCTTCTGAAAAGATATTGTCAATCTCACCTTGCGAAATTTCAGCAGCAAACTCTTCGCGCAAAACCCTTACCGCCAGCTCGCTATCGGCATTTCTAACCCCGATAGAGGTTGTATTTTCCGATGATGCCTGCGAAACAAGGAATACGCTGATACCATTTTTGGCAAGCACTCTGAAAATACGGTAGTTCACACCGATAACTCCTACCATCCCCATCCCCTGAATGGTTATGAGCGAAGTATCATTAATAGACGAAATACCTTTGATAGCCTTAGCCACACCACCGGCTTTTTCCGAAGATATATACGTGCCTGTAGCTTCTGGGTTGAAAGTATTCTTGATAATTACTGGAATATTCTTATGAAAAACCGGAAATATTGTAGGTGGATATATAACCTTAGCTCCAAAATTGCAAAGCTCCATGGCTTCGCTAAAGCTTAGTTTATCAATCACATAAGTATTACTTATAATTCGGGGGTCGGCAGTCATAAAACCATCCACATCGGTCCATATTTCCAAAATGGAAGCATTAAGTGCAGCTGCAATAATAGCTGCCGTATAGTCCGACCCACCACGACCGAGATTGGAAATAAAATTGGTGGTGCTATCGGTAGAAATAAAACCACCACATACCACTGTTTTAAATCCCGGCTCAAAAGTTTTGGTAATCAACGCATTGGTAGATACAAAATCTACGACGTGCTTATCAAACTGATTGATGGTTTTAATAAATTTTTTGGAGTCGTAATGCAAAGCGCCTTCGATAGCATTAGCCACAATAACCGAGGAAACCGACTCCCCATAGCTTACAATGGTATCAATAATTTTTGGCGAAGTATCTTTTATCAGAAAAATTCCACGGAGAATATTAGCCAAATCGTTAAACTTGACCTTAATTTCGTCCATCACATGGTTAATTTTACTTTCCGGTATAACATTTTCGATAATCTCAACATGCCTGGCAAGCATATTCTGATATTCAAGCAGATAATCTTCATTTCCCTCAGCAGCAAGCATCGATACTTTGTATAACTGATCAGTAATACCCGACAATGCAGAAACCACTACAATAACCGGTTCATTCTCAGCTTCAACAATTCTTTTTACACTCAAAATACCATTGACAGAACCTACGGATGTTCCGCCGAATTTCATTACTTTCATCGCTGATGTTTTTTAATTTCAGGTTTAAAATTTGGAAATGCAATATTAGCAATTTTTTACCAATAATCAGGCGTTAAATTAGGGATTTTACAAAAAAGAGTTGGAACATTACAAAAAAAAAACTACTTTTGCACCGCCTTTGAAGAAAACAGTTCAGCACTGACTACACAAAGGAAAAGGCCGGTCTCGTAGCTCAGCTGGATAGAGCAACAGCCTTCTAAGCTGTGGGTCGCGCGTTCGAATCGCGCCGGGATCACTCAAAAGAACTCCCGAAATCAGTAATCATCACTGGTTTCGGGAGTTTTCTATTCCATCGGTTTTGTATTGTACAAAAAAAGAGAAAATCCCTGTCAGGAGGAACTTTCTCTTTTGTATATCCATAAAAATCAGGGACTTTTCTTACACAGCCTTAAAACTCATATCCAAGCTTTTTACTGAGTGGGTAAGAGCGCCAACCGAAATAAAATCCACACCACACTCGGCATAATCGCGCAAAGTATTGAAGGTGATTCCGCCCGACGATTCAGTTTCGTACTTTCCACCAATCAGTTCAACTGCCTTGCGGGTATTTTCCACGCTGAAATTATCAAGCATAATTCTATCTACGCCACCTATGGCAAGCACCTGATTCAGTTCATCGAAGCTACGTACCTCAATTTCTATTTTCAGATTTTTCCCCTTTTCCTTGCAGTAGTCTTTTGCTCTCAGGATGGCTTTGTCTATACCTCCGGCAAAATCCACGTGGTTATCTTTGAGCAAAATCATATCATATAAGCCAATGCGGTGATTAACACCTCCTCCAATTTTCACGGCCTCTTTTTCGAGCAGACGCAAGCCCGGAGTTGTTTTACGCGTATCGAGTACACGGGTACCTGTACCCTCCAGTAGTTTAACGTACTCGCGTGTACGGGTGGCAACACCACTCATACGCTGCATGATATTCAGCATCAGTCTTTCAGTTTGCAACAGGGACTGAATCCGGCCTTCAACCACAAAGGCAATATCGCCAGATTTCACATCAGTTCCATCCTGAATAAACACAGTCATCTTAAGTTCAGGGTCAAAGGCATTAAAAATGCTCCGCGCCACCTCCACTCCGGCCAAAACTCCATTTTCCTTGATTATCAACTGTGATTTGCCCATTGCATCGGGCGGTATACACGAAAGGGTTGTATGGTCGCCATCTCCAATATCTTCGGCAAACCACAACGAAATTAACTGTTTGAAATCGTTATTCATTCGATGATTCAATTCTTAATTGTTGAATAACAGGCTGATTACCTGCTTTTCGGGTTAAAACATATACACGATACGTTCCTGTGCTTGTTTTAAGTTCGCCTATGGCAAAACCTGCGGCATCTTTATTACCTTTATGTAAAAGCTGGAACGAAGTTACTTTGTTTTGTCTGAAAAAATCGCTGATAATACCGGATGCCTGCTGTTTACTGTAAACATCATTTTTGTTACCTATTACCAACTCTACATTATTATTCAGATAAGCCGACAATTTACCGGCATCGCCATTATTGAGCGCGGTAAAAATATCGGAAGGTATATCCGTACTTTGACCTAAAGCAAAAGGCAGAGTAAGTAAAATGGTAGCAGCAAATAAAATAAATCTTTTAGTTTTCATGCGTTCTTTTTTATTTATTGGTTAATTGTCGCATGGAACTCACACCCCGATAGCTATCAGGATGCTCGTTTCATAATTCAAAATTTTTCGCAAAAAAAACGATATTAATCTCCTTTATCTCGTTAATAAATCGCATATTTGCATATATTATTCTTATGATGCTGCAAAAATACATTTTTTAATCAGTTGCAGCCAAATAATTTTTTATTTTATTTTAGCAGCAAATAACGCACCAAACTAAGCAAACAAAGATTTAAAAACGAATGAAAGTTATATTATTAGTGGTAGGAAAAACCATTGACAGTAACCTAATAAGCCTTCAGGATGAATATTTAAAAAGGCTGAAGCACTATATTCAGGTAGAAATGACAGTGATACCGGAGCTAAAAAATACGAAAAATTTGTCGGAAAGCGAACAAAAAGAAAAGGAAGCCGACTTGATACTGAAAAATATTGACGCCGGAGATGATGTAATATTACTTGATGATAAAGGAAAGCAATACACGTCGGTTAAATTTTCGGAATTTATATCAAAAAAAATGCTTAGCTCGTCTAAGCGCATGATTTTTGTTGTGGGTGGTCCGTATGGTTTTTCGCAACGTATATATGCCAGAGCAAACGGCATGCTTTCGTTGTCGGCAATGACGTTTTCGCACCAGATGATACGCCTTATATTTGTAGAGCAACTTTACCGGGCTTTCACTATTATTAAAGGCGAACCTTATCATCATGAATAATTTTTCACTGTAAA
>JAFNAV010000088.1 GCA_017860345.1 Bacteroidota bacterium | reverse complement strand
TCACCGGGGTGATATACTGGCTCATATAAGGCTTTTCTCCGATTTTTTCAAACAGAAGCGCGTTGACATGCTGCTACATCGCGATTTATATGATTATGCGGTAAGTCAGGGAGTTTTACCTCAGGCCGAAATCATTGATAACGATGAGTTTATGGCCGATTTCGCCATTAGCATTGGGGGCGATGGTACTTTTTTAAGTACCGCAGCGCATATTGGCAGCAAGGCCATTCCTATAGTTGGCATTAATACCGGCCGGCTTGGTTTTCTGGCCGATGTGCCTGTAGAGAATATGCTGCCGGCCATAGAAGCTCTGCTCGACAACAATTATTATCTCGAAGAAAGGACATTGCTTGCTGTGGAAACTTCGGACGGAACCAAATTCGATTATCCCTTTGCGCTGAATGAAGTGTCGGTATTAAAACAGGACAGTTCGTCGATGATAAGTATCAACACTCATTTGAATGGTGAAGCAATCCATACTTATCAGGCCGATGGACTGCTGGTTTCGACGCCTACCGGTTCTACGGCTTACTCAATGAGTGTAGGTGGGCCATTGGTGGTACCTCAGGCTCAGAATTTTCTGCTTTCGCCGGTTGCTTCGCATAGTCTGAATGTGCGACCGCTGGTGGTTCCCGACAACTGGGTTATCGACCTGGAAGTTAGATCGCGCAGTCATTGTTATCAGATTTCGCTGGACGGACGCACGCTTATTCTCGACCAAACGACCAAACTGAGGATTACTAAAGCCGACTTTGTTGTGAAAATTGTGAAACAACAAAACCAGACTTTTTTTGACACGCTGAAGAAAAAACTGATGTGGGGAATGGACAAACGGAATTGATAATCAGAGGAATACCGACATCCTAATATAAAAGAAAGCAAAAGAAAGATTATGAGAATCGTATTTATGGGAACGCCGGAATTTGCGGTGGAAAGTTTAAAAATACTTGTTGAAAATAACTATCATGTGGTAGGGGTAATTACTATGCCCGACAAACCAGCCGGACGCGGACATAAAATTCAGTATTCGGCTGTAAAACAATATGCCTTAGAGCACAACCTGCCCTTATTGCAACCTGAAAAACTGAAAGAAGAATCTTTTTTGGAACAACTCAGAGCATGGCAGGCCGATGTACAGGTAGTAGTAGCTTTCAGAATGTTGCCTGAAGTGGTTTGGAATATGCCCCGATATGGAACATTTAACCTTCACGCCTCGCTCCTGCCCCAATACCGTGGAGCAGCGCCTATCAACTGGGCAATTATTAATGGCGAAAAAGAGACAGGAGCTACCACCTTTTTCCTGACGCACGAAATTGACACCGGTAAAATCATTTTACAGAAAAAAATAGCCATCGACGAAACCGACAATGCCGGCAGCGTACACGATAAACTGATGATAACCGGAGCCGGAATGGTAAAGGAAACTATTGATATGCTGATAGATGGTAAAACAGATGCTGTAGATCAGTGCCGGTTTATAGCTGATGCAACCAAACTTAAAAGCGCTCCTAAAATATTCAAGGAAACTTGCGAGATTAATTGCGGAAAAAGCGTGGATGAAGTATATAACTTTGTACGAGGACTCTCGCCTTACCCTACAGCCTGGACTTTAGTCCGGTTGGCGGAACAGAGTGAACCGTTGTCTCTGAAGGTTTTTGACACAGCAAAAGAGTATGCCACTCACAATCATCCTCATGGAACTTTGATTACCGATGGGAAAAAGATGGCTAAAATTGCTTTATCCGATGGCTATATTCACCTGAAATCGGTACAGGCACCCGGCAAAAAACGAATGGATATAGGGGAACTGCTACGTGGAATGAGGATTTAATGAACCACTTCTTTTCCTTTAGCAGTTTTTACCACCGGCATCGCAATGATTTATAAAAAATGGCGAAACAATCAGCAGATTATTTCGCCATTTTTTATGTAAAGTTGATAAATATCAGTATTTTTTCAGCTCCGAAATCAATATCCCGTTTTCCTCGGGCGTTCCAATTGTTATCCTCAAGCAGTCGTTACAAAGCGTCACATTATGCCTGTTTCTTACAATTATTCCTTTTCCTACAAGATCTTTATAAATATAGTTGGCATCATCTACTTTAACCAACACAAAGTTAGCATCGGTTCTGTAAACCTGTTTCACAACCTGAATTTGCTTTAACTGTTCTATAACTCTGGAACGTTCGGCCAATAAACCAGCCACCCATTTTTGAGTTCGTGCAGGCTTAGTCAAAATACTTATGGCTTGCTTTTGCGTGAGAACATTGATATTATAAGGGTATTTAATCTTATTAAGTACCTGAATTATTTCCTCCGAAGCATAAGCCATGCCCAATCTGATTGCTGCACTTCCCCACGCCTTGGATAAAGTCTGGAGAATCACAAGATTAGGGAAAATCTTCAAATACGAAGAATAGCTTTTGTTGGACGAGAAATCGATATAAGCCTCGTCCACCACCACAATGCCTCTGAACCATTTAAGGGTTTTAAGTACTTCTTCCACATTCAGATTATTGCCTGTAGGATTATTTGGCGAGCAAAGCCATATAATTTTTGTGCGGGCGTTACAAGCATCCAAAAGCCTGTAAGCTTCTATATCATAATCACTATTGAGCAGCACTTTGCGATAATCAACGTCGTTTACCGAAGCGCATACTTTGTACATACCATAAGTTGGCTCTATGGCCACTACATTATCTTCTTTAGGTTCGCAGAACGCGCGGTACAACAAATCAATAGGCTCGTCACTTCCATTCCCCAGAAAGATATTTTCTACAGGAACATTTTTCAGCTTGGCGAGACGTTTTTTTACATCTATCTGTAATGGGTCAGGATAACGGTTAAAAGGTGCATTGTAAGGGTTTTCGTTGGCATCCAGATAAACTGAAGCTTCACCTTTAAATTCATCTCTTGCACAGGAATAAGGTTGCAGATTTTTGATGTTTTCTCTGAGTAATTCTTCGATTCTCATTTTTAATAAAAATTGTTTTAAAGTTATTTTTCATGGTTAAAATATATCGACACTTATTGGCAAAAAAGCAACAAGCTATCTTCTGTAATTTATTTCGCGCTCAAAGTCTTCATCTTCCTCGTCGAGCCTTAATTTCACCGCATTACTGTGTGCCTGAAGCTCTTCGTTTTCGGCCATCAATATTATGGCATTGCTCAAATTGGTTAATCCCTCTTTAGAGATGTGCTGGAATGTAACTTTTCGTACAAAACTATCCAGATTAACCCCGTTATATGCCTTGGCATAACCGTTTGTAGGCAAAGTATGGTTAGTTCCCGAAGCATAATCTCCGGCACTTTCGGGCGTGTAATTTCCTAGAAAGACTGAGCCGGCATTGGTAATATTCTCTGCCACACCCAAATAATAATGGGTAGCAATAATCAAGTGTTCGGGGGCATACTCATTGGTAAGCTCAACAGCTTGTTCAAGTGTTTTCAGCACAATAATTTTGCTGTTTTCGAGCGCTTTGGAAGCCAGTTCCTTGCGGGGCAATTGTTCCAGTTGAATATCAATTTGTTCCAAAACTTTTTCGACCAGCGCTTCATCTACAGTAACCAAAACAGCCTGACTATCAACACCATGTTCGGCTTGCGACAGCAAATCAGCTGCCACAAAAGCCGGATTAGAGGTATGGTCGGCCAGCACTTCTACTTCCGACGGACCCGCCGGCATATCAATAGCCACATCTTTGAGCGATACCAATTGCTTGGCAGCTGTTACATATTGGTTGCCCGGACCAAATATCTTATAAACTTTAGGTACAGATTGAGTTCCATAAGCCATAGCTGCAATAGCCTGTGTACCACCTATTTTAAATACCCTGTGTACACCTGCCACCTTGGCAGCATACAGCACGGCGGGATGTATTTTACCTGTTTTATCAGGCGGTGTACAAAGAATTATCTCTTTACACTCGGCTATCCCGGCCGGCACACCCAGCATAAGCACTGTAGAAAACAAAGGCGCTGTGCCTCCGGGGATATAAAGACCCACTTTTTCGATAGGCAGAGCTTTTTGCCAACAGTAAACTCCGGGCGATGTTTGAATTTCTTTTTGTTCGTGCTGTTGTTCTGAGTGAAATTTCCAGATATTCCGGCGAGCCATTTCTATAGCCTGCTTCAACTGCAACGAAACATGCTGTGCGGCTTTCTCAATTTCTTCTTTCGACACTTCAAAATCCGACACATCAACTTTGTCGAATTTCAGCGTATATTCCCTGACCGCAGCGTCGCCACGTAAGCGCACATCATCCAGAACCTGACGAACAGTATCAAACAGGCTTTCGCTTTCAAAAACGGGGCGGGCCAGTATTTTTGACCACTCTTCTTTTTCCGGATATTTAAAAATCTGCATCGTTTAGTGTTATTGGTTTAAAATTCAAGTTACAAAGTAAATCATTTTATCAGAAACGAACAACATATTCAAGCACCAATTTATTCTGATCATTAACTACTCCATCGGCAAAGAAATAATGCTCATAGTTGATACGGATATCGTTCAGAAACGGTTTATCCAAACTCAGGGTGAGTCCACCGGTAATACGCGATCGTTGTACATCATCTATGGCAAAAGTTCCGTCGGTCAGCGCTTTACCTTTATTGTTATTGGT
This sequence comes from Bacteroidota bacterium, assembly GCA_017860345.1. Taxonomy (GTDB): domain Bacteria; phylum Bacteroidota; class Bacteroidia; order Bacteroidales; family Paludibacteraceae; genus Paludibacter. The sequence continues at coordinate 2,049 of JAFNAV010000088.1, read as the reverse complement.
CATCATGTCATATCTTACCAAAGGTGTTATTTTGTTGATATGCCCCAGTTTGGGTGTTTTAATGTCGTAGGCAGCAAAACAAAAAAATCCTTTGGTGGCATCAAACACCCCGTTGGAGTATGCTTTATAAAAAAACTCACTTTCAATATGCAAACCGGCAACATCAGCAAAACCTCCTACATTGAACATATTCATTCTCTGCTCGTATGGAGCTATAGAGTTGAAATTGGCAGTAAAATTCAGACTCTTTACCGGACTAACTACCGCGCGCAACACATAGCTAAGTTCATTGCCCTTACGCCATGTTTTTTGGTTGTAAAGCCCTGTACCATTATAAATTCCGGCCATAAAATCGAGCGCTACAGATTTTCGGCTGCTAAAAGCAAAGGTGGCTCCTACATCTCTCAGTCCGGTAAGTTGCTTGCCAATAAAAGACCTATTGGCAAAATACAACTGATGCGGCGAGCGTAAATTATCGGTACTAAAAGGCACCTTTTGCTGCCCGATGGTAAAATTGAACCATTTAACCGGCTGCAAACGCAGGTAAGCATCCAGCATTTTGGTTTCGCCCTCGTCCGAGAGGTCTATCTCGGCTTTGTACGACACAATGGGGCTAAACCTGCCATTGATACTAAAACGTGCATTGCGCACCTGAAACCGATGTTCAGATAAACTTTCGTTGTATTCATATTTTGCCCGGATAGTACCCTCAATCTGTGGCTTATACTCCACATCCACATCACCTGCAAAAGCCTTGTTTACTAAAAGAACAAACAATAATGCCCCTGAAAATTTCTTCAACATAAAAATCACAAATTTACCAATTAACGATATTATTTATTAAGCCACAAAGACGAAAAATCAGTCCATTTGTAGTACAAGTCTTTCATACTTTCCAACACTACCGATGCACCAGGCCTGCTCAATACCTCGTCGGGCAAAGGGCCGGTATTAACTCCCACGGTAAAAATTCCTGCGCCTACTGCGGATTCCACCCCTAACGGAGCATTTTCAACCACCAAAGCTTCCCAGGGATTTAAGCCAGCTTTAGCTAAAGCCATAAGATAAGGCTCAGGATGCGGTTTTCCATGCTTTACATCAAAGGCTGTAACCATTTTTTCTTTCTGGAAAATTTCCGGGAAATGCAGCTGTAAATTATCAATCAAACTTGCCTGTCCGGAACCTGTTACTACAAAAATCTGCAATCCCTGACTTTTTATCAGGCTGAGAAGCTCGTGCGCATAAGGCATTACCGGCGAAGGTCCATAAGTTTCAAAATAAGATGTTTTAAGCCGGTAAATATTCTGTTTTTCCTGCTCAGTGGCATCGCGCTGATATAGACTGTTGTATGCTCCATCGATGGTTGAGTGACCGGTACGGCCTTCATTCATGTAAGCTTCGTATTCGGTAAAAGGTATCCCTACGTCGCTCAGCGCCTGCACCCAAGCCCGAGCATGAAATTTCATGGAATCAAAAAGAACGCCATCCATATCAAAGAAAACGGCCTGAGGGTTAAAAACCGGATAGTGCTTTTGCTCTACAAAGTCCTGAATTGCGGTTGAAAACATCAATTTATTTTTTTTGCGCAAAGATACTACTTTTGCCACTTATTCTTTTCAATTTTTCACTTATGACTAATAAATATGACATAAATGCTAATTATTTTTTAAAATTCAGTTACATTTTCAAAATTTTCAGTTTTCATTAAAAGAAAAAAACATGATACACTTCAATGTTTTTACGAAAAAATAAGTAAATTTGCACCCGCAAAAAGCTCGGGATGTGGCGCAGTTGGTAGCGCGCTACGTTCGGGACGTAGAGGTCGCAGGTTCGAGTCTTGTCATCCCGACTAATGAAAAAAAAGAAATGAGGAAACATTTTTTATGTTTCCTCATTTTTTATGCAACATTTTTTATATTATTCACGTCTTAATGTGTATAAAGGTATAATATTTGTAGTAAGAGATAAAAATCATTCAACCGATTTTTTCTCACATTCAATTCAATATTTTATTCAATCTTATCAATATTTTCCTATGAAAGCAAAATT